>JAZUKZ010000055.1:0-57670 GCA_045643545.1 Candidatus Aphodosoma sp. | reverse complement strand
AGATAGCGTTGAGATAGCGTTTGGGGCTTGGATGGGGGATGGGGGTGAGAGTGAATTGGGATTATAGGAAGGTGATGAGAAGGGCGGCGAGGGGGATGGAGGCGAGGAAGATGGCTGTCGGCCAGAAGCGGCGGGCAGAGGCAAAGACAAGGTAGAGGAGGAAAAGTTCGGCGTAGAGAATCAGGAGCGTAGTGAGAGACAGAGAGACCTCGATTTGTGAGAAACGGAATGACGACACCCCGCTGACAAGCCAGCAGAGGGCTGACAGAAGCGGACGGAGCAGGAAGACGAATATTCGCGAGATGAGAGGGATGAGACAGAGAATTGAGAGAATGAAGATGACAGGAGCCAGGATTGCAATGGCGAGATTCGTGAGCAGGAAATAGGGAGCGAAAGAGTGGAAAGTGTAGGCAACAAGCGGTGCTGCGAGGATTTGCGATGCGAAAGAGACACGGAGGGCATCCCAGAGGAATGACCAGAGGAGGAAAAAGAAATAGTTGACATAGTCCAGAGTCTCGCTCTCCTCCTCGAAAGGCTTGTAGCGGTGCGGTTCCTGGAAATGGCGGACGGGGTAAGAAACTGTCTCGAAGATTCGCAGCGGAGGGATAATCGGCATGAAAAGGATTATCGAGAGGACGCAGGTATAACTCAGTTGGAAGCCAGTATCGTAGATGACATCCGGGTTGATGCAAGTAAGAACAAAAGCTGACAACGACAAGGCAGTCAGCGTGTTATAGCCGTCACCCCGGAGGTAGAACAGAAGAAAGACCGAGAACATGAACGCCGCGCGCATGACAGAGGGAGAGCCTCCCGAGAAGAAAGCGTAGAGCCAGAGCAGGATGAATCCGAAGATTGCCACAGGGATGCGATGGCTTGTGATGTGCATCAGGAAAATGACGACAAGGAAAAGGAATCCAACGTGCCTTTCGCTGACTACCAGCACATGAGAGATGCCAGCGGCTGAGAAATAGCTGCGGAGCGAGTCCGAAAGCAGCGAGCGCTCCCCTACCGAGATGGCTGAGACTACTGCCAGTTCGTCGCCCCTGATGCCGAGCGCAGAGAACTGCCCGACGGCATGGAGACGGAGTTTTGAGCAGAAAGCGCGAAGAGAGAAAGGAGAATTGGTTTCCGGGAGGATATTTACCTTGTGCTCAGTGGAATATATCACGCCTGAAAAGCCATGGCGGCGGAGATAGAGACCATAATCAAACTCGGAGTGTGGACGAGGAATGGTGACATGCGCATTGTCGATTCTAAGGATTTCGCCCGGAGCGTAGGTGCGGGAAGGGAGAGAGTCGAAGAAAAGCGTCAGCATCACCCGGGGTTTGTCCGGGAGGGAGATGATGCGCGCCTCGCAGGAGAGACGGTCTGATTTGATTTTTGGGGAAGTGAGCAGTTGGAGTGTGTAATCGCCTGGTTCTACGGCAGATGGATAGCGGTGTGACGAAGTCAGCCATAAGCCGAAGACGAAAATGAAGCAGAAGAGAGAGATGTGGAAAGCGCGGTGCCATTTCATGAAGAAAAAGGCTGCGAGTGGGATAAGGAGCGATGCCGCGATTATGGCCGATGCTGCTGGAGATTGCAGACAATCAGGCAGATAAGGATGAATGATTATAGACAATAACAGAGAAAGGAACAGTCCCAACGGAACTGTTCCCTTCGCACGATATAGTAAATTTGGATTATTTCTTCTTGCCGTTGTCACGAGGGTTGCGAGCGTCAACATTGTCCTGGTAGATCCAGAGGCCCTTCTTGTAAACGAAAGATGCTACTGACATGTCAGGTCCCATGATCTGGTGGCCCTCAGAATCGGTGCCCATAGAAGAGAGGTGGTCGAAGACGATGCGCTTTTTCTTCTTGTCATAGTCGAGAGACATCTGCACGCTGCGGGCATATTCGAATACGATGCGAGAGTATTTCTTGCCATCGGCTTTCTGGAACATGTTTGTGCCGAAGCGGACGCCCTGCTTCTTGACTGTCATGACATCGATGACCTTGTACTGACGGTTGTCGTCGATAGGGGCATAGCCGAGCATCAGGTAAACGATGCCGTCCTTGTAGCGGACAGGAGAGATTTTGTAGTACATAGCGCCGTACCAGTTTGCCTCCTCGATTTTGGTTTTCTCGTTAGGGATGTAAGGGATGCCCTGAGCAAGGACGTAGGTAACGCCGAGAGCCTTGTTGAAGCAGAGGGCGTAGAATTGGGAAGTGTTGTTCTGGTCCTTCAAAGGCACATTCCAAGAGTACATATAGAGGAGAGCGTCGTCAGAGACCACGCAGCCCACGTTAGGGAGAAGGTCGAACTCATAGTCGAAAGGGAAATCCTCATACATAAGGATCTCGATCATCTCACGCTGGATAGAGTCAGCCATGCGTGTTATGAGGTCGTTGTCGGTCATCTGGTCGATTTCGGAGAACATTTGGCGGACATGAGCCTCGCGCTGCTGCCAAGAGATTTCCTCAACATCCTGGGCGAAAATCACTGTGCATGAGAGAAGTGCAGCCACAGTAAGTAAAAACAGTTTTTTCATAACGATGATTATGTTATAGTTCATTATTCGGTCGCAAAGTTAGTTATTTTTTCTTATTTGACCAAAGATTTTCGATAAAATTTAATCAGGCATGGAATATTTTGCACATAAAATAAATAAGAGGTGCGGAATTTTGTAGTTCCGCACCTCTTTATAAATTGATATTCTAATGGTTATCATCCACCGCACTTAGACCAGCCGCAGTTGGTGCACTTGAGGCAGCCCTCAACCATTACGATAGTGTGCTGGTGGCAGTTAGGGCACTCCTGGTTGGTTTCGGTTCCGTCAGGGATATATTTCTTAAGAGCGCGAACGACACCCTCCTTCCAGTTGTTGATAGACTCGCTGTTGAGCTGGAGGCCGGAGACGAGTTTCACGACCTGGTCGATAGGCATACCGTAGCGGAGCACTCCGGAGATAAGCTTAGCGTAGTTCCAGTACTCCTTGTCGAACTTATACGAGAGGCCTTCGATGGTAGTCTTGTAGCCGCGGGCGTTTTTGAACTGGAAGTCGTAACGGCGGTTTCCTTCGTCGTCGTTGGTTTTGATGATAGTACCCTCAGTGACGGACTTAGGGAGGAATATGCCCTCCTCATCATCGAGGAGACCGGTAAAGATCTCGTAAGGGCGTCCCTCATCGTTAAGACCGACGAATGCGATCCATTTCTCCTTATTGTTCTGGAAACGAACGACATCGCAGTGCAGTTCTTTAGGACGGACGAAAGCAGGAGAGTCGAAGCAGACGCAAGTGCTGTTTTTCTTTTTCTCCTTATCCTTTTCCTTGTCGGAAGTAAGCACGCCTATACGTGAGCCCTCGCGGTAGATGGTGCATCCCTTGCAGCCGCTGCGCCATGCCTCCATATAAAGTTCAGCGACGAGTTCCTCAGGTGTATTCTCAGGCAGGTTGACAGTAACGGAGATGCTGTGGTCCACCCATTTCTGTACCCTACCCTGCATCTTAACCTTCATAAGCCAGTCGACGTCAGCGGAGGTAGCATTATAGTAAGGAGACTCAGCCACGATAGAGTCAAGTTCCTCCTTGGTGTAGCGTTTTTCTGGGTCGTATCCGTGAAGTTTCATCCAGAGAGCGAACTTGTGGTGGAACACACGGTACTCCTCCCAAGAGTTGCCCTCAGGATCAGTATAATCAATATGTACGTTGGAGTCGTTAGGGTTGACTTTTCGCTTACGGTTGTAGACTGTCATGAACGCAGGTTCCAGGCCGGAAGTAGTCTGAGTCATGATAGAAGTGGTTCCGGTAGGAGCGATGGTAAGACAGGCAATGTTACGGCGGCCATACTTGACCATCTCTTTATAGAGTTCAGGGTCAGCCATCTTGATGCGGCAAACGAATGGATTGTGTTCCTCGCGTTTAGCATTGTAGATTTCGAAAGCTCCACGCTCCTTTGCCATGATGACAGAAGATCTGTAAGCCTCGACAGCAACTACGCGATGGACTTCCTCAGAGAAATCAATGGCCTCCTCAGAAGCATATCTCAGGCCGAGAGCGGCGAGCATATCGCCCTCAGCAGTGATTCCGACTCCTGTACGGCGGCCGAGGAGGGTTTTGTTCTTGATTTTCTGCCAGAGTTCATACTCAGTGGATTTGACGTAATCAGACTCTGGATCAGATGCGATTTTCTCGAGTATTTTGTCAATTTTCTCAATTTCGAGGTCTATGATGTCATCCATCATTCGCTGAGCGGCACGAACATGGACGCGGAACTTATCGAAGTCGAATGCGGCATATGCTGTAAAAGGATTGTTGACGTAAGAGTAAAGATTGATTGCAAGCAGACGACATGAATCGTAAGGACAGAGAGGTATCTCGCCGCAAGGGTTCGTGGAAACAGTACGGTAGCCGAGGTCAGCGTAGCAGTCAGGGACAGACTCGCGGATGATAGTATCCCAGAACAAGACTCCAGGCTCGGCAGATTTCCATGCGTTATGGATGATTTTGTTCCAAAGAGCACGGGCCTTGATATTCTGCGAGAACTTAGGGCTGTCTGAATTGACTGGCCATTTCTGGTTATACTCAGCATCCTTCTCAACAGCATGCATGAACTCATCGTCAATCTTAACAGAGATGTTGGCACCCGTAATCTTGTTCTGCTCAAGTTTAGCATCAATAAACTTCTCAGAATCAGGATGCTTGATAGACACAGAAAGCATTAACGCACCGCGGCGACCACCCTGTGCCACCTCCTTTGTAGAGTTGGAATAGCGCTCCATGAAAGGCACTATACCAGTTGATGTAAGTGCTGAGTTTTTGACAGGAGAGCCTTCAGGGCGTATGTGTGTAAGGTCGTGGCCCACTCCACCGCGACGTTTCATGAGCTGAACCTGCTCCTCATCGATTTTGAAGATAGCGCCGTAAGAATCGGCATTTCCGTCAATACCGATCACGAAGCAGTTAGATAGGGATGAAACCTGAAGATCATTTCCCACGCCAGTCATTGGTCCACCCTGTGGAACGATGTAGCGGAAATGGTCCATAAGGTCGAAGAGTTCCTGCTCCGACATTGGGTTAGGGTACTTAGACTCGATGCGCGCAAGCTCCCGAGCAATACGATGATGCATGTCGGCAGGAGTACGCTCATAAAGGTTGCCGTCAGAGTCCTTGAGGGCATACTTGTTCTGCCATACCTGAGCCGCGAGGGTATCTCCCTCGAAATACTCGACACAGGCTTTCTGAGATTCTTTAAAATCGACTGTTTCCATTCAGTTTTTCCTTATAATTCAAATATGTGTAGTTAGGTTTTGCGCATTCTTCCGTAATGCGATTGCAAAGGTATAGCATTTTTTTCGAACCGCACAAAAGAAACAAGATTTTTTTTTCACATTTTCAAAAGTTTTCCATTTCAATCAACCAATACCTTAATTTACAACCTTTTACATTTTTTCAAGAATCAAAAAGTTATCTGTTTTGAAAATTCATCAGCAAAAACATGTGGATAAAATTATAGAAAACCATGCAGAAAAAAAATTGTGAAAAATAAATTAGATTTTGGTTGGTGGAATCAAAAAATATGCGTAACTTTGCAGCGTATTTTTGGGCAAACCAGGCCTGCATCCGTGACAGTCTGAAAAATTAACTAATCAAAAATAATTAAAAATTATGAAACCAACACACATTGAGCATCTTGGCATTGCTGTCAGCAGCCTTGATGAGGTAATTCCTTACTACGAGCAGTTGCTCGGTTCCAAATGTTATTCAATCGAAGAAGTAGCAGACCAGAAGGTAAGAACTGCTTTCTTCAAGATTGGACAGACAAAGATTGAGCTTCTTGAGCCAACATCTCCAGAGAGCACAATCGCGAAGTGGCTTGAGAAGAACCCACGCGGCGGTGTACACCACGTAGCATTCTGCGTTGAGGGACTCCAGGTAGTTTTGGACGAGGCAGCAGCTGCAGGTCTTCAGCTCATCGACAAGCAGCCACGTAAAGGAGCCGAAGGATTGAACATTGCATTCCTTCATCCAAAATCAACTCACGGCGTACTCACAGAGCTCTGTGAGAATCCCAACAAGTGATTTGAAAACAGAACATCCAAAATCGCGGATTCCAGACAATTAAGGGAACAAATCCGCGAGCAAAAAACAATGAAATAAAAAAGTTCAATATGGAAAATAAAGAGAAAGTAAAACAGCTTATTGATTTGCGCGTCCAGGCCAAGTTGGGCGGTGGACAGAAGCGCATTGACTCGCAGCACAACAAAGGAAAATACACAGCTCGCGAGCGTATCGAAATGCTCTTGGATGAGGGTTCGTTCGAGGAATTGGATATGTTTGTAACACACCGCTGTGTAAACTTCGGTCTTGAGAAAGAGAAATATCTCGGTGATGGTGTCGTAATAGGACACGGTACAATCGAGGGACGCTCGGTATATGTATTCGCACAGGACTTCACAGTATTCGGTGGTTCTTTGTCAGAGACAATGGCCCTCAAGATCTGCAAAGTCATGGATCTTGCAATGAAGATGGGTGCGCCAGTAATCGGCATCAACGATTCAGGTGGAGCACGTATCCAAGAAGGTGTTACTGCATTGGCAGGCTATGCTGAGATTTTCGAGCGCAACATTCTCGCATCAGGTGTCGTTCCACAAATCTCTGCTATCTTCGGCCCATGCGCCGGTGGTGCAGTTTACTCACCAGCATTGACAGACTTCATCCTCATGACAGAGGAAAACTCTTATATGTTCGTTACCGGACCAAAAGTTGTTAAGTCAGTTACCAACGAGACAATCTCTACAGAGGACCTCGGTGGCGCACGCGTTCACGCATCTAAATCAGGTGTTGCACACTTCCGCGCTGCAAACGAGCAGGACTGCATCGCAAAAATCCGCGAGCTCATTTCTTATATTCCTCAGAACAACCTCGAGGAGGCTCCAGTTTACGAGTGCACAGATCCTATCAACCGTCTCGAGGATGAGCTCAACTCTATCATCCCTGACAATCCAAACATGCCATACGACATGAAACGCGTCATCAACGGCATCACCGATAATGGCGAGTTCATGGAGGTTCACGCTGACTATGCTAAGAATATCATCGTAGGTTTCGCTCGTTTCAACGGCGTTTCTACAGGTATCATCGCCAACCAGCCAGCATTCCTCGCAGGTGTGCTCGACTGTGATGCTTCACGCAAGGCAGCTCGTTTCATCCGCTTCTGCGATGCATTCAATATTCCTATCCTCACACTGGTTGATGTTCCAGGTTTCTTGCCAGGTTCTGGCCAAGAGTATGCCGGCATCATCACTCACGGTGCTAAATTGATGTTTGCTTATGGTGAGGCTACTGTGCCAAAGGTAACAGTCACTCTCCGCAAGTCTTACGGTGGTGCACACTGCGTCATGAGCTCTAAGCAGCTCCGCGGCGACTTCAACTATGCATGGCCAACTGCAGAGATCGCAGTTATGGGTGCAGCAGGCGCTATCGAGGTCCTCGAGGGCCGTACAATCGCCAAAATGGAGAATCCAGACGAGAAGGCACAGTTCATCAACGAGAAGACAAACGAATACAAAGACAAGTTTGCTAACCCATACATGGCTGCTTCATACGGCTATATCGACGACGTCATCGAGCCACGCAACACTCGTTTCAGAGTAATCCGCGCATTCCAGGCTCTTCAGACTAAGAAGTTGACCAACCCATTGAAGAAGCACTCTAACATTCCATTATAATTATGCTGTTAGTTAATTGGACAAATACGTTCATCATAACTATCATGGGTTTCACCGTGGTGTTCTGCATCCTGACAATTCTCGTGTTTGTCATCAAGGCATTCGGACACGTCATGGCTCCAAAGGTCAAGAAGAGTCAGGTGGTGAAAGTTGTCTCTGCCGGAACAAAAAGCATCCCAGTTTCTAAGGGAGAGCACATTCCCGCACTCGACAGCGCAGCCATCGCTACTGCCCTTCACCTGTATCTCGACGACGCTCATGACAAGGAGAGCTACATTTTGAGAATATCAAAAGTAGCCCGCCGCTACTCGCCTTGGAACTCCAAGATTTATGGTTTGAACTATATTAACAAGTAATCGTTAAACCAGTTATGGCAAAAGCAAAACGCAAAACACTCTCCGCATTAGAGAAAGCAGCCATAGCAACATCATTGCACCTTTTCCTGGACGATGATGTACATGACTACGAAAGCGGAAAGCTGACAATTAACACCGTGGACAGAAGATTCAGTCCATGGAACATGAAATTCTTTGGTTTTAACAACAAATTTTAAAAAGAAATGAAGAAATTCAAATTTTCAATAGACGGCAACAAGTTCGAGACTACAGTCAACGAACTCGAAAACAACCAGTTTGAGATTGAGGTTAACGGCAGCAAATATACCGTTGAGGTCGAGAAAGAAGCCGCAGCTCCAAAAACCACTCCAGGCAAAGTTGCCGCAATTGCCAACCCAGCATCAACATCCGCTGGCACATTGGCCACTACAAAGGCTCCACTCCCAGGCAGTATCGTAAAAGTACTCGCTAAGGAAGGACAGAAAGTCGCTAAAGGCGACACTGTGCTCACAATGGAGTCAATGAAGATGGAGAACGAAATCAAGGCAGAATGCGCTGGCGAGATCGTTAAGATCCACGTAGCAGCAGGCCAGAACGTCATGCAGGACGACAAACTCTTCGACATCAAGGCAGACGGCGCAGCAGCTCCTGCACCAGCCGCTCCATCACCAGCTGCTCCAGCTCCAGCCGCTAAGGCTTCTGGCGCAGGCAAGGCAGTCAAAGCTCCACTCCCAGGCAGCATCGTAAAAGTAGTGGTAAGCGAAGGCCAGGCTGTTAAGCGTGGCGACACTTTGTTGACAATGGAGTCAATGAAGATGGAAAACGAGATCAAAGCTGAGTTCGACGGCACAGTAACAGCAATCAAGGTTGCTGTAGGTCAAAACGTTATGCAAGACGACGACCTCGTTGTATTGGCTTGATAGAAGTGACAAAAAGGACTATTTGGGAAAATATTAATGTCACATTATATATATGAAGCCATTAAGAATATTATTTTTGACAATAATGTTCCTGCTTCCTGCGTCTTTGGCGTTTGCTCAAACGCCAAAGACAGCGGAGACAGAACAGGAAGAGGCAATAATTGAAGAAGTAACAAACGAAGGCTATCAGGAAGACGAGACTCTCAATCTCGGCGAGACACTCACAAGTTTCGCCAACGATATGGGATTCGTCAGAATATTCACACAGGAAGGCGGATGGAAGTATGTCATCATGCTCCTCGTATCGTTCATCCTGCTCTATCTTGCAATCGTCAAGAAATTCGAGCCCCTGTTGCTTCTGCCTATCGCATTCGGCATGCTGCTCACCAACCTGCCGGGAGCGGAAATGTTCCACAACGCCAACTTCGCCGGAGGACACGTCCACTGGGAATTGATGACATCAACCGACACTGCCGGACTGCTTGACTACCTTTATCTCGGTGTCAAACTCGGCATCTATCCATGTCTTATCTTCGTGGGAATCGGTGCGATGACAGATTTCGGACCACTGCTCGCCAATCCAAAGAGCCTCTTGCTCGGTGCGGCAGCACAGTTCGGCATCTTCATCACATTCATCTGCGCATGCGGAATGGGATTCACCCCTCAAGAGGCAGCATCCATCGGCATCATCGGAGGCGCTGACGGACCAACCGCAATCTTCCTCACGTCAAGACTCGCACCACATCTTCTTGGCCCAATCGCAGTAGCTGCATACTCATACATGGCACTCGTGCCTGTAATCCAGCCACCTATCATGCGATTGCTCACCACAAAAGACGAGCGCAAGATCAGAATGAAACAGCTCCGCTCAGTATCGAAGACCGAGAAAATCGTCTTCCCTATCATGGTCGCTGCATTCGTATCATTGCTCTTGCCATCAGCAGCATCCCTCGTCGGATGCCTCATGCTCGGCAACCTCATGAAAGAGTCAGGCGTTTGCGAACGACTCTCCAAAACCGTACAGAACGAGCTGATGAACATCGTGACCATCTTCCTCGGCATCACCGTAGGAGCAACCGCTACAGCAGAGGCATTCCTCAACCTGCAGACACTCATGATCCTCATCATCGGCATCGTGGCATTCAGCTGCGGTACTGCCGGAGGAGTCCTCATCGCCAAACTGATGAACGTATTCCTCAAAGAGAAAATCAACCCGCTCATCGGCTCAGCAGGCGTCTCAGCCGTACCAATGGCAGCACGCGTATCGCAGACCGTTGGCCAGGAAGACGATCCAGGCAACTTCCTCCTCATGCACGCCATGGGACCAAACGTAGCCGGCGTAATCGGCTCAGCTGTTGCAGCAGGAATCCTGCTCTGCATCTTGGGATAAAAAGCACAATATCAAAAGCACCTGAGGCAAGTCCCCAGGTGCTTTTTCAATTAAAACACCCAAAACAAAAACATTATGAAAAAGAAAACAATCAAATACACAGCCATCACACTCGCAGCACTCGCACTCATAATCCTCGCAGCACTCATGATCCAGCCGACAGCCAACTACCACGTCTTCCTCCACCAGAACATCTTCGAATGGGAGGCCTACGAAGACGACAACACAGCCGCCGACATACCTTTCGAAGTGATGCTCTCCGACTTCCACAAAATGGTCAAAGAAGGACAAGACTCAGTCTACGTGGCATCCATTTTCCTCCAGCCACGCGGCAACAAAGACTCCCAGGCAATAGTCAACATGGAGTTAGAGCCCAATCAGACAGAGCATTACATGCACTACGACCTCTATATCGAAGAGTTCGCCTACAACGAGACAGAAGGAAAACTCCAGGTTTTCCTCAAAGTCGAGCAAAGAAGGTATCAGAAACTCTTCGCCAAGAAAACAAAATAACGAGAAATTGCCCGTTCAACATAAAACACTGAATATCAGCATATAGAAACCGCAATCTCACATCATTTGACCGCAATTGCTAAATTTTGTTAAAGGATAATATTTTTTCAACAAAACATTTGGTCACGTCACAGAAATGTCGTACCTTTGCAGTCGCAAATGAGGGGATAAGCAAATCCACCGAACATTGCCTTATGGTGTAATGGTAGCACTACAGATTCTGGTTCTGTCTGTGAGGGTTCGAATCCTTCTAAGGCAACTAAAAAAGACGAAGTTTCCACTTCGTCTTTTTTGTTATACCCCCACTCCCAATGCACCTTCCCAGCATCCTCCCATCCCTGCACCAACACCTCCTCCAAAGCATTTCTGCACCACATCTGCACCACCCCACCAACATTCTTCCAGCATTCCACCAACATTCCTCCAAGCACCCCCAGACGCTATCCGAACGCTATCTCAACGCTATCTCGCTCCTCTCATCACACAAAAAGTCACCAACTACCCCCAAAATTCTACAACCGTAGAACGTAGAAACATAGAAATGTAGAAAAATCACCATTACACACAACAACAAATCCGTCCTATCAAACATGCTTTCATAGGACGGACTGTTTATCTATCAATCTCTTACAGGCAGAAAATCAAAACAGGCAATGGAATATTGCCTGAGGTGGTGAAAAGAATGTCACTGGTGAAATTGGACTTGCCGCGGTAGATGTACTTGCCGTCAATAGAATAGAGAATGTCTGAGGTAAATGTTGAGTTTCCGCGGTAAATGTAGCGGCTGTCGCTGTTGAGGATGATATCGGAGGTAAAGTTGGACTTTCCGCGATAGAGTTTCCTTCCGTCCCAGGTGTAGAGGATGTCAGATGTAAAAGTGGATTTCCCGCGATAGACATACTTGCCGTCGAAGGTAAGTATAATATCAGAAGTGAAAGTGGAGTTCCCGCTGTAAAGATAGCGTCCGTCCCAGGTGTAGAGGATATCGGAAGTGAAAGTGGACTTTCCGCGATAGAGTTTTGATACTGCAGACATAGGCATTACAAACAATAAAACCAGTAAAACTATTGAAACCGTCTTTTTCATAACACTACTCCTAAACATAAAACAAACACAACAGCAATCAGTATCAGCACGAACATGGCGAGTATGGTGCCAAGGCAACCCCATTTGCGTTCTCCTTCCGGCAGTGGATCACTTATGAGGGCACATATCAGTCCTATCAGCGGAGTGAAAAGTGCAGAAAGAAGGAACGTCCATCCGAAACCGATTTTATGCCTCGCACCGACCAAGCCAACCAGAACATATACCAACGAACCGGTCAGAACGGCAAATATTATCATCAGTACGCTCATTCTTCTTCTCTTCTAACTCCTTGATATGATGTTGGATACTTACCGCAAATCATAGAAAATGACATTGTCTGGTCTGTAAGGCTGCCTTTCAAATCCCGTATGAGATATTTCTCAAAAGGGCCTCCCATAGCGTATGGCACTACGCTGTCAGCTGAAATAACGCCAGTCTCATCGACGTTCACGTCTGAGATAATCATGTCTATCTCTACCGGCATAGCGGTGGCGAACTTGACGCGGAAGAGTTTGATGCTGTAAGCGCCAGTCTCTTCATCCAAAGTGAGCGAGGCTTCTACATTCTCTTTGACAAAATTCTCGTCATCATTGTCAACAGTCACTGTGCCGAAGAAATTGCCTTTCTTCTCGCCCACTGGATCGGGCGCATTGATGTGGCATGCAGTCAAAGCCATGACTGCCAATAATATAAGTAATTTTTTCTTCATATATCAAAATATAGTTTTGCTCCGAATGTCAGAGGTCTGCCCGACTGCATGAAGGCATTGCCGCATGAAACGAAATAGAAGACGTCATACTTGGTGCAAGTAAGGTTCTTTGCCCACAACTGGAGTTCTACATGTTTCATACTCAATGAGATATTGGCATTGAGCAAAGCATAGAACGGTTGTTTGAGCGTATTGGCCTCGTCCCAGAAAATTGTTCCCACAGCCTCAGTACCCACACCCAAGGTGAGTTGTTGGAAGAATGAATGCTTGAGGTCAAAGGAATATGAGATGTTGGCAGACAGAGTGTTCTGCGGAACAAATGGCACTCGGTTGCCTTTATAATCGGCATGTCCGTCGTCATATTTCACGAACCGGGCATCTGTAAATCCATAGTTTGCAGCAACAAAAAGGCCTTTCCACCTAAGGTTGGCGGAGAACTCCGCACCGAGACTGCGGTTTCTGCCGGCATTGGTCATCATTCTGCCTGTACCTTTGGTAGGGAAAACGGTCAACTGCTGGTTGAAGACTTCCATCCAGAAGAGTGAGCCTGAGAGCATCAGTCTGCCGTTCTCAAACCACACAGTGCCTTTTCCGCCAAGTTCCACATTAGCACAACGTTCCGGCTTGTAGGTGACTACTTTGTCAACATCCATCTCCTCGGCATCAGAGAAATAGACTCCCAGGTCCGACATCATGTTGTTCATCATCTCGCTGCGTATGATGTCTGAGAACAACTGCGTGTTGAATCCTCCACCTTTGTAACCCTCAGATGCAGAAAGGAACAGCATCCAGTCTTTCTCAGAATATGAAATTGCCACTCGCGGAAGCACCTCAAAATAATCCAAAGGCTTGCAACCTACAAGAGATGTCTCCAATGACTTAAAGTCGCGCATTGTCTCAGTAAAAAGATAGTGGACTTCAGAGTTGGAGTTATAATCAAGTCGCAGATGCTCATAATCGAGTCTCAGTCCCAGTTCGAATATCCAGTTTTTCAATCTGTAATAGGAGGTATGGAAAAGAGCCACATCCACGTTCTGCTGAATAAATTCATCTGATATCAGGAATTCCTTCTCTTGAATGCGTATCTCAGCACCAGGAAAAGCGGTCTGAATGCCTGCATTCGCAAGTATCAGGGAATCAATGCCGTCCTTCAGAAAATGAACCGGAGCGGAAAGCGCATTATGCTTATATGAAAGTGAGAGTCCGGTAATCCAGTTCCAACCTTGCTCGCTCATTGATTTTCGGGGTCTGAGCATCAGTTCCTGAGAGACATAATGCTCATTCTGGGATTGAGACATGTTGAAAACAGGTCTCGGCAGAAAATCCTGGTCCATATCCATCCGGTCAAAAAGGAACTGATAGGAGGTGGCACCGCTGAGTTCGTAATCGCCGAGAGCGAAAGAGTATGTCAATCCCTCTATGAGAGAATGACGCCAGTAACCGCAGAAATCATTATGGTTCACCTCACCTCCCGGCTGATGATAAGGAAAACCGCCCTGCTTCAGATAACTGTAGTTGAGAGAGTTTGACAGTTTCACATTATCCTTGCGATAGTCTATCTTAAGACGCGCTGCCAGGTAATCTGAATAATCACATTTAGATTTATCAAAAGTATTCTTGAAAAAGCCGTCAGTATGGGCACCCCACACAGAAGCAGAAATACCCACATGCTCATTTGCAAGGTGATAGTGAGAAGCAGAGAAATCCAGAGAGTTGCCGTTGCCATAGCCAAGACGGAGTTTAGTGCCGATATTGGTAAATGCGCTGTGGGTTGTTATCGCCACAACTCCCCCGATGGTGTTCTTGCCGAAGACTGTGCCCTGCGGACCGCGGAAAACATCAACCGCCTCTACCCCATCGAAATCAAAATCAAAAGCATTCTTGTTGGCAATCCCTATGCCGTCGATATAGACGCCTAAAACAGGATTGTCGATTCTTGAACCAAGACCTCGCATATAGATGGTGGAGGTCATACGCGACCCATAATCAGGAATATAGAGATTCGGCACTGCAGCCGAAAGGTCTTTCATTGCCGAACGGAGTTGCTTCTTGAGGTCTACAGCACTGGCTCCTGAGACATTCATGGCTGATGAGCCTCGCGGAGCAGCGATAAACGACTCAACCACAAAATCCACCTCGTCGAGGGTATCAATCCTCTCATCTTCAGCCCAAAGAGGCAAGATGGACAGACAAAGCACGACAAGAAGTAAAAGCCGTTTAACAAACATATACCAAGAAGGCGGCAAACAGCAAACATGCCACCGCATAAAAAATAAAAGCAAACAACAGAAATAACACCAAAAGCAACAACCACTTGACAAAATCGGGCAATCTGTTTATGAAAACCGAGAAAGCCTCCTTGGTATAGAGAAACCTCACCAACCTGTCAGTTACGAAGAAAGCCGGCACAAAAGAGACTATTATCGATAAAATAAACCCCATAATGTCATTCAAAAAGAATATCTGCTCCTGGCATGGGGCAGATATTCTTATAAGCGTATGTCAATCAACGGAAAAGTGGTGTTGGATACTCACCCTCTGCAACCAGAGATGCAAGTTTTGCAACTACCGCAGGACGGTCCTCAGTGTAGGTGACACCAAACCAACGGGCTGTAGTGTCGAGCACACGGCAGCGAGCCTTACCCTTGACAATCAAGTCGTTGACAACGATTGGAATATAGAATTCAGACTTATCCTTGTTGATATTCTGCTTCAGGAAGTCGATGAAATAGCGCTCAGAGTGCTTGAAATAGTCAGGAGTGAAACCCCACATGTTCATAGAGACAGGAGTATTCTCCTCAAGTTTGCCGAAAGAGTCTCCGTCAGGATAAACAATCTCGCCCTTGTCGTTTCTGCCGATGTTGATGCGCTCAACGACACCAGTCAGGCAATTGCCGGCGTCAGTAGTGCAGACACCACGGTTCACTGTTCCGCTCTCAGAGAGTGTATTGCCAACACGATATCCCACCATACTGTAGTCGCCCTCCACTCCGTTCATCTTGCAGAGGTCTGCGGCAAGAACCTCAAAAGCATTTCTGCCGTAGAAATCGTCAGCATTGATTACTGCGAAAGGCTCCTTGATGATATCCTTAGCCATAAGCACTGCGTGGTTGGTTCCCCAAGGCTTAGTTCTGCCCTCAGGACAGGTGAAGCCCTCAGGAAGACTGGTGACAGTCTGGAAGCAGACCTCAGTAGGGATATGCTTGCTGTATTTAGAGAGCACCTTCTCACGGAAATCCTGCTCAAAATCATGACGGATGACAAAAACCACCTTACCGAAACCAGCTCTAATGGCGTCATAGATAGAGTAATCCATGATAGTCTCGCCCGAAGGACCAACACCATCAAGTTGTTTGAGTCCACCATAGCGGCTGCCCATACCGGCAGCGAGAATAAACAATGTAGGTTTCATATTTTGTACTATTATTTTTCAGTGTGCAAATTTAGTGATTTTTTTTGACATTCAAACAGAAAAAAATGAGTATCTTTGCACCAGAAACAAAAAATAATTCAAACATGGCACAACACACTGTAAAACAATGGATTTTAGCCACCAGACCATGGTCATTTCCGGCATCCCTGATGCCTATTATAGTCACAACAGCCTATCTTCTGTGGTCGGAAGTACATGTGAATTTTTGGATACAGTTGTACACATTATTAAATGTAGTGGTTTTTCATGCTGCCGGAAACACCTGGAGCGACTATTTCGACTACAAGAAAGGAGTGGACGGAGAAGACACCATGGGCAGCCGAACCATAGTAGATGGAGTTTTTGACGCAGAGATCATCAAGAAGTTCGCCATCGTGCTGATCCTCGTTGCCGGCGTCATGGGATTCGGACTGATTCTGATGACCGGATACTGGCAGTTGATTTATTTCGGCATACTCGCGGCATTATTCACTCTCTTCTATCCAATGCTGAAATACAATGCATTAGGTGATCTCGACATCATCATCACATACGGAATCCTTCCTACTTTGGGAACAAGCATGGTTCTGACCGGAGAGATTATCTGGAGCGTTCTCTGGCTTTCAGTCCCACTTGGACTCATCACTGACGGAATCCTGCACTCCAACAATACCCGCGACACAAAGAACGACACAGCAGCAAATATCAAAACCTTTGCCTCGATGATCGGCCTCAAAGCATCAGTCATAATCTACTGTTTTGAGATGTACTTCCCATTCGCATGGGTATTGGGCTGCTGCATTGCGGGAGTACTGCCTTGGACTGCGCTCTTCTGCATCATAGCATTCAAGCAGGCCAACGACAACGCGCAGACAATGCGCAAATACGGAATGAGCCAGGATCAGAAAATCAACACCCTCGACCAGAGGACAGCCCAGTTGCAGTTGATGTTCAGCATGATGATGGCAATCGGACTGGCAGTTGATCTGGTAATCAAGCACATAATATTATGAAACGCGTTTGGGCAGGTATAGTTTTGGCGCTGATGCTGTGGACTATAATGTTCTCACCCATAACAGCGCCAAATGTAGATTTCTGGTGGACAATGAGTTGCGCCGCCATAACGCTGACAGCCTACAGTTGCTGGGCCAACGACGGCTGGTGGAAGACTCTGAAGTTCAACTGGAAGAACATACTCCTTGGTGCTGGCATAGCCGTGGTGCTTTGGGGCGTATTCTGGGTTGGAGACAAACTCTCGCAGATGATGTTCTCATTCGCAAGACCGCAGGTGGACAGCATCTATGGGATAAAAGGCACAGAGAGCGCAGTGAAACTATCGCTTCTGCTACTGCTGCTGATCGGTCCGGCAGAGGAGATTTTCTGGCGCAGATTCGCACAGCAGAAAATGAGCGAGAGATTCGGACAAAATATGGGATATGTGCTCGCAACACTCTGCTACACAGTGGTTCATATATCTTCGCTCAACTTCATGCTAATAATGGCAGCCATGGTATGCGGAATAATCTGGGGCGGACTCTACAGACTGATGCCTGAACGTTTTGAGTCGATTCTGATTTCCCATGCCCTTTGGGATGCAGCAGTATTTATTTGGTTCCCAATATGAAAACTTTATTGATAATCATGCAGTTAGTTTTTATGACCTACAATGTAGAGAATCTTTTTGACACACGCCATGATTCTCTGAAGAACGACTACGAATACCTGCCGACAGCAGACAAGCAATGGACACAGTCGAGATACAACAAAAAAGTCCACAACATCATGCAAGTGATAATGGCCACCGGAGACGAGTTGCCTGTACTTGTGGGACTTTGCGAGGTGGAAAACGACTATGTGGTGAAATCGTTGGTCAACATGCCCCCTTACAACAAGTTAGGTTATGGCTACATACATTATGAGAGTCCCGATGACCGAGGAATAGACGTTGCGCTGCTCTACCGCAAAGACTGGATGAATCCGGTGAACTCCTCGCCAGTGAAGATAGATTTAGGAGAAGGAGCGACCAGAGACATCCTTTATGTGTGTGGAGGACTGAAAGACGGCAGTTTCATACACGTGATACAGGTTCATGCGCCTTCGAGAAGAGGCGGAGTTCATGAGACAGAAGAGAAGCGAGTTGCAGTTGCCGAGAAAGTCAGAGGCATTGTTGACAGCATCCAGCAGGTCAATCCCCAGGCAGCGATAGTGATAATGGGCGACTTCAACGACAATCCGGATGACAAAGCTCCTTACGGCATACTGAAAGCCATGCCGGCAGCAGGTTCGGACTTTGAGGACAGCACATTATACAATCTCTGCTGGGACGGATTTCCTACGGCAGGGGCAAGGAACGGAAGTTACAACCACGCCGGAGAATGGGACATGCTTGACCAGATAATAGTTTCAGGAGCATTGCTAAACGGCTCGCGCTCAATAGTAATGGAGACCAAGGCACATGTATTCCATCCAAAATGGCTTCAGGGAGAAGACGGAAAACCAAAGCGCACGTACGCCGGCAAACAATATCAAGGCGGAGTAAGCGACCATTTTCCGGTGACCGCAAGAGGAAAAGAGAAATAAAAACTGGGAAAATTCATTGCAACAACCAACAAATCACAATTATCACACCCTTTTTCACAAAAAGAAACAATTCATCCACAAACACCATAAAACACACAATATCAACATATTATAACGACACAATAGAAAATGCACAGTCATAAGATTGTGCATTTTTCCATTATAGCTTATCTTTTTTCCATTTTTAGCAGCAACATACAGACACAATTGGAGATTTTTACTTACCTTTGCATACGTAAACAGCTATAAAGATTGTCTGCAGCAAACAGAATGAGCAAGACAAAAAAAATTCCCGGATTCATCGTAAGAGCATTCTTTGAAGAGATTGGCGTCAAGACATACGACAACCTCGAGAAGAAGCGTGTCAAACCATTCCCTTTGAATCTGCCAATAAGACTGATTGTCAACAATCTGGTGGCATGCTACAACGGTTCTGCCACAGTAGATTGCGAGCAGCAGCATTTCAAGATGAAGGCAGGCGACATACTCCTGATGGCACCAGGTATAGTTGTCGACAATTTCACAATCCAGCCTGGTTCCAGTTTTTTCGGCATGACCATAGACCGCAAGAGATTTCCAATAAGTCGCAATGACCTGAAAGTCAGCAAAAAATTCTTCAACAACACCATTTTGGTGACAGCATCGCCAGAGCAGTTAGAAATCATAAAGAGCGCATATCTCCTCATCAGCCAGATAGCCGGTTCGGACACCAAACAAATAAAAGAGAAAGAAGGTGCAATGCGCGGGTGCATGTCCGTACTGTCGAATATATTCACCTCTCTCGCTTCCCATGAAGACTCAGCAATAAATCAGGAAGTTACGTCAGCGCGCTCCGCCGACATTGTGGTGAGATTCATGAAAGACGTTTCAGAGCACTTTGCAAAACACAGAGACATAGCCTTTTATGCAAACAGGCTGTGTGTCTCGCCGAAATACCTTGGCAATATAGTACAGAGCATCAAAAGCATGTCTCCGAAAAAGATCATCACCAACAGAACAATTTTAGAGACGAAAATGATGCTCACACACACCAACCTGTCGATAAAAGAGATTGCCGAGGCGCTGCATTTCAAGACCCAGAGTGCGTTCAGCAGATATTTCAAAAATGCCACAGGACTGTCGCCAACAGAATTCGCCAATTTAAGATAATAACAGAAAACGAAAAACATTCAAATATATGAGCAAAGATTTATCACCTGCAAAAATCATCAAGATTGCAAAATTCGCGAAGGCGCTGGGACACCCTGTAAGACTTCAGATCTGCCAGTTTCTCGCACAGACCGACGGATGTTATTTTGGCACAATAGACGAAATAATACCCCTTGCGAAAGCCACTGTGTCACAGCATCTCAAGGCACTCAGAGAGGCTGGGCTGATACAGTCGGTGAATGAGACACCGAAAGTGAGATACACATTGAACCACAAGAACTGGAACTCAGCCAAAGAGCTGTTTGACGAGGTTTTCGCCATACCAAATCTCAAGAAAACCAATTGCAAAAAGCAATAATCAGAAATAGGGAAATTATTTTTCAAGATATAGTCATTTTTAGTGTTATTAGTACCTTGTATTCCCATTGTCAGAGTTGATCTGATAATGGGAATACTTTTTTTGGCTGTTTATCCCTCCTTGTTAGCAGCTGGATATCAAACCATTACAGCACCACTGAAAAATTAACAGGCAAAAAACTTGATTTGGCTTGAAAAAAGTTGTATATTTGCAGAAAATTCAGCGACCACCGACCATGCGACCAAGCGACCAAAAATCCCACTTTTTCCACATATTTTCTGACGCTTTTTAGAGGGCTTGTAAGTTGCTGATTATCAATCCATGGTTCGATGGAGGCTCGGTTTTGGCTGCTTTTGGCGGTATTTTGGGATTATTTTTAGATAGCAGACTGGAAGTTAATTGGTTGGGAATTAGAAATAGCAAGAAAAGAGAGTTAAAATTTGAAGAACGGAAAAAATGGGCGGTTGGGGGAAAGAGGAGGCTGAGAGGAAAAATTGAAAGTTAATTTGGGTGAATCAGGTGATGGGTAAGGGTGAATCAGAGTTTTTTTGAGAGGAATGTGGATGATGGCTGAGATGGATGGGGATGATGGTTGAGGAGGTTAGGAATGATGGCTTGGGGAAATTAAGGAATTTGATATATGGCAACATCAAAAGAATATGCAGAGTTCGTTTGCGGACAGATTTCGGCGGCAGGAGTTGTAGAATCGCGGCCGATGATGGGAGAATACATTATTTATATAGATGGGAAATGCGTCATGATGGTTTGCGACGAGATATGTTACGTCAAGAAAATCGCTGAGATAGAAGAACTTATGGCAGAGGCAGAAGTAGGGGCGCCATATCCCGGGGCAAAAGAGCACTACATACTCGACATAGAACATAAAGACCAGGCAGTGAGAGTATTACACATTTTGGCGCAAGTACTGCCCTATCCCAAAAAGAAAAAGAAAAAGTGAATAAGTCACAGATTGTTTGGTCAGAACGAAAAATAGTTGTAAATTTGCGGTCAATAGAGAGACGAAACAGTCAAAAAGAAAAGATTATGAAAAAAGCATTAGTTATAATACTGGCAGTCATGGCGTTAGCGCTCACCTCATGCGACAAAGACAAAGAGCAGTGCTGGAGAGTGAAAGTCTCGCAAGGCAAGGCTTCAGCGACCGGTTTCGTCTATGCCAGCCGCGCAGAGATGGAAATCAAGAGAGACGAAGTCATGAAACGCGGTTACGTGCTGAAATTCTGGCCCGAAGGCATGTACAACAACCGCCAGGACTGCGAGGCCAACAACGCCAACCTCTTCACCGACTTCTTCAAGATGAACTAAAAGTCAATGCTTGGTGCGCAGCAGTGATGCGCGATGCAGCATATTAGTTTTGATAGACTGCATATACATCAGAATATCAGCATGATGCAGACATTTTGAGTTACAATATGGAGCAAGAGCCGGAAGAGAATATTTACCGTCAGGGACGCCCGACACATAGAGAAGATGGTCGTCAGGCGAGAGTGAGACCGAGAGAGAATCCCCATTAAAGAACAGTTCCGCAGGGGCAGCAGAAGTAGTCCAAGAGACTGGGTTTATGGCAGTTATGGCACCATCGGCAACAAAAGGAAAGAGACCAGTAGAGTCAGCCACCGAGTTGAAAGAGACCGCAACATGCAGATCGTCAGCCGATTGAGCCGGACGGACATTAGAGTTAAGAACATCATCTGCAGAGATTCGATAACCGAGGAGATATACAGCCACCAGTTGGTCCATCTGCTTATCGCTCAACGATTTGAGCAAAGAAAGCGCATGGATGGCACCCTGAGAGAAGCCCATAAGAACGAAAGGCCTGCCATGGTTTTCGTGCTTCATATAATGGTCAAAAGAGCGAGAAACCTCAGAGAAAGCAGAGTCAAAAGCCAATGGAATATCCTTAGAATCAGAGAAAAGAGCATTCAGCGTCACCTGATGATATAAAGGAGAATAGACATTGAAAGAATCGCCGAAAAGGTCTATGATGTAATCAATCTCAGCATTCACTGCAGAGAGTTCACCGTCAGTCAGCATAGCGTTAAGATGCTCATTGCCAGCGCTATCCACCGACTCAATGACATCAGTAGAAGTAACATAGAAAATATCAACACCAGAACCGGAGAAATGCTCACGCATCTCCACATCAGCATTTCCCGTGCATGCAGCCAAGAAAGATGCCGCAAAGAGAAAAAATAAAAAACGCAATTTCATAAAACAGGATTTTTCCGGTGCAAAGATAGCAATAAAATAGCAAATTTGTTGTTTACAAGATAAAAAAACGACTAACATGAAGAAAGAAATGAAAAATTCAGGAAAAGTATTCCTCAAGATGGCACTTGTCGCATTGATAAGCCTTGTGCTTCTGATTCCCCTCGAGATGATAAAACAGCGCGTCTGGGACAGACAGCAAACCAGGAGAGAAGCACTTGACAGCATCTCATACGCATGGGGAGGAGAGATTTCCATGCAAGGGCCACTCTTAACCGTTGAATATGAAGGCATTGACCAAGACAAGCACCATCTGGCACAATATGTTTATCCAGAAGACCTCAAGATAGACGTAAAGACAGAGTCGAAAGAACTCCATAGATCCATTTACGACGTAATGGTCTATATAGCAGACATTCACGTAAAAGGAAACTTCATAGTGCCGAAATTCAAAGATACCGTAAGAAGCACCAAAGTCACCTTAGAGATGAACCAATTGAAAGGCATAGAAGGCGATGCCATACTCAAGATAGACGGTCAGGAGACAAAATTCCTCGGCATGGAAGCTTGGAAGCTTGGAGTTGCGGTTGAATTAGACCGAGAGAAAATAGAGAGCAGCGAACCAATTGACTTTGAGATATATATCCGATCAAAAGGCACCGAATCGATTTATTTCACCCCAGTCGGAGGCATGACAGAAGTCAACATAGAAGGCGACTGTCCTACCCCATCATTCAAAGGCGCCTTCCTGCCAAGCGAGAGAGAAGTCAGAAACGACGGATACACAGCCCAATGGAAAGTGTCGCAAGTAAACAGAGGCAATCCAACAGACACCCATTTCGGAGTTGAGTTGATGCCAGAAATCACACAGTACCAGCAGACAACACGCTGCGTAAAATATGCGATACTCATTATATTATTAGTGTTTGTCATGTGCATGATAGTAGAGTTCGTGACAAAACGCGAGATTGTTCTCGGGCAGTATGTAGTGATAGGACTCTCACTCGTACTCTTCTATGCCCTCCTCCTCGGATTCTCAGAATTAGTCGGTTTCGGATGGGCGTACCTCATAGCCATGGCCATGACCGTAGGAGCATTAACTGCATATTTCAGAGGCATATTGAAAAACGGTTCCGCATGGGCACTTGGCGTCATGACAACATGCGCCTACGGAATCAGTTATGTGCTTCTGCAGATGGAGATTTACGGATTCCTGACAGGAACCCTGATATTATTTGTGATACTGTCAGTGATAATGTGGTTCACCCGCAACCTCGGCAACAAAGAAACAACAGAAGAGAAAGAAGAGAAAGAATCTTGATGTTGTGAAAAAATAAATACCATTTCAGGGTGCAGAAGTCAAAGAAAATCATTACTTTTGCACCCTGAAAAGTTATAATGATGAGAAGATATCCGTCACAACTGTTTGAGAACGCAGTCGAAGCATTGGGCTCATTGCCAGGCATCGGCAGGAAAAGCGCGTACAAACTCGCGCTACACCTTCTGCGTCAGGGCCATGAAGCCACAGAAAATTTCATCAATGCACTCAAAGAGATGAACGACAAAATAATCTACTGCGAGAAATGCCACACCATATCAGACACCAAGTTATGCCCTATCTGCGCTGACAAAACGAGAGACGAAAGGACAATTTGCGTAGTAGAGTCGGTCAGAGAGCAGTTGCTGATAGAAGAGATTGGAGTGTTCAGAGGCACATACCACGTGCTCGGAGGACTCATATCACCAGTGAACGGCATATCCCCATCACAGCTACAGATAGAATCGCTCGTGGGAAGAGTCAGAGACTTGGCAGCAAGCGGAGAAGTAGAAGTCATACTCGCGCTCTCGCCAAACGTAGAGGGAGACACCACGGCATTCTATATCTACAGGAAATTCAGCGACTTGACCGCGGCAGGCGTAAAGATAACCACCCTTGCACAAGGCATCCCAGTAGGCGACGAACTCGAGTATGCCGACGAGATGACACTCAGCAAAGCCATCAAGAACCGACAGGCATACAGTTCGTAACTACCAAGAAAACACCTAAAAAGACAATACTATGATTAAAATCATGAAAGCATCAGCCGGTTCCGGCAAAACATTCAGTCTTGTGGCCGAATACATCAGGTCATTGCTCAAAGAACAAAGATTCTCCATCAAGAACAACAACGACAAAGAGTGGAAAAAGAATGTCCACAGACACATTCTCGCCGTCACCTTCACCAACAACTCCACCAACGAGATGAAAGAACGCATCATCGAAGAACTCAGCAAAATAGCGAAAGGGGAAGAAAGCGGCATAGCCAAGAAACTTCTTGACGAAGAGAAATGGCTTACAGAAGAGACACTCAAGAGAGCAGCCATGAGACTCATGGAAGAGATACTGAACGACTACTCAATGATGAGAGTCTCCACAATAGACAGTTTCTTCAGCCAGACAGTAAGAGCATTCACCAGAGAGTTAGGACTCGACCAGACACCTGCTGTGGACCTCGACGACAAATCAGTGATAGCCAAGGCAGTGGACAACCTACTGACCAATCTCGACCCTACGACAGACAAACAACTGATAAAATTCCTGAGAGAGATAACCGATGAAGAGATGGCCAAAGGCAAGAAATTCAATATCAGGAAAAAACTCATAGAATATGCCGAGATAGTACTCAAAGAAGACTATATGAACAATGCCGACAGAGAAATGACTGTGGACAAAGCCGCAATGAAAAAAAAGCAACTGTTGGCAAAAGTCAGAGAAAACGACAAAGAAATCAGCGAACTGTGGGGAAAACTCAATGAAATAGTCGAAAATACCGACGGGATAAACAAAAGAGCAGCCGACAGTTTTGCGAAATGCAACAACAGCAGCTCATACCTCGGCTACGAGACAGACAAACTCTTCAACAAAGGCAAAGGTTCTGAAGTTGAGAGAGCAATGCTTGAGGCAGCTCTGAAAGAACTCAACGGAAAGATAAGTGAACCAGAGGCACTTACGGCAAGAGCTGAATTAGAATGGATAAACATAACAGGACTCCTCGGCCGACTGCAGGCAGAGATAGACAAAGTCTGCGAAGAAGACGACATAATACTCCTCGCCAAGAACAACCAGTTCATAAAACAGATAACCGACAACTGCTCCACCCCGTTCATCTATGAGAGAGTCGGAGTCGCCACCCATAAATACATGATTGACGAGTTCCAGGACACCTCAGACACCCAGTGGACAAACCTCGTGCCCCTGCTCATAGAAGCAAACAGCAAAGAAGACAGCGGTGCCCTGATAGTAGGAGACACCAAGCAAAGCATCTACAGATTCAGGAACGGCGACTGGAAAATCATGGAAAACAAAATCAAAGAACAGTTCGGACCCAGCACCACAGAGACTCCACTCGAGCATAACTTCCGCAGCTACAAAGAGATTGTTGACTTCAACAACATGCTTTACGGAGATGAAACAGAGCCTGGTTCCGAAAAATACGGAAAGATAGCCAATGCCGCAGCATGCCAAGTAGAAGCCACAATAAAATGCGATAGAAGCAGTATCAGAGACATTTACAACCAAAGCAGCAGACAGAAATACATGCCAAATGTCAAGACGGGAGGCAAAGTCAGTTGCGTGGCGATAGAGACAGAAAAAGGCGACAAATTCCTTGAGATGGCAGTTCGGGAGATTGCAGAACGCATAGGAGAAGACAAAAAAGGAACAGCCATACTCGTAAGAAGAAACGAAGAAGGTGCCGCCATGGCAAGAGAATTGGCAAAAAGAGGAATAAAATTCTTCTCATCAGAATCGCTGAAAGCAGAGAAAAACATGGCAGTCAGACTGATAATAGCACTGATGAACTATGTAATGCAAAGCGAAGAACGACTTGTACAGTTCGAGTTGAGAAGCATGCTCAAATACACAGTCGGAAACGACGAGATAGATGAAGAAAAAGTCAACACACTGAGACACACACCATTAAAAGAATTCTGCCAGACCGCACGAATCCTTTGGGGATTAGACGATGCCAACAATGGTGCCAACACACAATACATAAATACCCTGGAAGAGTTTATCCGCAAATACACAATCACTTATGACCAAAGTCCAAGACATTTCCTCGAATACTGGGAAGAGAAAAAGACAGGACTCGACATACCAATGCCAGAAGCAGAAGATGCAGTAAACATACTTACAGTGCACAAATCAAAAGGACTGCAGTACGACCGTGTTTTCCTGCTTATGAGCGAAAATCAATGGAAAGCAGGAATAGACTCAAAACACCAGCAATACAAAGTCGGAGGAGACAGAAAACTGATTATCGATCTGAACAGCAAGCTATTAGTTGGTTCCGAGTATTATGACAAGAGAAAAGCAGAGTTTGAAGAAAGCTGTATTGACACACTGAATCTGCTTTATGTGGCAACAACCCGTGCAAAAAGAGAATTAACCATAGTAGCAGAGAACCGCAAAGAATCAAGCACCAAGAAAGAGAATCCTGACCAGTTCAGCATGAACAAAATACTCTTAGCCGCGATTGAGGAGCAGTCAGAGAAGTATGCCTCAGCACCTATCTTCATAACAGAAGAAGAAAATGCTGCAGACGCAGAACAAATAACTGAGATAGAAGAAGTTGAAAAAGTTGCAGGCAAAGAGATAAAAGAGAAACAACTCAGGAAAAAGAAAGAAGCAAGCGACCAACAGAGACATGGTATCATCTGCCACGAAATGCTCGCAAGGACAGAGAAAAAAGAACAGCTCGAAAATACATTAGTCCAGATGAAAAATGAAGGACTGATAACAGACACTGACATTCAAGAACTCAGGGAAGTATTTGAAAAGACGGCAGCCCATGGTTGGTATGATGGTCAAGGAGTTGTAATCAAAGAATGCGAGATAGCAATAGGCGGATTCATACAGCGACCAGACCGCATAATAATAAAAGGCAATAAAGCGACAGTAGTAGATTATAAATTCGGAGAAATAGAGAACAATAAATACAAAAAACAAGTGAGAGACTACTGCCATGCGCTCCATTTAATGGGTTATGAGACAGAAGGCTATCTCTATTACTACGGAGAAGACAAAATAGTTAAATGCTGACAGAAAAGATCAAGAAATACATAGAAGAGCATCTGAATGATGACGTAGAACAACTTGCGCTCAAGAGAGGGCAAAGCCTGTTAACGCCAGAAGAGGCCATTTTTGCCATCAGCCAAATAGAAGCCAGACAACGATTGAAAGAAAAACTGCCTACACTGACCTCATCGCCCGACGCCGTATTTCCAATGAGAATAGCCTGGGAGCAATGCTCATCAGAAGCCACAGCAAGATTCAAAGCACAACTTATACAGAAATTAACAGGGAAAGATACATTTGAGAAGACAGCAGACATAACAGGCGGATTAGGTATAGACAGCACAGAAATAGCACGAATCAGCAAAGACCACACCTACATAGAGATAAACCCAGAGTTAGCAAAAACAGCAGAGATAAACTTCAGAGCCTTAGGATTCAGTAATATCAACATAAACAACTGCAACTCAAAAGAATGGATGTCTGCGAATGGATACTATGACCTTATCTGCGCAGACCCTGCGCGCAGAGGCGACAAAGGAGAAAAAGTATTCCGCATAGAAGACTGCCAACCAAATATAAGACTGCACAGAGACAGACTGTTAGAAAAAGCAGACCTACTGATGGTAAAACTCAGTCCTATATTAGACATGACACTGGCAGCCAAAGAGTTGAATGCAGAATACGTGATAGCCATCGGTGCGCAAGGAGAGTGCAAAGAGATAGTGGCCATAGCCGGACTAAAAAGGAAGGCCAAATTCGCAGCCGTAGAAGTCGAGAGTCCAGAAGAGTTATTAGAGTTTGATCCTGAGGAGGAAAGACAACTGCGCACGCCACTTGCGGATGCCAGCGACATAGTGTCCGGCAACTGGATTTACGAACCATCCGCAACATTTATGAAAGCGGGAGCATGGGCATCCATGGCAGCAAAATACGGATTAAAAAAAATTGCAGAAGACTCGCATCTGTTCATTTCTGACAGAGAAACAGTCAACTTTCCCGGAAGACGATACATAATAAATAAGGCTGAGAAGTACAGCAAAAAAGCCATGTTATCGGCGGCAGATGACAAAAAAAGAGTCAATATAACGACAAGGAATTTTCCACAAAGCGTTGCAGATATACGCAAGTCACTGAAAATCAAAGAAGGAGGAGAAGTCACAATATTCCTCACAACAGACAAAAATGGGGAGAAACTTTTAATACAAGCACTTGCAGGAATGAGAAAAAAGTTGTAACTTTGCCACCTGAAATAAGTTACAACATTTTTCCCAATGAGAAGAATAGCATTAGTGCTGCTGGCAGCAGCCGCCATACTGAATCTATACGGACAGCAGCAAAGCAAAAGCAAGAAAGACGAAGCAGGCAGTTTGTTTGACTATGTTCAAGAGTCAAACCACAACAACGCCTCCTTTGCGTATGCAATAATCCCAGAACCACTAATCTCAGCAAAAGACACCACAGCGAACAAACTTGCAAAAGCACTTGACGAGATAAACGAAATGCCAGAAATCGGATTCGTGATAATCACAGGCAACATCACATCCGACGGAAAACCAGAGAGCATGGAAGCAGTCAAAGCCATACTCAAACGACTCACCAAACAGTACTACATACTCCCCGGCAACGTCGACTTCGGATGGGAAGAAGGAGGCGGAACAGATTTCAAAAGAATTTTCAAAGCCGAAAGATTCCGACTCAATTTCAACGGCCAACTCTTCGTGGGTTTCAGCACAGCCATGATCAACAGTCCCGAGAAAGGACATTCACTGCCACAGAACATGCTGTGGGTCAAAAAGCAACTCAAAGACATGGGGAAAAAAGCCCCAATCACCATCATTACCAACCGTCCGCTTATCGCCAGCGAAGTTGACAACTGGAAAACAATAACAGATGAAGTAAGACACTACAACATTCAGCGATTCATAAGTTGCAACAACACATCCTACCAGAAAGAAGACTACGATGGCATAGAAGGCGTAAGAATTGAAGCATTAAACAACTCATACACAGTAGTCAAAGGCAAAGGAGACACCTCAGTCATCTACAGAAAAGCAATAGGCGAAGAGTTGGACAGCCTCGACATGTTTGTTTCAGAGACAAAATTCTATCTTGAAGCAGCAAAAAACAAGGACGCGAAGACCAAAGAGAAAAGAACCTGGACCAAACAGAACCAGTACGCAATTTACTCACAGCCAGCGATTGGAGAGAAATTCTGCTACTTCGGCGATGACAACGGCACATTCTACTGCCTTGACATGAAAAAAGGAAAGACAAAATGGAAATACCAGACATCCATGAGGATAATAGCACAGCCAGTCATGGCAAACGACAAAGTAGTATTCGGCAGTTGCGACCACAGCATCTATTGCCTCAATGCCGAGACAGGAGCATTCCTATGGAGAGTCAGAACAGAAAAAGCAGTAATCAAGTCGCCAGTCGTAGAAGACGGCAAAGTTTATCTTGAGAAAGGCGACGGAATTGTATATGTGATAGATTTAGAAAAAGGAGAAGAGTTGAGACCTGAGACAAAAGAACTCACAAGGACAGATAACAGTTCAGCAGAAGTCATAACAACATTAGACGGCGAAATATACAGAAAGTGATTGTGAAAAAGACAATTATACTAATATTGACAATAATCCTCGTAGGCAGCATCACAACAGGATGCAGCCTCAAGAAACGTATAGAAAGAGCCGATTTAAAATACAACAGCGGAGAATATTATGCCGCAGCCGCAAAATACAAAAAACTACAGAGCAAGATAAAAGGCAAACAGGACAAAAGCCTCAAAGCCGATGTCAATTATAAAATGGGCATCTGCTATTGGAAGTTAGGCAACTATCAGAAATCAGGCAGAGCATTCCAAACTGCAGTCAAGAACAAATGCGACCAAGATGACGCCTACCTCTATTTAGGAAAGTGCATGCTTGCCACCGAAAAGTACAAAGACGCAAGAAACAACTTCAATTACTACCTGGCCATTCATCCCAACAGCATGGAAGCCTCAGAAGGATTGAGGTCTGCAGAACAGATAGCAACCCTAAGGAAAGGATACACAAGATTCACAGTCGAAGAGTTCAAACAATTCAACTCAAAGAAAGGCTCGACATTCTGCCCGATGTATGCCGGCAGCGACGACCAGTTGGTGATGACATCCAACAGAACCGACACAAAAAGCAAAAAGAAAGTCACACTCAGCGAAATAACCGGAGTTAGAGACAACGACATATTCGGTACAAAGAGGAACAAATCAGGAAAATGGGAACCCGTATCAGCCCTTGAGGGAATGATAAACAGCGCCGAAGATGAAGGTGTGACCACCCTATCCGAAGATGGAAGGACAATGCTGTTCACTTACTGCGCGTCAGACCGCGAAGCAGGTCAGATATACAGTTCCCAGCGCTCAGGAGCAGAATGGACAGAACCAGTGGAAGTCAAGTTATTCGACGACACAACCATAACCGTTGGAGATCCCGCCCTGTCACCAGACGGCAACTGGCTATATTTTGCAAGTGATGACGGAAGAGGATTTGGCGGCAAAGACATCTGGCGGGCAGAAAAAGTCGGCGAGAAATGGGGAATACCAGAAAATCTCGGATTTGAGATAAACACCCCTGCCGACGAAAGATTTCCTTATGTCTTGGATGACACCACCATCTACTTCTCATCCAACGGACATGTGGGACTCGGAGGATTAGACCTATATGTAGCGACAAGAGACACAGCAGGACACTGGACTGTAAGCAACCTGCTGGCACCTATAAACTCAAACGGTGATGATTTCGGAATAACATTCTCCTCAGACAAGAGCGAAGGTTTCTTCTCCTCCAACCGCAACCAGAGGAAACAAGAGGACAAAATATTCCACTTCTTCTACCCTCCCCTCACATACGCAATAGAAGGAACAGTAGTTGATGAGAAAGGAGAGATGATAGGCGATGCCATAATAAAGTTAGTAGGCAACAACGGAGAAATCGTAAAGACAAAGGCCAGGAAAGACGGAACCTTCAGAATAGAACTCAAGACAGAAGCAGCGCAGTATGTGATGGGAGCATCGCACAAAGGATACCTCAACGCATCTCACAGTTTCATGACGACAAAATCCGAAGAAAGCAAGACATACGAGAATAGATTCGTACTTGTCAGCCTTACCAAATCGGTTAAAATGGACAACATATTCTATGAGTTCGGCAAATGGACATTAACACCAGAATCAGAAGCAGGTTTGAAATCACTTGTCAAGATACTGACAGACAATCCGAACATAACCATAGAACTCTCCGCACACACAGATATGGTAGGTTCCGACCAAGCGAACCAAGAACTCTCACAAAAGAGAGCCCAGTCAGTAGTCAACTACCTAATAAAAGCCGGCATAGCCGCTGACCGACTCACTGCAGTAGGTTTTGGCGAAAGCAAACCAGTCGTAGTCAGTGAGGAACAGGCAAGACAATACAGATTCCTGACAGAAGGAGACACACTGACTCCAGATTTCATAGAAAGCCTTCCTAAAGAGCAGCAAGAGATCTGCAATACGCTCAACCGAAGGACAGAATTCAAAGTATTAAAAACAACTTATAACCTATATTGACATGCAACAATACCTCGATTTGCTGAGAAGAGTGAAAGAAGAAGGTGTCATGAAAGGCGACCGTACAGGCACAGGCACCACCAGCATATTCGGACATCAAATGAGATTTGACCTCGAGCAAGGGTTCCCTTTGCTTACGACCAAAAAGTTACATCTCAAGTCAATAATCTACGAATTGCTCTGGTTCCTGAATGGAGATACAAACGTTCATTATCTTCAGGACCACGGAGTAAGAATATGGAACGAATGGGCAGACAAAGAGACAGGCGATCTCGGACACATCTACGGTTACCAATGGAGATCATGGCCAGACTATGACGGAAGCCACATTGACCAGATAAGCGAAGTAATCAGAGACATAAAAAACGACCCCAATTCAAGGAGACTGATAGTGTCATCATGGAATGTGGCAGATCTCAAGAACATGAACCTGCCGCCATGCCATGCCTTCTTTCAGTTCTATGTAGCAAACGGCAAACTGAGCCTTCAGCTCTATCAGCGTTCGGCAGACATATTTCTCGGAGTACCATTCAACATAGCATCATACGCATTGCTCACAATGATGGTGGCCCAAGTGACAGGTTTAAAGCCAGGCACATTCGTACACACACTCGGTGACGCACACATATACAACAACCACCGCGAGCAAGTTGATCTGCAACTCACCAGAGAACCAAGACCACTGCCGACAATGTGGATAAACCCAGAGGTCAAAGATATCTTCAGTTTCGAATACGAAGACTTCGAACTCAGAGACTACAATCCACATCCGCACATCGCAGGAGTAGTTTCAGTTTGACAACAAAACATTCAGAATAGAAACAACAAAAACCAAGACAAGATATGAAAAAAGCAGTTATAGTATTATTGGCAATAATTGGTACGGTCTCATTGTCAGCACAGAGCACAAATGAGGCCTATAGAAACTACATCGAGAAATACAAGCAGTTCGCCATAGAGAGCAAGCAGAAATTCGGAATTCCAGCAGCCATAACCATGGCGCAGGGACTTTTAGAGAGTGCGGCTGGAGAGAGCAAACTTGCAAAAGAGTGCAACAACCATTTCGGCATAAAATGCGGTTCATCGTGGTATGGCCAGACAATGACGCAAGATGACGACCAGAAAGGAGAATGCTTCAGATGCTATGCAACAGCGCAGGCATCGTTTGACGACCATTCAGAGTTTCTGAAACGCCAGAGATACGCATTCCTTTTTGACTATGATGTGACAGACTATGTGTCATGGGCAAAAGGACTCAGCACAGCAGGTTATGCCACCGATCCAAAATATCCAAGCAAACTGATAACCATCATAGAAAATTACGAACTCTTCAAGTTAGACGGCGGCAAGAACCTTCATGCTTCGGAAACTGCTGCAACCAGCGGCACAACCAGCAAAGCATCAGAGACAAAGAAAGACGAGAAGAAAGATGCTGACAAGACAGTGACCAAGAAATACACCAGCAAAAAGTCAAGCACCACAAAGAAAGATAAAACGTCGAAGTCAAGCAGCAAATCAAGCGAAAAAGCAGCCACTTCCGAGAAAACAGAGAAGAAAGCCACTGAGATTGCCCAGAAAGAGCAGACCACAGACCAATTGTTCGGTTATGTAGTAAGATACAACAACGGCTTGAGATGCATCTATATTACCGGAGACGACACATACAAGAAAGTATCCAGAGCCGTAAACATCAGTGTAGACAGGTTGCTATACCTGAACGACATGCCAAAAGCAGAGAAACTCGAGGCAGGTGACATCGTCTATCTGCATTTGAAGAAGACACATGCAGACAAGACTGCTCCGGCAGTTTACACAGTGAAGAGCGGCGACAGCATGCATTCAATCGCACAGACATTCGGAATAACACTCAAAGCACTTTACAGAATGAACAAACTCAACTACGGAACCCCAGCAAGAGCCGGCCAGCAGTTGAAGTTACGCAAATAAAAAGAGATGATGAAAAAGTTGTTATGCTTAATGCTGTTGATGGTACTTGCCATAACAGCAAAGGCCCAATTGCCAGAACTTACAGACCATGCTGAGTTTTACCTTCTCACATGCGAGCCCGGGCAAGAGAGCTACACAAGGTTCGGCCATTCAGGAATCAGAGTTACAGATGATGATTTAGACATATCGTTCAACTGGGGAGTATTCTCATTCGAAGATCCCAATTTCATAGGACGCTTCGTACTGGGACATACAGACTACAGACTTGCTGTCTTCTTCTCAGAGATATTCCTTATGGACTATGAAGAGAGGGGTTCTGCAGTCTATCAGCACCATCTGGAACTGACACAGGAAGAGAAAGCGAAACTTTGGGCGATGCTTGACGAGAACTTCAAGCCAGAAAACCGCGAATACAGATACAACTTCATCTACGACAACTGCGCCACAAGAGTTTACGACATGATAATGGGGTCATTTGAAGAAGCAAAAAGCGATTTCTGCAGACGCAAATACGACAAGACATACCGACAGATAGTGAACAGTTACTCCACCCCAGACACATGGCTTTCTCTAGGAATCAACCTCCTCTTTGGAGCAGAAGCCGATGAGAAAATAACATCTAGAGAATCGACAGCCTTTCCAATAGAGTCGCTTGAGTTGCTCAAGACAGTCAAGAAAATTGAGACAGACAGCACTGACACAGTAGAGATGCCGATAATTGGCAATGAAGAGATACTCTTCAACAGCGACAAACTGTACAAAGATAAAAAATACAACAAACTGGCAGCAACAGGAATGTTCATGATACCAATCGTGATACTGATATTCCTGGTGATTTATTTTTTCAGACATCACCTGCACTACTGCAAGCCAGTGACAGAAGTATTACTCTGGCTGACATTCACACTCAGTTTGCTGATAGCATTTTTGTCGCTGTTCTCGACACATCCACTCGTCGACAAAAACTATAACCTTCTTTGGTGCAATCCACTAAACGGTGTTTTGGCAATACTGCTGTTGATGCATGGACGCAGAAGACTCAAAGCAGTACTCTCACTGATAACCATGCTGATGGCGATTGTATGGTTCCCGCTTTATTTCGTAAATGTGCAGGGAGCGACAATACCATTAGTCGGATACTATATCCTGATGCTTGGCACACAAGTGCTGATTTTCGCAACATACGCAGAAATGCTGAAAACACTTTTTGTAGGAGGAAATAAAAAGCATCATCATCACCACCATCATCACCACAGCGGTCAAGAGCACCACCACCATCACCATCAAGAGAATGCCTGATGAAAAGAGTTTTAGGACTAATACTTATATTCATAGCGCTCAGCGTCAGAGCCCAGCAGCCAAGATTGCTGATATACGTCAGCATAGACGGATTGAATCCTTATGAGATAGAATCATACAGCGGTTCACTGGAGAAAGACGGCATAGTAAAATTCACCACGAAGGCGAACTGTTACAATCCAAAAGTGCTATGCAACTACATAACCAGTTCTCCAGCAGCCTTCTATGCCACAGTGATGACAGGAATGACTCCCAACATGCATGGAATAGTAGGCTCAAGATTCCACTCCACCGCCGACAACAGCGAGATAAACTGCGTGGAAGACCCAAGGTATGAAGGAATAAACACAAAGGAGACTGTATCGCCAAGATTGCTTCAGGCAAGGACCATAGCTGACAACCTCAAGATAGCCTATCCAAATTCAAAAGTCTATTCCATAGCCACCACAGCAGAATCCGCAATAATGATGGGAGGACATCTGGCAAACGGCGCCGTATGGTTCAACCAAGACTCAGCCATGTGGTGCACCTCCAACTTTTATGACAACGGATTGCCTACATGGGCGACAGACAGACGAGAGATAAACAAACATCTCGGAGAACCTTGGAAACCAATGAGAGCAATCTCTACATATAGGTTCCAAGCAAGAAGCAAAAACACATGGAATAAAGAAGAACCTGTTTTCGGACAGATAGCAGGCGGTAAAGAACTGGTCAACAGTCCTTTGATAAATGAAGTTATAACCAGAATGGCAATCAAGGCAATCAGGAGCGAGTTATTAGGCACTGATGAGTCGCCTGACATGCTGATGATAGAATACACTTTGAAGACGCCATATCTTGGGACAGAGAAATGCGCAGAGACAGAAGATGCCATGATGCGTTTGGATCAGGAATTCAGAGAGTTGACAGATGCCATAGATCTTTCTGTTGGATTAAACAATACCGTCATTATAGTGACCGGCACTCCAGCGAGAAGCACTGAGAAAGCCGAGAACATCAGCAAGAAACTGCCAAGAATGACATTCAACAGTGAGAGAGCCATGGCATTGCTTAACGCCTATCTCATGGCAATTTACGGGCAAGGCAGGTGGGTTGAGAGATACAAAGACGGCCAAGTCTATCTGAACCACCAACTTATTGACAATCAGAATATATCATATAAAGAAATAGAAGAAAAAACAGCACAGTTCCTAACAGAATTCTCGACCGTTCTCACAGCCACGGCAACAAACGGACTAAATGTGCTCGCTACCGGCAACGGAGGTTATCTGGACCGACTTGCCAATACAATCTACAAACACAGATCAGGAGATGTAGTAGTAACGCTTTTGCCAGGAGTGACAGAAGAAGGCAAAAACGAGACCATCAACTTCCAGCCGATTTATGTGCCTGTGGCTATCTATGCCGAAGACGAAGTAATAGAAAAGCCTAAAGACACCAGAGATATATACGAAGAGATGAGCAGAGAACTTTTGCTGCCGTAAAGATTAATTTCAATGAAAAAACAAAGCCTTGTCAACTGATATTGACAAGGCTTTTTTATATCTTTGTAAGTTATTGATTCTCAATGCATATCCTGTATGAAAAAGGGATGAAATATGGTTGAAATTTGGATGAGGTTTGTTGTTCAAAAATTGTTGGATGTTGGGAAAAAGAAATTTGAAAGATTACTTGATTTTGTCTGGATTTTTAGCGATGAAATCCTTCCAAGACGAGTATTTCTTCACAGATGAGACTGGAGACTGGCGCTGGAGGAAATGGCAATAGGCTGCAGCGAGAGCATCAGTAGCGTCAAGATGCTCAGGCATCTGCTCGGCTGGGATATGGAGAACACGCTGGAGCATAGCAGCCACCTGCTCCTTAGAGGCATTGCCATTGCTTGTGATGGACATCTTGATTTTCAGAGGAGCATATTCAGTGATTGGGATCTGGCGCTGAATGGCTGCTGTGATAGCGACACCTTGCGCACGGCCGAGTTTGAGCATTGACTGCACGTTCTTGCCGAAGAATGGCGCCTCGATGGCCATCTCGTCGGGAAGGTAAGTCTCGATGATTTTGGTCAGTTCAGTGAAAATAGTGCTGAGTGTAAGGTAAGGGTCAGAGATCTTGTGAAGGTCGATGATTCCGTGAGTGATGAAAGAAGCCTTGTTCGACACCACCGAAATGACACCATAGCCCATGAAGTTGGTGCCAGGATCAACGCCAAGGATGATAGAATCGACCATATTACCTTTTATTTAGTTCAGAAACCATTGATACAGAAGCCACTGCGAAGACAGCAGCAGTCTCAGTGCGGAGTCGGCTTGTGCCGAGAGAGACAGGTTTGGCACCATGAGAAAGAGCCAAAGAGACCTCCTCGTCCGAAAAATCGCCTTCAGGACCTATAAACACCACAGAATCAGGCATTGCGCAAGCGGGGAGATAAGTTTTCTCGCCATCGTGACAATGCGCCATGAAGAGAGATGAGCCAGAGAAATCGTTGGCAGAGAAGAATTTAGAGAATTCAGTCATCTCATTCAATTTGGGAAACCTCGCCTTCCGGCTCTGCTTGGCTGCAGAGATTATGATTTTCTCTATACGCTCCTTGTTGATAACCTTTCGCTCCGAGAACCTGCAGAGGAGAGGAGTAATCTCGTCAACGCCTATCTCCACAGCCTTCTCCACGAACCATTCAAAGCGGTCGATGTTTTTGGTTGGAGCGACTGCCATATGCAGACGGTAGTTGTGAGCGCCGAAATCGTTTTCAATGCCTATGACCTCCACCTCAGTATGCTTAGGATGAGGAGCGGTGATCCGGGCATGATAGAGAGAGCCTCTGCCATCCACCACATCAATCAAGTCGCCCGACTGATGGCGAAGGACCCTGGCACAGTGCTGTGATTCCTCTTCCGGGAGGAGAAAGTGCTGACTATCGGTTATTTCCGGAGCATAAAAAATGTCCATAGTATGTATGAATTAACAAAAAAGCCCTCGTTTTGAGAGGGCTTCGAAGTGCGGCATAAGGGACTCGAACCCCCACGGATTACTCCATCAGATCCTAAGTCTGACGCGGCTGCCAATTACGCCAATGCCGCATGTAACTGAAAGCGACTGCAAAGGTAGTGATAAATTGCGACATGGGCAAGAAAAAGCAGAAATATTTTTCAGAATTGGGGAAATTATTTTTTACAAAAATAAATTTAAAATCATAGTGATTATATCAGAAAAAGTTTGTATCTTTGCTTGCTAAATTTTATTGTATATTGAAGTAGTATGTCAAATAATTTTTGTGTAATAATGGCGGGTGGTGTCGGAAGCAGATTCTGGCCATTCTCGACAGAAGACAATCCAAAGCAATTCTTAGATTTCATGGGTACCGGAAGGTCACTGCTGCAGATGACAGTGGACAGACTGAAAGGCATCATAGACACAGAGAACATCCTGATAGTCACCAACAAACGACACAAAGAAAAGACACTTGAGCAGTTGCCTGGAATCAAAGAAGAGCAAGTTTTGCTGGAGCCATTGAGGAGAAACACAGCGCCATGCATAGCCTATGCGACATACAAGATTTATGCAAAATGTCCGAAAGCCAACATAGTAGTTTTGCCATCAGACCACCTGATTGCAGACACAGACGAGTTCAGGAAAATACTGTCAGAAGGGTTGAGATTTGTCTCTTTGAACGACGCTCTGCTCACCTTAGGCATTAAGCCAACCCGTCCTGAGACCGGTTACGGATACATCCAGTACAGCCACGGAGGAGATGCATTGAGGAAAGTGAAGACCTTCACAGAAAAACCAAATCTCGAGATGGCCAAAGTTTTCTTAGAGTCAGGAGAGTTCTGCTGGAACTCAGGAATGTTCATCTGGCAAGCACAGACAATTATCAAAGAGTTCGAGCAAGAACTGACAGAGATTGCAGACATCTTCTCGGGAGGCATAGGCAATCTGAACACAGAGAAAGAGCAAGAATGGATAGACCAGATATTCCCTACCCTGCCGAGCATATCGATAGATTACGGCATCATGGAGAAAGCCAGCAACGTATATGTAATGCTTTCAGATTTCGGATGGAGCGACATGGGCACATGGTCAGCACTGTATGAGTTGAGCAGCAAAGACCAGGCCGGCAACTGCAAAGTGAAAGGCGAGGCACTGATGTACAACTGCAAAGACGACCTCGTAGTGCTTGGAGAAGGAGAACTCGCCGTGATAGACGGACTGGAGGGATATTTAGTGGCTCACAACAAAGGCACATTGCTCATCAGCAAGAAAGATGACGAGGCAAGGATAAGGACCTTTGTTGACGACGTCAAAAAACTTGAGAAAAAATAATATAAGACAATGATAAACAAGAACTATTCAAGGTTAGAGAAAAACTATCTGTTCACCGAGATAGCCAAGAGGACAGACGAGTTTGTGGCCGCCAACCCAGACAAGCCAGTGATAAAACTCGGCATTGGAGACGTGACAAGACCATTGGCAGAAGTGACAGCCGATGCGATAATCAAGGCCGTGGAAGAACTCAAGCATGCAGAGACATTCAGAGGATATGGACCTGAGATAGGTTATCCATTTGCGAGAGAAGCAGTCAAAAGATACTACAAAAGTTACGGCATAGAAGTTGATGCAGACGAAGTGACCATAGGCGACGGAATCGGAGAAGACATAGCCAACATCACTGACCTTTTCGAGCAGGGAAAGAACGTAGTGCTTCTGCCAGACCCAGTATATCCGCTTTACAAAGCCACCTCGCTCATTGACGGACAAGAGATAGTCTATCTGAAATGCTGCAAAGAGAACAACTTTTGTCCTACCCCACCAGACAGAGACGATGCAACCATGATATATCTCTGCTCGCCTAACAACCCAACAGGAGCAGCCTTCACAAGAGAGCAACTCAAAGTATGGGTAGATTACGCAAACAGAGTCGGAGCAGTAATTCTTTATGACAACGCGTACGAAAGATACATCACAGACCCCGCTTGTCCGCATTCAATCTACGAGATAGAAGGAGCAAGGACATGCGCCATAGAGTTCAACTCACTCTCCAAGACAGCAGGATTCACCTGCGTCAGAATGGGTTACAACGTAATACCAAAAGAACTTGAGAGAGAAGGCATCTCACTGCTCACAATCTGGAAACAGAGACAGACAACCAAATACAACGGTGCCCCTTACATGACACAAAGAGGTTTGGAGGCAGCATTATCAGAGGAAGGGCTCAGACAGTCAGACGTCAACATACAGTACTACAAACGCAATGTAGAACTGATCACAAGTGTATTGGAAGAGAAAGGCGTTTATTACACAGGAGGAAAGAACTCCCCATATATCTGGCTTGAATGCCCAAGAGGAATGAAGTCCTGGGATTTCTTCGACAGACTACTCAATGAATGCTACGTGATAGGCACACCAGGCGTAGGATTCGGAGAGTTCGGCGAAGGCTTCTTCAGACTCACCACATTCAACTCATACGAAGCGACAAAAGAGGCAATGGAAAGAATAAAGAATTTTAAATTTTAACAGAAAATGAACATATCATACAACTGGCTCAGGAAATACATCAACGTAGATATGACTGCCCAGAAAGCAGCTGAGCACTTGACATCAATAGGACTCGAAGTAGGAACTGTAGAGACAGTACAGACAATAAAAGGAGGACTTGAGGGACTTACAGTAGGAGAAGTAGTCACATGCGTGAACCACGAAAACTCAGACCACCTCCATGTCACCACCGTAAGAGTAAAGCCAGACGAAGAGCCACTTCAGATAGTATGCGGAGCGCCAAACGTAGCCGCAGGACAGAAAGTAATAGTAGCCACTATAGGCACAGTGCTCTATGACGGAGACGAGTCATTCACCATCAAAAAATCAAAGATGCGCGGCGTAGAGTCATTCGGAATGATATGCGCAGCAGACGAGATAGGCGTAGGCACAGACCATAACGGAATCATGGTTCTGCCAGCAGACACCCCAGTAGGCATGCCAGCCAAAGATTATTTCGGCATCAAAGACGACTACGTAATCGAAGTTGACATCACACCTAACAGAGCCGATGCAATATCCCATTACGGCGTAGCAAGAGACCTGCACGCATACTGCATGGCAAACGGCATTAAGTCAGAACTCATGATGCCAGAAGTCAAAGCAGAGCCAAAAGCAGGAAGCAGCAAGTCCGGCAACATTGAAGTAGTCATTGAAGACCCAGAGAGATGTCCACACTACGCAGGACTCAAGATAAACAACGTAAAAGTCACAGAGTCGCCAGACTGGCTGAGAGACGCATTGACAGTGATAGGACTCAGACCAATCAACAACGTAGTGGATATCACCAACTACGTACTCCATGCCTTCGGACATCCACTCCATGCATTTGACGCAGACAAAATCAAAGGCAACAAAGTGGTGGTAAGGACTGCAAAAGAAGGCACCAAGTTCAAGACATTGGACGGAGTAGAGAGGACACTCTCTGAGAACGACCTCATGATATGCGATGCAGAGAAAGAGATGTGCATAGCCGGCGTTTTCGGAGGAGAAGACTCAGGAGTGACTGAAGAGACAAAGAACGTATTCCTCGAAGTGGCATATTTCAATCCAGTGACTGTAAGGAAGACAGCACGCCGCCACGGACTCAACACCGATGCAAGTTTCAGATACGAGAGAGGCATTGACCCACACAACACCGAGTTTATCGTAAGATACACCACTCAACTCATTGAAGAGCTGACAGGCGGAAAGGCAGAAGCAGAGTATGCTGATGTAGAGCCAGTAAAGATAGACAACTTCATAGTTGACATCACCACAGAGAAAATCAACTCACTCATAGGCAAAGAGATTCCAGAGGAGACCGTCGAGACAATCTTCAGAGCCCTTGAGATGAAAGTCCTCAGCAAAGAGAACGGAGCATACAGACTCGAAGTGCCAGCATACAGAGTTGACGTACAGAGAGATGTAGATGTAATAGAAGACATCCTTAGAATCTACGGATACAACAACATAGAGTTGTCAGACTCACTCAGGTCAAACCTCAGTTTCACCAAAGGGGCAGACAGCAACCGCTGGATGCAGAAAATCTCCGAGCAACTCACAGCATGCGGTTTCAACGAGATACTCAACAACAGTCTCACCAAGTCCGGATATTACGAAGGACTTGAGACTTATCCAGAGGCCAACTGCGTCAAAGTGATGAACGGACTCAGCCAGGATCTGAACGTCATGAGACAGACACTTCTCTTCGGCGGACTCGAAAGCATAGCACACAACATCAACCGTCAGAACGGCGACATCAGATTCTACGAGTTCGGCAACTGCTATCATTATGATGCAGAGAAAGAAGGAGACAGTCCACTTGTAAAATACACAGAAGAGAACCATTTGGGGCTCTGGACAGCAGGGCACAAGAACTCAGGCAACTGGGCGATGGCTGCAGACAAAGCAAACTTCTACCAACTCAAGGCATACGTTCAGAACATCCTCGTAAGAATGGGTATTGAACTCAAACGCACAAAGATAAACGAAGTAAGCAACGACATCTTCTTCGAAGCCCTTGAGATCACCACACAGGGAGGAAAGAGACTTGCAATAATCGGCAAACTCAACATGAAAGGCCTCAAGATGTTCGGCATAGAAGGCGAAGTATTCTATGCAGACCTCATCTGGAAGACAGCGATGAAAGAGTGCTCCAAGAAAAAGATAAGTTTCACAGACATACCAAAATTCCCTACCGTATCACGCGACATAGCATTGCTTCTTGACAAATCGGTCAAGTTCGCAGAGATAGAGAAGATAGCATACGAGACAGAGAAAAAACTCCTCACCAACGTCACACTCTTCGATGTTTATGAAGGCAAGAACCTCGAGGCAGGCAAAAAGTCGTATGCAGTGAACTTCACGCTTCAAGACCCTGAGAAGACGCTCAACGACAAGCAGATAGACGCCATAATGCAGAAACTCGTCAAGAACCTGACCGAGAGACTCAACGCAGTACAGAGATAATGGCCATAGATATCCTGAAACATTTTCAGTTTGAGCCCACCGTGCAGCAGAGAGAGGCTGCAAGGAGGATAGAGACCTTCCTTGAAGACAAGACAGAGGCCAAGGCATTCATACTGAAAGGTTTTGCAGGAACAGGAAAGACCACATTATTGTCAGCGTTGGTAAACGCAGTAGAGAAAGCCGTATTGCTGGCGCCCACAGGAAGAGCCGCAAAAGTTTTCTCACAGTACGCAGGGCACCAGGCATACAGCATACACAAATTCATCTACCGACAAGAAGCAGGAGGAGCATCAAGTTTCGCGTTAGACCACAATCGGCAGGAAGACACGCTCTTCGTGATCGATGAATCCTCAATGATCTCCAACATGCCGGGAGAGAGCAACATCTTCGGAAGCGGCAGAGTATTGGATGACCTCATAGAGTACATCTACACCGGCACCAGATGCACAGCCATATTCCTCGGAGACCCTGCCCAGTTGCTGCCGGTAGGCGAAAGCCAGTCGCCTGCGTTAGACAAGAAAGTATTAGAAGGCTACGGACTCAAAGTAGAAGAATACTGGCTGACAGAAGTCTTGAGACAGAGTGCAGAGAGCGGAATACTGAGCAACGCCACCCTACTCAGACAAAGCATAGAGAAAGAGCCATTTGAACTCTGTCCGCTGACAGTCGGCGATTTCAAAGATGTAGTCAGTGTAAGCGGAGAAGACCTCATAGAGAGCATAAACAGTTCGTACGGGCAGGTGGGAGAAGAGAATACAGTGATACTCACCAACTCCAACAAAAGAGCCGTACAGTTCAACAGGGGAATACGAGCACAGGTGCTATACAGAGAAGACCGCCTGCAGTCAGGCGACCTCATAATGGTGATCAAGAACAATTACTACTGGTCCAAGCCCTACGCCAACCTCTCATTCATAGCCAACGGCGACATAGCAGAAGTGGTCAGAGTCGGCAAAAGGTATGATTTCTACGGAGCCCATTATGCTGATTTGACATTGAGACTTTTGGATTATGACATGGAGATAACCGCAAAAGTCATGTTAGACTCCCTTGAGGCAGAGACACCGGCACAGATGCAGATGATAGCAGACAAAGCAGCCAGTCAGATAGTTGAGGATTATCCAGAGGTTCACAGCAAGGCAGAGTTGTGGAAGAAGATGAAAGAAAATCCATATTTCAATGCATTGCAAGTCAAGTTCGCATACTCCATCACCACCCACAAATCACAGGGCGGAGCATGGGAGCATGTTTATATAGATTTGGGATATCTCACAGAAGAGATGATAAACAGAGAGTTCCTCCAATGGCTATATACTGCGGTGACCCGTGCAAAAGAGAAACTCTTCTTGATAAACTTTCCCAAGCAGTTGCTCAGGTAGTACATTATAAATAATGTGTAAGAACATTGAAGAAGATTAAGTTTAAATACAATCCAGAGACACTCACATTTGAGAAGATAGAGACATCGGTAAGACATATAGTCAGGCTGGTGATAACCCATCTCCTCTCAGGAGTCGGCATCTCGATAATAGTGCTGTTGTGCGTCTATACCTTTTTAGACTCTCCAAAAGAGAGACAACTAAAGAAAGAGATGGACAAGATGGAGGCACAGTACAAAGTTCTCTCCAAGAAATACGACAAGATAGATGAAGTGCTCGAAGACCTCAGTCAGAGAGACAACAACCTGTACCGCATTATCCTTGAGGCAGACACCATGCCCGATGTGGTTAAGAACGACAACATACTGCTCAACAACAAATACGACCAGTTTCTCGACATGAGTTCATACGAGCTGCTGTTTGACGTATCAGTCAAAGCCGATTATATTGAAGAGAGAATCTGCCAGCAGTCGGAATCGTATGACGAGATAGTCAAGTTGCTGAAGAGCAACAGCGAGAAGATAGAGTGTGTTCCTGCGATACAGCCATTGATGAACAGAAGCATAAAATCCATTGCGTCAGGTTTCGGATGGCGAGTAGATCCTATTTTCCACACCAAGAGGATGCATACAGGCATGGATTTCTCAGCAGCCAAAGGAACTCCGATTTATGCCACTGGAAAAGGCGTGGTGATAGAGGCCGGTTACAAGCAGGGTTATGGCAACTGCGTAGTGATCGACCATGGTTTCGGGTACAAGACGCTTTATGCCCATATGAACAAGATAAAAGTCAGGAACAGGCAGAAAGTGGCCCGTGCCCAAGAGATTGGGTCGGTAGGAAGTACAGGAAAGAGTACCGGAGCCCATCTACATTATGAAGTACACCATCATGACATACCAGTAGATCCAGTGAACTTCTATTACATGGACCTCTCGCCGCAGGAGTATGACAAGATGCTTCAGATTGCGGCTAATGCCGGACAGGTGCTTGACTGATTTCTCGGAGAGAGTTCAGAGGCTCGGCAATGTTACGGCAATGTTACGGAGCGACTTCGGAGGCAAGTTGTTGAAGGAAGAAATTGATATCGACAGTTAAAAACATATAAGGTTAAAATGACCGAAATTGAAGAAGAAGAACTCATACAGAGTGAGTTCAATGCATTGTTAAGAGATTACGCAAGCACAGCGCACAAACAGAAGATTGAAATCATCATCAAAGCGTTTGAGTTTGCGAAACACGCCCATCACGGGGTTAAAAGACGTTCAGGGGAGCCATACATCATGCACCCATTGGCAGTGGCGAGAATCGTAGTAAACGAGATAGGACTCGGTTCCACATCCATCTGTGCCGCCCTGCTACATGATGTGGTTGAAGATACAGACTACACCCTTGAAGACATAGAGAAAGCCTTCAACCCAAAGATAGCCTCCATTGTCAACGGACTGACCAAGATTTCCGGCGGAATCTTCGGAGACACCACCTCAGCCCAGGCAGAGAACTTCAGGAAACTCATACTCACCATACCTGAAGACGTCAGAGTTATCCTCATCAAGATGGCCGACAGACTCCACAACATGAGGACATTGGGTTCCATGCCGCCAGCGAAACAGTTAAAGATATGCGGAGAGACGCTATACATCTATGCACCTCTGGCACAGCGACTTGGATTCTTCAAGATAAAGACAGAGTTAGAAAACCTCTGCTTCAAGTACGAGCAGCCGCAGATGTACAAAAAGTTAGAGACACAGTTGCTTCAGGTAAGACCGATGCTCGAAGACTCCTGCACCATCTTCACACGACCAATTGAGAAGTTGCTTGACTCATACGGACTCAAGTACGAGATAATCAACAGAGTGAAGTCGCCATACTCAGTATTTCACAAGATGCAGGCGAAGAACTGCACCTTTGAGGAAGTCTATGACCTTTTGGCAGTAAGGATAATCCTTGACCCTCAGTCGCCAGAGAGAGAGAAGAGCGACTGCTGGCTGACCTATTCCGCCATTACGAGCATTTACAAGCCCCATCCAGAGAGAACTCGCGACTGGATAAACACACCTAAGTCCAACGGTTACGAAGCCTTACACGTCACTGTAATGGGTCCTGGAGGCAACTGGATTGAAGTGCAGATCAGGTCAAAGAGAATGAACGACATAGCAGAGCGCGGACTTGCAGCACACTGGAAGTACAAGACCGGAGAGCATGAAGAATCAGACCTCGACCATTGGTTCGGGTCAGTGAAAGAGATGCTCGACACCTCCGACTTCACAAATGCCATAGAGTTCATGGACAACTTCAAGTTGAACCTCTACAGTTCAGAGTTGTTCGTCTTCACCCCAACAGGCGATGTCAAGAAGATGCCGGCACATTCCACAGTGCTCGATTTCGCCTTCATGCTTCACTCAGACCTTGGATTCCATTGCATAGGTGCCAAAGTAGACCATAAACTCGTTCCTGCCAACCACGAGTTGCAGAGCGGCGATCAGGTAGAGATATTGACCTCCAACAGCCAGCAGCCAACCATAGAGTGGCTTGATTACTGCAAGACATCTAAGGCAAAAGGACAGTTGAGGACCTACCTCAAGGCAGAGATTAAAGAGAAGACAGAGACAGGTCAGCACAGAGTGGAAGGCGTACTCATGGCAGCAAAACAGAGAATCAACTCAGAGTCCATACAAGTTTTGCTCAACCATTACAACTTCAAGAACAAAGAAGACCTCTACTATAACATAGGAGCAGACAAAGTAGATATCTCCGATGCCATCAACCTCTTCGAGACACAGAACAAGAGCATCTGGATGAGATTCTGGAGACTCCAGTTCGGCAGCAATGACCAGAAAACCAAAGACCAGATACGCAGGACAATAGATCCAAAGAGAGACAAAACCATAGACCTCACAGACTCCGAACTCGGCACCACCTACAAGATTGCAGAATGCTGCAAGCCAATTCCAGGAGACAGCGTACTCGGTTTTGTGGATGACAACGGCACAGTGATAGTGCACAAATTGGACTGTCCAGAGGCAGAGAAACTCAAGGCAGCCTACGGCAACAGAATCATCACAGCCAACTGGAAAACACAGAAAGTGCTCTCCTTCAAGACCACCATCGAAATAAAAGGCTTTGACAATCCAGGACTCCTCAAAGAGATAGTACATGTGATCAGTGACGACTACAACATCAACATGAGAAGAATCAACTTCGAGACCAACAACAAGATATTCTCAGGAGTGATAGAGATATACGTATATTCAGCAGAAGACACCAAGTCATTGTGTGACAAACTGTTGAAGATAGAGTCACTGACCGAAGTCAAACGAATCAACTAATGCAAGATATGAAAAAGATTTTATTATTAGCAGCGGCGGTACTGCTACTGGCAAGTTGCAAAGAGACCGCGATACTGAAACCCAACTGCTCAGGAGCAGCCTTTGACCTCCTTTGGGTAGTAGATGACAACGTTTACAACTCAGCGGCTGGCGACTCAATGAGAATGTACCTCGAAGGGCCAGTGCCATTCCTGCCACAGCCAGAGCCACAGTTCAAGATATCCAGATTCGAGTGGAAACTCTATGACAACCTCTTGAGGACCACAAGAAACATACTCTTCGTGACCGTTGATCCAACACGATTCACCCAGGCAAAAGTAAAGTTTGCCAAAGACCAGTGGGCCAACAATCAGGCAATATGCATCATCAACTCACCTGATTTAAAATCAATAGAAGAACTCATGCCGAAATGCGGTGACAGAATAGTAGATTTCTTCGTCAAAGCAGAGCGAGAGAGAATGAAGAACTACTACATAGCCAATATAAGTCATGAGGTTAACAAGAGAATCTACGAAACCTTCGACTGCCAGTTAGCATTGCCGACCTCAATGAAGAGAATCAAGAGAGGCGAGAACTTCATGTGGATATCAAACGGTTCCGTAGAATCCAACCAGAACATCGTCATCTACACAGTGCCATACTACTCCAAAGAGCAACTCACACCAGAAGCCATACTGGCAAGAAGAGACTCAGTGATGAAAGCCAACATACCCGGAGAGGTAAAAGGCTCCTATATGGCCACAGAGTTGAAGCACCTCTATCCAGAGACCAAAGCCATCAACTTCAACGACGAATGGGCAGCAGAGACCAGAGGCTTATGGAAAGTCAAAGAAGGCGGAGCGATGGGAGGACCATTCGTATCACTCACCACAGTGGACATGCACAACAAGAGAGTCCTCACAGTAGAAGGTTTTGTCTTTGCTCCATCCAGAGAGAAGAGGAACCTCCTCAGACAGATGGATGCCATGGTCTATTCACTCATCACCCCACAGAGAGTACAAGTCACAGTAACTAATTGCGAAGAAAACAACGATACAGAAAATGGAACAGAAGATTAAAATCGGCATTACCCAGGGAGACATAAACGGTATCGGATATGAAGTGCTTCTCAAAGCACTTGCAGACCCATGCATACTTGAGAAATGCACACCAGTGATTTACGGATCAGCCAAAGCAGCAGCCTTCCACAAGAAGACCTTCGGCATAGACTCATACACCATATCAGTGGCAAGAAGTGTTGACGACACCAACAACAACAAAATCAACATCATCAACACCTCCAACGAAGAGCCAAAGGTAGAGTTCGGCACAGTATCCGCAGAGTCAGGCAAACTTGCCTACGAAGCACTTGAGGCAGCCGTCAACGACCTCAACCAAGGCAAGATAGCGGCATTAGTAACCTGTCCCATCAACAAAGCCACCATACAGAACGACAACTTCAAGTTCCCAGGCCACACAGAGTATCTCGAGAACCGCTGCAACAAAGACGGAAAGAGATCACTCATGATGCTCTGCTACGAGAACTTCAGAGTTGCCCTCGTCACCAACCATTTGCCAATCAACCAGATAGCAAAAGAAGTAACAACAGAGAACATACTTGCCAAGTTAAGAATCCTCGACCAGTCCCTCAAGAGAGACTTCCACATCATCAAGCCAAGGATAGCCGTTTTAGGACTCAATCCGCACATTGGAGACAACGGACTCATAGGCAAAGAAGATGCAGAGATAATACTCCCTGCAGTCAAGCAAGCCAATGACGAAGGCATGGTATGCGTAGGACCATTATCAGCAGACGGCTTCTTCGGTTCAGGCAACTTCAAGAGATACGACGCCATACTTGCCATGTACCACGACCAGGGACTTGCGCCATTCAAAGCCCTCACCATGGAGCATGGAGTCAATGTGACCGTAGGACTCGACATCGTAAGGACCTCGCCAGCCCATGGCACAGGATTTGACATAGCCGGCAAGAACATAGCGTCAGAGTTCTCAATGCGCGAAGCCATCTACACAGCCATACACATCGTCAACAACCGCAGAAACCATGACGAAATGTATGCCAATCCACTTCCGTTCCCTAAGCCAGAAGAGCGCAAGTACGAAAGACCAAAACCATTTGACCCAGCGCGTCAGGATGCCATTTATGCATTAAGGGCAGCAGAAGCGGCAGAGAAAAAAGCCGCTGAGAACAAACAGGTTGAGAACAAAGAATGAGAATACCCCAAGCCACAATAGACTATCTGATTGATTTTCTGCTTGATAGAGAAAATCATGGTCTTGTGGTGTACAGCAAAGACCAGTCAGAATGGAGCAATCACAGAATAGTGATTGTTCCATCTGGTTTTTTCGAAAAACCCCATCTTACCGACAAACCCACAGCAACGATTGACGGAGTGCCAGTGCTCTTCGGCACCGATGAGATAGAGAGACAAGGCCAGCAGACAATACTCCATGCCGACCTCATTGCATCCGCCTATTACCTGCTCTCCAGATATGACGAATACATGCAGCCAGAGGCCCGTGACAGTCATGGAAGATTCATGGCCGGCAAATCCTTCCTCGGAAGAAACGACCTCCTCAGAGAACCTCTAATCGACCAATACACGCATTTAATATACAGATTGTTAGGAGAAGAGAAACCAAAGAGAGAGAGCCGCATCTACCTAACGCACGACGTAGATACCATAACCCATTACAGACGGGCGAGAGGTTTTGTCGGAGGAATATGCAGAAGCCTCATGGGATCAGGAGAGAAAGTCAGCACAATAGCCAGAGCACTGACAGACATTGAGAACGACCCCGCCTACACCTTTCCCTTCCTCGTAGAGACAGACAGCAAGATAGAGAAAGCAGAACAGATCTACTTCATCAAGACGATAAAGACCAGAGCAAAGTTCGACAGACCATATTACTCATTAGAAAGCAACGACTACCAGCGACTGATAGAGACCACCACAGGCAGTGCCATAGGACTGCACACAGCATACAGCACCTTTGACGACGCCACCACCCTATCAGCGCAAAACAAAGAGATAAAAGCCAGACTCCACAGAGCGCACTACCTCAGGATACTGCCGCCAGAGAAAATGGGACTCTATGCAGAGGCAGGCATAACCGACGACTACACCTTAGGATATGCAGAGACCACAGGATTCAGACTCGGAACCACCAGAGCAGTCAGATGCATAAATCCAGAGACTGGCGAACTCCTGCCCATCACCCTTCACCCACTGACAGTGATGGACGGCACCCTCAGTGAGAGACACTACATGGCCCTCACCTTAGAACAAGCCAAGAAAGAGTGCGAGAGACTCATCGACACGACACTTGAGTATCAGGGAGACATAACCCTCCTCTGGCACAACACATCGATAAACCAGAACAGTTACCACAAAGAACTCTACGAGTTCGTAACAGACTACATAAGACAAAGATGCGAATAACCATCATCACAGATGCCCTCACGGCACCGTTATATACCCCCAGAGTGCGATTCCTCAACAAAGAGTTGCAGAAGAGAGGTCATCAAGTAGTCTGGTACACCGAGAGATACAAAGAGATACCCGAAGAGTTAAGACCACAGAACCTTGTAGAGATAGACTATTACAAAGGCAGATTCCATAGCATAAAAGGAGTCATGTCGCTGTTATTCGACCACAAAAATCGCTTCTTCGAGAGAGAGATATGCGCCAAGGCAGAGAAAAGCGACATCGTCTTCTGCTCCACATTCCACACCTTCGGACTAAGGGCAGCGGCAGCATTGGCAGAGAGAGACAAAGCAAGCCTCCACATCGATTTAAGAGACATAGCAGAGCAGACGCCCCTCAACTCCTATTCCAACCCAATATTCAGAGCCTTCGGACTACAGAAAATATACAGACAGATAAACATACGCAAACGCAACAGAATCCTTGCCAAAGCCGACAACATAACCTCAGTGTCAAAGTTCCACAAACAGATACTGAGCAAAGTCAATCCCAACACACATATAATATATAACGGCTACGACCAAGAGATATTCAAGCCAGAGCACAAACAGAGAGAAGGCCAGTTCAGGATAGTCTATACCGGAAGATGGTACGGCAGAGAGATGCAAGAGCCATACCAGTTGTTCGAAACCTTAAGCAGAGTCAGAGACCTCGATATAAAAATGGTGTTCTACACAGGAGAAGAAAAACGCCAAGAACTCAGAGCATTGGCAAAAGAGTACGGAGTAGAACAGATGGTAGAGATAAACGGTTACACAGCCAATTCAGAGATACCGAGTATACTCAACTCCGCCGACATGTCAGTGATACTCACATCGCCTAAGAACCGCGGAGTGCTGACCACAAAATTCTTCGAAGCCATAGGCACAGAGACACCAGTGCTCTGCTCGCCGTCAGACCGAGGAGAGTTGGCAGAGACCATAGAAACCACAGACTCGGGCATAGCGGCCCAGAGTGCAAAAGAGGCAGAGAGATTCATAAGAGAACTCCATGCAGGGACGAGACACCTCACCTTCGATGCAGAGCAATATTCAAGACAGAGACAGACAGAGCAACTCATAGAGATAATGCAAGTCAAATAATGCAACTATCCATACTCATACCAACATACAATTACGACTGCCAGGCGCTCATAGATGAGTTGAACCGGCAAGCCAGAGCCATGGCCATAGAGTATGAGATAATAGTGCTCAACGACGCCTCCACCATAGACCTGCACCTAAAAGAGTGCATACAGATAGATTTAGAGCAGAACGAAGGAAGGGCCAGAGGACGCAACATCCTGGCAGAGAGAGCCAGATACAGATACCTTCTCTTCATAGACAGCGACTCCATGTCCGCAAGCCAGGATTACATCAAGAGATGGACAGAAAGAGCAAAAGAAGGATGCGTCATCATGGGAGGGCGAGTCTATGACAAAGCCAAAGACAGAGAGCACAGCCTGTTGCCCAATTACGGCAAGAGAGAGAGGAACAGAAGAGAAGGCGTAAGCCATGCTCCATTCACATCGCCAAATTTCCTCATAGACCGCAGAGTATTTGAGCGAGTACGGTTCAACGAAAGATTCAGAGGCTACGGACACGAAGACACCATCTTCGGCATAGAGTTGAACAGGGCAGGCATAGAGTACAGCACAACGGACAACCCAGTAATACACCGCCACATAGAGAGCAACACAGAGTTCCTCGGCAAAGTAAGAGAGAGCCTCGACACCCTCAGAGAGACAGTCAGAGACTATCCAGAGTTGAGAGAGATATCCCAGATAGAGAGAGTAAGCAGCAGACTCAATCTCAGATGCCTGAGATTCTTACTGTCAAAGATAGAGAGACACCTCAGGAAGCATGGTTCAGTGCTCCTCATGCAGATATACAAACTCATATACTATTCAACCATAAGACGATGAAGATAACCACCATCTGGGTAGGCAAGACCAATCAGAGATACTGGACCGAAGCCATTGAAGAGTACGCCAAGAGACTACAGCATTACGCCACCTTCGGCATAACAGAGATAGCAGATGTCAAGAATCCCAAGAACCTCACACAAGAGCAGATAAAACAGAAAGAGGGCGAATCCATTATGAAAGCCCTGGCAGCCGATGATTTCGTTGTGCTGCTGGATGACAAAGGGGAAGAGATGACCAGCATGCGTTTTGCCGACTGGATAGACAAGAAAGGCATAGGCAGTGTCAAGAGATTGGTGTTTGTGATAGGCGGAGCATACGGTTTCTCAGACGAAATATATCAGCGAGCCAACAGCAAACTCTCGCTCTCACGCATGACCTTCTCCCATCAGATGGTGAGAGTAGTATTTCTTGAGCAGTTGTACAGGGCGTACACCATATTGAATGGTGAGCCGTATCATCATGAATGAATCAACGAAAACGAAAACGAAAACGAAAAGCGCAGACGCGATTGTGACAGTATTAACGAAAAGTTTCAACGAAAACGAAAAGGGGCACAGCCTCGTTCTAATTAACGAGAATAATAAAAAAATAAGAGATATGATAACACTTGAAGAACAGATCAGACAATGGTTTCAGGAGGATATAGGGGATGGGGACCACTCCACCCTCTCGTGCATACCAGCGGACGAGATTGCCAAACAGCAACTCATAGTAAAACAGCCGGGCATATTAGCAGGTGTAGAAGTGGCAAAACTCATATTCAGCACCTTCGATCCAGAGTTGAAGATAGAGCAGTACCTCAAAGACGGCGACAGAGTCAAGCCGGGCGACATCGCCTTTGTAGTGACAGGCAGGGCACAGTCGCTGTTGCAGACAGAGCGCCTCATGCTCAACATCATGCAGCGCATGAGCGGCATAGCCACCAGGACAGCCGAGTATGTAGAGTTGCTCAAAGGCACCGACACCAAAGTACTCGACACCCGCAAGACCACACCAGGTCTCAGAATGCTTGAGAAGATGGCTGTCAAGATAGGCGGAGGCACCAACCACCGTTTCGGACTCTATGACATGGTCATGCTCAAAGATAACCATGTTGACCATGCCGGAGGCATAGTTCAGGCCATAGACCGCACCAGAGAGTACCTCAGAGAGAAAGGCAAGAACCTCAAGATAGAGATAGAAGTCAGGAACCTCGACGAGTTAAGACAAGTATTGGAGCACGGAGGCGTTGACCGCATCATGCTTGACAACTTCACGCCCGAACTCACCAGAGAGGCAGTCAAGATCATCGACCACCGTTTCGAGACAGAATCGTCGGGCGGCATCACCAAAGAGACCTTGCGCCAGTATGCAGAGTGCGGAGTAGATTACATCTCAGTAGGAGCCCTCACCCACTCCGTCATGTCGCTCGACCTGTCATTCAAGGCAGTAAAATAATGCCAGATTGTCCATACAGTATGCCAAAGTGGCATAAAGCGGACAGGTGGCACGGTTTTTGAGATGTAAGAAAGTACAAACAAACTAAAAACACAGATATATTATGAAAATCAAACCATTAGCAGACAGAGTGCTGATAGAACCAGCACCTGCCGAGACAAAGACAGTAAGCGGCATCATCATTCCCGACAGTGCCAAAGAGAAGCCACTGAGAGGCACAGTAGTAGCAGTAGGCAACGGCACCAAAGACGAAGAGATGATACTCAAAGAGGGAGACATTGTGCTTTACGGCAAGTATGCAGGCACAGAACTTGAGTTAGACAACGTAAAATACTTAATCATGCGTCAGTCGGACGTATTGGCAATTCTTTAATACTATGGCAAAAGAGATTTCATTCAATGTAGATGCTCGTGAAGAGCTGAAGAAAGGTGTTGACCAGTTGGCCAACGCAGTAAAAGTGACATTAGGTCCTAAAGGCAGGAACGTAATCATCGAGAAGAAGTACGGAGCGCCACACATCACCAAAGACGGTGTGACCGTAGCCAAAGAGATAGAACTCGAAGAGGCAGTCCAGAACCTCGGGGCACAGTTGGTGAAAGAAGTAGCCTCGAAGACAGGCGACCAAGCAGGAGACGGCACCACCACAGCCACAGTTTTGGCACAGGCCATCATCAACGTAGGTTTGAAGAACGTAACAGCCGGAGCCAATCCTATGGACCTCAAGCGCGGTATCGACAAAGCCGTTGCGAAGGTAGTAGAGAGCATCAAAGCCCAGGCACATGAGGTAGGCTCAGACTACGACAAGATAGAGCAGGTAGCCACCATCTCAGCCAACAACGATGCGGAGATAGGCAAACTCATAGCCGACGCCATGCGCAAAGTATCGAAAGACGGCGTCATCACCATCGAAGAGGCCAAAGGCCGTGACACCACCATCGACGTAGTAGAAGGCATGCAGTTCGACCGCGGCTACATCTCGCCATACTTCGTGACCAACACCGAGAAGATGGAAGTAGAGATGGACAAGCCATACATCCTCATCCACGACAAGAAAATCAGCAACCTCAAAGAGTTGCTTCCAGTGCTCGAGCCAGCGGTACAGTCAGGCCGACCATTGCTCATCATAGCAGAAGATGTAGATTCAGAGGCGCTCACCACCTTGGTAGTCAACCGCCTCCGCTCACAGTTGAAGATCTGTGCAGTCAAAGCGCCAGGTTTCGGCGACCGTCGCAAAGAGTTGCTTCAGGATATTGCCACCCTGACAGGCGGACTTGTGATTTCAGAAGAGCAGGGCATCAAACTTGAGAGTGCGACCATCGAGATGCTCGGCACAGCAGAGCGCGTCACAGTATCAAAGGACAACACAGTGATAGTAAACGGCGAAGGTGACAAGCAAGCCATCAGCGACCGCATCAACCAGATAAAGGCACAGATAGCCAACACCACATCAGACTACGACCGTGAGAAGTTGCAGGAGCGCCTTGCCAAGTTGGCGGGAGGTGTAGCAGTGCTCTATGTAGGAGCAGCCTCAGAGGTAGAGATGAAAGAGAAGAAAGACCGTGTTGACGATGCATTGAGTGCAACAAGGGCAGCCATCGAAGAGGGAATCGTTCCTGGCGGCGGTGTGACATACATCCGTGCCATCAAGGAACTCAAGGGTGTCAAAGGCACATGTGATGACGAGCAGACAGGTATCGACATCGTACGCCGTGCGATAGAGGAGCCACTCCGTCAGATAGTGCTCAACGCCGGCAAAGAGGGTGCGGTGGTAGTACAGAAAGTGATGGACGGCAAGGGTGACTACGGTTACAACGCCCGTCTGGACCGTTACGAGAGCATGTTCGCAGCAGGAGTTGTTGATCCAGCCAAAGTGGCGAGAGTAGCGTTGGAGAACGCTGCGTCGATAGCAGGCATGTTCCTGACCACCGAGTGCGTCATCACCGACAAGAAAGAGGAAAACCCAGCACCAATGCCACCAATGGGCGGCGGAATGGGGATGATGTAATGACGGCTGCGCCGTACGAAAAGGGGCACAGCCCCCTTCTAATGGCGAAGCTCGAACATTTTTAGAGCGACACACATAACAATAAAGAAATGAGGATGGCTCATGTGGAGTCATCCTCTTTTTGTGTGTATATGATGGATTAAAAATCAATAGGATACTGCATCGACAGGGGCATCCTCGAGTTTCACGTCGTTGAGGAAAGGGAAAGCCTCGCCCTTGACGAGCCATGCAATGCCGAAGAGAGAGAGGAGGAGGATTTCGAAAATCATGGTAGTCCAGCCCACCATGCCGCAGAGACGAGTGACGGCGAAGATTATTTCGACAGCCACCATCGACCAGCCGCAGACCTTGTAGATGATATTGCGGATGCGTTTGCGAGGCGTAGGGTTGCCGTCGCCCTTGGTGAAGAGGAAGATGCTGTTGGCGGCGATAAGCAGGAAGAAGACAGCGGCGCAGACAGTGTGCACGATATGCGAGGTCTCCATAGGAATCTGGAAGAAGCCCACCTTGGTGCCCTCAGCGAGCCATACCACCTTGCAAGGGAAGAGCACGATGCCCAGGCCGAAGATACCGCTGAGCGACGTGACCCAGTTGTCAGCCGGTTCATAGCCGACATAAGAGATGAGCACGATAGCGGCAGGCACCAGCACGCCCACCATAGCAGGCGACTGATAGTAGGTAGCCGAGATGCTCCACCACCACTGAGGGGCGGGGTGTTCGGCGATGCCGGCAGAGAAGAGAGCCAGCCATGGGAGGATCATACCGAGGAGACCGCAGACATTACGGATGCGCATGTACATTTTTTGTTCTTTAGACATAGCGGATGTTGTTTTTGTTTTACGGGTGCAAAGGTAATAAAT
>JAZUKZ010000054.1:0-26951 GCA_045643545.1 Candidatus Aphodosoma sp. | reverse complement strand
TGGGACTGGTACTCGTTGGTCCATACGAGAATGATTTGGATCCTTTGAAACCAGAGACTCAGAGGATGATAGAGAGTGATGAAGATATTGAGACAGTCGGGAGCAAGAGCGGGGATGAGTTATTGGGGTATTTCGCTGCTGCTGACTGCTTCGTGATGCCAAGTTATAGGGAGGGATTCCCTAATACAGTGATGGAGGCGGGGGCAATGGGTTTGCCGTCGATAGTTACGGATATCAATGGCAGCCGCGAGATAGTGAAAGATGGAGTGAATGGGGTGGTGGTGCCATCGAAGAGTGCTGAGGCATTGGCTGAGGCGATGGAGAGGATGATTAAAGATGAGAAGTTGAGAGAGACCTGCCAGGAGAATGCAAGGAGGATGATAGAGGAGAGATTTGAACAGCATTTTGTGAGGAAGTGCTTGTATGATTTTTATAAAGAGATATTGGGACAATGACAACAAGGCAGAAGTTATATATATGGTTGGTTAAAAGACCGATAGACTTTTTAGGAGCGTTGATGGCATTAGTGCTGTTGTCGCCATTGATGATTGTGGTGACTATTTGGCTGCATTTCGCAAATAAAGGGGCAGGAGCATTTTTCTTTCAGGAGAGGCCGGGTTTGAATGAGAAGATATTCAGAGTCATTAAGTATAAGTCGATGACAGATGAGAGAGATGCTGATGGAAATCTTTTGCCTGATGTACAGAGATTGACGAAAGTGGGAAAATTTGTGAGAAGCACATCGATTGATGAATTGCCACAGTTGATAAATATCCTGAAGGGAGATATGGCATTTATTGGTCCAAGACCATTGCTGGTTAAATATTTGCCATATTACACAGAGACAGAAAGACACAGACATGATGTTAGACCAGGCATTTCAGGATGGGCTCAAGTAAATGGCAGAAATCAAATTACTTGGAATGACAAATTGGCATTAGATGTTGAGTATGTTACAAATATCTCATTAAAGATGGATATCATTATTTTTATAACTACTATAAAGAATGTGTTTAACCATTCGGGTGTTGCTCTACAGGCAATTCCTGATTTAGATGTTGAAAGAGGTGTGTAAATTTATTCAAATAGATAGTTTCCAGTTTGGTGGGGAGAACATCAAATTAGTAAGAGATGATCTGTATCCTTTTGTTTATGGTGGGGGAAAGGCAAGGAAAGCAGAGGCATACGAGGCATTTCTAATAGAGAATGGATATAATGCTATTGTGACTTGCGGAGGAGTGCAGTCGAACCATAACAGGGCAATGGCGTTGATGTGTGCGAAGAATGGTTGGAAATGTCATTTGTGTATACAGGGCAGTGGGGAGAGGTTTATGTTAGAGAGTGGAAATGCTTTGCTTGATAGATTGTCTGGTGCTGAATGCGAAATTATTAAACCTGAAGATACTGCAACGGCAATGGATGCTGCAATGACTAAGTTAGTCGATGATGGTTTTAACCCATATTATGTACATGGTGGTGGGCATGATTTGCCAGGAGGAACAAGTTTTGTGGATGCAGTGGCGGATTTGAAAAGAGTGTGTGACAAACTGAATTATAAACCAGATTATATTTTTCATGCGTCAGGTACTGGTTCAACACAGGCTGGAATTGTTGTGGGGTGTGATGTGGCTGGCTGGAGTGATGTTAAAGTTGTTGGTATATCAGTGGCAAGACAACAGGAGAGAGGGAAACAGGCGATTGTGGAGTTTGCAAATATGCTTGCTGAACATTATGGATTAAAGAAGGATTATAGAGATAGAATTGATTTTGTGGCAGATTATTTGTTTGGTGGATATGAACAGTATTCAGATGAGATGAAAGAGTATTTGGAGAATGTTATGAGAAATACCGGGGTGATGTTTGATACTACTTATTCTGGCAAGGGATTTTGGGGAATGATGCAAGAGATAAAAAAACGAGGTTTGCAAGGAAAGAATATCGTGTTTTGGCATACTGGAGGATTGTTGAATTTGATGAAATAACTTAAACTTATGAATGTATTATTTACATGTGTGGGTAGGAGGACATATCTCTTGAAGTATTTTCGAGAGAATATGAGTGATGATGACAGGATTATTGCGACTGATTTACAGTTGACCGCTCCGGCATTGCAGATGGCTGATGTGAAATTGCAGGTGCCAAGAGTCTATGATCCAAACTATGTTGAGACTGTTTTGAATATCTGCAAGGAGTATGACATTGATGCTGTTATTAGTCTGAATGATTTGGAGTTGCCTATTTTGGCAAATGAAAAACCAAGATTTGAACAGATCGGAGTCAAGGTAATTGTGTCAGATTCAGAGGTGATTGATATCTGCTTTGATAAATATAAGACTGCTGAGTGGCTTATCGCAAATGGTTTTAATACTCCAAGGACATATATTGATTTGGGAAAGGCAAAAAAAGCATTGAAAGCAGGAGAGATAGAATATCCAGTAGTGATGAAACCAAGATGGGGGTCAGGTTCTATTGGAATAGAGATTGCTGCGGATGACGAGGAGTTGGATATTTATTATCGCCTTTTGCAGAAGAAAATCAAAAAAAGTATACTTGGTACTGCTTCTGTGGGGGATGATTATATTTTGATTCAGGAGATGCTGCAGGGAGATGAGTTTGGAATGGATGTGATGAATGATTTGAATGGAAATAATGCAGGTGTGGCTATCAAGAAAAAAATGGCTATGCGTGCTGGTGAGACAGATAAGGCCGTGACAGTGGATAATGAAGAGATAAGGCAGATTGGTGTGAGATTGGGAAATACGTTGAAGCCTATTGGAAACCTTGATGTTGATGTGATGCAGAGAAGGAATGGTGATTATTGCGTATTGGAGTTGAATCCAAGATTCGGTGGCGGTTATCCTTTTAGTTATGAGGCTGGGGCTAATATGCCTATGGCGATTTTGACATGGCTGAAAGGAGATAAGGTTGAAGATGATGTGTTGAAAGCTGAGTCAGGCAAGATGTTTGCTAAGAATGATTATTTGATGGAGATAAAGTGATTATTATGAAAACTTTGACAATATTTACTCCAACATATAATAGGTTACATACTTTAAGCAGAACTTATCAGAGTTTGTGCCAGCAGAGTTGTAAGGACTTTGAGTGGTTGGTAATTGATGATGGTTCGACGGATGGAACAAAAGAGTGGGTGGAGAGTTTGGGTGAGAAAATAGTTGGGAGTGGTAGCAGGTATGATTGGATGGGAAGGAGGATTGATGGTGAGGATGAGAATCATTTTGTGATAGAGTGTTCGGATTTGAAGATTACTTATATTAAGAAACCAAACGGTGGTCTCTATACTGGTTATAATGTGGCTTATTCGGAGATTGAGACAGAGTTATGCGTTTGTGTGGATTCGGATGACTATATGCCAGAGGATGCTGTAGAGAAGATTCTGACGACATGGAAAGAAAAGGGAAGTGATAAGTATTGTGGTGTAATAGGATTGGATTTTTATGCAGACAGACAGGAACCTATAGGTGGTTATTTCCCACCTGAGATGACAGAGGCGTATAGGTCGGATTTGTTTATTAAGAAGATTCATTGCGGAGACAGCAAAGAGGTGATGAGAACAGAGTTGATGAAAAAGGTGGCACCGCAAGTGGGATTTGAGGGAGAGAAGAATTTTAATCCGTCATATATGTTGGCCCAAGTATGGGATAAGTTGCCTTTGCTTGTGATAAATGAGAACCTTTGCAATGTTGAGTACCAGATAGGGGCTGACAGTATGTCGCAAGGGATATATAGACAGTATGTGAACAGTCCAAGAAGTTTTGCAAAGCATAGAATCATGCAAATGGGACTGACGAGATATCCATATGGTTTGAAATTCAGGTCGGCGGCGCATTATGTGTCAAGTTGTATAATCGCAAAAGATAAGGAGTGGTTGAAGAAATCGCCGATGAAGTTGACGGCAATCTTGGCAGCGCCAATGGGAATAGCAATATATTTAGTAATTAAGCATAAAACAAGATAACGATGGAAGAGAAAGAGTCTCCTATTAGAGTTTTGCATATTTTGCATTCAATGAATAGAGGTGGAGCAGAGAATGTTTTGATGAATTACTATAGAAATATAGATAGAGAGAAAGTGCAGTTTGATTTCTTGCTTACTGACCAAGGAAAAGGATTGTTTGAGGATGAGATATTGCAGTTAGGGGGTAGAGTATATAAAGTACCATTGCTGACAATGACTAATCCATGGCCGTATCTAAAGGCTGTGAAGACATTTTTTAAGGAGCATAAAGAGTATAAGATTGTTCATTCACACACATCGTCAAAGAGTGTTTTCCCTTTGTGGATAGCAAAGAGATGCGGAGTGCCAGTTAGGTGTTGTCATTCGCATATTAATAAAACCGAACCTGGAATCGGTGGATATATGCGTGATGTTCTGAAACCATTTTTGAAGGTCGTTGCAACAGACTATATGTCATGTGGAAACCAGGCGTCAGTATGGTTGTATGGCAAGAAAACATTTGATGAAGGAAAAGTGAATCTGATGAGAAATGTGATAGAGACAGAAAAGTTTGTATATAATGTTCAAATCAGGAAAGAGTATAGAGATAAATTTGAAATAAGTGATGATACAATAGTTATCGGACATACAGCAAGGTTTAATCTTCAAAAGAATCATTTGTTTGATGTTGAAATTTTGAAAGGTATAAAAATGATGGGTGAAAATGTGAAGTTGATGCTTGTCGGAACAGGGGAACTGAAAGAGTCAATTGTGCAAAAAGCAAAAGAGTTGAATGTTTTGGATGATGTTATATTTACAGGAGTAGTTAGTAATGTATATGATTATGAACAGGCTATGGATGCTTTTATTTTGCCATCATTCAAAGAGGGATTGCCATTATCTATAATTGAGGCACAAGTGTCGGGGTTGCCATGCTTTACAAGCAAAGGGAATGTATCATCTGAGTGTAGTGTAACGGATCTGGTACAATATATTCCATTAGAGGCAGGAGCAAAAGTTTGGGCGGAGAAGATTGTTGAGGCAACAAAGTTAGAACGTAGAGACCGACAAGCAGAGGTAATTGCTGCTGGGTATGATGCCAAGACATCAGCAAAATGGTTGGAAGAGTTTTATATTCAGAAATATAATGAATTGGTGAATGCTTAAGACAAGAGACATATATTTAGAGGCTTGTAATAAATCCTCAGAACTGCATCAGATGACTGATGAAGAGAGAATGCAACTTCAAGCGCATCTTAGAAAGATGTATCTTGAAATAGAAAAGGTGTGCGACAGGCATGGATTGGTAATGATGACTGCATACGGGACTGTTTTAGGTGCAGTTCGCCATCAGGGATTTATTCCGTGGGATGATGATTTGGATTTGTTGATGCCAAGAGCAGATTATGACAAGTTGATAAATGAGTATGCAGACGAATTGCCATCAAACTATAGAATATATGCTCCAAATAGTAAAAATGGTCCTATATATAGATTTGCCAAATTGGTGGATATAAATACGCGATTCTTAGGTCCTGGCAGTGTTGATTCGGAAAAGAAAGGTATATTTGTTGATATATTTCCAATGGAGAACACTCCAACATGTCTGTTCCGAGTTAAAATTCGTAGGCTGATTGCCTGTGGATTGATGGTAATTGCTTCGAGTGTGGATGAGGCATCATCAGAGAATACTTTTTATAAGAACTTGATGTGTGGAACCCGTAAGGGAAAGGTGGCTTATAATACAAGACGGTTTATAGGAAAATGCTTTTCATTCTTCAATAGTTCAAAATGGTACGATATCTTTGATAAGTTTGTGCAGTATAGAAAAGATACTGGATTTTGGTCTGTTCCATCTGGAGAGAGCGGTAAGTGGAGATATTTTCAACCTTTTGCTAAAGAATTGTTTGTGCCAGTGAAAAGAATGATGTTTGATGATATTGAGGTGAATGTGCCAAACGAGCCAATAAAACATTGTGAGATAGAGTATGGGGATTGGCAACAGATTCCATCTGAGAATGAGAGATGGCAGCATTTTATTAAAGAAATTAGATTTTAAGAAATATGAAAGAGTTGACATTGTCTGATGTAAAGGCAGTTTCACTTGATATACTTAAAGATGTGCATGAGTTTTGTATTGCACATGATATAAAGTATTCTTTAGCATACGGAACTTTGATAGGAGCGATTCGTCATAAAGGGTTTATTCCTTGGGATGATGATATTGATATAGTAATGCCAAGACCTGATTTTGAGAGATTTTTTAAGGAGTATAAGTCAGAAAAGGGTATAATTGTCTATCTCCAGAATCAAACGAATCGTGGATTGCATTTGGAAGAGTGTATGATAATAGAAAGACTAAAGTAGAGACAACAGCGCCATGGTGCTCTTTTGAGACTGGTTTGTGGATTGATATTTTTCCTTTGGATGGAGTGGATACTGATGAGACTAGTTTTATTGATAATTTAAAACGGCTAAAACCTATTGCAACAAAGATAGCCATGATGCGCACATCTAATCAAGGATTCTGGGAAACTAAAACATTAAGGCGAAAATTTACATGGATTATTAAAAAGTTGTATACTTTTGGGTGCTCATTATTGGATATGAAGAATAATTATATCCAGATGATTAGTTCAAGAAAGTTTGAGACGAGTGAGTTCGTGGGGCAGTTGGCGTGTTTTGATTCATACACCCATAAGGAATGCCACCCAAAAGAGGATTATGAGAAATATGTTGACGTCGAGTTTGAAGGAGTTGCTTTTAAGGCTATGGGTGGGTATGATAGAGTTCTCAGAAGGTATTATAGCGATTATATGCAGTTGCCTCCTGAAAAAGACAGGATACCTAGGCAAGATGCTTATATGAAATATTATTGGAAGTAGGTATTTATTCAATGTTTTAAATTGTATAATTAATGAAAGTGCTTGGTACACAAGAAATACAAAGTGTGGCGAAAAAAGTGTTGGAAGATGTCCATTCGTTTTGTATTGCTAATGACATTTGTTATTCTTTGGCATATGGTTCATTGATTGGTGCTATTCGTCATAAAGGTTTTATACCATGGGATGATGATATAGACAATATATGACGCGACCAAATTATGATAAGTTTTGTGAAACATTTAAGTCTAAAGATGGCAATGTGTTAATTACTCCTAAAACGAGTTTTATTGCATTTACAAGAGTTTGTGATACAAAGTTGACTAAGTGTATTGATATATGTCCTTGGACAGCAGAAAAAGATTTGGGCGTTTGGATTGATGTATTTCCATTGGATGCTGTTTCAAATGATAGGTCGATTTTTTTAAAGATATATGTGCTGTAAATAAATTATGGATAGAACAGATACGTGGTAGGTGGTTGTTAGGACATGTTGACCCGCACTTCCCTATTATGAAAAATATAAAATTGATATTAAAAAAATGGCTTTATCGTAGCAATAATTATTCAAAAGCAAATCATGATATCACTATGATATGTAATAAATATAAGTTTGGAGAAACTGATTTTTGTAGTCAGTTGGTTTGTGGGGGAAATGAGGATAAGGAATATTTTCCTATGTGTTTGTTTGATGAATATGAACTTGTTGCATTCGAAGATAAACAATTTATGGTTGCCAAAGGATGGCATGAGATTTTATCAATGAATTACGGAGATTATATGCAATTACCTCCACTAAGAGAAAGAATTCCGCATTCAGTTACCACACTTTTTATTCAAAAAACTTGTTCTTAAAAACATGTCTGTGATAGGTGTAATTTAATTTGAAAAGTATTATCTCGAAAAAAATAATATAATATAAATAATCATGTAATATGCAATCATTTGTTTTTCCAGGGAATATAGATGAGTCTATTATGGAGATTGGCTCTAAGCCCTTTATTTATATGAGAACGGATGCGTTCTCGGAGATTAACAAAGAGTCGGAGCAGATGCTCCTTAACCTGATTCACTGCACTGGCGGCAGAACTATAATATACACTGGTTCTGGTACTGGTGCCATGAGCGCTGTGGTGGAGAATTATTGCACCACTAAGAAAAAGGCTTTTGTGATAGACGGAGGCTCGTTCGGTCACAGGTGGTTCCAGTTGTGCGAGTATTACGGTGTGGAGGCTGTGGATTATACAGTGCCTTTTGCCAAGGATATTGATTATGAGGATTTGGAGAGGTGTGTCAAAGAGGAGAAGCCTGATGTGTTTCTTTGCCAGCATCATGAGACAAGCACTGGACAGTTGTTTGACTTGAAGAGAATCAGTGGGATTTGCCATAAATACAATGTCTCGCTTGTGGTGGATGTAATCAGTTCGTTCCTTGCAGAGGAGTTGAGCATGGATGAGTTGGATATTGACATCTGCGTGACCAGTACCCAGAAGGGACTGAACATTCCTCCAGGACTGTCGGTGCTGTTTTTCAACAAGAGACTGAATGATTATAAGTTCAACCATCGCGGCTATTACTGGGATTTTGAGGATAACTTCAGTAACCTGAAGCGCGGACAGACTCCATTCAGTCCGGCGACAATTCTCTATCTGCAGTTGCATGAGAGACTGAGACAGTTGACGGCTGAGGGGGGAGAGCAGAGTAATATCAGAGATGTGCATCATAGAGCAGAAGTTTTCCGTGCTTTGTGCAAAAAATATGGATGGGATGTGCCGGCAGAGACACCATCAGCAGCAGTGACCGGTTTCCAGACCAAAGAGAAAACGGAGAGAGCAGTGTTCAAAGGGTTGATTGAGAAATATGACACATATATCATGCCATGCGGAAAACCTGGTTTCTATAGAGTGTCGCATATGGGACTGCAGAGTGATGAGGAGTTGATGCAGTTGGCTGAGAGAATCCATGAATTAGAGAAGTAAAAGATATGAAAAAAGTCATAACATACGGAACATACGATCTGTTCCATTTCGGACATAAGAGGTTGTTGGAGAGGGCTAAGGCTTTGGGTGATTATTTGATAGTGGGAGTTACAGCAGATGGTTTTGACAAGGCTCGTGGTAAGATTAATGTTCAGCAGAGCCTGATGGAGAGGATGGAGGCGGTGAAAGCCTCTGGAATAGCAGATGAGGTGATAGTGGAGGAGTATGAGGGTCAGAAGATAGATGACATCCTCAGATATGGAGTGGATATCTTTGCAATCGGTTCTGACTGGTTGGGTTATTTCGACTATCTGAAGGAGTACTGCAACGTGGTGTATCTCGAGAGGACGGCAGGAGTGTCGAGCAGCGAGATCCGTGCAGAGAAGAGAGAGTTGAGAATGGGACTCGTAGGTGGCGGCGGAGAGTTGAATGCCATTGAGAAGTTTGAGAAAGAGAGTCATTTCGTAAATGGAATGAAGATAGAGGCTGTTTGCACTTCGGCAGAGGAGCAGCCGCTGTTGGCAGAGAACCTGAAGCAGTTGCCGATGGTGACGAACGACTATGAGACGATGCTTGAGAGGGTGGATGCAGTGTATCTGATATCAAGGCCTCAGGAGCATTACAGTCAGATTAAAAAGGCTTTGGAGAGAGGCAAGCATGTGCTATGCGAATCGCCAATAGCAATGACAGTGAGAGAGTGGAATGAGTTGATGACTATGGCGAAAGAGAAAGGGTTGGTGCTGATGGATGCCATAAGGACTGCTTATTCAACGGCTTACTACAGGATGCTGCTTTTGGTGAAGAGCGGAAGGATAGGTAAGGTGGTGTCGGTGGATGCCTCGTGCAGCAGTCTGAGGGATGCTGGAGTGCCGAAAGAGCAGTTGGCAACTTTGTGGAACAGTATCACATCGTGGGGACCCAATGCAATGCTGCCAGTGTTCCAGATTCTCGGTACCGACTACAGGCAGAAGATGATAATGTCGAGGATTGAGGATGAGGAGGTAAAGTATGACAGTTTCTCGAAGGTGGCTTTTGTATATCCGAATGCAGTTGCTTCGGTGAAGGTCGGAAAGGGAGTGAAGACTGAGGGAGAGTTGGTGGTTTCGGGTACGACGGGTTATATTTATGTGCCTGCTCCTTGGTGGAAGACTGACTATTTCGAGATCCGCAGAGAGGATCCGGCATTGAACAAGAGATATTTCTATCAGTTGGATGGCGAGGGAACCAGATATGAGATTGTTTCTTTCCTGAAGGCTGTACAGGGCGGTCAGAGATATGCTTATATTGATGATAAGGTGTCGAAGGCTATTGTTCAGGTGGTGGAGGATTATTATTGCGGAAAAGAGGTGGTGAAAATATGAATATAATTGTAGATAGAATAGAAAATACAGAATTCACGTATCAAGATGTGGCTGATCTTTTGCATATGTCATTTCAAGAGAGATTGGATAGTGGGCTGAGAATGATGGGGTCATATGTTGATGCAGGAATGCTTGCGAAGATGGCTGATCAAGGTGCCATTCACGTAGCATTCGCCGGGGGTGGGCGAAAAACGGCTTTTAGGATGTAATGTGTTGACGCTGCATGATTGCGACGATAATGGAGTGGTCGGAAATCATCAGTTTGTAGGAATCAGTCCTGAATGTAAGAGAAGCGGAGTTGGTAGTATGCTATTTGAACGTATGCTTGAGTATGCAAAATCCAAAGGATGCTATTTTTTGACTAGTACTACATCGGTTAAGGCAAAGAGTTCAATAGCATGGCATAAGAAGAATGGGTTCAAGATATACAGGTACGCATCGTTTAGGTGTACTAACTATTTTTCTTATGTTTTTAGGTTGGATTTGAGGGAGAAGTCTATTTTGAGATTTTGGTTGCCGAGGAAGGCTTTGTTGGTGGCGACATTTGTAGTTACAAGATTGTCGCAAGATGAGAATGGAAATTTGACTAAGATTGGCCAGGTGTTGCTGAAGTGTAAGTTTTTGCGGAGATTTTGTTCGTATTGAGAGGTGAAATTCGGTAAATGAGAAATAGTAATAATATTAATCCAGTCAACTTAAGTCAGGAATAAGACAAAAACAGTCAACTAAAATCAGGAAACTACACTACATATATATAAATAATATAATATAAATATAATAAATGTTAATTATATATTATATTTATATATAGGTATAAATGGGGGTGTCCATTTTTTTATGAGATGGAACGGTGGACAGGTGGACAGTGGAACGGATTGGCTCAGTTTTTTGGCGGTGAGCCACTGAGTCAGTGAGTCGGAGGAAAATTGGTATATGCTTTCAAGCACCCGAGAATAGCCCGATAAGCACCCGATAGGGACTGGTAGGAGGAATAACGAAAACGAAAAGGCGCAGGCGCGGCGGTGATAATTTCTTTGTGAAATTACTGATGCTTCCTCAAAAAAAACGAGATATCGCTGAGGTATCGCTGAAGAATCGTTTCCGGCTGCTTTGGGGTTTGGAGGGGAGACGATACGGAGACGGTACTTTTTTGTACCGTTAGAACGAAAACGAAAACGAAAACGAAAAGCGCAGGCGCGGTGGTGTGATGAATAATGAAATTTGGTTGTTATGATTATAAAGTGGTTATTTGATAGGGTGATGAGTTTGGTGGGACTGGTGTGTTTGATGCCGGTGCTGGTGGTGATTGGGGTGTTGATTAAATGGAGGATGCCGGGTCCGGTGTTTTTTGTGCAGGAGAGGATCGGGAGATTCGGAAAGCGTTTTAAGTGCCATAAGTTCAGAACGATGACTGTGAACCATGGGGGGTCGTCGGTGAGTGTGGCGGGGGAGTCGAGGATTACTCCGCTGGGGGCTACGCTGCGTCGGTATAAACTGGATGAGTTGCGTGAGCTTTGGGATGTGCTGCGGGGGGAGATGTCGTTCGTGGGGCCGCGTCCGGATGTGCCTGGCTACGCTGACATGCTGGAGGGTGAGGATAGGCTGATCCTGGAGTTGAGGCCTGGAATAACGGGGCCGGCGACGCTGAAGTATCGGAATGAGGAGGAGATGATTCGGGATTATGTACAGCGGAATAGTGGTATGAATGGGTTGTCGGATGAGGAGTTGGCGGTGTGGTTTAATGGTAATGTGATTTAACCGGATAAGGGTCGTTTGAACTTAGAGTATTACCGGAATTGGTCGTTTTTCAAAGATATTCGGATTATTTTTGAAACGATTTTTTAGTGCTTTTATTGTAGCGCTGCGCCATACGCACACGCAAACAGTGAGTAACTCAGAATGTTTGCTTTGCGCATATCATTGACCTTTTGACAAAGGTCCAAAATTGGCGGCGGTTCGGAAATGTTCAAGTAAACTTGACATTTCTCTCACACTTGCTCAATTTTTCCGCTTCGGGCTAAATCAACGAAAACGAAAAGCGCTGACGCGATGGAGATTTTTAAGAGTAGCGCTGCGTGATATGCACACGCAAACAGTGAGTAACTCAGAATGTTTGCTTTGCGCATATCACTTCGCTTAATGCTAATACGGGGACAACCCATCATACAGAAAGAGAGAGGGGGAGGGCGCCCTCCTCGGAGGGCGATGGTTGGTTTTGCTCCTTCGGACCAATTTTTATATTATGCTAAAAAGGGACTTCATCGAAGTCCCTTTTTTTATTTTTTGAGGTGTTGTTTTAGAAGGCGGTGGGGTAGGCGGAGGAGTTCGATGAGGGAGCCGGTGCCGTAGGAGAGGTGGAGGGTGAGGAAGGAGGAGAGGAGGTAGATGAAGTTACGGTGTCGGGTGATGGCGAGATGGGCACTAACGGTGCCGATGAGGAGGAGGTAGAGGACGAGAACAAGGAGGGTGAGCCAGAGAGCCGGATGCCAGAAGATGCTGACGATGAGGGGAAGGAGGAGCCCGAGGACGAAGCAGAGGGGTATGAAGTGTCGCAAGGAGAGGGAGCGGAACTGTTTGGTGTAGAGGACGGTGAGGATGTTCCACCTGCCGTTGCCGTAGTTGTTGCTGGCGAGTGCACGGTAAGTCTCGCGGGCAAGGTAGGTGCAGTGGGTGTCGGGGATGATGATGATTTTGCCGCCTCCGTTGATGATGCGTTTGTTGAGTTCGATGTCCTGGTTGCGGATGAGGCGTTCGTTATAGAGGCCGTATTTCTCGAAGACTCTTCTTGGCCAGCAGCCGAAAGGGACGGTATCGACTTCGCGGACGCGGTCTATGCCTGTGCGGAAGGCGGAGTTGCCTACGCCGAAACGGTTGCCGAGGACTTCGATGATGGCAAGGGTCTTGGGGGTTTTGTTGATGACGTCGGTTCGCCAGACGCAGCCGACATTCTCGGCATCGTATTCGATGAGTCGGCGTGTGATGGCGGAGAAGTAGTTGGTCTCGTAGGTGGCATGGGCGTCAAGACGCATGATGATCTCGCCACGGGATGCCCGGATGCCGATGTTCATGGCATAGGGGGTGTATCTCTTGGGATTGTCGAGGAGATGGATGAAGGGGTGGCGCTCGGTGTAGGTGCGGATGATGTCGCGGGTTTTGTCGCGGCTCATGCCGTCGACCAGAAGGAGTTCATAGTTGTTCTGGTAGTCCTGCTGGAGGATGGAGTCGAGACAGCGGGCTATGTAGCGCTCCTCGTTGTAGATGGGGATGATTACGGAAAGCATGATGAATTTTTTTTCAAAAAAAATTAACTAAATCGTCTGCGCTTCGCTGGACTACGAAATCGGCAATTACATTGACCTTTTGACAAAGGTCCAAAATTGGCGGCGGTTCGGCAAACTCAAGTAAACTTGGTTTGCGCTCACACTTGCTCAATTTTTTGCCTACGAAATCGCTACGCTACGAAACGCTTTACTCTGTAAAGCTACGGAAATGTTTTGTATTTAGTGTTGTTTTTATATCAGTTATTTTGTTATAGTTCGAAGGTGTAGGTGCGTTGGCGGGAGCGGCGGGAGGTGGGGTATTTATAGCGGGTGGCGGAGATGGTGACGGTGACGGGATGGCGAGTGGGGAAGGGAGTGGTGAGGAGGGTGAGGGTGCTTTTGCCGCGGAGGATGATGTCGTTGAGGCTGATGACGGAGATGTGAGAGAGAGGCTGGGTGCAGGTGACTTTGCCTGTATTGATGAGGTAGAAGCGACGGAGATTCTTGTCGAGGTCGAAAGTGCAGTTGGCAAGGGTGATGTTCGGGAGTGATTTCTCGGAGAGTTCGGGACGGGTGTTGACGGTGGAGTCGAGGGACATGAGGTTGATGAGGCAGTCGTGCGATTTCGTGAGATGGAAGGTGCAGTTGAGGAAGAAGAGGTCGAAAGGGGTGTAGGCGTTATAGGAGGATTCGATGAGCAGAGGGGTGCAGTCGTCGAAGATGCAGTTCTGGAAGGTGATGGAGCGGAAGATGGAGGAGAACTGGTTGTAGAGAGAGGAAAAACGGCAGCCGTATGCCAGAACGTCGCGGCCGTAGCAGTGGATGTCGAAGCGGTTTATGTCGCAGTGCTCAAGGAAGGTGGAGTTGATGTTGTTGGTGCCGAAGATGCCCCATTTCGAACGGGCATACATATTTGAGACATGGAGAGAGTAGATGTTGTCGAGAGAGATGCCGTAGCCGTATCTGTCGGTCTGGGAGTATGTGCCGTCGATGGTGATGCTGTCGAGTGTGACAAGGGCAGAGTTGGTGATGGAGATGGCCTCGTCGGCGTATTTTGAGGCGTCGTCGGGAGTGTGGAGGGTGATGCTGGAGAGACGGAGGTTATACTGAGCGTCGAAAGAGACGATGAAAGTTTTGTATTTGGAATCGGCAGTGCGGGTGAGTGTGAGGTTTTTGAAGACGATGCTGTCGGTGTTTATTTTATGCAGGAGGGCAGATGGGTCGGACTGGACATTGTTGTAAGGGGCGATAGTACGGTTGAGTGCTTTTTTGTTCTGAACTACAACAAGATCCTTGCGGGTGGCTCCGTAAGAGTAACCTATGCGGCGGTCAACCCAGGGAGTGCGGTCGGTGATTTCAAGGAGGAAAAGTCCGTTGTCGAGTTCGGGGTATTCGCCATTGCCCATAGTCCATTTGTTGATTGTTATGGAGTCGCCGGGGTTGGAGCGGGAGAAGAGGAAAAGTTTGTGAGAATTGTTGCGGACGGTGATGACAGTGTTGGAGAAGTCGGTAAATTTGGGAAGAGGAAGGGGCTCCGCGTCGGCAGGGATGTCGATGAAGAGAGAGTCAATGCCGGCGTAGGAGATGTCCTCGCCAAGGCGGACGGCATCCTCGTGGCATTTTTTGAGTGCATAGAAAGAGTCAGTCCCAGTTGTGGCTTCCATTATTCCGTAATCGAGAGGATTGATGGTGGTTTTTGCATGAAGGGGCAGTGAGGTGAAAAAAAGAATAATAAGTATTTTTGTTTTTGAAAGCATGATTTATATTTATTTTAACGAAATCGGCTTCGCCTACGATATCGCCCGCGCCTTCGGCTGGGCTACGAAATCGGCAGCACGCTGCCTACGATACGCTTCACTCCGTTCTCGCTACGGAATACTTTGGTATATTGCAACGAAAAGCGCAGACGCGGTGGTGGGCTCGGCTCCTTCGGACCCGGATCCTGTGTTGCGCAGCAGGACCAAATGTTTTATTGTTTTGGTCTAATTTTATAATTTAGTTATGTTTGTATAATGGTTATAGTAGTTGTTGGCGATGTTATGCCAGTCGAAGAGTTGGAAGTTGACGTTTCGGTTGTCGTAGAGAGAGGGATCGCAGAGGATGGTCTTGATGGCGGAGCGGATGTCTGCAGTGGATTTCGGATTGACTCCTATGCCCACTGTAGAGTCGAACATGCCGTCGATGCCCTGACCGAGAGTGTAGATGACAGGGAGGTTCTGCGAGAGAGCCTCCAGATAGACCAGGCCGAAAGTTTCGTAGATGCTCGGCATGGCGAAGAGAGAGCACTGGGACATAACATTCGCAAGCGCAGGACGGTCGTAGATGGGTCCGAGATATCTGATGAAGTCGGAGTGCTGGCGGATGAGTTGCTCCGTTTTGCCGTTATTGCTTTTGCCGCCGCCTACGATGGTCAGAGTGATGTCGGGAAAAGAGGAGCGGAGGCCGGCGACTGCCTCGATAAGCCGGCAGACATTCTTGTTGGCGGAGAAATCGCCGATGTAGAGGAGTCCATTGCCAGAGTGGCGAGAATGCTGGATGTGCGTGAGCCAGTAGTCGTCGATGCCATTCGGCTGGAGAATGAAGCGGCTGTGGACCTGGTTGAGGATGGGCTTCACGAAATCGGAGTTCTCGAACTGCTGTCTGATGCCTTCGGAGATGAAGAAGATCTTCTCGGCATTGAGGAGGATCTTGCGGCCGAGGGGGTAGGCGTGTCTGGCGAGACGGATGAAATCGTTTAGGTCGGTGTTGCGGACAGCAACGCAGTAAGGGATGCCGTATTCCTGGTGTGCCTTGTAGGCGAGTGCTCCGTCGGAGAAGAGAGTGGCGGCGTGGATGATGTCGCAGTCGGAGAGAGAGACCTTACGGCGGAGGTCGCGGTAGAGATGACGGCATTTGATGTGATAGACAAACTTATGCCAGGGACGAATGGCGTAACTGTAGATGAATGAGGTGCTGGTGGAGTCGAAAGAGTTCTTGCCATCGTCGGAGGCACGGCGGGTAGGGCAATAGACCACCTGCTCAATGCCAAGAGCATCGAGATGACGGACCAGGTTGCTGTGAACACGGCTGCCCGCGAAATCGTTTGCTATATGTAGTATTTTCATTTGTTCGGTAGTTGGACCATATTGCCGAAAAAGAGGTTTGTCTCAGGCAGACGACCTGTGTCGAAGCCTCCGGCAGGTGTGAATGTCAGTTCGCCGAAGTAGACCTTGCCATGTTCCAGGTAGAAGTCCGCGCGGACGAAGGGGAATGGTTTGGAGAGAATCTCTGCACAGCGGAAGAGCTCGTCCATGCCATCGGGCTTGGGCATTGTGAAACCCTCAGGGGCAGCCTTGCCCATTTTGTTGAGACGCTGGAAGTTCCAGTCGCGGTCAAAGAAATAGAATTTCGGACGCGAAGTCTCGGTTCTGCCGTAGCAGCAGAGGACATATTTAGGGACACCATTGAAGCAATAGACCTTGTAGTCGGTAGGGGCAAGGCCATCATCAGTGTCGATGAACTGTTCGCAGAGGAGGACTTTAGGGACGTCGTATTGTGACTCTGCGGTGAGTTTATGGAATTTTATCTTACGGAATGTGTTGAGGTCGCGGGTGACCTTTTTTATGTCGGTTTTGGATTTGTCGAAGCAGACGTAGTTGCCTCCGCAGCCGAAGTTCCATTTCAGAACGAATTTTTCGGGCAGCAAATCCCAGTTGATGTCGTCGGCGGTATTGTATTTCGCGATGAGAGGGACGAGGATGTGGTCAAGTCCGCAGTCCTTGATGTATTCGCGGACCTGGAGTTTGTCGGCGCATTGTTTGACAAGGGGGTTGTTTTTGTGATAATATAGTTTCATCCATTGGATTTTTTCGTCGAGCGTCTTGGGGTTGTTGAGGTCAAGACGTTTGCGGAAGTAGAACCAATAGAAGAATTTGATGTTCAGTTTCGGCGAGATGTCGGTCAGGAGGTATCTGAACAGGGTGTTGGTTTTTGAACGGATATTCATGATTGTGTTTTTTTAACGATACGCCTTCGGCTACGATACGGCAGCATCATGCTGCCTACGATACGCTGCACTTCGTTTCGCTACGGAAATGTTGGTGTGTCGCTCGTTTTATTTTATCAGCCATAGGAAGGGTTAGAGGAAGCGGGTGTCGGGGAGGGAGAGGGTTCGTGTTATTATTTCTTCGGTCATGTCGCCGAAGGCTGGACCATGGGCTGTTTGGCTGAGGTCGGGGCAGCGGTTCCACTCGATGAGGATGGGTTCGTTGTCGGCATCGACGCCCCAGTCCCATCCTACTATATTGAAGTAAGGGAGACGGAGATGGAGTTCCTTGACTTTTGCGATGACCTTGTCGAAGGCAGGAATAGGGTAGTCGCGGAGAGTGGTGCCATTGTCGGTGGTGAGAATCTTCTTTTCCTTAGGAGTGCCATAGGCGCATTCAATGATTCTGCCGCTCTGGAGGTCAATGTCGGCATTGATGCCTCCGGCAGTCTCATTATCAATTGATTTGCCAAGACGGCCGATGCGGACTACTGCATAAAGAATGAAAATCTCATTGCCGTGGCGGTAGGAGAGAACGCGGAGAGTGTTGAGAGATGTGGGGTTCAGTTGCGCCATCTCAGAAGACTGCTGTACCCTCTGCTGTATTATGAAGTTGGAGCCGTATTCGCGGAAGAGTGTGCGGATGTCATTCTCTTTTGTGATGAGTCGGACGCCCTCGCCCCACATGCCTTCCTGAGTAGGCTTGATGATAGCCTCAGAAATGTTCTGACAGCGCTCAAGAGCCTCATTTTCAGTGATGGCGTCATGGCTGTCGTAGAAATAGCCATTCATATTCTTGACGATAGTCGTAGGACGATTCACATCAGGGAAATAGATGTCGTAGATGCCCTTGTCAACATAAGCATGGCGGAAACGGTAGTTGTTCAGACGGTAGATCAACTCCTTGTGATAGAAACTCGTAGGGAGATAGTTGACAGAGAAATTGCCATTGCGGGCAGTGAAATACTGGTGCCAGTAGGTTGGGACCTTATGGCCAGTAAGACGAGTGTAGAAAGCGTTGATGTCATTCAGTTGAGCCTTAGAGAGAGGCGCAGCGTTGCTCTGGAGCAGTTTGTTCTTGATATTCGCAATGTCGGACTGCTCAGTGCGGAGAATGGCGTATTTAGTGTATATGTCGTTAAACTTAGTCATAATTATTTCCAGTTAGCGTTGCGAGTGTTGTATCTGTGCCAAGTCTCCCGGAGAATGCGCTCAGTGTGCTCGCCGAAAGCGGGACCATTGGCAGACTGGCTCAGTTCGGGCCAGGTGTTCCACTCAATAAGGATTGGTTCCCCATCCTCCTCAATCGCAACATCCCAGCCGATAAGGTCGAAGTGAGGCAGATGGTAATGCGCCTTGCGGACCATCTCGATTGCCTTGTCGAAACTTGGTATCTGATAGCTTTCGAGACGTGTGCCATTGTCAGTGTATTCGATATTGTCGTCGCCAGCAGCACCGAATGCATAGCGGCAAAGAGTGCCGTCAGGGTTGATTCTTGTGCTTATGCCTCCGGCAGTCTCATTGTCAACGTCGAAGCCCTTTCTGCCGATGCGGATGACAGTGTAGAGAATCAGAATCTCCATGCCAGAGCGGAAAGTGAGTATGCGGATAGTGTTGACAGATGACTCATTAAGAGCAGCCATCTTAGGATGCTGACGGATGACTTTCTGAATGAGGAAGTTGCGGTCGTATTTCTTGAAAAGTTGCTCAATGGTAAGATTGCCGATGGTGGTCATGCCGTCAGAGACAGAGAATTTCTTGACACCCTCGCCATGGGCGGTGAAAGTAGGCTTGATGATAACATCAGAGAGATTACGGCAGAAGTCGGCAGCCTCCTCCGGTGTGGCGGGTTCGTTGTTGATGTAGAAATAGCCGCGAGTGTTCTTGAGGAGAGTCTCAGGCTGATGAATGCCAGGGAGGAGAAGGTCAGTGATGTTTTTGTCGGAGTAAGCCTCATTGAAAGGGTAGTGGTTGAACTTAGGCATCAGCGAAGAGTAGTAGAGATCAGTAGGAATGTAGAGGGGCGAGTAGTTGCCAGTGCGGCGGTAGAAGTATTTGTGCCAGTCCAGAGAGATTTTTTTGCCGATGGTCTTGGTGAAGAAATCATTGATTTCAGCGACCTGCTCCTTAGAGAGAGAAAGATCTGATTTCAGTTGCTCATTACGGCGACGGATACCCTTTCTCAGATTAAGCACATATTTAGCCTTATAGTAGAGATCTAAAAATTTCATTTGGATGATAAGTTCTATAAATTGAACAGATGTTTTATTATAGCCGCCCGGCGAGAGTCATTCTTCAGAAGCATTCGCAGACGGATGTCGTTAGTATGTGGTTTTCGGAGCAGAATCTTCAGCCACTCCTTGATGACGCGTTTCGTGAGAGCGGGGAGAGACTTGCGGGTGAAAAAGAGATTTATTAGATTCATCTCGTTAGAGATAACCTTGCTGTTCAAGTAGTTATTCAGACAAGCGTCATATTTAGACTTGTCAGAGAGAAGAGAGCAGAGATACTGATTGTGTTTATCACGCTCAGGATTATTGTCAATGTCAAGAGACAGATTGCCAGTGTTTTTAGTGTTGATTATGCGGAAAGAGATATCGTTTCCAATATTCAGTTCCAGACAGAGCCCTTCGTACCAGTGAGGACGGTCGGCGTGGAAGTCGGGAGTCTCCTTGCTGTTGAAGAAGAAATTGCCAAGACTGTAGAAGATTGGTTTGCCCTTGTATGTTTCCCAGCCCTGAGGACAGTGAGGATGAGAACCAATGACGACATCAGCCCCATAGTCGATGAAGTCACGGTAGCGGCCAATGGTCTCAGAGAGAGGAATGTCGATGTACTCAATTCCATCGTGAGGAAGGATTATCAGACAGTCAACCTCCTTTTTAGCCTCAAGAATTACGTGGTTAACCTTCAGATCGTTGATATATGCGCAGCCATAGCCATTATGGTCAGAAGTACTGTCAAACACACCATAGTAGGCAGCGTAGGAGAGAGCCAGGAAGCCGACCTTCATGCCATGCACCTCGCAGACCTTCACAGAGTAAGCCTCATCGTAAGTGCCAGCGCCAAATGCCATATCGCCAAGAGCCGACTTGGTCTTCAGGAAACCCTCGATGCTCCAGTCGAAAGCATGATTGTTCGCAAGGGAGAAGAGATTGAATCCCAGTTGCCGGAGAAACTCAGGAACATCGTCATTCTGGAAGAAACGCTCATAGCCGATTTTAGGGAGAGAGGCATCAGGTTTCAGAGGAACCTCGAAATTGATAACTGCAAGGTCGCAAGATTTGATCTCCGACTGCAGAGCGTCAGAGACAGATATCAGACTTGATGACGGCTTAGAGCAGAAATCGCCAGCGAAGAATATTTTGACTGAATCAGACATAAATCAATGTTTGCGGTGTCGGACAATGCGGATAATCTCGACCATAGAGTTGAGCGCGTCAGAAAGGAACAGTTTAGCGCAGAGAAGATATATCAGTGCAAAAACCACAAACTCAATGCCAGCCCTCAGGTACATGTTCAAATCCAGGGCATTGCCAGTGAAATAGATGAGCACAGATAGAATTGAAGTGATGGCAAGTATAGGAAGGATGTCCTTAGCCTGCTGTGCCAGAGTGTAGCCTACATGCTTAGATACAAGACCCGCATTGATGACATAAATGATGAAAGAAGTGCAGACCATGCAGACCAGAAGACCGTAAACCCCGAAGAGAAGGAGTCCGGAGACCACAAGCGAAAGACCGATGACACGCTTGATAAGAGTCCATTTAAAGAGAACCTTACTCTTGCCGATAGCCGCTATGGCGTAATAGTTGATGTTCTGCAGACAGATGAAGAAACCGGCGAAGCAGAGCACCTGGAAGTAAGGCACACTCTCCAGCCAGCGGTCAGAGTAGAGAAGGACGAAGATAGGCTTAGCAAGCAGAATCAGGATAGACATCGCAGGATAGACAATGAAAGCAGTGCAACTGATGAACTTCTTCAGAATCTTGATGATCATCGTATTGTCGTGCTGCACCTCCGCAAGGACAGGGTAAGAGACCTGGTCCAGGATGTCAGAGATGAATTTAGAAGGAATCTCCTCAGTGCTCTTAGCCTTAGAGAAATAGCCAAGAGTAGAGGCATTATAGAATTTTCCGATAAGAAGCCCCTGGATATTGTTGCAGAAAGTGTTGATGAGATTAGAGAGAAGAATGAACCCGCCGAAACTGAAAAGCTCCTTGAAAGACTGAGTGGAGAAGATCAAGAGAGGACGCCAGCGGCTTGTGATCCAATAGAGTAGAGTAGTGAGGAAACTGACAATAATCTGCTGAGCCACCAGAGCCCAGACCTTCCAGCCGTGATAAGCCAGGATGATGGTAACTACAAGAGAGAAAGCAGAGACAGAGAGATTGATGATGGTTATTTTCTTGAACTTGAGTTGCTTGCGCAGTTGATTAGTCTGCACAAAACGGATAGCATTAAGAATGATGACAATGCCCTGAATGCGAAGAACCTTGCAAAGAATCTCCAGATTGTAGAAGTCGGCGATGAATGGTGCTGAGAAATAGAGCACAGCGTAGAGCACAAGAGAGATGAAAATGTTCCAGTAGAACATAGTAGAGTAGTCGGCCTCAGAAGGACGGTGCTTCTGAATGAGAGAAGAGCCGAAGCCTCCGTCGATAAGAGTGCCGGAGAGAGCGAGGAAGATGCTCAGCATGCCTATGCAGCCGTAATCCTCAGGAGTAAGCAGACGTGCAAGGACAATAGAAGAAATGAACGAAAGGAGTACCGCGCCACCCTTTTGCGCAGTACTCCATAACGTTCCCAGTATAGTTTTTTGTTTTAGTTCTTGACTTTCCATCACATTTTGACTTGCATCAAATTATGAGTTTCAATAAATCCTCCTTAGTGATATCAGGTATTCCAGTCAGACGCTGTACTGTTCTCGCACGCTCCTGAAAATTCTCCTGAAGCAGTGCAGATGCCAGAGTGGCGATAGACTCCGCGATAGAGACATTCACCCCGGCCAGTTTCCCGAGCGAGATGAAGAGTCCCAAACCATTCGGCACATCCTCCATAAGGTAACGGTGGCGGAGTTGACCAGGTCCCTTGTTAGAGCAGTCGGCAAAAGAGCGGAAAGACTCCATTGCGTCGATAGAGAGATCCTCCTCATTACGCCATTTCGCAGCCTCGAAATAGTCCAACGGTTCGCAGCCGAAAGCCTTAAGCACCTCATTTTTCTGCTTGTCGAACTCATTTATCACATTCACGATAGAAGGAGTGAAAGCCTCCTTGTACATCCAGAACTCCCCCTTGCTGTATTCGATTCGCGCAGCAGACATAGTGATGCCGACAGTGTGCACGATCATGTTAGGATTATGGATGGCAGACTCCAGAATGTTGCGGCGGAGATATTGCGTGTTAGAGAAGAGAGAAGAGAGAAGAGTGAGAGTGCTGTTCTCCCTCGACTTAGGCAAGACAGAGACAGCATTGCGAGGATTATAAAAAGTAATCTTTACATATTCATTATTGATGATTCTGCCATTGTAGGCAGTAGTTTCCCATTCGCTGTAAGTCACATCAGCAGAGATGAACTTCTTGAAGAAGAAACTGCCCATGTAGCCAGGACAGAGGACGAAAGTCTGGCCATTGCGGGCATAAGGAGCCACCAGGCGTGCCACATCCTCGTGCTGCAGAGTGGTAGTCATCACAAAGACAACATCAGCGAACTCCATGGCGAGACGGGCATCTCGAGTGACAAGGTCAGGTTTCACCACGAACTCATTTCCATTGTCCGTTATATCCACCACCCGGTAGTGACCCTCCTCGGATATCCTGTCGAAGAAAGCATTGTTCGACTGTGACGATTTCAGCAGACAGATTTTGTTGTTACCCTGCTGGAATATCTTAGCAGCATGGATAAGTCCAGAATTTCCGCAGCCTACAATAGTGATATTCATAGTGAGAAATATTTGTTGTTACAATCTTGCGTCAATGATGTCGCGGGGCAGGATGCCTTTGACGTCGTAGATTATGCCGTTGGGGGTTAGAAGTGTTTTAGGGTTGATTCCGAGGAACTCGTTGTGGGCTACGGCGAGGATGACGGCGTCGAAACGGTCGGAAGGGAGAGAGTTGGTGATATGGATGCCGTATTCACGCTCAACCAAGTCGGCGTTGGCCCATGGGTCGTAGATGGTGATGTTCGGAGTGTATTCGCGGAGAGTGTGGTAGATGTCAACGACCTTAGTGTTGCGGATGTCGGGACAGTTTTCCTTGAAAGTGATGCCGAGGATGAGAATCTTAGAGTCCTTGACCAAGACACCCTTCTTGTTCATGCATTTGATGGTCTGATCAGCTACGTAACTACCCATTCCATCGTTCAGACGGCGGGCGTTGTACATAACCCTTGGAAGAACGCCATAGACCTGAGCCTTCTGAATGAGATAGTAAGGGTCCACAGAGATGCAGTGACCGCCGACCAAGCCTGGGGACATCTTGATGAAATTCCATTTTGAAGAAGCGGCCTCGATGACATCATGAGTGTCGATGCCCATAGCATTGAATATCTTCGCGAGTTCGTTCATGAAAGCGATATTCACATCTCGCTGAGAGTTCTCGATGATTTTAGAGGCCTCAGCAACCTTGATGGAGGGAGCCTTGTGCGTTCCGTTGATGAGGACAGAGTTGTAGACAGCGTCCACAAGGTCAGCAACCTCAGGAGTACTGCCCGAAGTTACCTTACGGATTTTCTCCACAGTGTGCTGCTTGTCGCCGGGGTTGATGCGCTCAGGAGAGTAACCGGCGAAAAAGTCGATGTTGAACTTCAGTCCGCTGACGCGTTCCACAACAGGGAGACACTCTTCCTCAGTCACTCCAGGATAGACCGTAGATTCATAGACAACGATGTCCCCTTTAGAGATTACCTTGCCCACAGTATTGCTGGCAGCCAGCAGAGGCTTCAGGTCGGGACGATTGTTCTCGTCCACCGGAGTAGGAACAGCCACAATGTAGAAGTTGCAGTCGCGTATCTTGTCCAAGTCAGTCGTGCAGATAAAACCGTGATTGCTGACGGCATCCTGAAGGAGTTCGTCAGCAACCTCGAGAGTAGCGTCGTGGCCAGTCATCAGAGCATCCACGCGCGACTGATTCATATCAAAGCCGATAGTAGGGAACTTGGTGGAGAACAGCCTTGCGAGAGGCAGTCCCACATAGCCAAGACCTATTACGGCAATTTTGATATCTGATAGATTCATTTTATTTGTATTTCTTAGAGGCAACGACGATTCCGACGAAATATTCAGATTCGACAGTTGAGTATTCGAAATAGATGCCTGATGCCTCGCCCTCAAGGAGATATTCAGAGTAGTAAGTATTCTCAGCGCCGAGGTCGATGTCGCCCCAGTTGCAGGAGAAGTCATCATTGTCGAGAGTGCTGATTATGTCGGCCACCTCCTCGTAAGTGCCTGAACAGACAGGGTTGTACTCAAGCCAGTCCACCATGCCCAGGAAGTCGCATTTCTCGCCGGTGGAGAGAGTGCGTGACTCACCGATGCCGTTGAAAAGAGTCGTGATAGCCTCCTTGCTCAGACCTGAAAGCAGAGAAGCGGGGTATGTTGCGAAATCGAGGTAGTAGGCCTTGTTGCTTTTGCCGAAGTGGACATAGAGAGCGAAAGTCTCGCCGAACTCAGTGCGCTCGTAGTAGTTGAAAGGTATGCCGTCGAACTCGTTAGACTCGATGAACGTCCAGCCTTGTTTTTTCAGTTGGGCTGTAGCCTCGTCCGAAGTTGCACCCAGAAGAGCGTCCATAGAGAGAACCTCCTTGCCCAGGAAAGTGGTTTGCAGAACCGAATCCAGAGGATTTGATGATGTGCCTGGCTTGTTTGGATCGTCAGGCTCGGGAGTTACAGGTCCGCAAGAGATCAGAGCCACGAGTGCGAGGGCGATGATGAAAAGAGTTTTTTTCATATTTTGTCAGTTAGAATGTTTTTAGGTGAGTTCTTTTTAGAAAGCGAAACCGATCTTGAAGTAGCCGTTGTGCTCGTAGATGCTATATAACTCATAGTTAGAGTCATAGCCGATGGCAGAGCAGCCGTGATTGTAGCCCATGCTCAGTTCGAACCAGTCGAACTCGATACCGAATCCCAGATGCGCGTAGAGGTCGCGATATGCAGAGCAGCCGTCAGTGGAAGCAACCTGGAAACCTACAGCACCGTCGAAGAAAGGCATTACATTCCAGCGGGCAGGGATGTAGAAGCGGAGATGAAAGTACGTGTTGTATGAGACTGCTGCGTCATAATACGAAGTGTTGTATGGCGAGATGAGACTGCCGAAACTGAGTCCTAAGCCGACATAGAACCAGTCTCTGCCGCGGACACCGAAACTTGCGTCGAAAGTAGGTCCGATGTGGTCGGCAGTGAAATTCATACCCATATTCAGTATGCACTGGAACTCAGGGCCGCGGTTTGACTTGTAGAGACCCTTCTGCTCGATTTCGTAGGTACGGGTCACATTGTCGGTAATGTCCTCCTGATAGCCAGCGTATTGCGATTGCTGGTCCTGAATCTCGACCTCCTTGGTCAGTTCCACCTCCTCATCGTCGGCGAGAACGAAGTACTGCTTGTCGCCGTTCTCGTAGAAGATAGTGTCGACGTCGATTGTCTTGACTAGGAAACTGGCTCCCTCAAGGTCAGAGTAGCGCTTGTATTCCACGGTGTAGTCGGTGACCTCGATGACGCGAGCGGTGATTTCCTCGTGATTCTTCTTCATGAGGATGATGTCCTGGGCGAACAGGTTGCCCATGATGCCCAGTGCCAGGATGATAGTTGCTAATCTTTTCATATTTTTTAGTTTATTCTGAAATCACGACCTCCGAAAGTGGCTACGATTCGTTCGTCGCAGCGGATTTCGCCCTCCAGGATAGGCAGGCGGCCATCGCGGACGATGCGGCATTCGCAGACCAGATGCTCGTTCAGTTTTGCCGGCGAGGCGAATCGGATGTTGGCGTCGGTAGAGACAGATTTGCCTGATTGGTTCGTCACGGCAGCCATGGCGAGGTCCGCCAGTGTGAAGAGAGCCCCTCCCTGGCAGACGCCCACGCCGTTGAGATGACGCTGTTCGACGGTCATTTCAGTGCGGGCGTAAGTATCTGTTATTTCGGATACTTGCATGCCGTTGCCTTCGGCAAATTCATCGTATAAGTTCCACTTTTTCATAGTCGCGATTTTCTGACGGGCAAAGTTACTCATTTTTTTTAATATGAGTGCTATTTTTTATAATTATTTTTTCGTTATTCTATGAATGAATTGTTGTTGAAAGTTTGACTACGGGAATTGCGTCCCGTTTAATTTTATTTCTGTAAAAAAGCGGTGGGGTAGGGTAGTGGTTAAAACTTTGATTTTTAGTGTTAAAATGATTTTGAGAGAGGAGGGTGTGTAAGTTGCTGATACTCAATCCATGGTTCGATGGAGCCTCGTATGGGCCTTGGATGGCGGTGTTTGGGGTTTGGGAGG
>JAZUKZ010000053.1:0-37196 GCA_045643545.1 Candidatus Aphodosoma sp. | reverse complement strand
AGGCGGTGGAGGTGGTAGCGGAGGGGGGAGGTTTCGTAGGATTGCTAGAGGCCGTCGTAGCGGGCGATGGTGTTGCCGTTGCGGAACTGGAACCAGTGGCCTTTGGTTTTGGAGCGGGTGTGGTCGTTGGATTTGAATTCGCCGTTTTGGTCGAGGTGTTTTGGCCGGAAGGTGCCGACTTGGCCTTGGGGGGAGAGGTAGAGTCGTTCGTCGGGTGCGATGACGGTGATGTCTGGGCCGAGTGCTCGGGAGAGGTTTTGGGCGAATGGGTTTTTGCCGGCGGCGGTGCGGCAGGAGTGGAGTATGATGGTGAGTTTTTGGCCGGGCTGTAGGTTTTGCCAGGAGGCGGAGGGTTGGATGATTTGTTCGATGAATCCGTTGATTTTTGAGTTTGTGTAGTGGGTTTTGGTGTTGTTGCGGTAGATGGTGATGGAGTGTGGGGAGCCGTGGGCGAAGATGTGGAGGGCGTCGGTGCCTTGGTAGTTCTGGGCGCCTTGGATGAGGATTTGGTCGCGGGTGGGGTTGAAGTAGATTAGTTTTTCCATTTTATAATATAAAGAGAGAGCTGCGGTTGCGGCTCTCTCTTTGGTTTATTTGGTGCGGGATCAGAATTTTGCGTTGTGCATGTCGCCTGTGTCGGCAAGTGCTTTGTGCATTGCGAAGCAGGTGTCCATGTTGAGTGGTGTGTGTGATGTCTTGCAGGACTGGAGGTATTTGCGGAGCATGTCGCGGTATTCTGGAGCGACGCAGTTTTCGATGATTGTGTGTGCGCGCTGGATAGGGCTTTTGCCGCGGAGGTCGGCGATTCCGTGCTCGGTGATGAGTACTTTGACTGAGTGTTCGGACTGGTCGACGTGTGATACCATTGGTACGATTGCGGAGATTTTGCCTTCTTTAGCGGTGGAAGGTGTTGTGAAGATTGAGATGTATGCGTTGCGTGTGAAGTCGCAAGAGCCGCCGATGCCGTTCATCATTTTGGTTCCGAGGACGTGAGTTGAGTTGACGTTACCGAAGATGTCGGCTTCGAGTGCGGTGTTGATTGTGATGAGGCCGAGTCGGCGTGCTACCTCTGGGTTGTTGGAGAGTTCTTCTGGGCGGAGGCAGATGCGCTGTTTGAAGAATTCGAGGTCGCTGTAGATTTCGTCGAGTTTAGGGGCAGAGACTGTGAGTGAGCATCCTGATGCGAATTTGACGCGGCCTTTTTTCATGAGGTCGATTACGGCGTCTTGGATTACTTCGGTGTACATTTCGAATGCTGGGATGTCTGGGTTTTCGCCGAGAGATCCGAGGAGTGCGTTAGCGATGTTTCCTACGCCTGACTGGATAGGGAGGAATGAGGCTGGGATGCGTCCTGCTTTGAGTTCGCCGACGAGGAAGTTTGCTACGTTTTCGCCGATTTTGGCTGTTACTTCGTCAACTGGGGCGAATTTGCCGACTTCGTTAGGGCGGTTTGTGTGGACGACTGCGATGATTTTCTTAGGGTCGACCTGTACGTATGGTTTTCCGCAGCGGTCTGATGGTTTGTAGATTGGGATTGCTTCGCGGCAAGGAGGGTCGAGAGGCTCGTAGATGTCGTGCATTCCTTCGAGTTCAGCGGGATGAGCGGCGTTGATTTCGACGATGATGTGGTCGGCGAGGCGGCAGATTGTAGGGAGGATTCCTACGCCGGAAGTAGGGACGATTTTGCCGTCGTCGGTGAGTGAGCAGGCTTCGAGGATTGCGAATTTAGGTTTTGGCATGAATCCGTAGCGGAGTTCTTGTGCGAGATGCGAGAGGTGCATGTCGAAGTAGTGTGTCTCCTGGGCGTTGATGCGGTTTCGGAGGTCTTTGCTTGACTGGTAAGGGGTACGGAAGAGGACTGCGTCAGCGCGTCCGAGAGCACCGTCGAGAGCGTCGCCTGTAGAGGCTCCAGTGTACATACCGATTTTGAATTCGCGGCCTGCAGCGTGTTCAGCCTCAGCGCGGTGGGCGATGGCTGTAGGTACTTCTTTAGGACAGCCAGCAGGTGTAAAACCTGAAAAGCCGATGATATCGCCGTTGTTGATGAATTTAGCGGCTTCGTCGGCAGTCATTACTTTGTAGTTCATAAAATTTTTGTATTTTTAAACTGTTAATATTTTTCGTAGAATTGGTGTTTGAAATCGGGTGCAAAGTTACAAAATAAATTTTTAGCAGAAAAATTTTTGGGGGATGAAAAAAAAGTTTTATATTTGCAGTTTGAAAAGAAACGTTTTTTTGGTATGGAAAATAGAGAAAAAAAGCAGTCAGTTTTGTTGATTTTTACGGGTGGAACGATATCGATGGGGGAGACTGGGGAGAGTAATTCTTTGGCTCCGCTGGATACGGAGCGCGTGATGAGTTTTCTGCCTGAGTTGAAGCAGATGCATGTTGATATTCAGTCGGTTGCGTTCAGTCCGCTGATAGATTCCAGTGATATAGTTCCGGACAACTGGGTGAAAATCGCGCAGATAATCGAGGAGTATTATGAGCGTTTTGATGGTTTTGTGGTGCTTCACGGGACTGATACGATGGCGTATTCTGCGTCTGCTCTTTCGTTCATGCTGAAGAACCTTTCGAAGCCTGTAATCTTCACTGGTTCGCAGCTTCCGGTGGGTGTTTTGAGGAGTGATGCGAAGGAAAATCTGATAACTTCGATAGAATTGGCAGCCGCGAGAGACGAAAACGGGGATGCAATTGTGCCTGAGGTTTGTCTGTTTTTTGAGGATAAGTTGATGAGGGGCAACAGGACTACGAAGAGGAATGCTGAGGATTTCAATGCTTTTGCTTCGTTCAATTATCCGGAGTTGGCCAAGGCCGGAGTGCATATTAAATATAATGTGCACAGCATAGAGAAGAGGGGGGAGAACAAAGAGTTGAAAGTATATAAGCATTTTGACAATAATGTGGTGATACTGAAGATGTTCCCAGGTATTACGGAGAAGACTGTCAGAGCAATTTACAATATTGAGGGCCTGAGGGCGGTTGTTTTGGAGAGTTATGGCTCGGGAAATGCCACTACAGCCCAGTGGCTTTGTGACGTGATAAGCGAGGCGACGGAGAAAGGTATTGTGACAGTGAATGTTACGCAGTGCAGGGCAGGAAGTGTCGAGATGGGAAGGTATGAGGCCAGCGTGAATCTCCAGAGGGCCGGAGTTGTCTCAGGAGGAGACATCACGGTAGAGGCTGCGGTTACAAAACTGATGTTCTTGTTGGGCAAATATTCTGATGCTAAGGATGTTAAAGAGCGTTTTGGAGTTTCGATAGCCGGAGAGTTCAATAATTGACGGACCATGGCGAGGTATTCAAGAAATCAAGAGATAGTTTTAATGGTGCTGGCGGTTGTAGCGGTGGTTACAATCGCCTTTTGCACCGTTTGGGGGAGTACCAGAGGGAAGAATGTGGAGAGTTATGCTGCTGTGACAGAGGATGTTGATACTGTGAGAACAGACAGTGTGACGGAGAGAAAAGAGGGAAATGAGCAGTGGGAGAGGAGATATCCGAGGAAAGAGCCTTTCAGATTTGAGATTAATGGCGTCGGGATGGATGAGTTGATGAAATTCCCGGGCATTGCCGAGGGGCGGGCAGGTGCGATAACAGGCTATCGTGAGAGACTTGGCGGTTATTATTCACTCGACCAGTTGCTTGAGATAAGAGTGATGAACGACACCATAGTCAATGAGATAAAAAAGTGGGCTTGGGTCGAGGAAGACTCCATAAAGAAAATTGATGTGGAGAGTGCTACCGTTGCCACCTTGAGGAGGCATCCGTATATAAATTATTACCAGGCGCGCGAGATAGACTCAATAAGGTGGGTTTGCAAGAAAAGAGGCGAGAAATTCTCGATGGATTCGTGCAAAATCGTGTTTGGGGATGATTGGAGCAAAGTGAAAAAATACCTCAAGTGAGGAAAATTTTCAGTAAAAAAATTGGGGCTTGAGTGCCCCAATTATTTCATGCTGAGTTTTATTCTTGTGAGGATTGATTTAGTCTGTTCAGGGAAGTTGGACTGCATCATCCATTCGTAGTAGCCGGGTGCTGTTCTGAAGACATCGACAACAGGGCGGCCCTTGTATTTTCCGAAACTGAAGCAAGGGATGTTCTGCTCATTATAGATAATGCGTCCTGCGGCATCAACGCGGCGGACCGTGGTGGTGAACTCCGAAAGGAACTGGATGTCGTTGTGGATGTCGTTAGGGTATTTGTCCAGCTGTGCCTGAAGCACCTCGTAGGTAGCCTGAACGTCGCCGAGGGCGGAATGCGCATCGATATGGTCCTTGCCGCAGTAGTAGAGATAGGCAGCCGAGAGAGTGCGTTTCTCCATTTTATGATAGATGACCTGAACGTCGACCTTTGCCGCTTTGTCGATGAAATCGGGGATTATTCCAACTCTGTTGAACTCCTCGGTAAGCATCGGGATGTCGAAATTGTTGGAGTCGAAGCCGGCGATGTCAGAGCCGATGAAGTCGTTGGCGATTTCCTGAGCCTTCTGGCGGAAAGTAGGGCAGTCGGCGACATCCGCGTCAGAGATGCCGTGCACCTCGGTGGAAGTCTCTGGGATGTGCATCTCAGGGTTGATAAGCAGACGGTGCGAAGCCTCTTCTCCATTAGGGAAAACCTTGATGTATGCGATTTCGATGATACGGTCGCGTGCGATGTCGAGGCCAGTGGTCTCCAGGTCGAAGATGACGAGAGGACGTTTAAGATTGAGTTTCATATAATGCGTTGTTTTAAGTTCTGCAAAGGTAGTTATTTTTTTTGAATTAGAGACAAAATGAAGATAGGAAATATTCAATTCAGGGAAAAAGCGTTGTTTCTGGCGCCGATGGAAGATGTCACCGATCCCGCTTTCAGGGGAATGTGCAAGAGATTTGGGGCAGATATGGTATATACTGAGTTTGTCTCAGCCGATGCCTTGATAAGGAGCATCAAAGCCACCTCCCAGAAACTTACCATCCATGATGAAGAGCGTCCCGTGGCGGTTCAGATTTACGGCCGTGATGTGGAGACCATGGTGGAGGCAGCCAAGATAGTCGAAGAGGCTCATCCCGATATTCTTGACATAAATTTCGGGTGTCCTGTGAAAAAAATCGCCAACAAAGGCGCTGGGGCAGGCATGCTGAAGAATATTCCTCTGATGCTTGAGATAACCAAGGCAGTCGTAGAGGCAGTGAAGATACCCGTGACGGTGAAGACCAGGTTGGGATGGGACAACGAGTCGAAAGTTATTGTCGATTTGGCAGAGCAGTTGCAGGACTGTGGTATTCAGGCACTTGCGATACATGGAAGAACCCGTGCGCAGATGTATACCGGGGAGGCGGACTGGACCTTGATAGGAGAAGTGAAGAAAAATCCAAGGATGCATATTCCTATCATCGGCAATGGCGACATCTGCACTCCAGAGGGGGCGAAAGAGGCTTTTGAGAAGTATGGAGTAGATGCGATAATGGTCGGAAGGGCCACCTTCGGTCATCCGTGGATTTTCGGAGAGATGAGAGATTATCTTGACGGAGTGGAGCCAAGGATGGACTATAAAGATACTGACTGGCAGAAAGAATTGCTTAAAGAGCATGTAATCAGGTCGATAGAATGGTGCGGCGGAGATGAAAGGAAAGGAATTGTGCATAGCAGAAGGCATATTGCCGCAGCGCCGACCTTCAAAGGAATTCCTAATTTCAGACAGACCAGGATTGCCATGCTCAGGGCAGAGACGCTCGAGGAATTGTTTGGGCTGATAGACAATGCCCAGATAGTTTACGAGTGATTTTTTTTGTGACTTTTTTGGGGTTTGTAAGTTATTGATTTTCAATGCATGCCCTGTATGGGATTTGGATGAGATTTGGACTTAGTCCGTATGAGATTTATATGGGAATTTTAGGTTTTATAGAATGGAATCCGAGCGGACTGATTTTCCGGCTCGGCGGCATAGACGTGCTTTGGTACGGAGTGCTTTTTGCGACAGGACTCGCGTTGGCTGGAATCTGGATTTACAGAAGGTTCCGGGAGAACGGCATGAGTGATGACGATTTTGAGGAGTTTTTGATTTGGGCTTTTTTAGGCATGTTTCTCGGGTGCAGGCTCGGGCATTGCCTTTTCTATCAGTGGGATTATTATTCCCATCATATTGTGGAGATGCTTCTGCCGATTCAGCAGATGGCAGACGGAAGCTGGAAGTTCACCGGCTATCATGGTCTTGCGAGTCATGGCGGGGCAGTGGGAATGGTAGTCGCGATGGTCATTTTCTGGCTCAGGAGGCGTCGGAACCTGTGGGTGGTGATGGATATTGTGGCAATCGGTGCCTGTCTGGCGGGTGGATTCATCAGGTTGGGCAATTTGATGAACAGCGAGATTGTCGGTATTCAGACCAGCGTGCCGTGGGCGTTTGTTTTTGAGAAAGTCGATGCATTGCCAAGGCATCCGGCGCAGTTGTATGAGGCCATTTACTATTTTGTGCTGTTTGCAGTTATTACATTGGTATACAAAAAGATAAGGTATGAGAAAGTGAGGGAAGGATTTTATTTTGGAGTGATGGCTGTGGGTATATTCCTGTTCAGATTTCTGATAGAGTTTCTGAAGGAAGTACAGGAAGATTTTGAGGCAGTTTTGCCTATTGACATGGGTCAGATTCTGAGTATTCCGTTTATTTTGGCGGGGTTGATTATAATTTTTGCGAAAAGTAGGAATAAATAGAAAAATAATTTGTAAATTTGCAGCAACTTTCCTTTTAGTTGAGCCAGAGGGATAAGTTGCTGTAATTGTATATTTTATGCGAAAATGTTTACGCGCGTGTGCGTAGGTGTGTACGTGTAGTAAGGAAAATCTAAGGAAAAAGATATGAAGAAAGCGGTAATCGTTTTGTTTTTTGGAGTTGTCGTAGGGGCGATGCTGTCGTGTCAGAAGACTAAAAAAACGACAATATCCGAGGATGCTGTAATAAAGTCGTTTTATCTGATAAGCAAGCATACCACGGCGGCAAAGTCGTATGTTTTCACGATAGACGAAGATGCCAAAGAGATCTATAACAAAGACTCTATGGCATTTGGGATTGTTCCTGATTCCTTTGCCATAGTGATGACTCCAACCTTTAAGTCGGCAGAGTTGGACGGCGAGACCATTTATGCCAAAGACACAGTCTGGGTAGATTTGAGTAGTGAGAGAGTGCTGACAGTGACCGCCAAAGACGGAAAGACCAAGCAGAGTTACAAGATAAAAGTCAATATCCATCAGGTAGATCCTGACTCATTCATTTGGAGGCAGATGGATATGGAAATGGTTGAGGTAGAGGAGAGTAAGGCTGTTATGACCGAAGACGGCATAGTAGTGCTTGGAAAAGCGAGCGGCAGTATTCTTGCGGCACAAAGTGAGAATGGAGAGTCGTGGAATGCTTTGGAAGTGAGCGGTTTGGAAGATGCTGGAGATGATTTGGATATACAGCATGCTGTGGTTCACAATGGGGAAATCTGCATGATGAGCGGAATGGACCTCTATATGAGTGACCAGGGGGCTCAGTGGTATAAAGAGACAACAAGTTCAAGCATAGGATTCGAGCATTTGCTTTTCAGCCTGAGGGGTGACCTCTATGCTTTGGGCGAAGGGAGCAAGATTCTGAAACTGAACGGCAATGAATGGGAAGTCACTGCAGAACTCGAGGCAGGTTTTCCTGTGATAGGAGAGGCAGTCTGTGTCGGCAACTCACCATCAGGTTTGGAAAGGGCTTTGGTGATGGGAGGAATAGATGCTGACGGAAATTATCTCTCAAACGTATGGAGCACTGAAAACGGCTGGTATTGGGTGAAGTTGAATCTGAGAGACAGCGTATTTACTCCAAGGGCCAATGCCGCAATAGTGGATTATGCGAATGGAATACTGATGGTAGGCGGAGAGGATGCCGACTCGCTTGTGGAGAACAGTTATCTGTATTCATTGGATTGCGGAATGAACTGGTACAGAGTAGATTCCATGTTCCATGTAGATACAGCCAATGTGAAACAGGAACTTTATTCCAGAAGACATTCGACAAGTCTTGTGACAGATAAGAAAGGGAATGTCTATATCATTGGAGGACAGAACAAAGAGGGAATTTTGAGAGATGTGTGGAAAGGATTGAACTGGGGTTCGATACCAGGATTCAAGAGATGAGAGAGATAGAGTTGCCACGGTCGAAAAGCGTATTGTCGCGATTGTTGATGATGAGCGCCTTACAGAAAGGAGAGATTCGTCAATATACTGACAATGAAGACATTGAGACATTAGTGGCGGCTTTCAAGAGTGAAGAGAAAGAGTTGAACGCTGGGAAGTCGGCGACGGCAGCAAGATTCTTAATAGCCTATGCGGCAGGCAATTGCGGAAGATGGAAGGTAGATGGAGAAGAACAGTTGAGAAGAAGGCCAGTGAGGGCTATAGTACAGGCTGTTAGACAGTTAGGCGCCGAAGTCAGATATTTAGGAGAAGATGGACATCTGCCAGTAGAGATAGAAGGGTGTGAGAATTGGGGTGAGGAAGTGAATGCCGATGCAAGCGAGAGCAGTCAGACAATATCAGCACTGATGCTGCTGGGAAGCAGAAAAGGACTGACAATAAAGACCTTAGGAGAGAGAAAGTCCTGGGGATATGCAGAGTTGACTGCAGAGATAATAAGACAGTGCGGGGTGAAGGTAGAGATTGACAGAGAGCAAGTTAAAGTTGGAAAAGGGGAGTTTGAGATTGAGGAGAAGTTTTGGGAAGAGAGAGACTGGTCCGCTGCAGTGCTGTGGTATGGGATGGTGGCTGCGGGGAGAGAGAAAGAAGTGCTGTTGAAAAGATTGAGCGCTGAGAGTTTACAGCCAGACAGGGAAGCAGTGGAAGTTTTTGGGAGGCTTGGCGTAGAGAGTGAAGAGAGAGAAGATGGCATAGTGATAAGGAAATCAGAAGATAAGGCGTGGAGAGGAGAAGTTTTTGAGATGAATTGCCAGAGTGTGCCTGATATGGCGATGGTGTTGTCGGCAACCCTTTGCGAGATGGAGATACCGTTCAGACTGAGCGGATTGGAAGTATTGGAGAGAAAAGAGAGCAGTCGTGGAGTAGTGATGATGGAAGAGTTGAGGAAGAGCGGATATTTCGTGGAGTGGAACGGAGAGGAGTTAAGTTGGAGTGGAGAGAAATGCCGAAAAATCGGGGGATGGAGTGACAGAGATGACCATAGAGTAGCGATGGCGTTGATGATTCTTGGGGTGGATTTGAATTTGAAAAGTATAGCAAAATCGTATAAATTAGAGAGATAACAGGATATGGAAAAGAGTTTAGCCGAAAGAGAGGCAGAGATAGTAGAGGAGTTTTCAATGTATGAAGATTGGATGGACCGCTACCAATACCTGATAGAGATAGGACAGGAACTTGAGCCGCTGGATGATGCGGAGAAGAATGACGACAGTCTGATTCGCGGATGCCAGAGTCAGGTTTGGATAGTCAGTGAAGTTCGTGACGGAAGGATTTATTTCAGAGGCGACAGTGATGCCATCATAGTCAAAGGCATAGTAGGAATGCTGATGAGTGCCGTTTCAGGATGCACTATAGAAGAGATAAGAGGATGCGACTTCGGGTTTGTGGGTGAGATTGGATTGAGAGAGCATCTTTCGCCAACCCGCAGCAACGGAGTGCTTGCCATGATTGAGAGAATCAAAAAGATAGCGTCTGAAAGCTGACTTACGATGAAGAGACTCTATATTTTCAACCCTGAGCATGACTTGGCGCTGGCGGGTGGCAATGCCAACTACCAGGCACCAGAGTCGGCGCTTTTCTTAGCGTCGGATTTGGCGACATTGCCTAAGTGGTATGCTGAGCAAGGGGGGATAGTTTTTGACCGCAGCGATTTGAATCCTTTCAGTTGTGACCCTGCGACCATAGAGTCGGTGGAGCCATGGGGATGGGATCCGGCAGTGAGGAGACTTTTGCTGGCGAACGGAATAGAAGAGAGTATTTTGCCGAATGATGAGGAGATGAAAGAAATCAGGCAGTTGTCGCACAGACGAGTGGCTACGAGGGCTATGAATCATCTGAAATCAGATATAGGCGACAGATGGAAACTGCCTGCAGCGGGTGCTGAGTTATACAGTCTGGATGAAGTGAAAGAGTTTGCGAAAACCCATGGAGAGGTTGTTCTCAAGGCTCCATGGAGCAGCAGCGGGCGCGGTGTTTACTGGACTAAGGAGATTATGACACCAAGTATGCAGGGATGGATTAAGAGAGTGATTGAGAAGCAGGGTTCCATCATGGGCGAGGTGGCTATGAAGAGGGTGCAGGATTTTGCGATGGAGTTCAGAGTGGTGGATCATAAGACAGAGTTTGTGGGTTATTCTCTTTTCTTCACAGAAGGAACCGGAGCCTACAGAGGCAATGTGCTGATGAGCAATGAGAGGATAGAGGAGGAGTTGAGCAGATGGATTGAGAAAGAGCAGCTTGATGCTGTGAGGAAGAATCTCATCAGTTTTATCGACAGTGTGGTGGCTCCGATTTATTCAGGCTGTATGGGTGTGGATATGTTTGTGTATGAGGATGAGGATGGATTTTGTCTTGACCCAGTGGTGGAGATCAATATGAGAATGACAATGGGCATGGTGGCGAGAGTGATTTATGACAAATATGTGTCGAAGGATTCCGAGGGAAGTTTTGTGGTAGAGCATAAGTTGCCGGGAAGACTTTTTGTGAATCATCAGTGGCATGAGAGTCATGAGAAGATGGAGTATGATTCGGCGGGAAAGATGGTCCATGGTTATTTGAGTCTTTGTCCGGTGACTCCGAATACTCTTTATAGGGCGAGTGTCAATTTGGAGAGGATAGAGAACCAGTTTGGAAGTTAGTTTAGAGGCTCGTTAATGTTACGGAGTCGGCTTAGAAGGGAGATTTAAGAAATGGAGATAGTTTTTGCAGAGAGAAAAGATACAGCTGAAGTGCTGAGGTTCATCAGGGCTTTGGCTGATTATGAGAAGTTGCTTGATGAGGTGGTGGCTGATGTGCCTACGCTGGAGCATTGGCTTTTTGACGAGAGGAAGGCAGAGGTGATTTTCGCGGTGGAAAGGGGCGAGAAAGTAGGTTTCGCGTTGTTTTTCCACAATTTCTCCACTTTTCAGGGGAGGGCAGGTCTTTATCTGGAGGATTTGTTCGTGATGCTTGAGCATAGGGGGAAGGGTTATGGAAAAGGTCTGCTGAAGGCGTTGGCCGGGATAGCCGTTGAGCGTGGATGCGGAAGGTTTGAGTGGGTTTGCCTGGACTGGAACAAGCCGAGCATTGATTTCTACAGGCGTATGGGAGCCGAGCCGATGGACGGATGGACTATTTACCGTGTGTCTGGTGATACTCTCGATGAGATGGGAATGAAATAAAAATCAAAATATTAAAAGATTATGGATTTATTAGGACAAATCAAGAAAAGGGCTCAGGAGAATCCTCAGCACATTGTGTTGCCAGAGGGTGATGAGCCAAGGACTTTGGAGGCTGCCAACAGGGTGCTTCGCGACAAGGTTGCAAAACTGACTTTGGTGGGAAATGTTGATGTCATCATGGGTATGGCAAAGGAGAAGGGTTATGAGATGATCAAGCCTGAGATGATTGTTGATCCAAAGAACAGCAAGGATGCGAAGAAGTATGCGAATATTCTCTACGAGCTCCGCAAGAATAAGGGCATGACAATTGAGGAGGCACAGAAGAAGGTGCTTGATCCTTTGTATTACGGATGTCTGATGATAAAGGCAGGAGATGCTGACGGTGAGTTGGCCGGAGCAAGGAATACGACTGGCAATGTGCTTCGTCCTGCATTGCAGATTGTGAAGACTGCGAAAGGTTTTTCGTGTGTTTCAGGAGCGATGATTCTGATCAGCAAGGAGCAGCAGTATGGAGAGGAGGGTATTTTGCTTTGTGGCGATGTGGCTGTTTTGCCAAATCCTTCTGTAGATGAGTTGGCGCAGATTGCGGTGGCTACAGGCGGCACGATGAGGGCTATCTGTGGTTTTGAACCAAGAATCGCCATGTTGAGTTTCTCGACCAAGGGCAGTGCCAAGAATGAGTTGGTTGACCGTGTTGTTGAGGCGACAGCGAAGGCTAAGGAGATGGCTCCTGACATGATGATTGACGGAGAACTTCAGGCAGATGCTGCCTTGGTGGAGTCGGTAGGTGCTTTGAAGTGTCCAGGCAGTCAGGTAGCAGGCAAGGCAAATATTCTTGTGTTCCCAGCGTTGGAGACAGGAAACATCGCATATAAATTGGTACAGCGTCTTGGAGGAGCAAAGGCCATTGGTCCAGTTCTCCAGGGTATGGCGGCTCCAATCAATGATTTGAGCCGTGGATGCTCGGTAGAGGATGTAGAAATGATGATAGCAATAACATGTAATCAAGCAATAGCAGCAAAGAAATGAAAGTATTAGTATTGAACTGTGGAAGCTCGTCGATTAAGTACAAGCTTTACAATATGGAGGACCAGAGTGTTATGGCGTCTGGCGGAATTGAGAAACTGGGATTGAAGGATTCGTTCCTGAAGTTCAAGATGCCTGACGGCAGCAAGAAGACAATTGAGAAGTTCATGCCAGAGCATACAGTTGGCATTGAGTTGATTCTGGAGACACTGACAAATGCTGAGTATGGCTGTATTAAGAGTCTGGAGGAGATTGACGCTGTCGGTCACAGATTGGTTCATGGCGGAGAGAAGTTCAACACATCGGTTGTGATAACACCAGAGGTAATCAAGCAGATGGAGGAGTGCACAGATTTGGCTCCGCTTCATAATCCTGCCAATCTGAAGGGTGTGGCTGCAATTACCAGAATTTTGCCAAAAGTGCCTCAGGTAGGTGTATTTGACACTGCGTTTCATCAGACAATGCCTGATTATGCGTATATGTATGCGTTGCCATACGAGTATTATCAGAAGTATGGAGTTCGTCGTTATGGCTTTCACGGCACGAGTCACAGATTTGTGTCCCGCAGGGCATGCGAGTTCCTTGGCTTGGATTATAACAAGTCGAAGGTGATTGTAGCTCATTTGGGTGGTGGCGGCTCAGTGTCAGCGATCTTGAATGGCAAGTCGGTAGATACTTCGATGGGTCTGACACCTGTTGAGGGACTTGTGATGGGTACTCGTTCGGGTGATGTTGATCTTGGTGCGATTACTTACATCATGGATAAAGAGAAGATGGATCTGGCTGCTGTGAACAAGATGATCAACAAACAGTCGGGTGTTCTCGGTGTATCAGGTATCTCAAGCGATATGCGTGATATTGAGAATGCAATTGATGAGAAGAACGAGAGAGCAATCTTGGCGATGAATATGTTCAACTACAGACTGTTGAAGTACATTGGTGCTTATATAGCAGTGCTTGGTGGTGTTGATGCCATTGTGTTTACCGGTGGTATCGGCGAGAGACAGCCATCAACCCGTGACTATATCTGTCGTCAGCTTTCGTATATGGGTATCAAATTTGACGCGGAGCGTAATGCCAAGTCTAAAGGAGAGGATATTGAGATTTCCGTTCCAGGCTCACAGGTAAGAGTGGCAGTTATTGCAACTGATGAAGAGTTGACAATCGCTCGCGATACTGTAGATTTGGTTAAGTAATTTCAGGCATTCCTGCCCATCGGTGAGGTGGGCGAATGCTTTATAATTGATAAGCAATGACAAAAGAAGAGTTAGTTTCTGAGATCAAGCGTTTGAAAGAAGAGAAAAACGCAGTGATTCTGGCGCATTATTATCAGATTGGCGAAATTCAGGACATTGCAGATGTAGTAGGCGATAGCCTGGCTTTGGCGCAATGGGCAGCGAAGACAGATGCCAAGATGATAGTGATGTGTGGTGTTCATTTCATGGGTGAGACAGCGAAGATACTGTCGCCAGAGAAGAAAGTTGTTGTTCCTGATGTGAACGCAAGTTGCTCGTTGGCGCAGAGTTGCGATGCAAAAGAATTCGCCGAGTTTGTGAGCAAGTATCCAGACCATACGGTGATTTCGTATGTCAACACCACTGCTGCCGTAAAGGCAGTTACTGATGTTGTGGTAACAAGCTCTAATGCCAGAAAGATTGTGGATCAGTTCCCTAAAGATGCAAAATTGATTTTCGGTCCTGACCGCAATTTGGGCAATTACATCAACTCAGTGACAGGAAGAGAGATGATGCTTTGGAATGGCGCTTGTCATGTTCATGAGCAGTTTTCTATCAAAAAACTCAAAGAGTTGAAGGCGCAATACCCTGATGCCAAGATACTTGTACACCCAGAGTGCAAGAAAGAGATAGCAGAGATGGCTGATGTGGTCGGTTCGACCCAGGCATTGCTCAATTTTGCCACAGATACTGACAATCAGCAATTTTTAGTATGTACAGAGAGCGGTATCCTTCATGAGATGAAGAAGCGTTGTCCAAAGAAAGAGTTCATTCCAGTGCCTCCAGAGGATGGAAAGAGCGCTTGCAACGAGTGCAATTTCATGAGAATGAACACATTGGAGAAAGTATATCTCTGTATGCGCGATGAGAAGCCAGAAATTGATGTAGATGCAGATTTGAGAGAGAAGGCAGTAAGGCCAATCTTGAAGATGCTTGAAATGAGCAAATAAATGTTTGGTGCAGAGGCAGATAAGACCATTGTGCTGGCAGACAGCAATACCGAGAGACTTTTGGAGAAACTCGGTTTGGAAAATCTGCCAAGGATAGTAGTCGCAGCCGGAGAGCAGAGCAAGAGCCTTGAGAGCCTGAGCTTGATTTGGCAAAGACTGATGGAGTTTGGAGCGACGAGAAAGTCGCTGCTTGTGAATGTGGGCGGTGGAATGATTACTGATTTGGGAGGATTTGCCGCATCAACATACAAACGCGGAATTGATTTCGTGAATATACCTACAACCCTATTGGCGATGACAGATGCGTCAATAGGGGGTAAGGTAGGTATAGATTTCGGGGGGATGAAGAATCAAGTGGGTGCTTTTGCAGAGGCAAGAGATGTGATAATCAATGTAGGACTTTTGGAGAGTTTGGATTTCAAGAACAGACTTTCCGGTTTTGCCGAGATGCTCAAGCATGGTTTCCTGGATGGGGAGAGCCTTTTGAGAAAGACATACGCATTTGATTTGGACAAGTTTGATTTGAGAGAGTTGGAAGAGTTGATAGGTGAGAGTAGGAGAGTGAAGATGAATGTAGTGGAGAAAGACCTGAGAGAGAGCGGTTTGAGAAAAGTACTGAATTTCGGTCATACTGCAGGGCATGCTTTTGAGGAGTTGGGAGAAGGATTGCTGCATGGGTACTGTGTGGCGTGGGGCATGGTAGTGGCGGCTTATCTGTCGGTAGTGCTGACGGGTTTTCCGAAAGAAGAGTTGACCATGCTGAGACATTATGTAAGAGAGAATTATGGCGAGTTGCCTTTCGACTGCAGCCATTATGATAGGCTTTATGAGCTGATGAAAGGAGATAAGAAGAATTGGGGAGACAGAATAAATTTCACATTACTGAAGGCTGTTGGAGAAGCAGTTACAGATGTGAAAGTGGAGAAAGAGTTGATATTTGAGGCAATAGATTTTTTAAGATGAAAATAGCAATTGTAGGTTATGGAAAAATGGGCCATGTCGTAGAGCGAATAGCCAAAGAGCGTGGCCATCAGATTGTTTGCTGTGTTGATTTGGGAGAGGAGGCGAAGTTTGAGAGTGTGGAATTCAAGAGTGCGGATGTGGCGATAGAGTTTACCCAGCCAACATCGGCAGTGGACAATTACCTAAGAGCGTGGAAGGCAGGAGTGCCAGTAGTGTCGGGTACTACCGGATGGACCTCGAGGATGGAAGAGGTGAAAGAGATGATGAGAAAAGCAGGAGGGTCGTTGTTCTGGACTTCGAACTTCTCGCTTGGCGTGAATATTGTGATGGAGATTAACAAGAGACTTGCCTCAATCATGAAGAGGTATAATTATTATAATGTGTCGATGACTGAAATCCATCATACAGAGAAGAAAGATGCTCCAAGCGGAACTGCCATTGTTCTGGCTGACCAGATAGAGGCAGGATTCGGCAAGAGGCCTGAGATAGAGTCGATAAGAGAGGGCAAAGTGCCTGGAATACATGAGATGAGATATGACTCAGATGTGGATTTGATAACATTGAGACATGAGGCGAAATCGAGAGACGGACTGGCATTGGGTGCAGTGCTTGCGGCTGAGTTTATGGAGGGAAAACCTGCTGGATTCTATTCGATGGAAGATTTAATGAGTTTATAATTACTGAGATATGAGTTTAAGAGAAAGACTGAATGCTCCGCGCAAACAATGGATAAAATTGGCGATTTGGACGCTGATTTTTGTGCTTTTCATAGTTTGGGTCGGCAATTATTGGTGGTTGTTGTTAGAGTTGTTGATTTTTGATGCGTTCATTACGAAGTTCATACCATGGACCTGGTGGAAAAAGTACAGCGAGACCAATCCTAAGTTGTATAGTTTGTGGAGTTGGATTGACGCCATTATTTTCGCCTTGGTGGCGGTATATTTTATAAATGTGTATGTGTTCCAGAACTACCAGATACCATCATCATCGCTCGAGCAGACACTGAAAGTCGGTGATTTCCTGATGGTAAGCAAGTGCAGTTATGGTCCGAGAGTGCCAAATACTCCATTGTCGTTTCCATTGGTGCAGCATACCTTCCCTTGGGGAACAAAATCGTATTGCGAAAAGCCTCAGTGGGGTTATAAGAGACTGAAAGGGTGGACCAGCATAAAGGAAGGAGATATTGTAGTTTTCAATTTTCCAGCCGGAGACACAGTGTCAATGCTGACACAGAATCCTGATTATTATGGTCTTTGCTATGAGGCTGCAATCCAGCATCCAAGATTCAGACATGAGATGGAAGAGGGAGTGCTTTCGTATGAGGCACTGAAAGAGAGAATGGCTATTGGTAAAGAGCAGGTAGATGTAGTGACAATGATGAATGGTTTGGGCGAGAATATCTGGAGGCCAGTTGACAGAAGGGAGAATTTTGTGAAGAGATGTGTCGGTCTGCCTGGTCAGACAATCGAGATAAAAGATGATGTGCTGCTGGTGGATGGTAAGAAATCTGAAGTCAAAGAGGGCATGCAGCATAACTATTGTGTTCAGACCAATGGTCAGCCATTGAATATGGAGGCATTGCACAAGTTGGGTGTAAGCACTGGGGAAGTTCAGCAGTATGACGGTGCTGAGATGAGCGCTTATCTCAGGCAGATAGGAATGACTCCTGCAGTGGACAGCCTGCATTGGGGAATGATTTATATCTTTGCAATGACCCAGGATGCGAAGGCCAAGGTTGAGGCTTTGCCGATTGTGAAACAAGTTGTAAAAGAGGCCATTCTGGATGACATGAAGGGCAAGTCGGCAATGTTCCCATTGGCATACAGCAATGTATGGACAAGAGATAATTATGGTCCGCTTTGGATTCCAGCGAAAGGGGCTACTATTGAACTTACTGAGGACAATATCCTGAGGTATGAGCGTTGCATCAAGAATTATGAGGGCAATGAGTTGGAGTGGAAGAATGGAAAGGCTTATCTGAATGGGAAAGAGGCGAAGAGTTATACCTTCAAGATGGATTATTATTTCATGATGGGTGACAACAGACATAATTCCGCTGATTCCAGAATGTGGGGTTTTGTGCCTGAGGATCATATTGTGGGTCGTCCGGTAATAGTTTGGCTGTCGCTTGATAGAGATGTAGACCTCTTTAAAGGCAAAATCAGGTGGAGTAGGTTAGGAATGAAAGCCGACAGGTAATGCCGCTTTTGGCCTTTTTTCTGCATCTTGCTGTTTGTCAGTCGGTCACATAGACCTCTATGCTCCCTTCTTCCGCACAGCAATCTGCTAAAAAAAAGACTCAAAATCGGTGGATGGTAATTAATAAAACTAATCTTGAAAGAGTATGATAATTGGAGTTTCGGGGAACTGGCTTGACAATGAGAAAGAGCAGAGACTGGTGGATGCTTATGTGAGGTGTATCCTTGAGACTGGGGGTGTGCCTGTGATACTGCCGGTGGTGGATAGTCAGGAGGCCGTGGAAAAATATTGCGAAATTGTTGATGCTTTGCTTTTGACCGGAGGCGGTGATGTTGATCCAAAGTATTGGGGTGAGGAGTTGACGGAGATGAGCAACAAGCCGTCGGAGAAAAGAGACTGGTTTGACATTGCCCTGACGAGAGAGGCGATGAGAAGAGGGATGAGGATTCTGGGTGTTTGCCGCGGAATGCAGGCGATTGCCATTATCAGTGGCGGAAGCATTTATCAGGATATCTATCAGCAGATTGGAAAAGACAAAGTGCTTGGCCATTCGCAGAAGATGCCAAGGTCAGAGGTTTCGCATAAAGTGATTATTGACAAAAAGAGCCGGTTGGCAGAGGTGATGGGGTGCTGCGAGACGATGGTCAATACCTTCCATCATCAGGCAGTCAGGAGTGTTGGCGAGAACTGTGAGGTGGTTGCCAGGTCTGAGGATGGTGTGATTGAGGGAATAGAGATGAAGAACATGCCAGTGATTGGTGTTCAATGGCATCCTGAAGAGTTGTTTAGAGAACATGAAGAGCAGAAAAGATTGTTTAAATGGTTAATGAATAATAAGTTATGAAAAGAGGATTATTGTTTTTTGCATTGTTGCTGTTTGCGGTGAGCGGATGGTCGCAGCAGAGAGTCCTGAACAGACTGGCGTCGTCGAATGATGAGAACCATAAAGTGGTGGTTCATCAGTCGGAGGAAGTGACAAAGTTGATGCAGGCTGCTACAGAGCAGAGTGTTTTGAGAGGGACTGTTATTGACGGATTCAGACTCCAGATATTCTCGGGCAATCAAGGCGCAAAGTCAAGAAACCGTGCGTATGACATAAAAGAGGATATTGAGAGAGTTGCAAGGGATATGGATATTTATGTGCTTTATGCGGTTCCATTCTGGAGGGTTCAGGTAGGAAACTGCAGCACCAGGGCTGAGGCAAATGAGTTGAAGAAAGCCTTTTTGGAAAAATTTCCAGAATTTTCATCGGAGGCATACGTAGTGCCAGTAAAAATACAGAAGTAAATGACAGAGAAAGAGGCTCAGTTGGCCGAGCATTATAAGGCCATCATAGAGTTGCTTGGTGAGGATTCATCGAGAGAGGGACTGATAAAGAGTCCAGAGAGAGTGGCGAAGGCAATGCTTTATAATACAAAGGGTTATAATGAAGACCCTGAGGAAATACTGCGTTCCGCGATGTTTCACGAGGACTACCATCAGATGGTGATAGTCAAGAATATAGAGTTTTATTCTCTTTGCGAGCATCATTTGCTGCCATTTTTTGGGAAAGTGCATGTGGCATATATACCAAATCATGAAGTGACAGGTTTGAGCAAGATAGCGAGAGTAGTTGATGTTTACTCCAGGAGATTGCAGTTGCAGGAGAGATTGACTCTGCAGATAAAAGATTGTATACAGAATACCCTCAAGCCACTTGGAGTGATGGTAGTTGTAGAGGCACAGCATATGTGCATGCAGATGAGAGGTGTTCAGAAACAGAATTCAGTGACAGTAACGTCTGATTTTACCGGAGCCTTTAACCGTCCGGAGACCAGGGCTGAGTTCATGAACCTGATAAAGAACTGAAAAACGATATAATACCATGGGACAGAATCAGAATTTAGTACAGAAAACGGGTCAGACCACCAAGATGACTCCGGCACAGTTGGAGGTGCAGCGGTTGTTGGGTCTTGGTGTTGCTGATATGGTCGAAAAGATAAATAAAGAAATTCAGAATAATCCGGCTTTTGATGATGAAGTGGTGACTGGCGGCGGTGATGAGACAGAAACTGAAGGTAAGTCTTTTGATGATTCTTTGGACGGAGAAGAGCCTGGAGCAGGGGATCTTGAGAGGGAAGAAGAAAAGGATTTAGAGCCATTTATACCAGATGACTATGTAGATGAGTCGAGAGGAGGCAGAATGGGTGGCGGCGAAGAGAGAGATCCAATGGGTTTTCAGGTGCCATCGGCTGTTTCGGCTATTGATGAGTTGGACAGTCAGTTGAGCATGATTTCGCTGAGTGAGAAAGAGCGTAGAATTTGCAGTCTGCTTATCAGAAATCTCGATGAAAAATTATTTCTGACAGATGACGATGACAAATTGGCTGATTGTTATGCTCAAGAGTATGGCGAGCAGATAGAGATTGATGAGGTAGAGTCGGCAAAGAGAGTCTTGAGACAGTTGGAGCCTGCTGGAATAGGGGCCAAAGACAAGAGGGAGAGATTCCTGATGCAGTTGGAGGCAATGGAAGCGAGTGATGATACCAATTTGTTGAAGAGGATTATTTCCGAGTATTACGAACTGTTCATAAAGCAGAGTTTTGGAACTTTAGCAGAAGCTTTGGATATTGAAGAAGAGCGAGTTAAGGATTTGGTGAAGTTTGCGGGAAAGCATTTGAATCCCACTTTGCAGATAGGTGATTCCGGTTCGTCAAGCGGAGTAGTTATTCCAGATTTTACGATTGTGGAGTTGGATAATGACCGATTAGGGGTAGAACTGAATGATGGAAATCTGCCAGTGATGAAGATAAGCGATGAATTCAGGCAGTTAGGAAAAGACAAAGCGTCAAAAGAATTTGTGAAAGACAATATTGCTAAGGCTGAGCAGTTTATGGAGTCGGTTGCTCAATGGAAGAGAACCATGATTCAGGTGATGCAGGCGATAATGAATTTTCAGAGATTATATTTTGAGAGTGGAGACCTGAAGAATATGAAGCCTATGATTTTGGCAGATATTGCCAAAATGACTGGGTTGGATGAGAGCACAATTTCGAGGGTTACTACATCTAAGTATATAGAGTATGAAGGGCACATTTTCTCGATGAAATCGTTGTTTTCTACGGCTGTCAAAGGTGAGAATGGAGAAGGAGCGGCAAAAGTAGTGGTAAAAAATGACCTCAAGGAGATAGTTGATGGAGAGGATAAGAAAAGTCCGTATTCAGATTCGCAACTCGTGGAAATGCTGAAAGCCAAAGGTTATGATATTGCAAGGCGAACAGTGGTGAAGTACAGACAAGAGTTAGAGATTCCAAGTTCCGTGGATAGGAAAGTTTGATTTTATGGGCAAGACACATTATATAATATTGTTTTTGTTTTTGGTCTTGAGTGCCGCTGCTCAAAATGACAATTCGCAGTGGGGCTTAGTAATCAAAGATTTAGATAATGACAGTGTTGTTCTGAATCAGAACGGAAGAGAGAAGATGACTCCAGCGTCAGTGACAAAACTGATGACCACTGCGACTGCATTGGAAATACTTGGTCCAGATTATCAGTTTATTACCGATATCAGTGTTTCGGGAGAAGTGAATGAGAAAGGAGTGCTTGAGGGTGACTTGTGCGTGATAGGGGGATTAGATCCCACCATAGAGTCAGAGGCGATGGGTTGCTATGGTTTTCTGGATAGTGTTGCCCATCATGTCAAAGAACTCGGAATAAAGAAGATAGCAGGTGATATAATAGTTGACGGTGGTATAACAGATGGTTTGGGAGTTTCTCCTAAGTGGCTGTTGGAAGATTTGGCAACTTATTATGGTGTAGGGTGTTACGGCATGTCCATCTATGATAATGTGCAGAAGATGCATATAAAGAACGGCAAAATCACCTTTCAGTATGAAGATTATGAAGTGGTGGATAGGACCAAGAGAGATCATGGGAAATGGGCTAATGTTGATGTTTATACCTTGCCGAAGAGCGAAGTGATTGTGGTAGAAGGAGTTATAGGTTCAAGGGCAAGCGCGAACGTTCGAGTCAGCATAAACAATCCAATGGATGTGGCGGCGAAGAGTCTGAAAGAGAGACTTGAAAAAGTTGGAGTTGATGTAGAAGGCAAAGCAGAGGGCAGAGATTTTGGCAAAGAGTTTCATGGGGAGAGTATATATAAATATGTGTCTCCAAAATTGAAAGATATCATCAGAGTGGTTAATGTGACCAGCAACAACCATTTCGCAGAGCATATTTTCAGGAATTTAGGTGCTCAGAACGATGAGCGAGGTGCGACGGTTGAGGACTCAAAGAGAGTCATTCAAGAGTATTGGTCGGATAAAGGGTTGGATTTGAGTAATATAACATTGTTTGACGGGAATGGCCTTTCGCCCATGGATGCTATAAGTCCTGAGATGGTGGTAGGGTTGTTGGAGCGAATGTCAAAGAGCGAGAATGCCGAATATTTCAAAGCATCGCTGCCATTGTGCGGATATGAGGGAACTGTAAAAGATTTGTTTGTTGATTCCGATATGACAGTCAGGGCAAAGAGCGGTTCCATGACTGGAGTCCAGGCATATGCCGGTTATATCAGTTTTTGTGAGAGAAATTTCGTTTTCTGCGTGATAGTCAATGAGTTTGACATGGCAAGGAAAGATTTGCGATATGAGATAACCAGAAAAATTATTCAGGCGTTGGACAATTATGCATGTTCATTTCAAAGAGATTAACTCCACCTCTGTTTTTTTGAGAGAAAACAGCGAGCAGTTTAGACATGGCGACTGGGTGTCAGCAGATTATCAGTCGGCCGGTCATGGTCAGGTAGGTAACAGTTGGGAGAGCGAGAGAGAGAAGAATGTGCTTTTTAGCCTGATGCTTAGGCCCTTGGAGGTTTTACCTCAGAGAGGTTTTGTCTTGACAGAGATTGTCACATTAGGGACATTAAGAGCATTGACAGAGATTGTTCCTGAGGTTGATGTGAAGATAAAGTGGCCGAATGATATTTATGTGGGGGATAGGAAATTGAGTGGAATTTTGATAGAGAGTTCCATGATGGCGGGGAAGATAGATTCTGCAGTAGTTGGAATGGGGCTGAATGTCAACCAGTTGGAGTTCAAATCCGATGCTCCGAATCCAGTCAGTCTTGCTCAGTTGACCGGAAGAGAGTTTGATGTAAGAGAGTTGATGGGGAGAATTGTAGAGTGTATTTTGGAGCAGTATAAGTGGTATTGTGAGAAAGGAGATGTTTTTCATCAAGAGTATTTAGACAAGTTGTACAGACGCGGAGAGTGGGCTTGGTATGAGAGGAAAGATGGAGAGCGTTTTGAGGGAAAGATAGAGGATGTTGAGCCGAACGGGTTGCTTGTGATGCGGAAAAAGTCCGATGAAATCGAGCATTTTGAGTTCAAATCTATAAAATATATCTTATGGACAGATTAGGATGGTTTTTGTTTGGTGCGCTCGCCGGAGCGGTGGGAGCATTGCTTTTGGCACCAGAATCAGGAAAAGAGACGAGAGAAAAAATCCGTCAGTTGGTTGCAGAGAAGTTTCCTCAGATGACAAAAGAGGAGATTGAGAAGTTTGTGGACCGAATGATGGAGCAGGCAACAGTAGAAAACGAAGATTTAGATGCTGAAGAGTATTGAAAGGCTGATAGCCGATATCAAAGAGTATCTGGTTAATAGAAGCAAACTGCTGCAACTCAGGGTTATAGAGAAGACCTCGAATTTTCTTTCGTGGGTTCTGATGACTTTGGTGGTGCTTGTCGTGTCTCTTTTTGCATTTACATTTGTGGCATTAGCGTTGACAGTGCTTTTGGCGAAGGTGATTCCTTTGTGGGGAGCATGTCTGATTATGGGGGCGTTGTTCATGCTTGTGCTGCTTGTTTTGTTTTTGTTGCGTAAACAGTTGTTTATTAATCCAATAGTAAGGAAGATGAGTGAAATCGTCCTGAATAAAGAAGAAGAGGAGAAAGAAGATGAGATTTGAGACTATGGATGAACTCCTCAGGGAGGAGAAGCGACTGCAGCGAAAGTGCAAGAGGCAGGAAAGAGTGATTTCTCGGGATTATAACGGACTGAGGAAGAACCCTTTCGGGGGCATAAGACCTATTACAGAGATGATTCTGCGCTTTAGGATTCTGAGCACCTTGTTCAAGAGGAAGAAGTAAGGCGGTAGTTTGATTATAGAAATTGGCACCATGGCCTGGGATAAAGGTTTTTGTCCTGGGACTTGGTGCTTTTGTTTTTATAGTTTTCTATGTTTCTACGTTTCTACGTTCTACGGTGGTGTGTTTTTGGGGTAGAAAAATAGGGATTTTTATTCAATAATTATGCTGTATTGAATAAAATATCCTTTTTTTATTCAGTATGAGTTGGAAATTGAAAAATTTGTTGTTAGCAAGTTGTTTTGTTTTGGGGACTATTATAGATATCCAGATATTTCTATTTTATTGTATGAATCCGACTTTTTAACGTTTGTTAGCGACCACTGACCACTTGACCACCTGACCATTTTTGGAATTTTGTGGTCGGGGTTGGAGTTTTAGAGGGGAGTGATAAGAAAGGGAATTTTTATCTGGTATGAGTTGTAAATTGAAGATTCAAAGTTTTGTAGGTTGAAAAATTGGGGAGTTGTTAAAATATTTTGATTGGAAAAATACAGATTAATTAATGAATTGTTTGCAATTTGGAAAAAACAATTAAAAAAATTTGTTAATATGGATTTTTTGCCATAACTTTGCAAAAATTTTAGTAATGTGTTAGGGAATTTCTCTACATACTCTTTTTTCTTAGTCAGTAGAATCTTGCATATAGAAGTGTTTGATACAGACAACTGTGTGTCAGAAAATTATATATGCAAGAGTAAAAGTCAAGTAACTTATACAAAGTTACAATGTACGTCCGTATGTAACTTAAAATAACAGTTAAACGAGTTGCTCCATATAGAATGGTGTAACTCGTTTTTTTGTTTCTGGTTAAAAACGTATATTTTGAATAGGTATCATTGTACTAATCTTGTTTAAAGATAATAGTAGTATTGTGACTGAATGGTAAAAAGTTGGTAGTAAATTATTTAGTCAGAATGGTTTATTCAAATTAAAACTAAATATTATGCTAAAATTCTTTAAGTTCTCACTAACATTGGTTTTATTGTTAGTGTCGGTTGGAATTAAGGCTCAGTATCTCACTGCAGATTTTAATGATGCTACGTCATCTGCAATTTCTTCAGGTTGGGATGTGACGGACAATGACCCCGTTACAATCACCACTTCCAGTGTATGGGCTGGTGATGCAGGAGGTTATTCTGGCGCTTGTGCCTATTCCTGTATGTATGGTGCTAATGCTCTCAAGGCAAGAATGAAGTCTCCTTCGTTTACTTTGCCTGCGTTGAGTCAAGCAATGGTATCATTCATGATGAAGGCTGGTTCTTCGGAGTCAACAGCTGGCATTTTGAACATTTACATCTCTACTGATGGTGGAGCCACGTATTTGACGAATGTAATTGCTTCAAATGTAGTTCCTACAACTTCGTGGACAGAGTACTCATTCCCTATCACTGGTTATTCTGGCCCTGTGAAACTTGTTTTGGAGGCTGTCGGATCAGGTACAAGTTCCTATCGTTACATTTACATTGACAATTTGGTAGTTAAGAATGCTCCTACTTGTCAAGTTCCTACGGGACTTTACATAACTGACCAGACTAGTTCTTCTGCAAACTTTGGATGGTCTCTTGATTCTCGTTATGGTAGTAGTCCCAATCAGTATTCTGTATCTTTGAAAGATTCTCAAGGTAATGTTGTATATTACAATTCCTCTATCACTTCAACGTCTGTTTCTTTTACAAATTTGCAGGAAAACACTACTTATACTGCTTTTGTTAGAAGTGACTGTGCAGCTTCCAGCAGGGGTTATTCTGATTCTGTTTCTATTACTTTCACTACTCTTAGCAATGCTATAGAAGCTCCTTTTTATCAAAATTTTGACGATTTAGTTTCAATACCAATCAATTATCAGATGGTAAATGCAGAACTTTCTTCTGCTGCCTCTGTCGTTACTGGTGGAAAATCTGTGAAACTGAATACTACTGCCAGCAATTATGCTGCTATAGTTTTCCCTCCTATCAATCTTGCTGCAAATAATTTTGAAATAGATTTCCAGATACGACGTTATGCAGCCGAGACTGCTACTGTTAAGGCTATCAATTATCTGGTTGGTTATCTTGCAGATCCAAGTGATATTGCCACACTTGTTCCTCTTGCGATAGATTCAATAAGTGGAGATGTATCTTGGAGAAATGTGCATTTGAATTCTTCTGCTGTTACCTCCACTTCTACTCCAACATACATAGGCATAGTAATTGACATGGCATATGTTACATCTGTCTATGTTGATGAAGTATCTATTCGAGCTATTCCTTCTTGTATCCGTCCTGAGAAACTTACTGTTTCAAATATCGGTACTGATCAAGTGACTCTTTCTTGGGAAGCGTCAAATGCGTCACTTTTTAATGTCAAAGCAAAAAAAGTTTCTGACTCTTCTGAAATAAACGTTACTGCTTCTGGTTCGCCTTTCACAATGACTGGTCTTGATCCAAATACAGATTATGAGTTTTCTGTTCAGGGAGTATGTTCTGCTTCTGATTTGTCAGATTGGTCAATTTTTGCTACTGCAAAGACTGAATGTGGCGTAGCACAGAATCCATTATTTATAGAGACTTTTGATGCACTTGCTGCAAATCAGACTCCTGAGTGCTGGAGTATGGGATGGTTGACAAAACCTTCTAGTAATAATCTTGCCACTCCGTTTACCGCTTCAACAACTGCAAAGCATGGTTCTTCGGGCAAGTCTATGTCGCTTGAGAAACAGACAGATAGGTCAGTTGCATATATTTCGACCAATGCCATAAATTTTGATTCTGTTGGCAAGTACCAACTTTCAGTTTGGGTCAACCGTGCAACTGCAAGGGCTAAGAAGAGTGACGAAGGTCTTCAGATATGGGTTACCAATGCCCCAGGCGATACTACGGGTGGTGTACTTTTGGAGTACATTCATCGTGAACCTACTTATACTCCAGCAGTTCCTGCTGCAGGTTGGTATCAGTATGAATATCTCCTTAATGTTCAGGGGATCAAATATATTACTGTTTTAGGTATTTCCCAGAATGGAGCAGCAGTTTATTTTGATGATCTTGAGGTTACGTATGCACCTACTTGTATAAAGGTTGCAAATATCAGTCTTGGCACTTTGACATCTAATTCTGCTGAGATTAACTGGACTGCAGGAAAGAATGAATCTCAATGGATTGTTGATTATGAAATTGCTCAGGGCTCTACCATTGTTAAGGATACGACAGCAGTTGTCAATAATCCAGCTTGCATCTTCCAAGGCCTTACTCCTTCCACCGCATATAATGTTACCGGTACAGTCCGTTCATATTGCGGTGTCGGTGACACAGCAGCAGCAGTAAGTTTCAGTTTTGATTTTACTACAGAGTGTCTTCCTTTAACGAATCTTCCTTACATAAATGATTTTGAGAATGAGCCTGCAGGTACAGGTTTATTGCCTAATTGCTGGAGACGCATCAACAATTCTACAAATTCTACTGCCAAAAATTATCCATACAATTACTCTGCTGCAATAAATTCTCATTCTGGTACGAAAGTACTTTACTTCCAGATTCCGACATCTGCGGATGCTCCTAATGCAATCTATGCAGTTCTTCCTCAAGTAGATCCAACTATATATCCAATAAATACTCTTCGTTTAAAGTTCTGGGCAAAACGTAATGCAACAGCATCTTATTCCGACGCTCCATTCATTTTCGGTGTCATGCAGACTTCTTCAGGCGTTGATAATTTTATTCCTGTTGATACTGTTCTTGTAAGTAACTCTGAGAGTCATAGGCCGTTTGTTGTAGATTTCTCAAGTTATACAGGCAATGGCTCATATATTGCAATACGCCTTGAGAAGCAGGGTTCTACATGCTATGCTTTTATTGATGACATACAACTTGAAGTTATTCCAGCATGTCCAGATTTAAATGGTGATGCAATAATCAGCGACAATACAGATTCATCTGTAAAGATAACTGTTGCAGATTCAACTGCTTATAATAGTTGGTCTTATGCGTATGGTATTGCTGGAACACCAGTATCAGAGATGACAGCAATAGATGCTGTTGATACAAGTGTAGTTTTGACAGGTCTTGCGTCGTCAACAACATACGATCTTTATGTTCGTCGTAAATGTGGAAATGAATATGGATCTTGGTCGTATAAAGTGCCATTCACAACTACAGCAGTCCCTGCGACTGCACCTTACGTATGTGGTTTCGAGTATGAATCAGAGAATTCCCAGTGGCAATTTGTCAAAGGAGCATCGGATAACATGTTTAAGGTTGGAACTGTTTCCTCTGCAGTCCATTCTGGCAGCAAGTCTATTTATCTCTCATATAACAATGGCACATCCAATATTTATGAGACTGAGGAATCATCTCGCAATTATGCTTACCGTACAATACATTTTGATTCAAAGGGTTATCAGATTGAATTTTATTGGAGATGTCCTGGTGGAGAAGGTTATGAACCTAATATATTCGATTACGGACGTGTGTTGCTTCTTCCTGCATCTGTTTCCTTGCTTCCAGGTGAGACCGGAACAAAACTGTCAAGCTCTATGTTCTCATCAGATGCCATATTCCTTGATCCAGACAATGCGAACTGTATGAACATGGCAGGAAATGACTGGCATTTTGTATCTAAGTTTGTTGATATGACAGGGAAGGCGGGAAATTACAATCTTGTTCTTGTATGGAATAATGATGCAAGCGATGGTAATGAAAATGGTCCTCTTGCTGTGGACGATATCAGTATCACTGAATTGGCTTGTATTGCACCTTCTACTATAAACGTTTTGAATCTTACAGCCGATTCGGCAACTATCTCTATTATCCAGCCTACTGCTTCTCAATGGGAAATTGTAGTTGACTCAACTGAATTCACTATTGAGAATATTCCTGCAAATCCTATGACTCGTATAACGAGTGCAAATGGTAATGTTATACTCTCAGGTCTTAATCCTAATACAGAGTATTACTATTCTATTCGCTCTATTTGCGGAACAGGAACCTACTCTGATTGGAGTGAGCCATCGTCATTCCGCACTTTGTGCCTTTCCCGTGCCGTTCCTTATGTTGAGGGATTTGAGGTAGTAAGCAGTGCGAACTGTTGGAATATGGTTCCTGGCTTTGACCAAGAGTCATCAGTATCCCGTTCAGTCTTGATACGAAGATCAGGACTTGCCTCTATGCAGAATGTTAATTCCTCAATGTTCTCTCCAGAACTTCAGGTGGATTCCCTTACACATTATTTAGTTAACTTCTGGGCTTATGCAACAGAGGATAATGCTGAAGTATCTGTTGGTGTCATTGTTGATCCAAACGATGTATCAACTGCTGAGATCCTGTCTACAACAACTATTCCAGTTAAGAATACATGGACTGAAGTTACAGCATATTTCAAAATCTTGAACAATTCAGATTATGTTGATTTCAAGAATGCTAAGCATATAACTATATCTAACAGTGGAAATACTGTTTATTACGATGATTTAACAATAGATGAAGCACCTTCGTGTCCAAAACCTTACGAAGTAACTATCACCAATGTTACAAGCAATTCGTTTGACATAAGTTTCTCTGATGGTTCGGGTGCATCTCAGTGGATTGTTTATACGAACGATGTTCCTCATGTAGTTACAAGCAGTCCTGCGACTATATCAAATCTCTGTGCTTCTTCAAACTACAATGTTTCTATTGTTTCTGTATGTTCAGCAACAGAGACATCTCTTCCTACAGATTGTGGTATTATCAAGACACCTTGTGGTCCACAGACAACTCCTTTCAGTTGCGGATTTGAGGTTGCAGAAGGTTATTCAGGAGCTCGCGTATATTCTGCTGCATACGCTGATCTCAGCAGTCAGTGCTGGAGTGTGTTGAACAACAGACCTAATGGCTCAACCAATCCTTCGGCTCATGTCAGCACTTCCAGTGCTTATCATAATGGCAAGCAGGGACTCCACACAACAACCAATTCTGCTGCCACCAAGAATTTCTTCTTGATAATACCTGAAATGGTAGAAGCTTCAAATATGCTCAGAATTAAGTTCTGGTATAAGAACGCTGGTACTTCTGCATCATCAACCAATTTGATGTTTGGATATTTTAATGGTACTGTGACAGATTCCACGTTTGTTCCTGTTGAGACAATGTTGAAATATTCTGCATGGACTGAGCGTGAAATTTTTACTAATACAGCATCATATAATATTCCTGCAAATGCCCGTCTTGGTTTCATGCTTGAGCGTAACACCAGTGGTGGTGCTATCTATATTGACGATATCCTAATCAATAGCATTAATAACTGTTCTGATCCTGAAATCGCAACAGTATCTGAAGTTACAGCATCTTCTGCAAAGGTTACATTTGCAGATACTTGTTCTGCTCATACATCTTGGGAATATGTTTATGGCCCTGTAGGATTCAATCCTAATACAGTTATTCCAAAAAGAGTAAGTTCTAAAGAGTTTGTTATGACAGGACTCAACGAATATACAGAGTATGAACTCTATGTTCGTGCTGTTTGCGATTCTGTTGATGTCTCAAATTTTGTCAAGGCGGCATCATCATTCAGAACTCTTTGTTCTTCTTACGAAGTTACACCATCCACTCCATTCCAGGATTCATTTGAAGATCTTCCTTCAGGAACAAAACTTGAAGGTTGCTATGTTGTCGAGGGTAACTACAGCACATCATACATAATGAAGGGTGGTTTGGAAAACTCATCTACATTCACTCAGGCACGTACAGGTAACCGTACTCTTCAAGCGTATGGTTCTAAGACGTATGCTCCTAATGGACAGACTGCTTTCCGTCAGCTTCACCTCACTGCAGGTAAAATGTACAAAGCTTCAGTATGGACTCGTTATGTGTCAGGTTCAGGAACTTTTGCATCTATTGTCTGGGGTAAAACTGCGTCCATTGACAGTGCTACGGTATTAGCCACAACAGATCTTCCTACATGTGGCGCGGTCAAGATTAACAATGTCAACACTTATGAGGCTTGTTATAATGAACTTTCCGGTTATATTGTTGTCCCTGAGACAGGTGATTATTTCGTAGGTCTCCATGCAGACATTTATCCAAACGAAACGAACAAGACAATTGCTGCAGTTTTTGACGATTTCGTTGTTGAGGAACTTACAGGTTGTCTTCCTGCAATAGTTACAATTGATTCGGTAACTCAAAATGCTGTTTATGTCCACCATTCAGATGTTGATCCTACTCATACTTATGAGTATATGGTTATGAATGGTGATGATATTGTCATTGCACCTACTGCTACTACAGCCAATCCATTCATGATAACAGACCTTCCTAATTCACTTCCTCTTACACTTTATGTCCGTCAGAACTGTGGTGAAGGAGACTATTCTGAATGGAGTGTTACAGAGTTCAGTACCGCTTGTGGAGCAATTGACAGATATCCATACCATCAGGATTTCGAGGGTGCATTCCCTCCAGTATGTTGGAGCACATTCTCTTATGGAACTACTGCAAATACATGGAAAACCAATGGTGCTGCTCTTTACAATCACAGCGGACAGTCAAGTGCTGCAGCGACTAACCAATCAGCAGGTGCTAAGATTGCTCTCGTTACTGGCGAGTTCAATCTTAATTCTCCTCATGGTTATTATCTTCGTCTTTGGATGTATCGCTACAACACAGGCAACAGTACTGTTGAGGACGAGGCTCTTCATGTAGGATACCTCAACGCTCCTATTACAAATGCTACTATTTACGATGTTACTGAGCTTGGTGTTATCAACCGTCATGTCAGCAAGGCACCTGCCACAACGCCAGAATCAGGTTATTATGAGTACGAATACGAGATTCCTGCATCAGTTCAGGGTTCTGTATGGTTCTCGTTCGACTATCATAATCAGGCTGCCGGTGGTGCTTATATTGATGATATAACAATTGAACCTATACCATCCTGCATTACTCCAAGGACTGCTCCGATAGTCAATTCAACAACAATGACCACTGCAAATCTTGCTGTTGACATGAAGGGTAAGTCACAGGCACAGATAGCATGGGCTCCTTCATACAAACAGGATTCAATTGTGGGATATACATTGACAACAACAGGCAATGCAGTAGCAACTGGTCTTGCTGCAACGACAGAGTATGCATTCAAGTACAGATATGTCTGTGCTGATGGAGATACATCAGTATGGTCGCCTGTAGCCTTGGGTACCACAACAGCCACCGACTGCTTTGATCCACAGAATCTGCACATTGTAGGTGCGATTAATCATCATCATGCTGCATTCTCATGGGGAAAGGCACCTCTTGCTGTTGGATATGAATATACCCTCAAGCGTGGTGCCATTCTTGTTGTCTCAGCTGTCACAATGAATGATACTATTGCGTTTGATACACTTGCTACAAACACATCCTATACATTCAGCATCCGTACACTCTGCGGTTCTGACACACTTGCTTGGCAGACTATCAGCTTCAAGACTACTTATGAGGTATATGATATGCCTTATATATGTGGTTTCGAAGATGCTACACAGAATTTCGGTTGGCACATGAATCAGATTTCAAATTCTGGCAGCAATCTTTTCATTATCGGAACTGCTACATCCCAGTCAGGTATCAAGTCTCTATATGTATCAAATGACAATAGCACATACAACTATGGATCTGGAGAGACTGTATCTGATGCGGAGGTGCTGCTCAATATGCCGGAAGGAAATTATATGATTAGTTATGATTGGAACTGTAAGGGTGAAGATGATGGTTCAGACTATTACGATTATGGCCGTGTATTCCTTGCTCCAGGCAATGCCGTAATATCAGGCTCTTCATATGAGGATTTCGCAAGTTCACTTCCTGCAGGATATATGTCTCTTGATAACAGCAAACCTCTTTCGAATGCTTCAGATTGGCGTCATGTTGAGCAGATGAAAACTATTGTCACAGGAGGCATATACAAACTTGTTGCTCTTTGGGCAAATGATGGTGGAGTATATCAGCCACCTTTGGCTATTGATAATATTTCTATAGAACGCATCACTTGCATGCAGGTAAATTCTGTTAACGTTGTAACAGTCAATTCAAGAGATGCTAAGGCTATAGTTTCACGCTATGATGAAAGCGCAGTAGAGTATGCAATTGCGACTACCGAGTCTCAGGATTCTCTTACATGGTTTGTGGCAACCAGCGATACACTTTCATTCACGAATCTTATTCCTGGAGAGACATATAATATTTATGTCCGTCATTCATGCTCTGCAACTGACAAGTCAAGAGTGGTAACAACTTCGTTCACGACTCCTATAAATTCAATGTCTTTGCCATTCGTAGCAACGTTTGAGTCAAATGATACTGCCAACAGTTACTGGTATTTGACATCAGGTACTGCAGAAAACCGATTCACAATGGGTAATGCGGCGAGCGGACAGGGTGAACGTTCTCTCTATATTACCGATAATGGTAGTGCAAACAATTATTCGGGCGCAACTTCTTGGTCCTACGCGTATATTCCGTTGCAGATTGCTTCTGGTATGTACGAAGTTTCCTACCAGTGGAGAAGCAACGGCGAAGGCACTTTTGATTATGGCCGTATATTCCTTGCTTCAACTGAGGTTGTACCTCAGGATAATGCATTACTTTCTGGACTCTCTGCGACTACTCTTCCTGCAGGTTCTATAGCACTTGATGCTGAATATGGAGAACTGAATCTTTCTAATGAATGGGTGGATGCTGCTACTGAGATATATGTTCATAATTCAGGTACATATAACCTTATCGTTGCATGGCACAATAATGCTTCGGTTTATAACCAGTCTCCTTTGGCAATTGACAATATCAGTATCAAAGAACTTACTTGTCCTAAGATAAATGTTGCAAATGTCAGTGTTGACAGTGTTTCTTTTGATATGTTCCGTTTGAAGGTATCGAATAACAACGCTAATGCGGGCATTGTCTATCATGTGTCAACAAACAGTGCATTTACTGATACGATTGCTTCAGGTGTTACGATGGATTCAGTAATCACTGTTAGCGGCCTTGCGGCTTCGTCTTGGTACAATGTCCGTCTCCGTTCTTATTGCGGAGTTGGTGACACATCTTCGGTAGTTGCGGTAACTGTACGAACAGAATGTGGTAGTAACTCGATTTTCCCATATGTGGAGGATTTTGAGTCATATACTACATCTCCTTCGTCATATGCTTCAAGTGGCGAGTTAGAAGACTATTGCTGGAATGTATCATCAACTAACCCTGGTGCATATTATACAATTTTCACAAGCAATGTTCATAGTGGTTTAAAGTCGCTCAATGTCTATAACAATTCAACTGCCGGTGTTACTCAGACATTTGCCATGCCAAAAGTTGATGTTCTTGCAGGAAAGCAGATATCAATGTGGTATAAGAATTTCAGCGGAACTGCTGGTACGTATGCATTGCTTGAGGTCGGTTATCTTACCAACCCTAACGATTTAAGCACATTCACAGTTTCTGCTGTCGCTCCATTCAACACGGCGTATTCTGAGTTTGTATATCGTTATCCTGCAACGACTCCTGCAAATGCAAGACCTGCATTCCGTGCTAATGGTTCGCATTACATTTATATTGATGATATCCGTATAAACAATGTTCAGGAGGGTGTTCTTCATCAAGATACTATCTGTTTCGGCAGTGCTTACAATGGTAATGGGTTCTCTTGTCCAGCAGGTTCTCTTGCTCCTGGCGATACTGTTCTTTCAAGAATGGTTCGCGTATCAGCATCAGGGGTGGCAGACTCAATAGTAAGAGTAAATGTTTACGTACGTCCTCAGATTTACGTAAACTTCTATGATACTATATGTGCAGGTCAGCCATATACTCGTGGTCAGTGGAACATACCTAATCCTGCAACTGATATCTACTTCAACACATTTACTTCTGTCAGTGGTTGTGACTCAACAGTTAACCTCAGCCTCTTTGTTGTTCCAACATATGAGACAATCAGTGACACTATTTGTGAGGGAGATGTTTATCAGTTCGGTGACAGCACTCTGACTGTAGCAGGTACATATGCGAGATACACTGTTAATCAATATGGTTGCAATGATACGATAATGCTTACTCTTATAGTGGTTGATACAGCTACTCATATAACAGCACAGACTTGCAGCGGTACTCCTTATGTATGGGAAGGTCAGAGTTATACTCAGTCTGGTACATACACTAAGGTGGTACAAGGCGATGCTCAATGCATGCTTACCAAGTATCTGCATCTGACAGTGCTTCCTACTGATTCTATCTGTAATGTATCATTCTGCGCTGGTGGTTCAGTTATGGTTGCTGATACTGTCATAGATATTCCAGGACAGTACACAATCATACGTCACGATGAATCTACTACTTGTGATATCACATACTACATTACTGCTACCCAGAATGATCCTATCACTGAGTATCTGAATGATGAGGTTTGTGAAAACGAGCCTTATTATGGATATGGCGTTACAGGTGTCGTAATCACTCAGGATACAGTCGTAACTGAGAATCGTAGGACTCAAGACGGCATGTGTGATTCTATTGTTGTAGTTAATGTGAAACTCAATCCTACCATTTATGGAGATCCTGAGAATGTTACAATAACTGAGGGCGAGAGTTATACTTGGCATGAAAACACTTATACAGCAGAAGGTACATATAGAGATACTCTTTGGGCTGAGTCCACTGGCTGCGATTCTATCTGTACGCTCATTCTTACAGTAAGTGCGGATGTAGAGAATGTTGAGATTCTCAATGTTTCTCTCGTTCCTAATCCAGTAAATGCTGGTCAGACAGTATTTGTTCATGGTAACTTTGATAATGTCAAGAGTGTTGAAATCCTTAACTCGTTCGGTCAGGTTATTGACACATTTGTTCCAAAGACTTATCCAATAGAAGTTCAGGGTATCGAAGTTTCAGGCATTTACTATATTCGTGCAACCACAGAGGGTGGTAAGGTCGCTGTAGAAAAATTGATTGTTAAGTAATATTGTGACTACGTATTATGAGACAAGGGTTACCAATCGGTAACCCTTGTTTTTTTATTATTTGGAGTGTTGTTTTATCTACGTTTCTATGTTTCTACGGTGGTGTGTTTTTGGGGTAGAAGAAAAAGGGATTTTTATTCAATAATTATGCTGTATTGAATAAAATATCCCTTTTTTATTCAGTATGAGTTGGAAATTGAAAAATTTGTTGTTAGCAAGTTGTTATGTTTTGGGGACTATTATAGTTGGGGGAAGAAAATTATTTATAATATTTGCAAATGGTTTTTGTAAGGCTTTCTGAATATTTACGAATATTGATGGCATAATAAGAAGGGTGATAAGCATTAAGAAGGAGTTTGTTCTCTTTGGTTAGATAAACATCTACTAATCCATCAATTGATTCTTTAAATTCTGCATTCTCTATGATTTTTAATTGTAAAGCCACGTCATAAATATTACCTAAAATGATAACGTCAGGATCGTAGATCGATATTTGTTTTTTGACTATTTCTGCCCATGGTTTGGCGCATTCAATAAAAGCATTATCTGTTGTAGAATATCCTGGCATCTTTGAGAGGTTTATATATGCAATATTTTGCAAATGTTGTGGCATTTTCCAATACCAATTCATATTGTCATATTTTTCTTCACCTCGTGTGCGAATACATTGCATAGTATAAATGATACGTTTTTGAGCATAACTTATATTATTGATGAAGTTCTTGTCTTGCTGAATTTCCGGAATAGAGAATCCACCTCCATAGGGTTTGCCGTTTCGTATTTCGTCCCAGGGCTCTTTTAAAATCCACATTATACGTGGGCGCTCAGATAGATACTCTTCAAATTTTGTAACACCATCGTTGATAGGTTCCAAAACTTCTTTATTATATACTTTCCTATCAACTAAGTTTTCATATACTTCGCGTATCTTTTGGTGAATGTTTTGTTGTTCTGTCTGTAATGATTTTGCATCCATTTTGTAATAACTATAATGTATATTATTCGGTTACTTGTTTATTATTTTTCTCTTTTATGTGGTCTGCCAACCAAATATAACACTAAATAATAATGCAGAATTGAGTTTAGCCATAATCAAATATGATTGCAAAAGTACAGAAAAATATTTAACTATACAAATTTATTGTCTCAATTTTATTCGGTTCTTTGAATTTTGATGCAAAGGTAGGACTTTAGACTGCCAAATTGCGGCAGTTGAAATTTTTTTGTTCGATTTTTCTATGTTTTTACGTTCTACGGGTGTGTGTTTGATGGTAGAAAGTTATGTTGTTATTCTATGACAGAGAAACGTAGAAATGTAGAATTTTTGGAGAAGGTGGAGGCGCGAGATAGCGTCAAGATAGCGTCTGGGGCTGCTTTGGAGTTGTTTGGGGGTTGTTTTTTGCGGTG
>JAZUKZ010000052.1:0-16215 GCA_045643545.1 Candidatus Aphodosoma sp. | reverse complement strand
CTATGGCTAAAAGCCCTGCAATGTATTTTGTCTATTTCACCGACAAAGCCGGCAATGGTTATGACCTCAGCCGTCCTGAGGAATTCCTCTCACAAAGGGCTCTTGACCGCCGTGCCAGATGGAACATCCCCCTGGATTCGGCAGACATGCCAGTCTCAAGGTGCTATATCGATTCAGTCGAGGCTCTCGGTGCCGAGTTTTTTCATGCATCGAAATGGATAAATGGCATTCTGGTCTTTGCACCCGAGTCGCTGAAGAGCACTCTTGAGAGTCTCTCTTTTGTCGATTCTGTTGACCGGGTTCGTCCCGCATCACAGTACCTTCCAAAGCGTAAATTGAAACGCTCCCATTCCTATAAGGCTGTCCGTGATCTCGACAACTCGCAGAATGAGCAGATTGCCGTTGACCGTCTTCATGCTCTTGGCTACAAAGGACAGGGAGTCCTGGTGGCAGTGCTTGACGCTGGTTTCCCTGGCGTGAATTCCCTTATGGGCTTTGATTCCCTCAGGGCGAGAAACGGCATTGTGGACACCTACGACTTTGTGCAGAATAGAAGTTATGTCTATGATGAGCACGAGCATGGCACTTGCGTCCTCAGCACCATGGCATACAACATCCCAAAGGAATTCGTAGGTTCCGCGCCTGACGCTGATTTCTGCCTCTACCGCACTGAGGCCAACAACGAGGAGTATCTCTACGAATCCGACCTCTGGGCCATTGCAGCCGAAAGGGCTGACAGCATAGGTGCAGATGTCATCACATCATCACTTGGATACTATTTCACTGACGACGACCTCCCTCAGATGGTCTACAACAATATGAACGGTGAGTTCTTCCGATCTTCCGTGGCTGCAAGAATGGCTTCCGAAAGGGGCATGATTGTCCTTGTGGCTGCCGGCAACGAAGGGGAGAGCGACTGGCATTATATCGACACTCCTGCCGATGCCGATGGCATCTTGACCATTGGCGGCGTCGATTCTGAAGGCTATCACTCTTATTTCAGTTCCTATGGCCCATCTGCCGACGGACGAATCAAACCGGAAGTCTGTGCCAGAGCCACTTCGGCTTTAGTCTCTGACGTTCAGTGGGGTGGAGTCCGCTATTCAAACGGCACATCCTTCGCCACACCAATAGTTGCCGGAATGATGGCAACCCTCGTAAGCGCATTGCCCGATGTGGCTCCCGATATTCTCCGTCAGGCAGTCTGCAGCCATGCATCTCAGGCTGATACCCCGGACAACACGTTGGGCTATGGCATCCCTAATGCCTATGCCGTATATCAGGCACTCTACAACGAAAGTGCCCTCGAAGAGACCGATACCACCGGTGTCACTGCTTTCTTCAAGGACGGGAACCTTGTTGTGTCCGACAATGCGGGAGCATTCCGCCTTTACGATGCCTCAGGGCTTCAGATTTTCGTCTCTGAGAATGGCGGTACTTTCTCAATGCCCGACCTTCCCAGTGGAGTCTATTTCCTACAATCCGGAAAAGACACCCTGAAACTCCTCCGCTGACCACCATATAATATATAATGTAAAAAAGCGATTCCAGTCTTCTGGAGTCGCTTTTTTATTGTCAGATTATTCAAACAAATCCCCTCCGAATCTCCTCCATATCCCATACCTTTCCCATACAGGACATGCATTGAAAATCAAATAGTTACAAAGCCTATTTTTAGGCCTTGTCAAACCATGGAATTTTGTCAGAAAAAGGGGAAATCAGTGCGATTTTGTATAGTTGCGCCATTTCTCAATAAGCGCCTGAAAATCGGCTGGAAGTTCGGAGTCGAACTGCATCCACTCGCCGGTGCGCGGATGTGAGAAACCAAGCGTCTTGGCATGAAGTGCCTGACGAGGACAAACCTCAAAGCAGTTGTTGATGAACTGCATGTATTTCGAAGTCCGCTCTCCCTTCAGAGGCACATCGCCGCCATAACGCTCATCATTGAAAAGGGTATGGCCTATATGCTTCATATGGACGCGGATCTGATGGGTGCGGCCGGTCTCGAGGTTGCACTGCACAAGAGTGCAATAGGCAAAACGCTCAAGAACTTTATAATGCGTCACAGCATGCTTCGCCAAAGGATTCTCCGCCTCATCATAGACGGCAAAAAGCATCCTGTCCCTGTTGTCACGGGCAAGAGCGCCATCCACAGTCCCCTGGTCCTCCTTCACAACACCCCACACAAGGGCATTATAGGTGCGCTCAGTTGTCTTGTTGAAAAACTGAAGCCCGAGATTGGCCTTGGCATCCTCATTCTTGGCGATGAGAAGAAGACCTGAAGTATCTTTGTCAATACGGTGAACCAAACCAATATGCGGATTATTGGCGTCAAAATCAGGATTGTCGCGCAGATGCCACGCAATGGCATTCAGAAGAGTGCCGTCAAAATTGCCGAAACCAGGATGAACCACAAGATTCGGCTGCTTGTTGACAAGAATGATATCCTCATCCTCATACACGATATTCAAAGGAATATCCTGAGGAACAATATTGAAATCAGTCTTCGGAAAATCAAGTACTATGGAAATTACATCGTCAGGCTTGACGCGGTAACTGCTCTTGACCGCAGTGCCATTGACGAGGATGTGACCCGAGTCAGCAGCCTCCTGAATACGGTTTCGGGAAGTGCCTGACATCTGGTTCGCAAGCCACTTGTCAATGCGCAGCAACGCCTGCCCTTTATCGACAGTATAGCGGAAATGCTCGTAAAGTTCCTCTTCTTCAGTAAGTGCCATATCGGTGCTGTTATCAGAAGAACTCCTCAGAAGCAGTGGAAGTATGAGTGCGCGAAAGCTTTATCTCAATTAGCTTGCCCCTATAGACCTGCGTGCCTGGAGCAGGACTCTGGTAGAAAACACGGTATTGCTGACGCTCTGTGTCAGATGCTGGACGGACATCATAAGAGACATTGCCCAGCGAAAGTTCATTCTCTCGAATCATCTCAAGAGCCTCATCGTACGTAAGACCATTGAGATTAGGAATATAAACGGTATTCTCCGTATCCTGCTGACCTACCACAAGCACAATCTTCGATCCGTCAGGCAAACGGTCTCCCTCGCGGATAGGAGTATTGTTGCAAAGCATGTCAAGCACCTCGCCATTGAACTCATAAGGTCTGTACTTTACAGAATCAGCATTGAAGCCAAGGGCACGGAGATTCGACTGAGCCTTGCGGTAACTCTCGCCAATCAGATTCGGAACTCTTACCATCTGGCGCTGACGGCAGTTGAGGGTAATGTATATCTTGCGGCCTTTCTTCACAAGGGTATTCGCCACTGGAGTCTGCTCCGCAACTTCTCCTGGCTTGAACGAGCGGAGATAGACAGAGTCAACAACCTCATAACTGAGATCAAGATCTTCAAGAGCGACTTCAACCTCTTCTATGTACATATGCGTCAGGTCCGGAACCTCGACAGCCTCGCCATGGTGGGTGTAACCCCTCGTCCAAAGAAGAACTACGGCGCCTATGACTAAGGTGACTATTACCACTGCGAGCAGATTGAACCAAAAGAATTTGCTCTTTATGAAATTGATGATGGTTTTCATATCACATTATATATAATGTTTACGGCTGCAAAGTTAGCAACTTTTTTTGACTTGCAAGCCAATGTGTGTGAAATTTTTCGCCCAATAACATAAAAAAGGATAAATCCTTCAAGATTCATCCTTTTCTATGCAATTGAAAATCCGCTTTTCAATTAAGCCTTTTTGCAGTACTCGTCTGAAACAGTAAGTTTCTTGCGACCATGAGCACGGCGAGAAGCAAGCACGCGGCGACCGTTTGCAGATGACATTCTCTCACGGAAGCCATGTTTGTTTCTTCTCTTACGATTCGATGGTTGGAATGTTCTTTTCATTATCGTTACGTTTTAATTTTTCTTGATTGATTTTCTCACAAATTTCGGACTGCAAAGGTACAACTTTTTTTTATACTACACAACAAAATCAGAAAAAAATTTTTTTGTTAGTAAATTCTTGAAAAAAGATGCTTTTTATTGTTTGGTTTTCACTAAATTTGCAAGATAAATGATATTGGGATTGCTATGGACCGCAAATTCTATATAGAAACTTTTGGATGCCAGATGAATGTGGCTGATAGTGAGGTCGTTGCAGCCATCCTCGAAACTGCTGGCTACACCATGGCTGATGCCCCCGAGGTGGCGGACGTGATAATGGTGAATACCTGTTCGGTGAGAGATAACGCTGAGCGCCATGTCAAGGGCAGACTTCAGAACTTCATTTCGCTGAAAAAGAAAAAACGTGGCTTGGCTTTGGGCATACTTGGCTGTATGGCTGAGCGTCAGGGAGATGAACTGATTGACGAACTCGGCGTGGATTTCGTCGCTGGTCCGGATGCTTACATGGACATTCCTAATCTCCTTGGGGCTGTGGCTCGCGGCGAGAAGGCTGTCAATATCGAACTTTCTAAAACAGAGACTTACCGCGATATAATCCCTGCCAGAATCGGCAAATCAATTTCCGGATTTGTCAGCATCATGCGAGGATGCAACAACTTCTGCACTTATTGCATTGTCCCTTATACTCGCGGCAGAGAGCGTAGCCGTGACATTGAGAGCATTCTGAATGAGGTGGAGGATTTGCGCTCAAAAGGCTACAAGGAGGTGACTCTTCTTGGTCAGAATGTTGATTCCTATAACTATGAGGGTCTGAACTTCGCACGAATGTTGGCAAGAGTGGCTGAGGCGGCACCTGACATGCGGGTCAGATTTGCAACTTCCCATCCTAAAGACATGTCTGATGAGATGCTTGAGGTGATGGCGGCTCATGACAATATCTGTCGTTTCATTCATCTGCCTGTTCAGAGCGGCAGCAATGATGTGCTGAAGAGGATGAACAGGAAATATACCCGCGAATGGTATCTCGATAGGGTGGCGGCCATCAGGCGAATTTTGCCTGACTGTGCTGTCGGAACAGACGTTTTCTGCGGTTTCTGCGGAGAAACTCTCGAGGACCATGCAATGACTCTGTCGCTGATGCGTGAGGCTGCATTCGACCAGGCCTATATGTTCAAATATTCTGAAAGGCCAGGTACCTATGCTTCTAAGAATCTGAAGGATGATGTGCCTGAAGAGGAGAAGGTCCGCAGGTTGAATGAGATGATTGCCGTGCAGGGAGGGTTGAGTCTGGAGTCAAACCGCAGGGATATTGGCAAGACTTTTGAGGTCCTTGTCGAGGGATACTCTAAGAGAAGCAATGAGATGTTCTGCGGAAGAACTTCGCAGAACAAAATGGCAATTTTCCCGAAAGGCGGCCATAAGATTGGTGATTTTGTCAAGATTAAGGTGACAGATGCCACAGGGGCAACTCTTTTCGGCGATTTGGTAGAATAATAAAATACAAATATACTTGTGAAAACAGTAGCAATTGTAGCGGGTGGCGATTCCAGCGAATATAAGGTTTCGCTCCGCAGTGCTGAGGGCTTGATGGGTTTCATACCTGATGAGTACCGCAAATTCATCGTTCTGGTGGTAGGAGATGAGTGGAATGCTCTGGTTGGCGATGAGAAATATCCAATAGACCGCAACGATTTTTCGTTCACTATGAAGGGCGAGAAAATCTGTTTCGACTATGCTTACATTACAATTCACGGAACTCCAGGCGAGAATGGTATCTTCCAAGGTTACCTGAGTCTGATGAACATACCTCACTCTACATGCGGAGTGACTGCTGCAGCGGTGACTTTCGACAAATTCGTATGCAACAACTTCCTTAGAAGTTTCGGTCTTAATGTGGCTCAGAGCATTGTGCTTAGAAAAGGTGAGTCGGTTGAGACAAAAGAGGTTGTTGACAGACTCGGTTTGCCTGTGTTTGTGAAACCGGCAGCAGGCGGCAGCAGTTTCGGCGTGACTAAGGTCAAGACTGCAGAGCAATTGCAGGATGCCATCAAGAAAGCGTTCAACGAGGGCGATGAAGTCCTCATTGAGCAGTTCATGCAGGGTACAGAGGTCACAAACGGTATGTACCGCACGCATTCTCTGGAGAGGGTTTTTCCTGTCACTGAAGTAGTTACATCGAACGACTTCTTTGATTACGATGCTAAATACAATGGACAGGTGGATGAAATCACACCTGCAAGAATTTCGGCTGAACTTACCAAGCGTATTCAGGAGACAACTCGCAAGATTTATGGTCTCCTTGGCGCTCATGGAATAATCAGAGTTGATTATATTATCTCTGAAGGCGACAAGATCAATTTCCTTGAGGTGAACACTACTCCAGGTATGACTGCGACAAGTTTCATTCCTCAGCAGGTTAGGGCTGCCGGACTTGATATTCACGATGTTATGCGTGAGATTATCGAGGATAAGTGATGTTTGAAAAAGCTTAGATTATGAATATATCTGAATTAGTAAAAGATTATTTTGAGAAGGCCAATTGGGTTGTAGAACCTAAAAATCTCTACGAGCCGATTGATTATGCATTGCAGTCAGGAGGCAAGCGTCTGAGACCTACTTTGGTGCTGATGGCAGTAAAATTGTTTGGCGGAGATGTTGAGAAATATGTGAAGGCTGCGGCAGCAATGGAGGTATTCCACAATTTTACGCTTCTCCATGACGATGTGATGGATAATGCTGATGTTCGCCGCGGACGTCCTACCATTCGCAAAAAATGGGATGACAACACTGCAATTCTTTCTGGAGATGCTATGCTTATCCGTGCTTATCAGTTGCTTGAGGATGTTGAGGATGAGAAATTCAAAAAGGCTGTAAAATTATTCTCGAAGATTGCCATTGAGGTTTGCGAGGGACAGCAGTACGATGCTGACTTCGAGCATCGTAAGGATGTGACAATTGATGAGTACTACAATATGGTCCGTCTTAAGACCGGAGTGCTTCTTGCAGGAAGTCTGAAGATGGGAGCATTGCTGGCTGGAGCAAGCGAGGAAGATGCCGAGAATCTTTATAACTTCGGTATTAATGTCGGAATTGCTTTCCAGATATGGGATGACTATCTGGATTGCTATGGAGACGAGAAGACTTTTGGCAAGAAGATTGGAGGAGACATTCAGTGTGGAAAGAGGTCATTCTTACTCGTTCAGGCCATCAAGCGTGGCGGAGTGTCACAGCAACTTACTTTGAATCAGCTGATAGACAACAAGTCTATTTTGCCAGAGCAGAAGTTCGAGGCTGTAATTGGAATCTACAACCAGTTGGAGATGCCGTCAGTCTGCGAGGCTGCAATGGAAGAGTATTATAAAAAGGCAATGGAGAGTCTGGCTAAGATAGACAAGAGTGATGAGGATAAGGCTCCGTTTGTAGAGTTCGCTAATAAGTTAATGGGAAGAAATAACTGATTTTTATGCCATATAGAAGATTACCGAAAACAGATTCTGCTCGTATAGTTTCAATGCGTCTTGCAGTTGAGACAGAGCAGCTGCCTTACGGCAAACAGCCTGTGCCATTCAATTTGCTGCAGAAAGCAAAAACACTTCTGCCGCAGTTTGAGGATCAGGTGCGTAACTACCAGTATGTCTATGGAAAACAGGTGGAGCGCAGTCGAAGCAACAAAGAGGTCACCAGAAAGGCAAGGATGTATGTGTCGCACTTTATACAAGTGTTCAATATGGCTATCGAACGCGGTGAAATCAAGGCTTCCAAGCGTGCTCTTTATGGATTGGAACCATGGGGCAAGAATACGCCTAAACTGCTGTCTGATGATGAGTTGTATGAGATAGGCAAAAAAGTTATAGCAGGCGAGATGCAGCGTATTGCTGAAGGGGGTATTCCGATCAATTACCCATCTATTCAGTGGGTAAAGATTCATTATGACCAGTTCTGCGATTGTCGTTATTCCAAGCAGACCAGTCAGCAGACTACATTCCGAGGTCAGAAGAGTGTGGCTGATATGCGCGAGAAGATTGATGGTCTGATTTTTGAAATGTGGAATGCTATAGAGAAATTCTATGAGAATCTTGAGCCAGAGGCAAAATTGGACAAGTGTCGTGAATGTGGTGTGATTTATTACTACCGCAGCGGAGAAAAGACTGCTGAGGAACAGCTTGTCGAAATGGCAAAAGAGGAGTTGGTTATTGCTGACTCTGAAGAGGTTGTGGCAGTAGCAGAAGAACCAGTAGCAGAAGTTGAGATGGTTGAACCAGAACCAGCAACTGACTCATTCGCTGATGATGACCTTTCCGGCAAAAAAGTTGTAGAGTTGTCGTTGTTTGATTTCTGATTCAGACAGGTATCTGAAAATATACAAAACAATAGCAGCCACCCCGATAAGAGGTGGCTGCTATTGTTTTATCGATAAAACTTTTAGTTATTGTAGAGGATTACTCTGAAGCCTATTTCAGGAGATTTGAATGAAGGGGATGCTGAGTCGCGTGATGTGACTCGGCATTCTTTTTGATTGCTGGCGTAAGAACCTCCGCGGAGCACTCTGCGTGTCCCTTCTTCTGGCCCGTAAGGCATTACTTGTGAGTCGTCAGAGTAGGCTGAGTACCAGTCATAGCACCATTCGGCAACATTTCCGGAAATATCATAGAGTGAAAGACTGGTTGCTTTCTTCATGCCAACTTGGTGGCTTTTGTCAACTTCGCACCAAGCACAGGAGTTGACGTCATTTGTACCAGCGAAAAGATAGGTCTCACAGTTTCTTCCTCCTTTTGCCGCAAACTCCCACTGAGCCTCTGTAGGAAGTGCAAAGTGACTTTTTGTAATGGACGAAAGTTTCTCAATGAATTTAAGACAATCGTCGTAAGTAACGCATGTCACAGGATAGTTGTCGCCTATAGGACAATTGTTGGCTTCGTCCAACATGGCTGATGGAAGAGTGTCCATGACCGCTTTCCAGACGGCTTGGGTTATTTCTGTCTGGCAGATATAGTAACTTGACACTTGAACTTGGTGAGCCGGCAGTTCATCTGATTTTGCATAAGGCAATTGTTCATCGCCTGCCCCCATCATAAACGAGCCACCATCAACGAAGGTCATTTCGAATTTGGCGACGGTAAGATTGACTGTCATAGAACCAGTTACTACTGGAATGTCTTGCTCACATGAGCAGAAAACCAGAATGACAAATAGTATAGGAATGATAATTTTTTTCATATTTTGGACACTGTTTTGATGAAAATGTCGTTCATAGATGGGAGGTTCTCATTAAGATTGTGAACCTGGGCATCACTTTCAATAAGTGAGCGGATTTTATCGTTCATCGTGTCAAGAGGGCAAGTTTCCTTGATGTTCTGACCATTGATAGAGTAGTCGATGTTGAAAGTCTCGGAAGCGAAACGATGTCGTATGTCATTGACTGAACCAGAGAGGACAATCTTTGATTTGTTGATGAGGGCTATGTCATCACAGAGTCGCTCGACAGAGTCCATATTGTGTGTGGAGAAGATGATTGTTGCTCCTCTGTCCTTGAGTGCGAGAATCTCATTTTTTAATAATTCTGCGTTAACGGGGTCGAAACCAGAGAATGGTTCGTCAAAGATTAGAAGTTCTGGTTCGTGGAGAATTGTAGTGATGAATTGAATCTTCTGAGCCATGCCTTTACTGAGTTCTTCTACCTTGCGATACCACCAGGGCATGATGTCGAACTTTTCAAACCAGATCTTAAGGCGACGGGTGGCTTCTTCGCGTGTAAGACCTTTGAGCTGAGCGAGATAGAGAGCCTGCTCACCGACTTTCATTTTGCGGTAAAGTCCTCGTTCCTCAGGGAGATAGCCGATGCGGTAAGAGTCATTCAAGGAGAGTTGATGTCCATTGAGAGTGACAGTTCCAGAGTCGGGATGAGTGATGGAATTTATGATGCGGATGAGGGTAGTCTTACCGGCACCGTTTGGTCCGAGAAGTCCAAAAATAGAATTGTCGCGCACCTCTATGGATACATTGTCCAAAGCGCAGTGGTTAGCATAGTTTTTGGTAACAGAATCGACTTTAAGCATAGGTCAGAAAATTTTTTGCAAAGGTAATAAATATGCGTGAAATCGGCAAATAATTTTTTAATAATTTTTTTTGCCGAAAAATTTGGTGCGAATAGGAAATTTTCGTAACTTTGCGCACTTATTGGGTTATTATACACAGACGGTATGAACAAAAGAAATATATTGACGATTGCTTTGATGCTGGTTTGTTTTCTGGCATCAGCACAAACTGTGAAGTATCCTTTTCAGGATTTAGTGAAACGAGGTGATTATCAGGAGGCTAAGACTACTGTTGAGAAAGAGTTGAAGAAGACGCCAAATGCTCCTGGACTTAATTACACCCTTTATAAACTCTATTCAACAAAGACCTATAACGGTTATTCGTTGGAGAGAGCATACGAGTGTTTGGAGAAGTCATGGAACAGTTTTAAGACGCTGAAAGGAGAAAATCTTGACCTTGCAAATAAAAATGGCTTTGATGAAGAACTCTATAAAGTCAACATGAAGTGGGTCTGCAACGAGATTTATGAGACAACGATTGCTACTGATAATTCGATTCAGTCGTACAACTATTTCATCGAGACCTTCAAACTTGCTCCAGACAGTCTGATGAGAATTGCCAAAAGCGAGAGGGACCATTTGCGTCGTATGGGAGCAAATGAGGAAGAGACAATGGAGAACTACTGCGATGCTTTGAAGAATAATCCAAAAGCAGCATGGGCAAAAAATGCCAAGAAGCATTTGTTGGAGGCAGCATTGAAAGGTGATGACTTGAGATTGATGGAGTGTGCGGTTGACATCTACAGCGGAGAAGAGCAGGAGAAACTTTTCGGCAAGATGCATGAGTTGTGGGTAGCGAGAAATCTTGAGTTTGTTGACAGTCTTTACAAGAAATACGATTCTTATCGCTCGCCGACTTTGAGAATGCACAAGGAGCGTGATTTGAGAATGAAGGCATTCATGGATGCCGCAGAGGACAAGAACTCACCTAAGTTGATAGAGATGGTGGCACCATACAACTTCGGCGTTGTTATGCTTGCGCAGTATATCGACAGTCTAAGGACTAAAGAGAACTATGATGAGGCAAAACTGCTGAAGGTGGCTGACAGGTACAAGACCTTCTATGGTGGCAATCAGTGGTACAGAAACTTCATGAAGACTCTGGCTGCAAAAGTAGACCCAAGCGTTGTAGTCAACAACCTTGGTGAGAATATCAACACAAAGGGAAGTGAATATGCTCCTTATATTTCGGCTGATGACCAGACTCTCTATTTTGTAGGCCGTTTCCGTCAGGACAATGTCGGCGGAGAGGACATTTACTATTCACGCCGTGACAGTGACGGATGGAGCAGTCCGCTGATGATCAATGTGCTCAATACAGCAAATGGCAATGAGGCTATTCAGGCGGTTTCGACCAACGGAGAGGAGATGATAATGTTCAAGAACGGTAAGTTCTACCAGTCGAAGCGCAGAGGCGGCAGTTGGGGTAAGCCAGTCAAGATGGACATCAACATATCGGCATGGCAGGGTGATGCGATTTATTCCAGTGATGGAAAAGCGATACTTTTTGCAGCAAGGACTTGTTTGCCATGGGAGCTGCAGTGGTCAGAGAACCTTTATGTGTCAGTGATGGACAGCACCGGCAAATGGGGCAAACCAATGGAACTCGGACAGACAATCAATACACCATTCAACGAAAGAGCACCATTCCTTCATCCAGATATGAAGACACTTTATTTCTGCAGCGAGGGACATGGAGGCCAGGGAAGTTACGATGTATGGATGTCTAAGAGACTGAGAGATGATTCATGGACAGAGTGGTCCGAACCAGTGAACTTAGGTCGCGAGATAAACTCTGCAAGCATGGAGTGCTGGTACAAGATTTCGACAGATGGTACGCTGGCATATTTCTCAAAAGAGATGGGAGAGAAAGATGAAGATCTCTGTTCAATCAAGTTGCCTCAGGGCATGAGACCTGAGAGTATTGCTATAATCAGAGGCCATTTGATAGACAAGAAGGGCAAGCCGCTTGAGGGTGTGATCCGTTGGGAGGACCTTGAGACTGGAAAACAAATAGGTTCGATTACAACAAATGGACTTGATGGCTCTTACTTTATCGTATTGCCACTTGGCAAGAACTATGGCTATTTTGTTGACAAGAAAGGTTATTATCCAGTGTCAAGTTCAATAGACCTCCGTGGTCAGAAGAACAATGTCACAAAAGACCAGGACATTGTGGCAGTTTCTATAGAAGAGATGATTTCTGAAAATGTCGAGGTGCCAATCAACAACCTCTTCTTTGAGACTGGAAAATCGGATCTCTTGCCAGAGTCAAGGTCAGAGTTGAACCGTGTGGCAGTGATATTGAAGAGTCTGAAATGCTCAGTAGAGATTTCCGGACATACTGACAACAAGGGTAATCCTGAGAAGAACCAGACATTAAGTGAAGACAGGGCAAATGCTGTCAAAGAGTATCTCATCAATCAGGGATGCTTGTCGGGATGGTTTACTGCAGTGGGTTACGGACAGGACCGTCCTAAAGATACGAATGATACTGCTGAGGGTCGTCAGCACAACCGTAGAGTAGAGATCAAACTCAAGAAATGAAACTGAAGAGAGGAATATATGTTTTGTTTTTGCTGTTGAGCTTTGCCTTTGGCAAGGTTCAGGCTCAGAACGTGTATTTCTGCGAGTTTGGACTTTCGGGCGGATGTGGATTTGTGCTTGGCGATGTGAATGGAATGCTCTTTAACTATGTTCAGCCATTGGGCGGAGTGATGTACAGATACAAATTCAACGGCCATTGGGAGATAAGAGTTCAGGGTGAAGGAGGTTTGCTTGGCGTTAAGAAGAACGGTGGAGACCAAAAGAATATGGTTTTCGGCGGCGGACAAGTTCTTGGAGAATTCAACTTCTTCAATTTCGGAGTAAAGAAATGGGAAGAGTATAGAACATGGGTTTCGCCAGCATTGGTGCTTGGCATCGGATTCATAGGGTTCAATGGAGGTTTTGCAGCCACGGTGCCGATGGGCATAGGAGTGAAATTCAGGTTGAGCGACAGAGTGAATATGGGTGCTTACTGGATGGTAAACAAAGCATTTACCGACAAACTGGACTATGTGGATGACCCTTTGGGATTGAATAAAGGTTTTTGGAATAACCGTGACTGGTACTCGACAGCTCAGATATACATATCGATAAACTGGCTCAAAGAGTGTGCTCCATGCCGAAATGGCGTGACAGTCAAGAAAAAGTATTGATAAAAAGAATTTGCTATGATAGATAAGAACAGGATTCCGCAGCATGTTGCCATAATCATGGATGGTAATGGCAGATGGGCAAAGAAGCATGGAAAAGAGAGACTCTTCGGTCATTTGAATGGAGTGGAGTCGGTAAGATCAGTGCTTGAGACATCTGTCGAGATAGGCGTAAGATACCTGACTTTATATACATTTTCGACTGAGAACTGGAACAGGCCTAAAGAGGAGGTCGATGGATTGATGAACCTGTTGATGGAGAATTTGGTGAAAGAGTTGCCAACGTTCCATGCCAATGATATTAGGCTCAAGGCAATAGGCGACAGAGGCATGTTGCCAAAGAAGGCTCTTGAATTGCTGGAGAATTGCGAGAGAGAGACAGAGAGCCATAGCCGACTGACATTGGTTCTTGCTTTAAGTTATTCGTCGAGATGGGAGATTGTGGAGATGGTGAAGAGAGTAGCAGAGAAAGCCAAAAACGGAGAGATTAAAATTGAAGATATCAATGCTGAGACAGTGGACATGAATCTTGAGACGGCCGGTATTCCAGACCCAGACCTGCTGATAAGGACAAGCGGAGAGTACAGACTCTCGAACTTCCTGATGTGGCAGTTGTCGTACACCGAGATGTATTTCACTGACATCCTCTGGCCAGATTTCAGAAGGGAACAGTTCCTAGATGCAATCAAAGATTATCAAGAGCGAGAGAGACGATTTGGCAAGACATCTGAACAGGTAATAAGCGAACAAAAGTGATCAGAATGTTTAAACATATAGCGTTGTTGTCAGTCATAATGTTGATGACGGTGGTGACGGCGTTCGCCCAAGAGGACGAGCGTTTCGGCATCAACTACTCGACCAACGGCAAAGAATATACTCTTGCGGGAGTGAATGTGATAGGAGCAGAATCGTATGAGGATTATGTGCTGGTGGGATTCTCTGGACTGGAGATAGGAGAGAAAGTCAAGGTGCCAGGCTCAAAAATCACCAATGTCATCAAGAAGTTCTGGAAACAGGGATATTTCTCGGATGTGAAAATCTACATAGACCACATAGAGGGAGACAGTCTCTGGCTGACGTTGGCGCTTAAGCAGTTGCCAAGAGTATCGGCGATAAACTTCTACGGAATGAAGAAGAGCGATGTGGAAGATTTGCCTGATCTAGCAATTCAGAAAAACAAGCAGTTGAATTCCGATGCAATAGACAGAACAAAGATAGCCATCAAGAAATTTCTTGCAGACAAAGGCTATTATGACTCAGAGGTGATTGTCTATCAGAAGCCAGATCCGGCAGATGAGAACAATGTGCAGATAGATATCTCGGTGGATAAAGGAATGAAAGTAAAGGTCAACGACATCGTAGTGACCGGAAACTCCGAACTGTCGATCAACAAGATTGACCAGACGATGAAGAAGACCAACCGCAAAGGCAAGATACTGAATATTTTCAGAAACCATAAGTTCATTCCAAAAGAGTATGAGGAAGACAAACGCAAGTTGATTGAGAAATACAACGAGTTGGGATTCAGAGATGCAGCCATTCTGCATGATACGGTGGTGACAAGAGATGATGGAAGAGTGGATGTTTATCTCGACTTGACAGAGGGAAAGAAATACTACTTCGGAGATATAAAGTGGGTGGGCAATACCCTTTATGCGTCGGAGTTCCTTGACGAGATGATCGGTGTTAAGAAAGGCCAGCCATATAACCAGAAGGCTATGAACAAGCGCCTTTATGAGGATGAGGATGCAATCTCGGCAATGTATAAAGACAATGGTTATCTTTTCATGCAGGTAGATCCTGTGGAGACTGGTGTTGACGGTGACTCCATCAATTTCGAGATGAGGATTTACGAAGGCAAACAGGCGAGGATAAACAAGATAACCATCAACGGAAACACCAAGCTCTATGAGCACGTGATAAGGCGAGAGATGAGAGTGAAGCCAGGAGCGCTCTACAGCCAGAGTGACTTGGTGAGAACACTGAGAGAGTTGGCCCAGTTGGGACAGTTTGATGAGGAGAAAGTCTATACGGGTGTGGATATGAAGCCAGATATGGAGACTGGCACAGTGGACATTGATTTCAATTTGGAGTCGAAGAACAATGACAAGGTAGAGTTTTCGGCAGGTGTGGGACAGTCGGGACTGGTGCTGTCGCTTGGATTGACATTCACCAATTTCGCTATTCAGAATATCTTCAAGCCAAAGACCTACAGGATTGTTCCTCAGGGCGAGGGTCAGACGTTGAGTCTGAAGGCACAGGTGAATGGTATTTACTATCAGAACTACAGCATCTCCCTGTTTGTGCCTTGGGTAGGAGGAAAGAGGCCAAACTCATTGTCGTTCAGTATCTATTATGCAGTGCAGACAGGTTTGAGTGAGAGGGCTTACAAGAACTACCAGTCGCAGACTCAGTATTACCAGTACTATTATGGTTATTATGACCAGACGTATGACTATAACTATAACAGTTGGGGTACGGAGTACGACAAGAACGTATATATGAGGACCTTTGGAGCATCGATTGGTTTTGGAACACGACTCAAGTGGCCTGATGATTATTTCCAGTTGTATGTTGACCTGTCGTATCAGAGACACAATCTGAAGAACTGGTTCAAATATTATTACGGATTTGAGAGTGGTGTGACTAATGATCTGGCGTTGGGACTGACTATTTCGAGAAATTCTATTGACAATCCAATTTATACGAGACGAGGTTCGAATATCCAGTTCTCAGTGAATGCGACACTGCCATATTCGCTTTTCCCAGGGAACAGAGACAAGGATTATGCATCGATGGATATTGCCGAGAAGAACAACTGGGTAGAGTATCACAAGTGGAAATTCAAGGCTCAGTTCTTCGTGCCGCTGACCAAAGACAGCAAACTTGTGCTGATGGGTAAGGTTGAGTATGGATTCTTAGGATATTACAACAAGGACAAGAGGTCGGGATTCGGCAAGTTCCTCGTAGGAGGTGACGGTACTTCGGGCTATTCGACACCTGGTAGCGAACTTGTAGCATTGAGGGGTTATGATAATGGAGCGCTGACGCCATACAGCGGAG
>JAZUKZ010000051.1:0-2363 GCA_045643545.1 Candidatus Aphodosoma sp. | reverse complement strand
GACCACTTGTGTCTACCAAAATTTTGTAAATGTCTACTTTAAGAAAAATAACAACACAAAAAACTGTGCCAATGTGCACTTTTGAAAATCTAATTTATTAAAAATCAAATTTTTGTGTCCACTTTTTGAGGCTAGTGCAAAAGTGCATTTTTTTTGTGTTTTTTTTCGGAGATACTGCCTAAAGTTGGCAGCCTCTCGGTGTACTTTTGCACAAAATTTCAAACGAAAGGGTAAAATTATGGAACGTGAAAACACTTTTTTGACAATTTTGTGCATTGTGATCATCTTTGGGATGATTGGGTACGCGGTGGTGCAATTATCGGTATTATTCTAAAATTTTGCAAATAAATTTGCATATGTAAAATTTTTTCTGTAACTTTGCAGCGCAATAGAGAATATATATGGAGAACACTGTATTACAAAATCCAATTGCTTCACGCATCATTTTTATCCGCGGACAATATGTTATGCTGGATAAAGATATTGCGCGTCTCTATATGATGGAGACGCGTGTTATCAATCAAGCGGTCAAACGCAATCCTATTAAGTTTCCAACACGATTTGTTTTTCAACTTACTCGTGAAGAGACGGATTCTCTTGCTTCCTTTATCAACGATAGTTCAATGTCACAAGATGTGATTTTGAAAAAAGATTCAGGTTCAATGTCACAAGATGTGATTTTGAAACGTGGTCATAATATCAAGAAGTGTCCTTTGGTATTCACCGAGCAAGGGGCAAGTATGTTAGCCACCGTACTGAAAGGAGATATGGCGGCAGAGGTAAGTGTACGAATTATGGATGCGTTTTATGTGATGCGTAATTATTTGCGAGAGAACGCTCCTGTATTAATTCGTTTATCCAATTTGGAACAATCTCACCAACAGTTGATGCTTCAAATACAACATGTTGAGGAAACACTAGATGCATTCCCAAAACCGAAGCAGATAAAAACCGGTGTATTCTTTGATAATCAAATATTTGATGCACGTGTGCTATTAGAGAAATTAGCAAAAGATGCACGGCAACGATTTATTCTAGTGGATGATTATGTAGATGCAGATATTCTTCAACTCTTCCATGATATGGCTCCGCAAGCGACGATTGATTGTTTCGTCAAACATAGTCACCAAACACCAACTATGCAAAAGGATTTCTCTAAGTTTGTATCACAATACCCTCATTCTCACTGTGTGTTGCACACATTTGAGAAAAGTCATGACAGATGGTTGATAATAGACGATAAGGTTTATCATTTTGGTGCTTCGTTAAAAGATTTGGGTAAACGATGGTTCGCTTTTTCGATGATAGAGGACACTGTTATTTGTCAGTATATACTTAATTCACTTAAATAGAGTAACCACTAAGCACAGCTAACCACTAACCACTAAAAAATATTTTTTCTTGCGTATATGGAATTTTTTCCGTATCTTTGCAGTCGCATTCGACCGCAAAGAGGTCAAATAAAAAGTTATTAACCCATAAACGACCAATATGAGTGCAATTCAAGCCTATGGCACACTGTTTTTATAACGCAAATATAGCCCAATTCCTGCGGCAGGACAGGCAGCAGATCTTTGGCGACTTATGCGATGCTAACGGAAACGCGGAGCATCTGCAGAAGAATGCGTGGCATGAGGAGATAGACTTGCTCCAAGAGGTGTTGCAGCCCTGGAAAGACGAACCGGGACACATCCTCTTTGAATATGCCATCCCTCGTCTAAGCAAACGCGTTGATGTCGTGGTGCTGTTGCGTAATATCGTGTTCGTGCTGGAGTTTAAGGCGGGTGCGGAGGCGTACTTACAAGCCGATGCCGAACAGGCAATGGATTATGCGTTGGACCTTAAGTACTTCCAACAGGAGAGTGCCTTGGCGCCCATCGTGCCTATCTTAGTCGCGACGGATGCCCACGAAACCAATCATCGCTTATTGCCTTATGCCGATAAGGTCTATCTGCCGCTGTATACGAATGCGGATGACCTGCAGGCTACCATCGCTTATGTGCTGGAGAATGTTCATGCCTCCGCAGCTCTGAACTTAGCGCAATGGGGTATCAGTAATTACCAGCCTACACCGACGATTATCGAGGCGGCTCGGGTCTTATATTCGGGGAATAATGTGGAGAATATCACGCGTACGGACGCTACGGGTCAGTCTATCAAGCAGACCACTCGCTATGTGGAGGATGTCGTGGCGCGCACCAAAGCCCGTGGCGAGAAAGCGATTTGCTTCGTTACCGGTGTCCCTGGCGCAGGAAAGACGCTGGTGGGACTGAATATCGCTTTCCGTCTGGCCGAACAATATAAACAAGCCGCGGCATCCGACGAGCATTCGGAAGCGGTGTATCTTAGTGGTAACGGTCCCC
>JAZUKZ010000050.1:0-58989 GCA_045643545.1 Candidatus Aphodosoma sp. | reverse complement strand
CGGTGGTTGGGGGAGGATTTTGCGATGAAACCGTGGTTTTTGTGTGTAGGGTGGATTATTTTTGAGTGGTGGTGTCGAGGGGTGTGATGGTGCCGTCTTGGACTTGGAAGATGGCGGAGGGGTGTGAGGCGAGGAGTTGCTCGGTGTGGTTGCGGGTGGTGTCGGTGACGAAGATTTCGCCGAATTCATCGCAGGAGACTATTTCGATGATGTTGGATACGCGGGTTGCGTCGAGGCGGTCAAAGACGTCGTCGAGGAGGAGTATTGGCTTGCGGTTGTGGTGGCGCTGGAGGTAGACGTACTGGGCGAGTTTCATGGCTGTGACGTAGGATTTGCTCTGGCCTTGGGAGCCGGTGTTTTTGATTGGGTAGCCGTCGATGGTCATGATGAGGTCGTCTTTGTGGATGCCGCGGGTGGTGTAGCCGAGGATGAGGTCGCGGTCGTGTGTCTGCTGGAGGAGGGGTGTGAGGGGTCCTTGCTGGAGGTGGGAGGAGTAGGAGAGGCTGACGTTCTCGGAGGAGCCGGAGATGGCGGTGTAGTAGTGCTGGAAGATTGGGACGAATTTCTTGATGAATTCGTCCCTTTTTGCATATATGTACTGTGCTTCGTCGTTGAGCTGGCAGTCGTAGATGTCGAGGAGTGTGCTGTCGGTCGAGGTGTTTTCGGCGAGTTGTTTGAGGAGGTCGTTTCGGTTTTTGAGGATGTTGTTGTAGCGTGTGAGTGTGTTGAGGTAGCGGGGGTCGCACTGTGAGATGACGATGTCGATGAAGCGTCGGCGTTCTTCGCTGCCGTCGGCGATGAGCTGCTGGTCGGATGGTGCGATGAGGACTATGGGGATGAGGCCGATGTGGTCGGAGATCCGGGTGTATGCTTTGCCGTTGTGGCTGAATGTTTTTTTGACTCGGGGGCGGATTGATGCTTTGATGGTTTCTTTCTGGCTGTCGAAGTCGTACTGTCCTTCGACCATTAGGAATGGTTCGTTGTGGCGGACGAGTTGGCTGTCGAGTGGGTTGAGGTGGCTTTTGGTGAGTGAGAGGTAGTAGATGGCGTCGAGGAGGTTTGTCTTGCCCATGCCGTTGTTGCCCAAAAAGCAGTTGAATTTTGGGCTGAACCGCAGGTTGCATTCTGCGATGTTGCGGTAGTTGAGGCATGAGATTTGTTCGAGTATCATTTTAGGAGTTCGATCATGGCGATGGTGTCGTCGCCGAGTTTCTTTTTGTCGGACATGTGTTTGAGGCAGTTGCGGACGAAACTGTTGTCTTCGAATTTTCCGCGGACTGCGTCGAAGTCGGCGTTTCGCTCGGTGGCGTTTCCGCCGGCGCCGAAGCCGGTCTTGGATGAGAGGTTGAATTCTTTCTTTGCGTCGTTGAAGAGGAGGTCGTCGAGGTCGAGGACTGCTTTCTGCCATTTCCGGATGAGCGCTATGACGTCGCTTTTGGTGATTTCGTCGGCAGTTTTTCCGATTAATTCGACGATTTTTGCATATGCCCATGTCCATTCGTACTCGTAGTAGTTGGCATGAATCTCTTTGATTCGCTGTTCTGCCTGGGAGATGTTCATCTTGCCGGCTTTGATGTCGGTGATCATTTTGTCAACTTCAGAGCGCGGGCAGATCATTCCTGCGAGGTCAACCCATGTGCCTTCGCCGACAGTGGTTGATGGTTTGAGCCGTTTGCGCATGTCAGCGATGGAGTGTATTTCGGGAGCCTTGTTGCCGTTGTAGTCGCGGGTGAGGCGTGAAATGATGGAGTTGCCGAGGAATTTTGTGATTGCCATGTCGTAGAGGCGGAGGCCGTTGCCGAGGCTGTTCTTGCGGATTCGGCAGTTCTGATAGAGGTATATCTCGTTGTTCTCGCCGGTGAGCTGGCGGATTTCGTTGAGGATGCTGATTCCGTTGTACATTTTCTGCACAGTGTATGGACTGAGCAGATTGAAGTTGATGGAATCCAGTTTGTTAGGGTCCTTGCGGTTGTCACGGGTAGGCCATTTTTGGGCATCGCGGACAGTGCCTACGCTGCGGAGATTGACTCCTGGGACGAGGTAACTCTCAGTGGCGTTCTCGATGAGGTAGGAGAATGGGAGGTCGGAAGTGTCGGAGTTCTTGGTGTGGCGGCCCATCACTACTGTGAATGCGCCTACGCGGGCAGGCCAAAGAAGGTATGAGTTGGAGGTTGTCTTGGAACCACGTTCAACCATTCCCTGATGGATTGGGCCTAATTTATACATGTGGTTGCTCTGGTTGGAGCCTGAGCCGGCGTTCAGGAAAGAGAACATTCCCGCGATGAGGAGTGATGATTTGTGGTGAGAGACAGTGTAAGGGCCTGCGAAAATGGCAGTAGCCTCGCCGTGGAAGCCCTGGCAGTTGGCGAAGAAGAGAGAGTCGAGGGCGGAGTAGTGCTTGCCCATCACGCAGCCTTGCCCGATGAAGCAGCGGCTGACAAGAGTGGAGTCGGTGATTTCCGCACCCGAAGATATGATGAAATCGTTACATTTTACGCCTGAGCCGATGTGGACAGGAGCAAATTTGTTCGAATTAATCGAGCCGTTTGAGAGTTTTGATGCACCGGCGATGGAGCAGCATTCACCGATGAAAGAGTTCTTGATAGTGCCGCAGTTGAAGATACGGACATTGTCGGAGATGGTACCCATAGTGTCCTTTCGGCTGTCGGCATAGTCGCTGATCATTTTCTCCAGTTGCTCAATCATCTGAGTCTCATGACGATAGAGGGCCAGGATGTATGCCATGTGAGAAGAGAGATGGTCGTAGATAGGAATCTCGCGACCTCCGCCCTCGTTGATTACAGGGACTTTCACCCCGTTGCCGAAGGTAGATTCCCCGTCGTTCACGATAAGGTTAGTGTTTTCGATGATGACATTGTCGCCGATTCGGTAGTTCGCTATGTAGTTGTGGATTCGGTCGATGGTGCAGTTGTTGCCAATCTCCACATTATGGAGACGGGCGTTGCGGATTCCAGAGTGGAAAACCACTCCGCCGAGCTGAGTATACGACTCCTTGCAGCAGCCGAGACGGATTCTGCCGGAGAAATTCACATCCTCGATGTACTCAGGGTCGAAGTCGTCAACAACCATGATATCGTTCCAACTTTCCGCATGGCAGCGGTTGTAGCGAAGGACACTGATTTCGTCAGTAGTCAGGTTTCTGTAGAATAGGTTTTTGTCCATATGTTCTATGAATTGTTATTTAATAGTTGAGATAATCTCCTCAACAGAGAGGAGTGCCTGTTCGCCAGTTGCCATATTCTTGAGCATGGCCTTGTTTTGCGCCATTTCATCGTCGCCCACGATGGCAACGAATGGAATATTGTTGCTGTTGGCGTAAGTCATCTGCTTCTTCATCTTGGCAGCCTCAGGGTAGATTTCGGCAGCGATTCCTGCGCGGCGAATCTGACGGACCAGAGGCATGGCGAAGTTGATGCCCTTCTGGTCGAAAGCCAGGAAGATGATTTTAGTGCCGCTCTGAGTTTCGGCAGGGAAGAGATTCAGTTCGTTGAGGACATCGTAGATGCGGTCCGCTCCGAAAGAGAAGCCAACGCCAGAGACTCCCTGAAGACCGAAAATGCCAGTCAGGTTGTCGTAGCGGCCACCTCCAGAGATGGAACCCATGGCAACGCCGACGGCTTTCACCTCAAGGATTGTGCCGGTGTAGTAGTTCAGACCACGCGCCAGAATGAGGTCGATCTCGACAGTGTTCCTGATGTCAGAATTAGAGACGTAGGTAAGAATTTCCTCCATTTCATCGAGACCTTTCTGTGCAATCTCCACATTGGCGAGCACCTCGCGGAGACGGTTGATCTTCTCAGAATTGTTGCCTTCAAGGAGAAGGATAGGCTGGAGAGTGTCGATCTGCGACTGGTTGAGGCCACGCTCAAGCAATTCCTTGTTGACATTCTCGAGCCCTATTTTATCAAGTTTGTCGATAGCGACAGTGATATCAATGATCTTGTCGGCAGCACCGATCAGTTCGGCGATTCCGGCGAGGATTTTGCGGTTGTTGATTTTGATGACCACAGGGAAGCCGAAGCGCTGGAAAGCCTGGTCGATCATCTCGACTATCTCAGCCTCGTAAACCAAAGAGTCGGAGCCAACTACATCAGCATCGCACTGGAAGAATTCGCGATAACGTCCTTTCTGAGGGCGGTCGGCACGCCAGACGGGCTGAATCTGGAAACGCTTGAAAGGGAAAGTGATTTCATCGCGGTGCTGGACAACGTAACGCGCGAAAGGGACTGTAAGGTCGTAGCGGAGGCCCTTTTCAGAGATGCGGTTAGTAAGTTTTATGCTGTTGCGGGCGAGAAGTTCATCGTCAGAGAGATCGTGAGCCCAATCGCCAGAGTTCAGAATTTTGAAGAGAAGTTTGTCGCCTTCCTCGCCATATTTGCCCATGAGCGTAGAGAGATTCTCCATCGAAGGAGTCTCGATCTGCTTGAAGCCATAGTTTTGGAAGACAGAGCGGATAACGCTGAAGATGTAGTTACGGCGAGCCATTTCCACTGGAGAGAAGTCGCGTGTGCCTTTAGGGATTCCTGGTTTTGTCATATTGTTATTTTAAATTTTTATCAAAGTTTCGTTATAAATATTATCAGAAGCGCCAATGTGTGCAGCAACGTAGTCGGAGGCCGCTTTGGCAGGAGTTTCATTGTTGGTGAGGAAGTCATTGATGGCATTGTTCAGTTCCTCAAAATTGTTGATAGAACGGGCAGCGCCAGAAGAGATAAGTTCGCATGCCTCCTTGAATTTGTGGTAGTTAGGGCCGAAAATGACAGGCATACCCCAGACAGCCGCCTCGAGCGTGTTGTGGATGCCCACTCCGAAACCTCCGCCGATATAGGCAATGCAGCCATATTGGTAGATAGAGGAGAGCAGCCCTATTGTATTGATAATCAAAACGTCAAAGTCTGTTGAAGAGTTTTCGGTCAGTTCAGTATAGAGGGCGTAACGGCAAGAGAGACGGGAAGAAAGTTGTTTAATTCGCTCAGGCTCAATGTGATGAGGCGCGATAATCATACGGATGCCCTTTTGAGCATTTTCGTTGATGAAAGGCGCGAGAAGTTGCTCGTCAGGGTCCCAGGAACTGCCGACCACGATAGTTTTATGGTTTTCAGCGAAATTCTTGACGATTGGGAGTTGCTTGGCCTGGGCAGCGATATCAGTTACCCTGTCAAAGCGAGTGTCGCCGACAACCTCAACATTGTTGATGCCGATGGTGCCGAGGAGGTCTTTAGATGCCTGATTCTGAACGTATAAAGTGCGGAAAGTGTTAAGTCCGCGGCGGAAGATTCCACCATACCATTTGAAGAAAGCCTGCTGAGGGCGGAAGATGGCAGAGATGATGTAAGTCTCTATGTCAGAGCGGCGTAACTCAGCGAGGTAGTTGAGCCAGAACTCATATTTGACTATGTATGCCTTTTCAGGGCGGAGAGTTGAGATGAAGCGTCGTGCTGCGGAAGGAGTATCGAGAGGGAGGTAAGTGATAAGGTCAGCCTGGTTGTAGTTTTTGCGGATCTCGTAGCCCGAAGGAGAGAAGAAAGTAAGGAGTATTTTGTATTCAGGATTGTTGCGGCGGATGCGCTCGATTAGCGGTCTTCCCTGCTCAAATTCGCCAAGAGAGGCAGCGTGAATCCATATCCAGCGTTCGTTTTCGAGACGGGCGGCAGCAATTTTTGCGATAGCAGAGCGTTCGCCCGCGCGCATTTTACGGATTTCGGGTTTGAAGAGCGCTGCGATACAAATGCCTAATTTATAAATATATATGCCAATATTGTAGAAGAACACGGGGCAAAAATTTAATTATTATCCGATTTGCAAAGGTACAAAAAAATAATTAAATGGGAAAATATTAGCGCGGAAAAATATTTTTTTGTAACTTTGCGGCCTAAATGAGAAACCAATAAGTTATGAAAATCTACAAATTCGGCGGGGCGTCCGTGAAGAGTGCTGACGGAGTGCGCAACCTCGAAAAAATAGTCAGCGGAGTGAATGACCAACTTGTAGTGGTGATTTCTGCCATGGGCAAAATGACCAATGCGTTGGAGGCAGTAGTGAACAGTTTCTTCGGCAGGAAGGCTGATTTGCGCGAGAACATAGAGAAAGTAATCAGTTTCCATGACGGGATAATTTCTGATTTGTTCGGCACGAACAGAGGTTCTGTGGATCTGCTGATAGAGGAGTTGTTCAATGATTTGAGAGAGATAGTGAACCAGAAGCCATCCTTGAGTTATGACTATGAGTATGACAGGATTGTGTCGTATGGAGAGTTGATGTCGACTACTATTGTGGCTGCTTATCTTGAGCAGAGGGGTATGGATGCCGAGTGGGTCGATGTGAGAAGATGCATTATTACCGACCAGAACTACCGCGAAGGCAATGTTGATATGGAAATCAGCCGCGGACTGAGTCAGGAAACCTTTGGTAACAAGAGGCTTAGCATTACCCAAGGATTTTTGGCCGGGACCATGACCAACCAGACAACAACTTTGGGCCGTGAGGGTTCGGACTATACTGCTGCTATTTTGGCTAATCTGCTTGATGCAGAGAGTGTTACGATTTGGAAGGATGTTCCAGGCGTGATGAATGCCGATCCGAAGATTTATGATGATGTGCAGATTATTCCTGTGCTGTCGTACAAAGAGGCCATTGAACTCAGTTATTGCGGTGCTTCGGTGATTCATCCGAAGACAGTCAAGCCATTGCAGAACAAGAGGATACCTCTTTATGTGAAGTCATTCATTGAGCCAGAGAAGAGCGGGTCGGTGATTATGAACTACACCCAGGCGCTCGATCTGCCTCCTATTTATATCAACAAGAGGAATCAGGTGCTGCTGTCGCTGACTCCGAGAGATTTTTCGTTTATTGCCGAAGAAAGACTGAGCAAGATTTTCGGTGTTTTGGCATCTTATAGACTGAAGTCCAGTCTGGTGCAGACCGCTGCCATCAGTTTTTCGCTATGCGTGGATTACAATGAGGTCAATTTCCAGAAGATGATTGATGAGTTGAAGGATGAGTACGAAGTACTGTACAACACTGACGTTGAGCTGATTACCATCAGGCATTATACAAAAGAGATAGTTGACAAACTCGTTGGAGAGAGGTTGGTTTATGTAGAGCAGAGGAATAGATTGACCGCTCGGTTTGTTGTTCCTTGCGAGTGATTTTTTGACGACACATTATATATAATATATTTTTTCAGCAGGTTCCCAAGGTTTGGAAACCTGCTTTTTTGTTGTCAAAAACGGAGGATTTTCGATTGTTGTAAGTGATTGATTCTCAATGCATGTCCTGTATGGGATTCGGATGAGAAATGGGGAAGATTCGGAGCGGATTTATTGTTGTGAAAAAAAATCTTAAAATTTGCTTGTCGGTTGAATTATTTGTTGTAAATTTGCAAACGAGAAAATTTGTTATTTCTATCAATAATTCTAAATAATTTTTTATGAAACAGTTTTTACTTCTTGTGATGGTGCTTTTTGCGGGACTTGGTTTCTCGGTTAAAGCACAGACATCTGGAGACTGTCAGATGCCTTCAGGCGAGGTTGTGGTTTCGAATGTGACTGCTACGTCGTTTGAGCTCTCGATCAGTGATCTTTCGGCTGTACGCTGGGAGGCTGGTTATTCGGTGGCTGATGCAGACACTCCTATTATTGTGCCTGTAAAACTTGGTGTTTACAGTGTTGTGATTGACAATCTGCAGCCTGAGACAGAGTATGTGTTCTCGGCACGCAGGGTTTGCGATGACGGTGTGAGTGAGTGGATGGTAGGTGGTTCTGTGACTACATCGTGTGCTCCTGTAAGTTCTTATCCTTACTTCGATGATTTCGAGGGTAAAGAGGCAGGTTTTGTGGCACAGTGCTATGAGCCATTGGATTTTGTGGGTCCTTACAGCACTTTGTATGCTATGTTCATGCATGACGCATCGCATTCTAATTCAGGCGAAGTGATGTTTGGCGCTGGTTATGGCTCTTACACTACTACTCCTGGATCTGTATCGGGTGGTCCTGTGGGATTCATGAAGAAATTCCATTTGAGCAGTGCTATGGCTTATGAGGTTGGCATTTATGCAAAGAAAGAGCCAAGTACTTGGAATGACAACAGTTATGAGGTTCAGTTCGTGCTTTGTTCTGCTGCTGATGTTGAGAATAAGATTATTTTCGGCAGAGTTCCTGTAACAGAGGAGACTTATGGAAAGAGAGTTTCTTATCTGAAGGTTGCTGAGGATGGAGATTATTATATCGGTGTGATGGGTTACAAGGACGGCGGTTCAAGTTTCTATCCACTCTTTGATGATTTCTCGGTTAATGAGTTGACTATCACTCCTCCTACCGGCATCAATGTTACTAACATTGCTTCGACAGGTGCTAAGGTTGAGTTTACTAAAGTAGGTGCTTTGACAGAGCTTTATGTAGATACAGTTGAGGCTGACGTTTTGATGGGCCGTGTATTCACAGATGCAGCAATTGCTGGTTCGGATGCTGTGCTCAACGGTCTTAATCCAATGACAACTTACTATTATGCTATGCGTTCTGTGAACCCTGGCGATACCAGTGTATATTCTTTGACAGGCTCGTTTACAACAAGTTGCGCTCCTGCAACAGTGCCATTTGTTGAAGATTTCGAGGGTGAGTCAGCATCGCAGTGGCTTGGAGAGTGCTGGAAACAGACTGCTTCGAGCGGAAACTATAGATTTGCAGCCCTTGTGGGTGATGCATACAACACCACTGAGGATGGTGAGAAGGGTCTTGCTTTGATTTACAACAATTCAGGCAGTACTCCATCAAGTGTTTCATACGAGCAGACCTTTGCCAAAAATGTATATCTCGAGGCAGGCAAGAAATATGAGTTGAATATTGATGCCAAGAAGAATGCCAACTCTTACAGCGACTATACTTTCAAGATGAAGTTCGTCTATGGCGTTGACGGCAACGTTACTGATTTCGCAGGTGAGGAGATTCTTGTATCTGCGGATACATGGTCGACAGTTGCAGATTATATGACTGTGCCTGCTGACGGCGAGTATTATGTCGGAGTGAAGACATATTACGATGGCAGCAAGAGCTATTCTCCAGTATTTGACAACTTCGGCGTGAAAGAGGTTACATGCATTCCTCCATCAGCAGTTGAGATTTCGAATATAGGTGCTACTACTGCTACTGTGACATTTACTGCCCAGGGTCAGCAGACTGAGGTTTTGGTCAATGACATTGACAACGAAGAGGTATTCATGAGCAATGCAAATGTAACTTCTCCATTGAATCTGACAGGTTTGAATGTTCATACCAACTATACAGTCAAGATGCGCACCATCAATGGCAATGACACCAGTGCATGGACTGCAGAGAAAGAGTTCGAGACATTGTGTATGCCTGTAGATGAGTTGCCATATTTCGATGATTTCGAGGGTTATGATTCTGAGATGCTTGCTGGCTGCTATATGATTTACAACAGCAACGCCTATGGTTACAAGGTGCTTTCCGGTGCCAACTATAATGTTACAGAGGGCGGTAATCAGGGTCTTGGCCTTGTGAACAATGCTACTGCTACTTCAAGCAGCAGTTCTAATGGTACTCATGCAATCTTGAGAGAGTTTGAGCTTGAGGCTGGAAAGAACTATGAGGTTTCTGTAATGTGTAAGTTCAATTATTCAAGTTCAGCAAGCCTTATTGATTTCGTTGCACTTGGAGCAGGCGAGGCATTTGACTTTGAGAACATTGAGCCATTTGCAGAGGTGACAGTAGATGGAACAACCTTTGAGAAGAAGAGAGGTTATTTCACAGCACCTGCTGATGGAATCTATACATTGGGTATTGTGACTAGACCAGACGGAACAAGCTGGTATCCAGTAATCCTTGATGAACTCGGAGTTAAGGAAGTTTCTTGTTTGCCAGCAAACATTACTTTGAAGAGTGTGTCTGACAGTGCTGCTATCGTTGAGTTTGACGTAAACGGCAATTATGAGGTTGCTTTGACAAGTGCGAGGGGCACTGCACTTGATGTTGTGACTGTAAATGGTCAGTACACAGTTGACGGATTGCTTTCAAACTTTGATTATACTTTCAAAGCACGAATGATTTGTGCAGTAGGTGATACAAGCGACTGGTCAGAGTCAGTTATGTTCTCTACACCATGCTCTGCTAACGAGGTTCCTGCATTTGAGGACTTCTCTTCATATTCTGATGGCGATGCTTTGGCTGATGCTTGCTATGCGCCAATCAGAGTCAACACTACTTCTACGTTCATGGGTGTTTACGAAGGTGAGTCAACAATATTGTCGAACTATCAGATGACTCCAGATATGGCAAATGGCCAGAATGGTTTCACTGACTATGTACACTTTGAGGCAGGCAAGTCGTATGAGATCAAGATAGATGCTAAATCCAACCAGGGAACATTTGATGTTATCGTTGAGTTAAGCAGAGACAAAGAGATCAATGGTGCTGATATCGTTGCTTCGATTACTAGACCTTCGTCAACAACTTACATGACCAATTCGTTGGAGTTCACAGCACCAGCAACTGAGAATCTGTATGTTCATATCTATGCTAGTGCAACAAGCTGGTACAAGATGGCTTTGGACAACTACGCAATCAATCCGTTGAATAAGGTTATCTATAATGATACTGTTTGCTTCGGTTCTGATTATTCAGGCTATGGATTCAATATTCCAGCAGATGAAATTGAAGTAGGTGAGAATGTATTTGATATCCGTCCAGAGGTTCCTTCAATCAATGGTGGTGACACTATTGTGGAACTCCATCTCTATGGTTTGAACCAGGCAATCGGTGTGGTTTATGACTATGCTTGCGAGAATCATCTCTATACAGGTTATGACATGGAAGATGTTGAGATTTTGAATGATACATTGCTTATAACAAATACTCAGACAGCATTTGGCTGCGATTCGACAACTTATGTTGTAATCTACTATACTCCAGCAGAGTATGTATCAGACGTGCTTGAGTTGACATTGGCTGAGGCTGCTGCCATATTCGGAATTTCTGAGATCGGCGACTATGAGGTTAATGATACTCTCCAGAATGAGGTTGGCTGCGACTCAATCGTAACTTATACATTAAGTGTTGTGACTGCTTTGGATGAGATCAACATGCTCAATGTCAAGGTTGTTCCAAACCCAGTGATGGCAGGAAGCACAACATACGTATATGGCGATGTTGAGAATGCAGAGAAGGTTGAGATAATCAACAATATGGGTCAGGTGGTAAGTGCGTTCCGCCCAACCACATATCCAATCGCAATTGACGGCGCATCAATGCCAGGCCTGTACTTCGTAAGAATAACAACTGCGGAGGGCAGAGTCGTGGTAGATAAGTTCGTTGTAGAATAAGCATTAATATATCCTAAAAAAAAGGCGGTAACTGTTTGGCAGTTACCGCCTTTTTTTGTAATTTTGCAGCATAAATACAAATATTATGAAGAAGATATTACTGTCAATTGTCTATTTGTCTGTGAGCCTGCTTGTTATGGGTCAACAAGTGACAAGTTTCCCATGGGCTGAGTATTTTACAAATGCAACAGAATTGCCTGCGAATTGGGACAATAGTGAGGTTGTAAACAACGGGTCGTCGTTTGCTGTGAGCAATTATGGATGGAACATCACAGAGGATGGATATGATGGGAGCGGAGTTGCTTTCAATGGTTATTATCTGGCGGAGACATTCGCAACCCTGAAAACGCCAGAGATAGTTCTGCCACAGGGAGCGCCGATGAGTTTGAGATTCCGGTTCAAAAATGCGTTCAACTGTGGTTCGTTAGGAGTGTATGTGTCGACAGACAGCGGAGCGACCTATCTTCAGAATCCATTGGACACAGTGCTCAGGTCGTTGGTTTGGTCCGAGTGCGAAGTGTCGTTGGCGGCCTATGCCGGAATGACAGTAAATATCGTATTTGTAAGTAGAGCGTGCACTGATTTGGCCGGTTATAGTCAGGAAACACAGAAAGTATATTATACAAAACATTATATTGACGATATTGAGATTGACGCGTTGCCAATCTGTCAGACTCCAAAGAATCTGTATTTGTCAGGAGTGACCGATACATCTGCTATGGTAAGTTGGGTGTTGGGCAATGACGGAGTGGCTCCGGCATCGTATGAGTTGAAAGTGGTGAGTGACATGGGTGTAGTGGCTGTAAATAACCAGGCATTGGTGGCACCAAACAACTATGTGATGATTGGCGGATTGCAGCCAAATACAGGATATACAATTTCCATAAGGTCCGACTGCTCGGCACAAAGCAAAGGACTTTCGAGGTATGCGACATATCATTTCTATACAAACTGCAGTGCCCAGGCATTGCCGTATTTGAATAATTTTGATAATGAGTTTGGTTTGCCGTCATGTACACGAAGTTCAATGACCTCGATTTGCTCGGATGCAAATAATGCATACGGAACGGTTGGTAAGTCGCTGCAGATAAGTGCAACGAGCGATGTGGACCAAGCATATTTCATAACTCCTCTTTTTGATGAGCAGGCTGACAGTCTGGAGATTTCGTTTAAGATAAAAAGGGCTGATGCGAATAAGATTTGCCTTTATAAAGTAGGAATCATAGATGATATTTCTGATGTTTCGACTTTCTATCCAGTGTATGAGGATGGTTTTGCCTATGGAGCTGATTGGAAAGATGTCAGATTCAATACATTGGCCACACAGTATCCAGTAAGACCTATAGCCGTTTGTGTGTTTGTGGAGTCGGGAACAGGTGCTGTGGCTTATGTCGATGATTTAAGTGTGAGGAAGGTGCCAACATGCGTAAGACCAGAGGGTGTGGTAGCCGATGATATTACCAACAGTTCGGTAAGATTGTCGTGGAATGAGACCGAGGCGGACAACTATGTAGTGAAATTGAAGTCGGAGACAGACTCGGTGGTGATGAATGTCGCATCGCAGCCAGTGACAGTGATCGGTTTGACTGCTAATACAAACTATGTGGTGAGTGTGTATGGAGATTGCGGATCTGGAGATTTGAGCGATCCAAGTGCTGAGATAATTGTAAAGACTCTTTGTGCGCCAGAAAGTCAGGTGAGATTCACTGAGGGCTTTGAGAGTATGAGAATACCATCGTGCTGGAGCCAGCAATGGCTGGAGGTGAATGAAGACAATGCGACTGTGGAGCCATTCAAGATTTCGGCTGCTTTGCATCATTCCGGCAATTCGTCTCTCAGCAATATCAGTCAGCCGGCTGGGACAGTCTCGTTTGTTTCAACCAATGGCATTCCTTTTGACGCAACGGGAAGATATGATGTGTCATTTTGGATTTATAGAGAGGCAAATACCGCCAACCAGGTAAGAATCTGGGTTAGCGATGTTGCTAACGATACTGCCAATGCAACTTTATTGGGTTCATTGTCAACTAATTATACTTTGAACCCGACAGAAATGTCAACTGGTTGGTACAATTATCAATATCCAATTGTGGCTGTTGGAACCAAGTATTTAGTAATAGAAGCAGTTTCTGATGGAGAGCACAATATCTATATTGATGATTTCGCAGTGGTGAATTCTCCGTCTTGCCGCAAGCCGGGAAATGTGGTGGTGGCTTTGAATGGAAACAATGGCTGTGTCATTTCGTGGACAAAAGGGGAGAACGAATCGCAGTGGAATGTAAGATACCAGATAGAACGCGACAATAATGTTGTTGTATCTGCTGATACCATGATTTATGGAAATCCTACAGTGAATGTTTCAGGACTTTCGCAGTCGACACACTATACGGTGAATGGTTCGGTGATGGCGATGTGTTCTCAGAATGATACATCGGAAAGGCTTCATTTTTATGCAGAGATTGAGACTCCTTGCAGCACTGTAGTCGCAATGCCATACAGCGAAAGTTTTGAGGCCAATTATTTCCCTCCAACCTGTTGGGATTCTCAGACCTTGAGCGGAGCGGACAATTGGACTGTTAGTTCGCAAAAAGTTCATGGCGGAAGTCATTCGGCTTATGTCAGAGGTTTTGACAATGGAAGCGTGAGTGTTCTGTCGTCGGGAAGTGTGAATTTGAGTTCGAGCAGCGAGTATGAGGTTCAGTTCTGGATGTACAGAAGCCAGAATGCCGATCCATTTGGACAAGAGGCGGTGAAAGTGTATCTGTCGGCATCGGCGAATGATACGGTGAATGGAGTGAAGCTCGGCGAAGTAAACCAGTATTTCAAGTATGATCCTGAGGAGGACAGCGAGGGTTGGTATAAGTATACTTTCCCAGTTCCTGCTGCAACTTCTGGAAACAAGAATTTAGTTTTTGTCTATACAAGTGGCGGCAACAGCGTTTATATAGATGATGTAGTTTTGAGATTGAAACCAGCATGCGCCGAGATAGTCAGGGGATGCAAGGTGGACAATATAACAAGCAACAGTGTGGATGTCTTGATTTCGGACAGCACTGTGAGCAGTTGGCAAGTATCAATCTGTGAGTATGGAACAGCACCTGCAAACGGCAGATTATCAACTTATGGTTCGATGGGGGCTGCTATCAGCGGGCTTGCGGAGGAGACTGATTATTTGGTATATGTCAGAAGAGATTGCGGCAATGGTGTCTATAGTGACTGGAGCGAGGGAGTGGCGTTCAAGACGGCTTGTCACGCAGGTTCGGTGCCTTTCTCGGAGGACTTTGAGTTGTATAGTGTCGGAAGATTGGCGGGATGTATGGTGGCTGAGGATTTCTATGATGTGAAGGTTGGTGTGGGCGAGAACAGTGCTACGGCATCGTATAACTGTACTGAGGGAGGAATGAAGGGTGTTACCGCTGTGATGAATGATGGCGGAGGAAATTATGTGCCAAGTTATGCGAACGGGCCGTTGGGTCTGTATGCTTTCCTGCATTTGGAGGAGGGTAAGAATTATGAGATTTCGGCTAATGTGAGGAAGCATAGGAATGCCGGATATGGTTATGAGTTCGGGTTCGGATATGGAGTGAGCGCTAATGTGCAGAGGCTGACTCAGGTGGGTCAGGCGAGGAATGTGACAAATATTGACTGGAGCAGGGAGAGGGAGTATTTCACTGTGCCTGCGGACGGGGATTATTATGTTGGATTCTATGCTCGTCCGGTGATGAGTTCAAACTATTATCTGTATGTGGATGACATTATGGTGAGGGAGGTGCAGTGCGTGCCTGTGGGTGCGATGTTTGTGTCGTCGGTTACGAGCAATGGTGCGGAGATCAGTTTCACGGCCGGAGGCGGAAGTCAATGGGAGGTTGCTGTCAGTGACCAGCCGATTGTGGTGGCTGAGGGTGTGAATGGAAATGTTTTCCATTCGGCTAATGTGGTTAGTCCGTTGGTGAATGTTTCGGGTCTGGCTGCAAATACTGAGTATTATTTTACAATCAGGAGTGTCTGTGGTGATGGGAATGTGAGCGCATGGGCTGAGCCTCAGAGTTTCAGGACTCGCTGCGGCAGTGTGGTTTTGCCTTATTCGGAGGGTTTTGAGAGTGATGCTTCTTTGGGCTGCTGGTCGCAGTTCGGCAATGGAACCGCTGGTAAGGACAGGAGTGTGAGCCATAGGGGTCAGTTGTCGTATAAGGTTGATAATATGACGATTGTGTCGCCGGAAATAAATGTCGGTTCGTTGAGCGGATATATGGTTGACGGTTGGGTTTATGCGTTGGAGGATAGTGCGGTGGTGACTGTAGGTGTGATGCTGAATCCGAATGATGTGTCGACTTTTGAGATGCTGACGACTGTGAATGTGCCTTTCGCAAGGAGGTGGTATCATTTTGTGGCGTATCTGAACAAGCTTGACAGTGCGGATTTTGTGGATGTGGCGAATGCTAAGTATGTGGCTATTTCGTCTGGCGGGACGACTGTAAGTATTGATGATATTAATATTGGATTGGCTGACGGTTGTGCTCAGCCAAATGAGTTGGAGGTGTTGTCGAGCACTGTGAATTCGGTAGAGGTGGATTGGCTGCAGAATGGTACGGAGAATATGTGGGCGATCAGGCTGACTCCGACTGCTGAGGGAAGGCTGATGGATACTGTGGTGACGCAGAAGCCTGTTGTGATCGGTGGTCTGGAGGCTTCGTCGTCGTATCTGATAGAGGTGGCGGCTGTTTGTGGCGCTGGGGATACTTCTGAGTTTGCGGTTCTCGGAGTGGTGAAGACTCTTTGCGGAACGGTGAGTGCTCCATACAGTGAGAATTTTGACAATATGATTGCTGGTGCTGTGGCTCCTTGTTGGGATAATTCGATGTCAACTACTGCCGGCATTGTCAATACTCCTGAGTTGGTTTGGGGTGTTTATCAGTTTCAGGGGAACAAGATGCTGAGATTTGACAATTATCAGGTTCCGGCAGGTGATGCGGTAATAGAGATGCCGGCAATTACGCTTGGTGCGGGCAAGAACTGGAAACTGCGTTTTGACTATTCTCATAAGGCTGCAAGCAAGAACCTCATAGTGAAAATAAAAGAGTACAACAAGAGCAGATATACACAGTTGGCTTCGTTTAAGCCAAGGAATTCGCAGAGTTCGGCTGATCCTGGCAATTTTGACAAGGGTGAGATAAGTCTGGCAAATTATGCTGGAAAGACTGTTGTGATTCAGTTCTCTTCGACTGGAAATCATCAGACCGGAGCGGTGTTCCTGGATAATGTGGCTGTAGTGGAAGCCGGTGGATGCGAGGATATCCAGTCGCTTGAGGTGACAAGTCTGATGGATACTGAGGCTTATGTGGCTATCGGTGATACTATGGGTCACAGTCAATGGGAATATGTTTTCGGGGAAATGGGATTCAATTATCAGAGAGCACAGGTGACATTGACAAGCAGCAATCTTCTGCATTTAACCGATTTGACTCCTGGAATAACCTATGAACTTTATGTCCGTGCATATTGCGATTCGGCAACGCAGTCGAACTGGAGCCATATATCGTTCAAGACGGCGGTAGGAGCGGCAGATATTCCGTATATTTGTGATTTCAGTGATGAGGATGACAACAGTCTGTGGCAGATATCATCGTTTGAAAATTCGGTGAATGTGTTTACTATTGGAAATGATGCTCAGGCTGTAGTAAGTGGAGATAAGTCGTTGTATGTATCGAATGACGGCAGCCAGTATTCATATGATTTTGAAGCAACAAGTGCTACTGCTGCATATAGGACAATCAATTTCGAGCCTGGACGTTATGTGATAGAATATACCTGGAACTGTACAGGCGGAGTGCCTCAGTCGGATTATGCGAGGATTTATCTTGTGCCACTGAAAGACGGAGTTGATATTCCAACGCCGGGAATGTTGGTGAAGAGTGATTTCCCAAGTGATATTATTCCGTTTGACAATAACAGCGGAATATATATGTCAGATGGATGGCATGAGTATTCTGCAGTAGTTGATATGACCAACAGGGCTGGATTCTATAATCTGGTGTTCCTCTGGGTAAACAATGACGAATACGGCATGCAGACTCCACTTGCGATAGACAATGTTTATATTCATGAGTATGGATGCGGTAAGATAGACGGTATTTCAGGCAATTCTACCGCAAACAGTCTGAGTATTAATGTAACAGGAGAATTTGAGACTTTGGAGTGGGCTGTGAATAATGTGAATTCTTCAGCCAATCCTTTGCAATCGGGAACCTCGACAACTGCTGATTTTGATGTGAATGGACTTGAGCATTCGACAACCTATTATGTATTTGTGAGAAACAGGTGCTCTGATGGAAAAGTGTCAATGTGGAAGAGTGAGGAGATAAGTACGATATGCCAGAGTGTGACAAATTATCCATTTACTGAGGATTTTGCGAGAAATGCTTTCCCTCCTTTGTGCTGGAATATGGTATCAACCAGCAAGGGTATTGATTTTGAGGGTAATCAAAGTGAAGGCGTTTGGAGTCAGTTTACGACAAACGCTTCTGACTTATATTCTAACACCAATGGTGCAGTGCATTATTCGGGAAACAGGGGGTCATCCGGTATTTTGGTAACTCCGGCTATGAGTCTTGACAGTCTGAGAGAGTATCATCTGTCGTTCTGGATGTATAGGTCAACAAGGCCATATTACATTGACAACTTGACAGTTTATGCTAGTCAGAGCAATACTTCAACAGATGGAGCGATAGTATTGGGAGATTTCACTACTTATGACAGCGAGGTTTCGGTTGATGGAGCGATTCTGATAAATCTCGATATGCCGGCAGGATTGTCGGGAGACTGGTATGTAATCTTTGAGGGCCATAATATCTCCCATAATTTCCTTTATATTGATGATTATGAGTTTGACCAGTATCCAGAGTGCAGAGCTCCGAAGAAAGCGCCTACAGTGCTGTCAACGACGATGACTACCGCTATAGTGGAGACAGAGTTGAACGGAAAGGCCGGAGTAGAGTATGCATACGCAGAGTATGTGCCAGGAGAGACTACCATTGCAGATACAATTGGTTCTGTGATTACCACAAACGGAGTGGCTACTATCCAGGGGTTGACTCCTCAAAAGACTTATGCAATATATGCGAGAATGATTTGCGGTGAGGACAATGTTTCAGATTGGAGTGCCATGGCAAGGGCAACGACCAAAGCCGATGATTGCTTTGCTCCTGAAGGTGTGAGATTAGTCGGTCAGGCGGGAACGGATAATGCAACAGTAACTTGGGGAGCGGTGCCATACGCAGCAACTTATGAGTATTATCTCACCTCGGAGAATGATACAGTACATGGATATTGGAACAATGATACAATAACCTTGAGCGGATTGGACGCAAAGAGTCAGTATATGTTCAGAGTAAGGAGCAATTGCCAGGATGGGGATTCGACAGGTTGGTCGATAATGACATTCGAGACTTTGGCTTCGTTTGCGAATGTTCCATATTCAACAGGCTTTGAGGAATCGACTGATAATGCCGGATGGCAATACTCAATATCGCAAGTGCCAAATAATTTCATGATTGGCGGAGCGACCGAGGGAAAGAAAACCGGAATGAATGGACTTTATATCTCGTCCAACCATAGTTCTTATTCGCAGACATTAGTGCCAGTGACGGAGAATCAGGTGCTTTACAATGTTTCATATGCTTATAGAACAGTTTATATCCCTGCGGGACTTTATGAGGTAGAGTATGACTGGAGATGCGATGCATTCAATCCGGGCAGATGGACTGATCCATACAGCGCGTACGGAATGGCGTTCATTTCACCAGTAAGTGAGAAATTGGATGCAGACAACAGTTCGTATGCGAATATCGCACCTAATGGCGGTTATTCAATTTTCAATGGCAAGATGAAGGAGCAGCAGAATTGGAAACACCATAGAACAGCGATAAATATTGACAAATCAGGATACTATAATGTGGCATTCGAATGGGTTGCCATGATTGGAAGCTCCGCTACGAATGCTGATATGGGAAGTTTCCCATTGGCAATAGACAATCTTGAGATTTATGAGATAGGATGTAATGTTGTAAATCATCTGAAAGTGGAAGATGTGACCTCGACTGGAGCATCGGTTGTAGTGAACAAGAACAATTTGTGCGGTTTGGAGTATGGAGTTGCGACAGTTGAGAATACAGATTCGATATCTCAGATATTCTCTAAAGCGGATAATGGATTGATGAGTGATACCGTCGTAGTGAATGGACTGACATCTAAGACACATTATTACGTATATGTCCGTCAAGTTTGCAGCGAGGGAGAGGAGTCACCATGGAGAATGACAGAGTTCCAGACTCTGGCGAATGAGGCGAGAGTTCCATATATCTGCGAGTTCAATGATTTGTCGGAGAATGCAAACTGGATGTATGTGCAGGACGGACAGGAGAATTACTTCATGATTGGAGGAGATGTCTCGAGCGGAGTGGTCAACTCGTTGTATATTACAAACGATGGTGTCACGAATAATTACACCACCACAATATCCAGTGTGTCATATGCTTATAGAACACTTTATCTGGATACTGCATATTACAGTTATTCGTATGACTGGCATTCGATAGGTGCGTCAACTACTGACGGAACAGCGTATGATTATGGACGAGTGCTGATTCTGCCGAGCGATGTTGAGTTGTCAAATGGAGTGCTGATACCTAATCTGACATACAGCAGAACTCCGGGCAATGGTATAACGTTGAGCGAAAAAGCTTTGTTCAATGAAGGTTCATGGACTACGGAGTCCGGACTGTTTGAGATTAAGAAGCCTGGAAGATATAACTTCGTAGTGCTTTGGAGGAATCTGGATCAGTATGGAGGTGTGAATCCTCCGTTGGCTGTGGATAAGATTGAAATCAAAGAGGTGACTTGCAAGCCTGTGACTATGAGACTTCTGTCGGTTGACGAGACAAGTGCGAGAATCCAAGTATTGAATAGAAATACTGGAGTTGATGTGATTTGTGTGGTCAACAACAAAGACAGTTATGACAGAGTCTTGATGAGCGATACTATAAGTGGCGATACACTGCTGCTGGAGAATCTGTCGCCATCGACAACATATTATGTCTATGCGCGCTGCATGTGCTCGGACAATGATTCGTCGGTATGGAGCAGACTCATGATCAGAACTGCCTGCAGCGAAGTGACGCAGTTGCCATATTTTGAGAATTTCGAGAATGTGAGTGGTGTGGGTGACTGGCTGGAGGATATCTGCTGGAGTGCTTTGAATGTGGGTGCAAATGATTATGGACGGGATTACTATCCATATTATAGAGTAGGCGGCGGAGCGGTCTATCAGCATGGAGGGAAGCAGTCGATGTATCTTGTGGGTGGAGCCGACCAATATATTTATATGGTGCTTCCTGATTTCGGTGCTTTGCAGGATTTGAACTTGTCGTTCTGGTACAGGATGGATAATGGAGTTGGAAGGTCGCCATCGATGAGTGTCGGATATATGACAGATGCTACGGATATGCATACTTTCGTACCAATGGCTGATTATCTGCCTAATACGGCGGTGGCGAAAGTGAACCAAGATTACAACCTGGAGGGAGAGGGACTGAGAATGGCGATCAGGTATGGCAATGGCTCGGATGACTATGCATTGATGAGTGTGGATGATGTGAGAGTGTCGAGGGTGTTCAGGAAGGATGCTGTCCGGGATACTCTCTGCAGCGGGGAGCCTTATTTCAATAATGGTTTCATGACTTTGGCGACTGCGTTGCATGAGGGTGACAATACTCTGACCAGAATGGTTTATTCGGATGATGACTATCTGATGGATACGATGTATGTTTCTGAGGTATATGTTCGTCCGGTTGATAATGTGAATGTCTTTGATACTGTATGTTCTGGTCAGCCATATGTGAAGGATGGATGGAATATTCAGAATCCGCAGACCAACAGGTATGTGCAGAGCTATACTTCGCAGTTTGGCTGCGATTCGACTGTATCTCTTTATCTGCATGTTCTGGATGCTTCGGTGACTATTGTTGATACTGTTTGCTTTGGGGAGAGTTATAATTTCCATGGCAAGGTGCTGAGTCAGCCTGGCATGTATGTTGATTCGGCATTGAATAATTTGGGTTGTATGGTTGTTGATACCTTGTATCTCATGATGCTGAGTGACAGTGTGTTTATGAGTGACAGGATTTGTGAGAGCAATCTGCCGTATGTATGGCATGGAAGGAATCTGACGGCTTCGGGTGTTTATTATGAGCAGATTACCGGACAGAGGGGTTGTCAGCAGACTGATGTGCTGGATTTGACAGTGATACCTACGGATACGTTTATTACGGCATCGTTCTGCCAAGGTGGTTATTATTTGTTCATTGATACCATGATATCGAATGCAGGTGTCTATAGCGTACAGAGAATCAACGCTTTGGGATGTAATGAGACTTATCATCTGACTTTGACCATGGATCCTGCGGTTACGGTGGATGTGACTGATTATGCATGCGAGGGTCAGCCTTATTATGGAAACGGCATCAGGGGACTGGTGGTTGGAAATGATACTGTGATAGCGGTTTCGTCGAAGACTTCTGAGCTTTGCGATTCGGTTACGAATGTTCATCTGAGTGTTGTGGCGGCTGTTTATGGTGATGAGTATGCGACTATTATGAAGGGTGAGGTTTATGAGTGGAATGACAATAGTTATAATGTGGTCGGTGATTATCCTGTTACATTGATTTCTGAGGTGACTGGCTGCGACTCGATTGTGACTTTGCATTTGACGGTAATCGATGGCTTGGAGAATGTTTCTGAGTTTGCGTGTGAGTTGATTCCTAACCCAGTGAGGACGGATGAGGAGATTCGGATTGTGGCGGATTCAGAGATTGATTTCGTTGAGGTCTTTGATTCGTATGGCAAGTTGGTCAAGAGGGTTGACGGTGACGTGAGAAGACTGAAGATTGATTCGGCAGGTTTGTATTTCGTGAGGGTGACGGCTGTTGATGGCGTCAGGACGATGAAGGTCAGAGTTGACTGGTAAGTATTGTTTTTCTGATATCGAGAACCACGGATTCCCATTTTGGGAATCCGTGCTTTTTTAGAGGCAGGTCTATGTTCCGATGATGTTCCGATGCGGGGTGCTTAGAGGGAGTTTGTTGGGGAGGAGGATTTTTAGAGGGTTTTGGGATTGGATTTTTCCGATGAAACCGTGGATTTTTGAAGATTGGCGGTGTGACAGGAAATTGTGAAGACGATTGTTTGACTTGAGATTTGGTGGTTTGAAAAATATTTTGTAATTTTGCACGCTTTTATATACTGCTATGAAGAGGGATACTTTGGAGTTTATCAAAGAACTTGCGGTGAACAATAACCGTGAGTGGTTTCAGGAGAACAAGGTCAAGTACGAAAGTGCTAAGGCTGATGTCATGTCCTTGACTGCCAATATGATAAAGAGGATAGGCGCATGGGATGAAGAAATCAGATTCCTGGATGCGAAAGAGTGTCTTTTCAGGATTTTCAGAGATGTGAGGTTCTCGCCTGACAAGGCTCCGTACAAGCGTCATTTCGGGACTTACATTGCGAAAAACGGCGGTCACAGGAGTATTTACTCGGGTTATTACATTCATATTGAGCCGGGAAACTGCATGTTGTCGGGCGGTTTGTGGTGTCCTGATTCGGAGACAGTGAAGAAGATGCGTTCGATTATTGACGCTGATTGGGAGGAGTTGAGGGAAATAGTTGAGGATAAGCAGTTCAGGAAGTTTTTTGGGACTCAGTTGGTAAGCATAAATCCTCCGCTGAAGAGGATGCCGAGAGGATATGACGAGAACCATCCTGCTGCTGAGTGGCTGAGGATGAAAGAGTTGCTGGCTTCATGGCATTTTGAGGACGAGATACTTTTTGCTGAGGATTTTGAGGAGAGGCTTGAGGAGGGCTGCAAGGCTCTGTGCAAGTTCTCGAAGTGGTGCAATTCAGTGTTGGAATATTGATTTTTCTCGATAAAACCGATGAATTTTGAAGGTTTCATAGCAAGGAGGTTCAACAAAGAGATAAGCAAGGACGGTCATGAGATGTCGCGTCCAGCCATTCGTATTGCCATTATCGGTGTGGCTTTGGGTCTGGCGGTGATGCTTGTGTCGATTGCTGTGGTTGTCGGTTTCAAGCAAGAGGTTAGGAATCAGGTGATTGGTTTCGGCAGTCATATCAGGATTTCATCATTTGAGAGTTATGGGGAGATTGAGGATGTGCCTATCCGTCCGCAGGAGGGCCTCAGAGAGAGGCTTGAGATGCTTGAGAATGTCAAGGCGGCTCAGAATGTTGTGAAGAAACCTGGAATCATTCAGACTGACAATGCTTTCCAGGGCGTGATAATGAAGGGTGTTGACTCTACATACAATTGGGATTTCTTTGGGAAGAGAATTGTGTGCGGAGAGTTGAAAAACATCGATTCCATCGGGAATTGGGCAGTGATAAGCAAGCAGTTGGCACAGAATATGGTGCTTGATACCGGGGATAGATTTGTGGTTTATTTTGTGGGCGAGAACCTCAAGGCTAGGAAGTTTACTGTGGCAGGGATTTATGAGACTACATTTGCTGAGTACGACAAGTTGTATATTCTGACTGATTTGAGTGGTTTGCAGCAGTTAAACAAGTGGGAGTCAGATGAATACAGTCAGATTGAGATTCTGATTGACGATTGGGGCAAACTAAGCGAAACCCAGGATATTATTATCAGAGAGACTGCTCAGAATAAAGAATGGTATGAGGTAGAGACCATAAATAACCTTGTGCCTCAGATATTTGAGTGGCTTGCGATGCTTGATATGAATGCAGTGATAATTTTGGTGCTGATGATGCTTGTGTCCGGATTCTGTATAATTTCGGGCTTGCTGATATTGATTCTGGAGAGGATAAGCACGATTGGATTGTTCAAAGCCCTGGGAATGAAGGACTGGAGCATAAGGAAGATTTTCCTTGGTCAGGCAGTTTATCTGATAGGCAAAGGTATGATTTGGGGTAATCTGATAGGATTGCTGCTGATAGGCATTCAGTATTTTACGGGTATCATTCCTTTGGATCCTGCATCGTATTATGTTGACCATGTGCCAGTTAGGCTGACAATATGGTGGTGGCTGGCGTTGAATGCCGGTATGGTAGTAATTGCGACTGCGATGCTTGTGATACCTTCGAGAATAATAGTCGGCATTGAGCCAAGCAAGTTGACGAGTGAAAACAAAGGATAAAAGAAGTGGCAAAGAGTATTGAAATATTAGGAGCGAGAGTCAACAACCTGAAAGGTGTGGATGTAGAGATACCACGCAACTCCCTGACTGTCATCACTGGAGTGAGCGGCAGCGGAAAGTCGTCGCTGGCATTTGACACCATTTATCAGGAAGGACAGAGGAGGTACATAGAGACCTTCTCCGCATATGCACGCCATTTCATGGGCAATGTGGAGCGTCCCGATGTGGACCATATCTCGGGACTCAGCCCAGTGATTGCCATAGAGCAGAAGACTGTCAACAAAAATCCGCGTTCGACAGTAGGCACAGTGACGGAAATCTACGATTTCATCAGACTTCTGTATGCAAGAATCGGTACAGCGTACAGTTACGTGACCGGTCAGAAGATGGTGAAATATACCGAAGACATGATAATCGACCTGATACTAAAAGAGTATTCAGACAGAGGCATTTATCTGTTGGCGCCATTGGTGAGGAGCAGAAAAGGCCATTACAAAGAACTTTTTGAGTCAGTCAGGAAGAAAGGGTACATGAATGTAAGGGTCGATGGAGAGATGACCGAAGTGAGTTACGGCATGAAACTTGATCGTTACAAGAACCATGATATAGAGGTAGTTGTAGATAAACTGATTGTAAGAGAGCAAGATAGAGAGAGGTTGATAAAGAGTGTCGGAAGGGCAATGGAGATGGGTGATGGCGTGATAATGATCATGACCAAGGGAGTTGAGGATGTGAGATTCCTGTCAAGACACCTGATGGATCCTGATACCGGCATATCGTACAGCGAGCCGGCTCCGCACAACTTCTCGTTCAATTCGCCAAGAGGTGCCTGCAAGAAGTGCAAGGGACTCGGAGTTGTGAACAACATTGACCTTAAGAAAGTAATTCCTGATCCGAAGAAATCGATAGCCGATGGCGGAATAGTGCCGTTGGGGAAGAGAAAAGATTCGTATATCTTCATGCAGATAGAGGCCATTGCAGCGAAATATGGCTTCACACTTGATACTCCGATAGAGCAGGTTCCTGCCGATGGAATGGACGAAATTCTCAATGGAACGACTGAAAATGTGTATCTGCACGGCAACGACGGAGTGAGCAGTACGAAATACGAGGGATTGGTTCATTATATAGAGATGCAGCAGGAAGATGGAAGCGAGGCTGCTCAGAAATGGGCCAATGATTTCTACACCCAAGTGACCTGTCCGCATTGCCATGGAACCCGACTCAATGAAGAGGCATTGAGTTACAAGATAGCCGATAAAAATATTGCAGATGTTTCGGCCATGCAGCTTGACGAATTGTATGAATGGTTCGATGGAATCGACAAAAAACTCACTTCGCGAGAACTAAAGATAGGCCAGGAAATAATAAAAGAGATAAAGACAAGACTGAAATTCCTGTTGGATGTGGGACTTGGTTACTTGACACTCTCAAGAACCTCAGCAACCTTGTCGGGAGGAGAAAGCCAGCGAATAAGACTGGCAACTCAGATAGGAAGCCAGTTGGTAAATGTGCTTTATATCCTTGATGAGCCAAGTATCGGATTGCATCACAGGGATAATGAGAGACTGATAAATTCTCTTAAGAAACTGAGAGACATAGGCAATACCGTGATAGTCGTCGAGCATGACGAAAGTATGATGCGAGCGGCCGACTATATAGTGGATATGGGGCCTGGAGCGGGAAGACTGGGAGGTAATGTTGTTTTCCAGGGGACCTTGGACAAAATGCTGAAGACCAGCACGATGACGGCGCAGTATCTCAAAGGCGAGAAAGAGATAAAAGTGCCTGAGAAGAAGAGAAAAGGCAATGGCAAACATCTGATACTGAAAGGTGCAAGAGGAAATAACCTAAAATCAGTGACATTAGACCTCGAACTTGGAAAGTTCATCTGCATAGCAGGAGTTTCGGGCAGTGGAAAATCGTCTTTGATAAATTCGACCCTCAGACCGATACTGACAAAGTATTTCTATCACTCAAAAGAAGAGCCTCTGCCGTATGACAGTATCGAGGGGATTGACAATATTGATAAAGTCATAACCATTGACCAGAATCCTATTGGCAGGACACCTCGTTCAAATCCAGCAACTTATACGGGTGTCTTCAATGATATAAGAAATCTGTTCGCATCATTGCCAGAGGCAAAAATGAGGGGCTACAAGCCAAACAGATTCTCATTCAATGCCAAAGGCGGCCGTTGTGAAGAGTGTGGGGGTAATGGTTATAAACGTTTGGAAATGAGTTTTATGCCAGATGTTTATGTGCCATGTGAGGTTTGTCAAGGAAAGAGATACAACAGAGAGACACTGGAGGTGAGGTTCAAAGGCAAATCGATTGCCGATGTGCTGGATATGACCATCAATCAGGCAGTGGAGTTTTTTGAGAATATGCCGTTGTTTGTGAACAAACTCAAGACATTGCAGGAAGTAGGATTGGGATATGTGAAACTCGGACAGAGCAGTACGACACTTTCAGGCGGTGAGAGCCAGCGAGTTAAATTGGCAACAGAGTTATCAAAGAGAGATACTGGAAGTACATTATATATTTTGGATGAGCCAACGACAGGATTGCATTTTGAGGATATCAACATACTGATGGGAGTTTTGCAGAAGTTGGTGAATAAAGGCAACACCGTGCTGGTGGTAGAGCATAATCTTGATGTGCTGAAACAGGCAGACAGACTGATAACCCTCGGTCCGGATGCTGGAAAGAAAGGCGGAGAGATAGTGAGCGTAGAGTAAGAAAATCAAAAAACAGTTATAATATATGTCATTACAATGTGGAATTGTCGGATTGCCAAATGTGGGCAAGTCGACGCTTTTCAACTGCTTGTCGAATGCCAAGGCACAGTCGGCGAATTTTCCTTTTTGTACGATTGAGCCTAATGTTGGCGTAATCACTGTGCCGGACGAGAGATTGTCGAAGTTGGCAGAGTTGGTTCATCCTTCAAGAATTGTGCCAACAACAGTTGAGATTGTTGATATTGCTGGATTGGTGAAGGGAGCCTCTAAGGGAGAAGGCCTTGGCAACCAGTTCCTTGCTAATATTAGAGAGACCGATGCGATTATTCATGTGCTGAGATGTTTTGATGATGACAACGTTGTGCATGTGGATGGTTCGGTGAACCCAGTGAGGGATAAAGAGATTATTGACGCTGAGTTGATGATCAAGGATCTGGATACTATTGACCAGCGTATTCAGAAAGTCCAGAAGCAGGCTCAGACAGGCGGCGACAAACAGGCGAAACTGGTTTATGAGGTTTTGCTGAAGTTCAAGGAGGCTCTTGAGAAGGGCGAACCTGCAAGGACAGTGCAGTTTGAGTCGAAGGATGAGCAGAAGGTGGCTCATGATCTGTTCCTTCTGACTGCCAAGCCGGTGATGTATATCTGCAATGTCGATGAGAAAAGTGCTGTGAACGGCAATAAATATGTGGAGCAAGTTCGCGAGGCTGTGAAAAACGAGGATGCCGAGGTGCTTGTGCTGGCTGCCAAGATTGAGAGCGAGATTGCTGAGTTTGAGACTTACGAGGAGCGTCAGATGTTCCTGGAGGAGATTGGGTTGCAGGAGTCGGGCGTGGTGAGACTTATCAAGTCGGCTTATCATTTGCTGAAGTTAAGGACTTATTTCACGGCAGGTGAGCTTGAGGTGAAGGCGTGGACCTTCAAGGAGGGGTGGAAGGCTCCTCAGTGCGCCGGTGTGATTCATACAGATTTTGAGAAAGGTTTCATCCGTGCGGAGGTCATCAAGTATGATGATTATATCACATACGGTTCGGAGGCTGCCGTGAAAGAGGCGGGCAAACTGGGCGTTGAGGGTAAGGAGTATGTTGTGGAGGATGGAGATGTGATGCATTTCAGGTTCAATGTTTAAGTTTTTCTGGATTTAGTTGAAATAAGAAAGGGAGCCTTGGTCCAGCTGGACTTTGGCTCCCTTTCTGAATAATAGGATTTAGGGAATTATTTATTTCTTTTTAGGTTGTGGCTTGTTTGTTGCCAATTTTGGTGCTCCTGGGCGCTTGAAGTTTTTGTTGTTACGGTCAACGCGGTCGTTCTTTGTGAGTTTCAACTGAGCTGTTTTCAGGCCTTTGTTTGATTCAGGGCACTGTCTGAGGGTGCTGGTCTGAGCTTTTTCAGAGTTGTTCTGAATGTTAGTAACGTTGTTCTGAGCGTTGATGGTTGCGCAGAATGCTATAGCTGCCAAAATAGTTGCTAATTTTTTCATAACTTATGTGTTTTAAAAGTTAGTAATTTGTTTTTGTTTGTAGTTTTGACGAGGTGTGTGGGGTTAAGGTTTAAGCGAAATAAAAAAATTTTTTTTTGTTGATAAAATGTTTGTCCATGTGAATTATTTATTGTAATTTTGCGGTTGAATTTCGTAAATATGTATTCGTGTGAAGTTTGGAGTGGTAGAAGTGGATACAATAAGTTGAAAATCAATAAAGTAAAGATATGGAGTTAAAGAAATCACCTAAGGCTAATTTGGAGGGCAAGCGCCTAACTTATGTGCTTGTTGGTCTTGTAGTAGCGCTTTCGCTGCTTTATGTGGCTTTTGAATGGACACAATCTGACATTGTGGTTGCTGAGATTACCGATATGCAGGTTGATCAGTTCGAGGATGAGATTGATGCTGAGAATACTCTTCAGGATGAAGAGGAGGTTCCACCTGAGCCAGAACCAGAGGAGATTCCTCAGGAGGAGCAGATCATTGAGGAGTTGACAATTGTGGACAACAATAAAGAGACTCAGCATATTGATGTTTCATCGGAGGATAAGGGCGAGTCTGTTAAGATTGTGACAGCGCCAATACAGATTGAAGAGGAAGAAGATGAGGAGGAGCAGATTTTCATGATTGTTGAGCAGGCTCCTGAGTTTCCAGGCGGAACTGAGGGTCTGAACAAGTATTTCCAGTCGAATATCCGTTATCCACTGAAGGCTCAGGAGCTTGGTATCCAGGGTAAGGTGTTCTGCCAGTTTACTGTCCGCAAGGATGGTACAGTCGGTGATGTTGAGGTTCTCCGTTCGTCGGGTGACGCGACACTGGACGCTGAGGCGGTGAGACTTGTGTCGAAGATGCCGAAGTGGACACCAGGTAAGCAGCAGGGTAAGGCGGTTCACTGTAAGTTCCGTGTTCCTGTTACTTTCAGAATTGCACGTTAATATATAATGTGGTTTAACGTGTAGCCGCTGACGAGGAGTAGAGAAGCCCGTGTATGCTGCACTAGTATTTACTCAATTAAAGCATTTAGAACAATGGATTTAATTAAAATTGCGGAAGAGGCTTTCGCAGGAGAGAAAAAAGAGTTCCCTAAGTTCAAGAGCGGTGACACTATCACTTTGGATTACCGTATCAAGGAGGGAAACAAAGAGCGTATTCAGAAGTATCGTGGTGTTGTCATCAAGATGGTAGGTCAGGGTGACGCAAAGCGTATCACTGTGCGCAAGATTTCTGATAATGTTGGTGTAGAGCGTATTTTCCCTATGAACTCACCATTTATCGAGAAGATTGAGGTTAATAAGGTTGGTAAGGTTCGCCGTGCTAAACTTTACTATCTCCGCAAACTTACTGGCAAGGCTGCCCGTATTGCTGAGAAGCGTTGATTCGCGAACTTTGCTTGACTTCAAGTTTGGGCCTGTCCGTTTTCGGATGGGCTCTTTTTTGTCTTGGGGTTTGAGATAGCGTTGAGATAGCGTTGAGATAGCGTTGGGATAGCGTTTGGGGCTGCTTGGAGGTTGTTGGGGGATTGTCTGTCGGGTGGAAATCGGCTTGGGTTGATGATTGGTTTGTCTGGGATTGGAGTGGAGTTGGTTTTTTGGGGGGTAAAAAAGGGCTCGGATTGTGATGAATCCGGGCCCTTTTGCATATTTGGGGTGTTGTCAGTCTTGTTTTGTGTCGTATTCTTTCTGGAGTTCGGCGAGTGCTTTGTTGTAGTTGGATTGTGATGTCATTTTGTCGTTGTTGATCACTGGGCCGGTTACGCAGCCTCCTTCGCAGGCCATGACTTCGATGAAGTTGTTTGGACATTTTCCTGTCTTGGCGTATGCTTTGAGGAGTGCGATGTTTTTCTTGTTGAGGTTGCTGACGGCGACGTAGTTGACTTTTTGGTTGAGGTGTGTCTGTACTGCGTTTGAGACTCCTCCTGTGTGTCCGTAGCCGTGGCTGCCGAGGTATGCTTTTTCGTCGATGTGGAGTGGTTCCATGTCTTCGACCATGATGTCGAGTCCGTCGAATACGGAGCCGAGTTCTTCGAATGTCATTACGAAGTCGACGTTTGGATTTGTGCTTGCCTCTTTGCGTTTGGCGATGCATGGGCCGATGAATACTGTGACGGCGTCAGGGTATTTCTGGCGTGCGATTTGTGCTGTGTAGTACATTGGGCTCTTGGTGTTTGAGACATATTTCTTCATGTCTGGAATATGTTTCTTGACGAGCTGTATGTATGATGGGCAGCAGGATGTTGTCATGAATGGCTGGCCTTCGGCGAGGCGTTCGAGGAGTTCGGCTCCTTCGGTGCGTGTTGTCTCGTCGGCGCCGATTGCTACTTCGATGACTTCGTCGAAGCCTATTTCTTTGATGGCGCGGTAGACTTGTTCTTTAGGTGCGTTGAATTGTGAGAGGATTGCGGGCGCGACCATTGCGATGACTTTTTTGTCTGGGTCTTTGATGTTGTTGAGTATGTCGAAGACTTGTGAGATGTCGAAGATTGCGCCGAATGGGCATGCGTTCATGCATTTGCCGCAGTAGATGCATTTTGTCTCGTCGATGTGTTCTACGCCGAATTCGTCTTTTGAGATTGCTTTGACTGGGCATGCTTCTTCGCAGGGGATTGGTACGTAGATTACTGCGTGGTATGGGCAGACTTCGTGGCATTTGCCGCAAGAGATGCAGATGTCGTGGTTGATTTCTGCCTGTCCGTTGGGACGGAAGTGGATTGCGTTTTTAGGGCAGTTCATGTAGCATGCTCGTGCGACGCATCCGCGGCAGAGGTTTGAGATTTCGTAGTTTGTCTGGACGCAGGATGAGCAGGCTTCGTCCATTACGCACATGATGTTTTGTTTTGTGCGTTCTTTGCGGTTGATTGCTTCGGCTGCGTAGTGGGAAAGTGGGGTGAGTTCGTCTTTTTCGTCGTTCATGTCGAATCCTAGGAGTGGAAACATTTTGTATTTCCAGACAGCGCGTTCTTTGTGTATGCAGCATCGGCCACGTGCCTTGGCCTGACGTGGACTGAGGTTGATAGGGAGGTGATCGATCTCGTCTATGAGGCGGTCATCATGCCACAGGCGGACCAGTTTGGCCAGCAGTCCGTGGCGGACAATCATCACATTACTCTTATAAGCCATATTGTTATGTTTTTTTTAATTTGGGTGCAAAGTTAGTAAAAATGTTTGATATTTGGTTGTATATTGGGCAAAAATTAGTAACTTTGCAGTGAAATATATTCAATTTTATGGATAGACTGATATTACTGGATGCTTATGCGCTGATTTACAGGGCTTATTATGCTTTTCTGCGTAAGCCTAGAATTAATTCGAAGGGGCAGAATACGTCGGCTATCTATGGTTTTGTGAATACTTTGGAGGATGTGTTGGGCCGTTATCAGCCGACTCATATAGGTGTTGTGTTTGATCCTGGGGGTAAAACTTTCCGTCATGAGGTTTATCCTGAGTATAAGGCGACGCGTGATGCGACTCCTGAGGATATCAGGTTTGCGATGCCTTATATCAAGAGGATTATTGAGGCTCATAATATTCCGGTTGTTGTGGTTGATGGTTTTGAGGCTGATGATGTGATCGGTACTTTGGCTGTGAAGGCGGAGGGAGAGGGTATGGAGGTGCTGATGATGACTCCGGACAAGGATTACGGGCAGTTGGTGAATGAGAATATCAGGATTCTGAAGCCTGGTCTGGGAAGTAAGCCTGCGGAGATTATGGGTGAGCGTGAAGTGGCACAGAAGTGGGGTTTGGAGCGTGCGGAGCAGGTTTTGGATTTGCTTGCGCTGATGGGTGATGTGTCGGACAATGTGCCTGGTTGCCCTGGTGTCGGAGAGAAGACGGCGGTGAAGTTGTTGCTTCAGTTCGGCAGTATTGACAATATGCTTCAGCATACTGACGAGATAAAGGGCGCGCTGAGGAGTAAGATTGAGGAGGGAAGGGAGAAGATTGAGTTCTCGAAGTTCCTTGTGACCATCAACAGAGAGGTGCCTGTGGAGTTTGATGCTGCGAAGTTTGCGGTGAAAGAGCCTGATGCCAACAAGTTGGCTGAACTTTATGGAGAGTTGGAGTTCAGGTCCTTGCTGCAGAAAATGACCATTAAGTCTGAGCAGAAATCGCTTTTTGGGGATGATGTTACTATAAATGCTGTACCGGTGCAGAGCAATCTGGAGAGTCTGAAAGAGTGGGAGCATACGTATCATTGTCTGAAAAATCCCGATGAAATCGACGATTTTGTGATGCGTCTGGGGAGATCCGAGAGATTTTGCTTTGATACTGAGACCACTTCGGTGGATACAATGGAGGCTGAGTTGGTCGGAATGTCGTTTGCTTTGGAAGAGGGAGAGGCATGGTATGTGCCAGTGCCAGAAAAAAGAGACGATGCCCAGGTGCTGGTTGATAAGTTCAAAGGAGTTTTTGAGAATGACAGTATCGGCAAGATTGGCCATAACCTGAAGTTTGACATAATGATGCTTGCCAATTATGGTGTTGATGTGTGCGGCAAGTTGGATGATACCATGGTAGGTCATTATCTGCTGCAGCCGGAGATGTATCATGGTATGGATTATCTGGCAGAGGTATTGCTGAAATATAATACCATCAAGATAGAGGAACTGATAGGTGAGAAAGGGAAGAAGCAGTTGAATATGAGGCAAGTGGATGTCGATAAAGTGGCAAAATATGCTGCTGAAGATGCGGATGTCACTATGCGTCTTTTCAACAAACTGATGCCTGAGATTGAGAAGAGGGGAGTTTTGGAGCTTTACAGAGATGTAGAGATGCCGTTGATAAAGGTGCTGGTGAGGATGGAGAGAAATGGGGTGCTGATAGATGATTTTGCGCTGATGCAGACTGCTGAGATGATGAACGGACAGTTGAGGAATATAGAGCGAGAGATTAGGGAAGTGGCTGGCAGTGAGATAAATATCAGTTCGCCAAGACAGATTGGAGAGTTGCTTTTCGATAAGTTGAGACTGTCGGAAAAGCCAAAGAAGACCAAGACGGGTCAGTATGTGACAGATGAGGAGACATTGGAGCAGTTGAGATATTCTCATGATGTTGTGGGTAAGATATTGGATTACAGAGGATTGAAGAAGCTGCTCAGTACTTATATAGAGGCATTGCCAAAGTTGATAAACTCGAAGACTGGAAGAGTGCATACCTCATTCAATCAGACAGTTACTGCAACAGGACGATTGTCGTCATCTAATCCTAATCTGCAGAATATACCGGTCAGGGGTGAACAAGGCAAAGAGATAAGGAAAGCCTTTGTTCCTGCTGAGGGGTGTAAGTTTGTGTCTGCCGATTACTCGCAGGTGGAACTGAGACTGATGGCTCATTTTTCTGGAGATGAGAATATGACTGCCGCTTTCAAGGAAGATGCTGATATTCACAGTGCTACGGCGTCGAAACTGTTTGGAGTGGCGATGGATGAAGTAAGTGGAGACATGAGAAGAAAGGCGAAGACCATAAATTTCGGCATAATTTACGGAATGTCAGTTTTCGGCATGTCAGAGCGTTTGGGAATAAGTAGGGGTGAGGCAAAAGAGTTTATTGACGGGTATTTTGAGAATTTCAGCGGCGTGAAGAGTTATATGGACGGAGTGATAGAGAAGGCGAAAGAGACAGGTTTTGTGGAGACATTGATGCACAGGAGAAGATTCTTGCCAGACATAAACTCAAAGAATGCGAATGTCAGAGGTTTTGCTGAGAGAAATGCCATAAATGCTCCTATTCAGGGAACTGCCGCAGACATAATAAAGATAGCCATGGTGCGGATTGACAGGCGTTTGCGTGGGGAGGGGCTGAAAGCAGAGATGATTCTGCAGGTACATGATGAGTTGAACTTCAATTGTCCTGAGGGAGAGGTAGAGCGGCTGAAAGAGATAATCAGAGATGAGATGGAGGGTGCCTACAAACTGAATGTTCCGCTGAGAGTGGATATCGGTGTGGGTGAGAATTGGCTTGAGGCGCATTAGAAAAACAAACAAGAGAAAATATGAAGAAATTTTTTGCTTTATTGGCTGGTATGTTGTTGACGGTCAGTGTTTTTGCTGCAGAACCGCCAGCAGGTACGTTTCAGTGGAACATTGCAGTCCCATTTTCAGTGGATTATCAGCAGAGTGTGACGTTAGGACTCACGTCGTCGACAGTGAGCAATTTCAATGTGACATTCCAGTTGATGGATGCCAGCATGTCGCAGTATGTTCAGATCAATGGCAATGTACTGACAGTGCTGAAACATTATCCAGGAACAGTGACCGAGGGTGCTTCGGGATGTGTGTCGGATGATGGACATATCAGGATAAAGGCTGTTGTGACCGGTATGGCTGAGTATGATGACACAGAACTTGAGACCTATATGACGACCAATAAGATTTCGCCTAACTTGCAGTGGAACTGTACGATAGGTGATATGACGCTTGGTTCGACACAGACATTGAGCGCTATTCATCAGAATACAGACAATCCGAATCTGATGGTTTATTATGATGCGATTGATGATGAGTCGTGGCCATCGAGCAAAGTGTCGATTGATAATTCTACGGGCGTGATGACTGCAGTAGGCAGAGGCAGCAATATTTATGTTGTGGCAATTATCGACTCGACTGAGAATTTCAAGTCTGACACATTATATTATCTGGATTCTGAGAATATTGTGAAGTTCAATGTGACCAAGGGTTACAGGTCGATCAGTTGGGACAATACTGATTTGAGCAATCTGGACAATATGATGCCGGATGTTGACATTGTGCTGAGTTATCCGATGAATTCGGATGCTTTTGAGGTTACGAGCAGCGATGAGAGTATTGCGACCATTACTGCTGAGGGCAAATTGCATATCTTGAAAGCGGGTGTTGTGACATTGTCGGCGAAGGTGTATGCTACTGATGATTATTTTGAAGCGACCAACGATACTATCATAAGCATCAGTGCTGTGGCTACTACGATTGCCTGGGAGCAGAATGTGGTGAATGGTATTGAGAGTTCTGGATTCATCACTGCTACGCTGAAGGATTATTCGCTGAATAATTTCTGCAGTTCGAACTATAAGGACGGTGTCAGATATATATTCAGTTCGTCGGACCCATCGGTGGCTGATATTTCGCAGGATTCACTGCTGACTTGCTATAAGATGGGTACTTTTGAGTTGACGGCATATGCGGTGAGTGATGGAGGTCAGTCGAGGACTATTTCTACGAATCTGATGGTTAACCGCGGTAAGATGAGGTTTATCAGCAATGGTAAGTGGAATGATTCGATTTGCTGGCTGAGGCCTGATTTGGTGCCAAATCTGATTGATTTTACTGTTGATATTCTGGCAGACTGTGAGTTGCCAAAGGGTGTTGCTGCTGAGTGCCATGACATGACGATTTATGCTAATGGTTCGCTGAAGCTGAGACCTGGCGCTGAGCTGTGGGTTATGGACAGTTTGCAGAATCTGAGTGAGGAGCAGTATTTCCAGTTGATGGCTGACAGTGTTGAGCAGTCGCATGTTTATTTCAGGACTGGTGAACCTAGGGCGAGGGTTCAGAGATATATGCGTGTCTCGCTGGGAGACGGTATGGATACTGTGTGGAGTTATAATGGTGTGCCTGTGAAGGAGATGACTTTGAGGAATAGGCGTGATATGCATGTCAAGAGCTGGGATGAGACTATGAATCAGGAGGATTGCTGGGTGGATGAGACTGCTCAGATGATCGTGCCTGTTGAGGGTTGGAAGGGTTATATGATGACTGACCGTGAGGATACTGTTTATAATTTTGAGGGTAATATCATGACTGGAAACCATGAGTATTATCTGACTTATACCCGCGGAAACCATGAGAGTGTGGGCAAGAATCTCATTACGAACAGTTATGCTGCACCTATTCATGTTTCGGCTTTGGATTTCAAAGAGACGGAGTCGCAGGTGTTCTTCAACCGTGGCGGCCAGTGGGTTGTGAGTCCTAAGTATACAGCATACGCTGTCGGTAATCCTACTGTGATTGAGACCAGTGAGTCGGTGTTCCTGAGGGCTGAGCGTTTTGGTGCTACTGTGAATGTTGATTATGCTAAGGCTGTTTGGGGTGAGGATTTGGTTGAGGAGGATTTCAATGTGCTGAAGATTGCGGTGAAGGGTGTTAAGTACACTGATACTCTGAGTCTTGTTATAAGTGATAAGTGCTCGGCTGATTATGATGACGGTTTTGATGGAACGAAGTGGTTCGGCAGTGAGAAGATGCCTCAGCTTTTTGTGGTGAATGAGTGGGGCCGTGCTTCTGTGAATGCTGATTCGCAGCTGGCGGGCCAAAAGATCGGCTTTAAGGCGGGAAATGAGGGCGAGGCTTATACGTTGACTTTTGATACTGAGGGGCTTAGTGGTTATGATAAGTTGTATCTTTATGATATGAAGAATCAGAATTTTGTGGATATCATGGTTGGTGAGAGTTATCAGTTTGTGGGCAGTGAGATCAGCGATATGAATCGTTTCACTTTGATGTGCGAGAAGGGCGATGAGGGCGCTGACAAGGATGGAAAGAATATTCTGGTTGTAGGGGATCAGGTGCTTTTGATTGGTTTTGAGGATGTTAATACTCCTGTAAGGGTTTTGACTCCTTCGGGTCAGTTGGTTTGTGAGTTCCAAAGCGCTGATGGTCCTTGGTTTGAGTTGCCTGGTTTGGTACCTGGTATTTATCTTATCAATGCCGGTAAGTGCACCAGGAAGTTTGTGAGATAAGTTTTTCAGGAAGTAAATCTTTAAGGGGGCCTTTATGGCTCCCTTTTTTTGTTTTTGAGTTGAGGTTGGGATGGGGCTCGGTAATGTTACGTCAATGTTACGGTAATGTTACGGAGCGGGGTCGTTTGGGACTGTGATTGGGGAGGTGGTGTTGTTTTTCGGGCGTTTTTCCCGATGAAACCGTGGTTTTTTGAGGTTTTGGGGGTTCAGAGTTCGGCGATGCGTTTGATGAGGAGGGAGATGGCTACTACGATTGCCATTCCGATGATGGTGACGATTCCGAGAGAGAACATTGCTGGGTGGCGGGCTATGACGAGGGTGCCCATGCCGATGAACATGAGGGCTGCTGAGACGAGGATGCTGCGTTCGAAAGTTATGTTTGTTGCTCCTCCATCTGTCTTGCGGCGGATGAGTCCTTCGGTTATGAATATTGTGTAGTCGTCGCCTTGGCCGAAGATGAATGTGGCGAGGATGATGTTGACGATATTGAATTGTATTGAGGTTATCTGCATGATGCCGAGTATCCATATCCAGCCGATTACCATTGGGAGGAATGCTATTGCTGCCCATTTGAGGCGGCGGAAGGTGAGCCAGAGGAATATGAAGACTATGAGGCTGCAGAGGATGCCGATGTAGTCGAAGTTTTGCTGGAGTCCTTCTGCTATGCGGCTGTTGAGGGATGTGAAGTCGAAGTAGATTCTGGATGTATCGGAGGTGTGTGTTGCGTAGTATTCGCTGAGGTTGGCGGTAGACTCCTGGGTGGCGTTTAATGCGATGAAATCGATGTTTTTTAGAGGTTGAAGTTGTGTTTTGATAAGTGTTTCGAATGGGGCGAATGCGTTGGCAGAGAAACCGTATTGTTCGGCATGCGAGTTGAGGGTGAGGAGTTCTGGGTGTTTATTAGTGAGGTTGTTCCATCGGTTGATTCGGTTGGTTTGTTCTGCTTCGGCTGCTGAGTCGGTCATAATGCAGTAGACCTGGGAGCCGGAGATTTCGCCTCTTAAGTTGGATAGTGATATAAGTGCCTGGCGCTGAGGGGATGATATGTAATTTATGTGTGAGAGATTGGAGTCGAATTCGGTTTTCGATGCGCAGTAGGCGAGTATACCAGTTGTGATTGTGAGGAGTGCTATTAGTGCGAATCTGAGTTTTTTGCTTTTGTTGCTTGATGTGTTGATTACCAGGTCGTTGAGTTGTTTTTTGTATTTTGGAACTGGGAAGTGCGGGAGGACGAAGATGGTGAAAAGTATTGTGCCTAAGAGGATTAGGGCGCTATAGAGTCCGAGGTCGGAGAGTGCGCGGGCGTGAAGTGGAACCAGGGTGAGGAATGCGGCTATGGTTGTGATGTTGCCGATGGTGAGTGGACGGATGATTTTGGATAATGTGGTTTCGGGTGAGTCGTCGTATTGGAGCTGGTAGATGTAATGAAGAGGATAATTGACTGCTATTCCGATAATTACAGATGAGATTCCGATAACTATTAGCGAGATTTCCGTGTGGATGAAAGAGAGAATGCCAAGGGCGAAAATCATGCTGAAGGAGATTGTGATAAGTATCTGAAGAAGAGGCATTAAGCTGTGGAAGACGAAGTAAAGGAGCAGGAGAATCAGTATGACTGATATTGCTATGGCGATGAATGAGTCGTGTTTGATTTTGCGGGCATTCTCGACGGCTATGACTGGGGCGCCTGCTATTGTGATGCTGATCTCCTGAAAATCTTTGAGTGCTGTGAGACTGTCGGCCACCTGTCTGAGAGAGTCAACGAGTATGCCGTTTTGCATGGTTTCGCTTGATCCATAGGGAGTTTCGGTGAATAGGAATGCCTTGCGGAGGTCGGATGAGAAGATGTGAGAGCCGTATATCTCGTAGTCGGTGCCGGCGTCTGAAGGAGTTGAAGGGAAAAAACAGAGTGGATCAAAAGGTATTTCGGGAGTGAATGGATTGACTGCCAACATATTGCGTTGGAAAATCAACATAGAGTCAATGTATCCATCTATTGAGAGGAGAGAGTCGATACGTTGCCAATCGGATGAGTTAAGTTGGTATGGTATAAAAGAATAGTGCTCATTGAGAGAGTTCTCAGCCATTGTGAGGGCATCTGGAAGTCCGAAAGCGTCGGCTGCCATATCGAGGAGGTCGGGATTGGCGAGAGAAGTGTCTTTCATTTCGAAAATGACAGCAATCTTGTTGTCGCCGGCGAGTTTCTGACTTACTTGGAGTGCCTGGCGACTGTTTTTGTCAATTGGCAGGAAATCAGTGATATTCTCGTTGAAAGACAGTCGAGTGAATGCACAAACGGCAAGTCCGATGGTCAGAATGGTGACTATCGACCAAAGGAGAGGTTTGTGTTTTGAGAAAAATTTATACATTTTAGATTACCTCTGTGTAGTGACGTTGCCATAAATGACGTGCTGCCATTGGCGTAATATTCTCATTATAAGGGACTTGAGCGCCAATTTCAATCTCTATGTGCCCTGGATGCAGACAGAGGTCTTTCTTAGGGAGGATGTGTCCTGGATGGCGCATATAGACAGGCAGGGTGTCAAGTTTCAGACTTTGGGCAATGTGAAAGGCACCAGTGCGGAAATGGTGGATTTTGCAGTCGGCTGAGCGGGTGCCTTCGGGAAAGACCATGATTGAATAGCCCTTTTTACAAAGCGTCTCGAACTGTTGCATGTTGCTGTCAATGCCATGGATTATAGGGCGGAAGTCAAGGAAACGGAGTATGGGATGGAAAAGAGGATTTTGCCATATCTTGTTGTTAGTCAGGATTATAGTTTTAGGAAACATAATCATGATAAATACAAGATCGAGGTAAGACTGGTGGTTTGAGATGATGACTGCTGGGCGAGAGAGAGTGTCAGGAGTGAGGTTTTTAATATCGTAAGTTATTTCTTTGATGATGCTTAGATAGAAAGTCCACCAACGCTTGACGAAAGTGTGAAACCATTGGTGAGCATGGTCGTTCTTGCCGAAAATGAGCAAAACGATGGCTATGGGGGTAATGAACACCACCATACAAAAGATTAGGAAGCCGATGTAGAGCCAGGTTTTGAAACGATACATTATTTAATAATTATTTGGCGTGTCTCCTTGCCCATATCAATTTTTATCTCGAGCATGCGTTTTTTCTCAAGGTCGTACCGCATTGTTATAGAGCGGAACATGTTTCCTGTGACTGGTTTAAGAATGACAGTGCCTATGTTGCCTTTTTGAAAAGATTCGGATTTAAACTGTTTGCTGTCGAGAAGTAATTTTCCATTTATCATCTGAGAGACAATCCGAGCAATCCTTTTGGAGGAAGGATTTGTCATGTCAACTGTATAGCGGACGGGTTCATAGTATTCCATCCGGATGTTGTCTGGAGAAGAGTACCAGATATGCCCTTCGGCAGTGGATGGCTCACGAAGCATTTCAGATTGGCGGATTTCGGTGAAATCGAAGTCAATCTGCTTAATCTCGGAGCATTGCTTGGCAATCTGAGAAATGATGGATAAAGTAAGAATGATGTTCAGAATCATAGTTTAGTCGTTGTTACGCTCATCGATGAATTTGACTGGTTTGCGAGATTTTGGAGGGAAGTTAATGGCACGAATGACATCGGCAGGAAAAATCTCGATTTTAGGAGCAACGCGTATTCTGGCGCGGAAACGATCCTTGAGGTCCTTTATGATGTTTTCGTTAGAGCGCGAGACTCCATCCGTGATTGCAATGCGGACTATGACATCGTCAGTGCCAGTGCTGTTGGCTCTTACCACAACCACGTAATTGTTGACATAATCAGTATTGTCGAGGACATCGTTGATTGCTGGAGGATAGAGAGTAGTGCCCTTGAATTTAATCATATTGTTTTTGCGGCCAACAATAGGAGTCAGTCGGAAAGAGTTTCTGCCGCATTTGCATTTTTCTGTGATTTTTGCAGCCATGTCGCCTGTGCGAAAACGAAGGAGAGGCATAGCTTCCACGCCCAAAGTAGTGACAACAATTTCGCCGATTTGGCCGTCAGGGACAGGATTGTTGTTGTCGTCGACAATCTCAACAATAATAAGTTCCGGGTGGATGTGTCCTCCGCAACCGTATTGGCATTCAGAGAAAGTAGCAGACATCTCAGTGGATGAATAAGTGGCAAAAAGTTGAACCTCAGGCCATTTTTCGTGAATTTTAGAACCGAGGAGGTTGTAAGTGAAATCCTGGTTTCGGAGACCCTCGCCGATGCCGATTATACGTTTGACAGAGCAGTTATGGTAATCAATATTGTTTTTTTCGGCGTAATCAATGAGGTTGAGAATAAAAGAAGGAACGCACATGACAGTGTCTGGATGGAGACGGTTGATAGTATCCCATTGCAGTTCAGGTATCCCATTTCCAACGCGGATGACACCGACACCAAGTTCTCTAGCACCGAGCCAATATGCCAAGCCAGCCATAAAGCGCTTGTCGAGAGTGACCATAAGTTGAATTGTGTCAGAAGACGAAATTCCAGCGCAAGAGAAAGATTTGGCTTCGTTAAGAGCCAGACGCTGGAGATCGTTTTCAGTGCAACCAAAAGTAACAGGGTCGCCAAGAGTGCCTGAAGTTGTGATGAAATCGACTATTTTTGCATGTGGAACGCAAAGGAAGTCCGTATTGTAGAGTTGGAGATCCTTTTTTTCGGTGAAAGGAAGGCGTTGAAGATCCTCAATTGTTTTAATGTCGTTGATGTCTATTTTCTCAGAAACGAACATCTTGTGGTAGAAAGGAGAATTCTCGTTGAGGTAAACGAGTTGCTTATGGAGCAAGTTCTCCTGAAAAGCTTTTATTTTCTCAACGCTTTCAAATTCGATATCCATAATAAAAATTCATTTTTCCAGTTTCGACATTCATCAGAGCCCTTGGTGTCGGAAGCACCGAATCCATGACCTCCGGTTTTGTATTGAATGTATTTGTGTTTTATTCCTTTTGCAGTGAGAGCAGAGTCAAGCAAAACAGAGTTGTAGTATTTCACGACAGGGTCGTCAATGCAGTTGACCAAGAAAACAGGTGGACAAGAGTCTGGAATGTGTCTTTCGATAGAGAGAGAATCCTGCATTTGTTTATTGAATTGCCTCCATACTCCCAGAGCTCCTCGTCTGGAACGCCGATGAACCCATTCATGCTCAGTCATAGTGACTACTGGATAGATTGGGCAAAGGAAAGAAGGTTTAAATTCTGTGCGATTGTGAGTATACGCCATCATAGTAAGATGCCCGCCAGCAGAGAATCCCATTACGCCAATCATGGCAGTGTCCAGATGATAGTTGTCAGCCTTTGAATAGACATCTCGGAGAGCCCATTCAATATCGGTCAGCATATCCGGATACTTATTGCCAATACCGATAACGCGAAAACCGATGATATAAGCAGCGACTGTAGCAACTCTGTATTTCAGAACGAAAGCATTTATTCCGTTTTGTTGTAGCCATTCGGCGACGCATCTGCCTTCGGTGTCCATATCATGCCATGAGTAACTACCGCCGGGACAGACGATTACGGCAATGCCAGTGTTGTTTGCTGAATCTGCGAGATAGGGAGAGAGAGAGACCTTGGCAGAAGCGTTGAAAGATAAAATGGATAAAAGAAAGAAAAAGAGAAAGCGCTTCATAATCGGAATATGTATTTTCGAGGAAGTCCATAAACTATTGCAAGACAGCAGAGTATAGTGTTGAGAATGGAGATTCTGAAGAAATCCCAAAATGGGCGGAAGTGACTGACTCTTTCTTCGGCAGGTGGGTAATATACGCGGATTGGCACATCTACAATTCTGACGCCAGCCCATGAAAGGAAAACAAGCAATTCAAGTTCAGACTCATACTTATTGGTAAGCAGATTTGGAAAATGAACGTCCTTTAGAGGATAAATACGCATACCACTTTGAGTATCAGGAAGGCGGACTCCGGTTTGGAGAGTAAACCAGAAATTAGAGAATTTGTTTGCAAAAGTGTTTTTGCGAGGCATATTGTCATGTTGAAGACCGCGAGAGCCGATGATTAGAGTATTTGGAGTGGTAATTTCTTGATTTACAAGAACGGGAATGTCTTCAGGAAAATGCTGACCGTCTGCATCAAGAGTCAGCACATAATCGTATCCATGTTCCTTAGCATAGTTGAAACCTTGTTTTAGGGCATAACCTTTGCCGTGATTCTTTGGGTAACTAATGATATTGACTGAAAAATCAAGAGTTTCAAGAGAATTGAGAGTGTTGTCGGTAGAGCCATCAACTACAACGATAATATCATTAAGTTGATTATGAGTTCGTTTGACGACATCAATGATTGTGCCGGCATTATTGAATGTCGGAATCAATGCGCATATTTTGAGTGAGTTTGTCATTTTGCAATGAAATAACATCCAGCTATGATAAGAATTATGCCGAACCACTGTGCCGGAACAATCTGCTCGTGAAAGATGAATCTGGCAGCGACCATACCGAAAACATAAGTTATGCTTGAGAGAGGATAAGCCACGGAGAGAGGAAAATTCTTGAGAATGTACATCCAAAGCAATGCTCCTGCTCCGAAACTAATTCCGCAAAGAAGAAACCACCAGTTAGTGAGAATATTGCTGAAAAAATGACCTGTCCAACTGAAAGGCTCCATAATTGCCATGGCAAGTTTGAGAAAAACCTGTCCGCAGCAAAGAAGGGCACCTTGGAGTATGGTTAGAAGAATCAGTCGGAGCATAAGAGAATAGTTTTATTTGAATATCGTTCTTTATGATTTGCTTTTTCGAGCATTGAAGTCCAATTTTCGTCCATTTCATCGAAAGAGATGATAAGCGCAGAATGGATTAGTCCCAGTTGCATTTGTATTTTTGCGTCGATAATTGCGTGGTCAAGGGAAAGAAATCCATGTGAGTATGTAGTGTTGTAAGAGTGGCAGTGAAGGTTGGCTGCAACGAGAGAAGCCATAGTGTTGTGGGTGGAGAGCATGAAGTGTGTAGGTTTACAAGACAATTCATTATTGGAAAGCATGTCCTTGAGGAAGTGCATTGAGTTGATCATACATCCCCAGTGAGTGCCACAGATGATAGCATCAATATTGCTTTTACTAGCGATATTGAGGGCTTGGCGTGCTGATGCGATTGTGAGGCGCATCTGAGGAGTAAGTCTGCGAGCCTCTATTGGAGAGATAAATTGTTTGTAGTCGAGAGAGTCGTCAGCATTGACCTCGGCCAGAGTCTTTATGTTGCAATTTTTGTTTTCAAGTTGAATGTCCGAGCCTTGTCGTGAGATGATAACACTACTATCATTACCGCCAAAGCCAAAAGAGTTGCAGATGATGTGGTTGAGTTTTTTGTGTGTAGTGTGGCATATAGGAGTGATTGTGTCTGGTGCAGAATTTTTGAAGTTTAGATTAGCAGGAATGAAATCGTTTTTGAGGGCAAGAAGAGAAATGACAGTTTCTATTGCACCAGAGGCAGAAGTAGTATGTCCTGTGAAAGATTTTGTCGATGAAACCGAAGGAATTTGATCCCCAAATATGCGGTGCAATGCGGCTGACTCGCTGCTATCGTTGTTGATTGTACCAGTGCCGTGGGCATTGATATAGTCAATCTCTGAAAGGCTTATACCTGCCATTTTAATAGCGTCAGACATCGCTTTAAAAGCGCCATCGCCATCAGGAGAAGAGGCAGTCTGGTGAAAAGCATCGCAGGCATTGGCGAAACCAGAAAGATAAGCAATGATATTGGCCCCGCGAGCCTTGGCGGATTGTTCGGATTCAATAACTATGTATGCTGCTCCCTCGCCAAGATTCAATCCATTTCTGGAAGAATCAAATGGTTTGCAGTGGCTATGATCAAGAATCATCAGCGAATTGAACCCATTGAGATGAAAAAGAGACAGCGATTCTGTGCCGCCGACAAGAGCCTTGTCGCATTTGCCAGAAAGAATCATCAGGGCACCTGTTATGATGGAGTTGAGTGCAGAAGAACAGGCTGTAGATATTGTTGTGGTGAAAGCAAAATTACCGATGAAATGGGCAATTTTATCAGTTGTAGCGCCTGTGTCGTGGATATTGATGTATTCAAGATTCTTATTATTCTGCCAGTCGCGGTAATGTTGTTCTGTAGTATCCATACCACCAACTGTTGTGCCAGATATGAATGCCATTTCTGAGACATCCTTTATTGAAGCATGGGTTAGAGCCTCGCGTGCTGCCATAATGCCGAGGAGCGAAGAACGATTGATAATATTGTCTGATGAGATATCAAGCCGTTGGCAAAGGTCCTCGTTTGAGAGCTTGACCTCGCCCACAGGGAGGTCTGTATGTATGGATTTCAGGAAATGCATAGAGCCGATTCCTGACCTTTCGCGAAGCAAAGAGTCAAGAGTCTCGGACTTGTTGAGTCCGATAGCAGAAACAATGCCATATCCTGAAACAACCAGTTTCATTTAGTCCTGTTTTTAACGATATAATCAGCCATTACATCAATAGACTGGAACACCTGGCGTCCGATGCTTGGGTCAGAGAACTTGATGCCGTAGTATTTTTCCATAAGCATGATAAGTTCGAGAACATCGATAGAGTCAAGTCCAAGTCCTCCACCGAAAAGAGGAGCAGCGTTGTCAATGTCGTCTGGTGTAATGTCTTCAAGGTTCAGAGCCTCAATGATCTGTTGTTTGATTTGAAGTTTAAGATCCTCCATATAGTGTTTTCTTAATTTATTTCCTGACTATTGAAAGGTGGGCATTGAAATTGTTGGAGTCGGGGCATTCAACCCATCCAACCAATGCAGAATCGAAAGGAGTGGATTCCAGTATTTCGTTAAGACAAGATTCATCTCGCAAGACATAAAAACTGGATTCTCCAAAATAATGATTGCGAATTGCAATTTCACCGGTAGTAATGTTAGGAAGAGTATAAACGAAGAGGGCGGGAGAAGGGAAATAATTGTCCGGGTCAGATATAGTGGCGGAAAAATCAGTGTCGTTTTTGATAGATGCTGAATTGTTTGCCAGAATAACTGCACGGTTCTCTGTTGCAATATTCGGAGTAATTTCTATTTCTTTCTTTATGAGCAATTCTGAAGCGACAAAACTAAGACGAGAAAGAGTGTCCATTTTGAAGAACTTTGGGTAATCGTTAATGAATTTGCGGTAAAGTTCTACAAGGAGTTTATTTCCTTTCTCGGTAACGGGAATCCGGTTATCGCAGAGAGTTACTGAATCGGGAGTGATGAATATTTCGCATATGGTTTTCATAACATACTATAGATTATGGCAGCATTGCATCCGCCAAATCCGCTAAGGAGTTTTATGAATTGTCGTTTGTCTGTATGGCGGAGAGAGTTGTCAATAGCAATGGCATTAGTAGTTCCTTGTTGGCTGAAACCTCTTGTCGGAAGGATTAATCCTTGTTCGACAGAGTGCATAGTAAGAATAGATTCTAGAACGCCGGCAGCGCCCATTGTGTGGCCGTAGAAGCCCTTTAGAGCATTGACTGGTGTCTCGGACAAACCAGCCCGAGAGAGTGCGATAGATTCCATTTCATCGTTGTAGAGAGTGGCAGTGCCATGAACATTGACGCATGCTATGTTGTTTATTTCAGTATTTCTCAAAATGTCAGACAGACATCTGAAACTGCCTTCGCCAGTGCGGCTTGGTCCGGAAATATGATTAGCATCATTGTGGATACTTCCATCAAGAAGAGCCCAGGCGGCAGGAAGATTAGGTTTTTCAGTTGAGAAGATGATTGTAGCAGCAGCCTCGCCGAGATTAAGACCAATGCGGTCCTTGTCGAAAGGTCGGCAAGGAGCGGATGACAGAGCTTTGAGAGACTGAAAACCACTGACAATAAATTGAGTTTGAATATCACATCCAGTAACTATGGCAGTTTTGTATTTGCCAGAGTCGAGAAGTCGGAGTGCGGTGATTTGTGCACATACACCAGAGATGCAGGCATTGCTGACAACGACAGGACAATTTGGATTGCCGAAATGTGTTGCTATTTGTGATGCTGGTTCCCAAAGACGAAGGTTGTTGCCTTTGGTAGTGGAGATGATAAAGATAACGTCAGAAGATGATGTGTCAATAGTTGTATGTGTCAAGGCTTCCGAAATGGAATCAATGCAAAGTGTGGTGAAATCGTGCCTTTGGGAGAATAGAGAGGCGCAGAAAGGTTCAACTGACGGGAACACGTCGGTGTAGACAGAGATGGCAGAACGGCCATCAAGAACAGCTTTGAGATTGTCTTCGGATGTGGTTCCGAGAGGAGAAATTATGTTATCTGCGAGTTTATATATCATAGGATTATCTTGACCAAAAGTTGTAGAAATGGAACCATTGACATGGGTATTTTTTAGTCATTTGCTCCATTTCGGTAGAGAATTGTTTTGCGAGGTATTCAGCCTGAGTCTCGCGGCTGACATTAGTGGCATATTGAATTATTTTGCAGTAGACCTTGTAAGTGTTCCAGTTCTCCTTCATGACGAACATAAAGAGGAGAGGCTTTTTGTAAATAGCGGCGAGTTGAAAAGGTCCAGAAGGGAAAAGTGCGGGACGGCCGAAGCAATTGCAGATTATAGATTTGTTAGAACCGAGGCGGCGGTCTCCGTGCATAGAAATAATCTCGCCATTATCAAGCGCTTTATGAACGCGGAAGACATGATCCATAGAACCATCTACAGGAATTATGCGCATATTGTTTGCCGCAAATATCCGTTTGCGGTTTGTCATTACCGTTTCTGACTCACCATAGTAGGCAAGGATATTTACCGGTTTGTCGGGAGATGAAATGTGGTAACCTCCGATTTCGTAGTTGCCGATATGCGATGAGATGATTATCATGCCATCAGACTGCAAAGAACGGAGTTTCTCGATATCAAAATTGTCGTAAATGAAGTTGAATTTTTTTTCGGCATAAGCAGCGAAACGGTCAACTATAGATTGTCCGAAAGTGTAGAAATTCTGGTAGGAATAGATTAGGGATTTCAGGACTGAGAAATCATGTATCTCTCTGAAGTATTTATATATAGGGCGGGAGCGTTTCTGACTGAAAATCATATAGAATATGATTACCACGGCCATAACGCCATACATCACGCGATGGTCAACATGACGGAGGATGCGGATTAGAGTACGTTGCATCCAGGGAGTACCTTCGGTTTTACCGCTCCATTGGTTTGGCATTCTGAGTCTTGTTTTTTAGATAGTTTTCGATAGCGGTGAGGTCCTCGTAGAAAGGGGTGTCATCGATTATGGTGTGGCAGAGAGAACGGATGTTGTCATATTCCTTTCGAGTGGCAGGGGCCAGGAGGTCCTTGATGTTGAGACAGTCTGTTGCCTGAGCAAGGGCCATGAATAGGATGGAGATTACCTGATAAGCGTTGTTGATAACCTGACGGCAAAGTTCAGCGGAGTTGGTTCCCATGGAAACGATGTCCTGATTATCGTTGTTGTTAGGAATACTGTGAACGTAGTTCGGCATAGCGAGAGTCTGCGATTCGGCTGTAGTGCTTGTTGCAGTGAACTGGCAGGCCTGCATTCCGTAGTTGAGTCCAAGAGTGCCGAGGTTGAGGAAAGGAGGAAGAATACCATTGATACGGTCGTGGAAGAGGTAGTTCAGTTGTCGTTCGGCGGTCATGGTCAGTCGAACCATTGCGATTTTGACTTTGTCTTGCTCAAGTGATATATAGTCGCCATGGAAATTTCCGCCATGGTAAACATTCTGAGAGTCGGGGTCTACTATCGGGTTGTCGGAAGCGGAGTTCAGTTCCTCGTTTATGATTTGGTGTGAATAGTTGAGAGTGTCAAGGATCGGTCCGAGTATTTGTGGGGTACAACGGAGGGAGTAATAAGCCTGGATTTTCTGATCAAAGACCTTAGTGGAGGCGTGGCTATTGTCGTAGAGGTCGTGCTCGCGCTTGCGCAGGCATTTGCTACCTTCGGCGATATGACGCATTTCAGCGGCTATGGATTGCTGACCGTTGTGATGGCGGCAATCGTTGAGTTCGGGAGAAATCATATCATCGAAAGAAGATGCGATTTCGTTGATCCAAACACTGCTGATGATGGCGAGGTGGAGAAGGTTTTCGGCGTGGTATTGGTTGATAGCACTTATGCCGGTCATGACTGAGGTGCCGTTTGTAGCGCTTAGACCTTCGCGGATGTGAATTTCCATTGGCTTGAGTCCGAGAGAGTCCATTACCTTTTTGGTTTCAATCCATCGGTTGTTGTAGTGGACCTTTCCTTCACCAATTAAACAGAGAGCGATATGGGCGATATGGACGAGGTCGCCGCTTGCTCCGACGCTGCCGTGACGGGGAATGAAAGGGATTATGTTGTTGTTGATGAAAGACTGAAGAAGTTTGACGGCATCTGGGTGGATTCCGCTGCGGCATTGCATGAAGCTGCCGAGGCGTGCTATCATTGCTGCTTTGACGTCGAGGTCGGGGAGTGGGTCTCCCATTCCGGTGGAGTGGCTTCGGATGATGTTGTATTGGAGTTCTTTGAGGTGTTTGTCGTCCACTCTCCATTGTGCCATTGGGCCGAATCCGGTGTTTATGCCGTAGATGACTTTGTCGTTGGCGAATGTTCGGAGGAAGTCATGGCAGCGGGCGATGTTTTTGAGGTCGTCTGCCGGGATGACAAGTTCCTGACTATGGAAGATTATGTTTTTTATGTTTTCGAGGGAGAGTTGCATTTGTCGATGTGTTTTTTAGATTTTGTCTCTGTAGTGGTTTTTGAATGTTTCGGAGAGTGCGGTGGCGGAGAAACCTCCGTCGTTGTAGATGTTTTGCATTGTGATTTTTCGGGTGTAGTCGGAGAAGAGCATTACGCAGAGGTCGGCGCAGTCGTCGGCGGATGCGTTTCCGAGTGGGGCCATTTTGTCGGAAATCTGTCGGAAATGGTCGATTTCATCGAATGCGGCGCCGGCGCGTGTTGGAAGTGGTGATTGGGAGATGGTGTTTATGCGGATGTTTTTTTTCTCACCGAGGATTCCGCCGAAGTTTCTTGTGATGCTTTCGAGGAGTGCTTTTGCGTCTGCCATGTCGTTGTAGCCGTTGAGGTAGCGGGAGGAGGCTATGTAGGTGAGTGCGACGATGGATGCTTTATCGTTGAGGGTGTCGAGTGCGAGGGCTGTCTGGAGGATTTTGTGGAGGGAGATGGCGGAGATGTCGATGGTTTGCTGGAGGTAGTTGTAGCTGAGGTTTTCGTAGGTTTTGTGGCGGCGGAGGTTTTGTGAGAGGGCTATTGAGTGGAGGATGAAGTCGATTTTGCCGCCGAGGAGTTTTGTTGATTCTTGGAGGAGGTTCTGGATTGAGTCGATGTCGGTGGCGTCGCAGGGGATGAGGGGTGTGTTGAGAGATGCGGCGAGTTCGTTGACTTCGCCGATTGTGATTGCAGTGTCGGTGTTTGTGAGTATGATGGATGCTCCTTCGGCGACGCAGTGTTGTGCAACTGTCCAGGCGATTGATCGGTGGTCGATGGCACCGAAGATTATGCCTCGTTTTCCGGAAAGTAGGCCGTGAGACTCCATATTATTGCAACTTATTAAATAATGCGCAAAGATAGTGTTTTTTCGTGATTTCGGCAAGCGTTTGTTTGATTTTTTTTGCAGAATGGTGTTTTTTGTGGGTTTTTTCCGATGAATCCGTGGATTTTTGAAGTTTTTGAGAGTTTGTTGGGATGAAAAAAGAGAGGCTGCCGGATTGTGGCAACCTCTCTTTGTTTTTGTTTGGAAACCGTGGATTAGCGGCGGAGTCCGAGCTCTTTTACGATAGCACGGTAGCGCTCGATGTCCTTAGCCTTGAGGTAGTCAAGGAGCTGACGACGTTTACCAACCATCATACGAAGAGAACGAGCAGTGCTATAATCCTTGTGATTTGACTGAAGATGCTCAGTCAAATGGCTAATACGGTATGAGAACAATGCTATCTGGGCCTCAGGTGAGCCAGTATCAGTGTTAGACTTTCCGTACTTAGCGAAGATTTCTTGCTTCTTTTCAGAATCTAAATACATAATTTATAATGTTTAAAATGTTAGGTGCTTCTCTTTGGAAAAGCGGGTGCAAAGGTAGGTGTTTTTTTTGATATGGCAAAGGAAAATGAGAAAAAAGAGAAAAATTATTTTTCCTGAGGAAAAGTCCGGGGAATATTTATGACGTCCATGTCTGAGATTTTACCATCCAAGAGATTGAATTTCAGCAGTGTGCGAACTTTGTGAAATCCGTTGAGTCCTGCTGCTCCGGGGTTGAGGGTCAGTATGTTGAAGTCTTTGTCGTAGATGACTCTAAGGATGTGGCTGTGTCCTGAGACGAGGATTTTGACAGGTTCTGGGGCGCGGAGGAAGTCGGATTGGAGGAATCGGCGTGAGAGTTGCGGTGAGTAGTGACCAGGGTAGCCGCCGATGTGAGTCATGAGGATTCTGACGTTTTCGAGAGTGAATTCTGTGAATTCCGGGTATTGGTAGCGGATTATGTGGTCGTCGATGTTTCCGTGGACTGCGCGGAGTGGTGCGTATGCCATCAGACGGTTTGCTACGGAGAGTGAGCCGATGTCGCCAGCGTGCCAGATTTCGTCGCAGTCGGTGAGATGTCGCTCGATTCGGTCGTCGAGGTATGCGTGTGTGTCGGAGAGGAGTGCTATTTTCATAATGTGTCAGTGTTTCGGGTGAGGAGTCCGTTGAGGACTGATTTGAGAATTTCGTCTTTACGGATCTTGAGGTGTGAGCCGATGTAGTGGTTTAGGAAAGGGAGTTCAATGCCTTTGATTGCGTATAGGATAAGCATTGCGGTCCATTGTGTGTCGCGGACTGCGAATATGTTTTCCATTCGGCCGTAGTCGAGGACTTTTTTGATTACTCGGATTTCGCGTTTGTCAATAGGTCGGCGAGCTCGCTCGATTTCCTCGTAGTTTTTGTAGAAAGATGTGAGGATGTCAGGAGTGCGTTCGGCAGCGAGTCGGATGCATTCGAAGTGTGTGGTTACGAATTTTTCGAATTTGAGGTCGGCAGGGAGTGAGTCGTCGGCGATAGCCTCGAGTCGTTCGAGCATTTTGTTGAGTTCTTCCTCAATTATAGCGTAGTATAGGAAGTCAATGTTGATGAAATAATTATAGATGGTTCGGCGTGATTTTCCGCATGCCAAGGCTACGTCGCCCATTGAGACTTTGGAACGGCCCTTTTGTGCGAAAAGAGTCTGGGCGGCGGTGATGATTTCGAGTTTTGTTTTTTGATTTTTCACAGGACTGAAATTTTGTGCAAAATTACATATATTTTTTGGTATGGCAAATTGTTGTGATATTTTTTTTATAAAAAAGGGATAATTGTCAATAAAAATGTGTATCTTTGCAGCCGAAAATTTATGTGCTATGGCTACTAAGTATATTTTTGTTACAGGCGGAGTTGCGTCGTCACTTGGGAAGGGAATTATCTCGGCGTCGCTTGGAAAATTGTTGCAGGCTCGTGGTTACAGGGTGACAAACCAGAAGTTGGATCCTTATATCAACATAGATCCAGGTACTCTGAATCCATATGAGCATGGAGAGTGCTATGTAACAGATGATGGTTATGAAAGTGATCTTGATCTTGGTCATTATGAGCGTTTTCTGAATGTCAAGACTTCCAGAGAGAATAATGTGACGACCGGAAGGATTTACCAGAATGTGATCAACCGGGAGCGCAGGGGTGATTTTTTGGGAAAGACGGTTCAGGTTGTTCCTCATATCACTGATGAGATAAAAAGGTGTATCAAGGCGTGTGGTCAGAAGCATGAGTGGGATTTTGTGATAACAGAGATTGGAGGTACGGTAGGTGATATTGAGTCGTTGCCATACATCGAGGCTGTTCGTCAGATGAGATGGGAACTCGGCAAGGATTGTCTGTGCATCCATTTGACATATGTTCCTTATCTTGCCGCTGCAGGAGAGTTGAAGACCAAGCCAACCCAGCATTCAGTAAAAGAGTTGCAGCAAGAAGGTGTTCAGCCAGATATTCTGGTTTTGAGAACAGAGCATCATATTGGCGAGGGCATGCGTGCGAAAGTGGCACAGTTCTGCAATGTTGATCTTGAGGCCGTAATAGAGAGTGCTGATGCCAAGACTATTTATGAAGTGCCAATCAATATGCAGAACGAGGGATTGGACCGCGTGGTGCTGAAGCGTTTGGGATATAATCCTGACGACACAGTGGCTGATATGAAAGACTGGAACAAGTTCCTTGATCATTTGCACAATTCAAAAGAGATAGTCAAGATTGCTTTGGTTGGCAAGTATGTGGCATTGCAGGATGCTTATAAGTCAATCAGCGAGAGTCTTGTGCATGCTTCGGCATATAATGACAGAAAGTTGAAACTTGAGATGTTCCTTTCTGATGACATTACTGGGGAGAATGTAGCAGAGAAGCTCAAAGGCCATGACGGAATTCTGATTGCTCCTGGTTTCGGCGAGCGTGGAGTTGAGGGTAAGATTATTGCTGCCCGTTATGCAAGGGAGAATGAAGTGCCATGTTTAGGAATTTGTTTCGGCATGCAGGTGATGGCTATTGAGTTCGCACGCAACGTTTTGGGTTATCATGATGCTCACACAGCAGAAATCAATCCAAATACCCGTCATAAGGTAATCGATATGATGGAAGAGCAGAAGACAGTCTTGGAGAAAGGCGGTTCGATGAGATTGGGAGGATATGCATGTGCTCTTCGTCATGGCAGCCGTGCCGCAGAGATTTATGGAGTTGAGATGATTAGAGAACGTCATCGTCATCGTTTTGAGTTCAACCATAAGTTTGCAGAAGAGTTTGAGCAGAAAGGCATGATAGTTTCCGGTCGCAATCCAGAGACAGGACTTGGAGAGATAATAGAGCTGACAGAGCATCCTTGGTATGTTGGAGTACAGTTCCATCCAGAATACTCAAGTACAGTTTTGAAACCACATCCATTGTTTATGAGCTTTGTGAAGGCAGCAATGGATAGAAATAAAGATTAAAAAGAAGTGGATAAGCACACAGTCATTGGGTTAATACTCATATTTATTGTAATTTTTGGATTCAGCTGGCTGAACAAACCAAGTAAAGAAGAACTTGCCCGCCGTCAGGAGGTACGTGATTCTATTGCAAGGGTAAATGAAGAGGCAATGGCCCGCCAGTTGGAGATGGAAAAAGAGGAGGCTCGTCTGGATTCGCTTGCGGCAGTAGGTGAAGTAGAGATGGATTCCTCGCGTCTTGTAGCGAAGTTCGGAGATTTCGCTGCTGCTGGAGTTGGTATTGAGAAACTTGACACAGTAGAGACAGAAAAACTCAGAATGGTGTTCACGAATCGAGGAGGACAAGTAAAAAGCGTCGAATTGATCGGAGAACAGCGTTATGATTCGTTGCCATATAAACTTTTTGACGGAGGCGAGGCAAGTCTGAATTTCACACTTGTAGCGCATAATAGAATTCTGAATACCAAAGACCTCTATTTTGAGATTGAGATTTCGGAGAATGACAGTGCGAAGATAGTGATGATGAAACTTCCGGTTGCGGAAGACAAGTGGTTTGGAATTACATACACTATACCTCAGGATGATTATATGACTCAGATGAGCGTCAATGCTCATAATCTTGAGGATGTTCTGGCGCAGAATGTTCAGTCGCTTGATATGCAATGGGATCAGATGATCCGCCAGAATGAGAAAGGAAGAAAGTTCGAACTCAGATATTCAGCGCTCAATTATAAATATGCGGGTGATGATGTAGAACGTCTTTCGGAAGGCAAGAGTGACCGAGAGGAACTGAATGGCAAAGTTCAGTGGGTGGCATTCAAGGATCATTTCTTCTCAACAATCATGATTGCCGACGAGTCGTTTTCAGGAGCGATGGTAGAGAGTGAGGTGATGCCAGAGCAGTCGGAGTTTATCCGTCGTCACAAAATGCAGGGCTCTGTAGTTTTTGATCCTAAGGGAGAGAAAACGACATCATTGAATGTGTATTATGGACCTAACCGTTATAAGACATTAAGAGATTATGACAATCTGCTGAGTGAGGATGAAGACCTCGAACTCTTCAGAATAATCCCAATGGGATGGAAGATTTTCAGTTGGATTACCACACTGATTATCATTCCAATGTTCAATTTGCTTGGTTCTTGGTTCACAAGTTATGGAATTATCATTCTGCTGATGACCATCATCATCAAGATTGTGGTATTCCCATTGATGTATAAATCGTTCATGTCATCGGCGAAGATGAGAGTTCTTCGTCCACAGATAGAGAAGATAAATGAGAAATATCCAGCAGACAAAGCAATGGAGCGTCAGCAAGCAACCATGGCCTTGTATCAGAAAGCTGGAGTTAGTCCTATGAGCGGCTGCATACCAATGCTCTTGCAGTGGCCAGTGCTCTTTGCGATGTTCAGTTTCTTCCCTACATGTTTTGAGTTGAGAGGTCAGAGTTTCCTGTGGGCTCAGGATTTGTCGTCGTATGATGCAATAATATCGTGGAATGCGCATATTCCGATTATTTCGTCGGTTTTCGGCAATCACATCTCATTGTTCTGCTTGTTGATGACCGTTACAAATATCATCTATACAAAACTCAATATGGCAGGCCAGGCGTCGAACGACCCATCTGCCAGCATGATGAAATGGATGATGTATCTGATGCCACTGATGTTTATGTTCATGTTCAACAATTATGCATCAGGACTTTCGTATTATTATTTTGTATCACTCCTTATCACAATACTTCAGACCTATCTCTTCCGTGCGTTTGTGGATGAGAAGAAAGTTTTGGAGAAGATAGAGAAGAATGCGTCAAAGCCAGGAAAGAAGAAGAGTGGATTTATGGCACGACTCGAAGCAGCCCAGAAGGCTCAGCAAGAGGCCATGAAGAAGCAGATGGCAGAGCAGCAGCGCAAGCAATATGGCGGTAACGGCAAGGGGCGCCATTAAATAACCCCTTCAGGATGTTCGCATAGTTCAATGGATAGAACAATAGCCTCCTAAGCTGTAGATCCGGGTTCGATTCCCGGTGCGAATACTCAAAAAGGGGACGAGAATGTCCCCTTTTTTTGTTTGATATCAAACTTTTTGAACGATGATTTCATATAATGTAGATGATGTTCGGATGCCAAAATTCGGGCATCGAGCAGTTTCCGAATGGATAAAGAGAGTGGCTGCCGGTTATGGTTTCAAAGTAGGCGAAGTGGCATATATCTTCTGTTCAGACCCAAAGATACTTGAAGTTAACAAAGAGTATCTAGGCCATGACTATTTCACAGACATCATAACCTTTGATTATACAGAAGGGGAGAAAATCGGTGGCGATGTATTCATCTCAGTTGATACAGTAAAGAAGAATGCAGAAGAGTATGGAGTAAGTTTTGAGAATGAGTTGATGAGAGTGATGATACATGGCGTGCTTCATCTGACAGGACAGGGAGACAAGACAAAAGCCCAGTTCAAAGAGATGAAAGAGAAAGAGAACAAAGCGCTCGCCATGCTGAATGGAGGTAAATGAGAAAGTTAGCATTCATATTGTTTTTGTCGATGTTCGGTGCCATTGCCATGGCATCGGAGGTTAAGCCATTGAGCGTATCAGTCAGAGATTACGGATTTGGCGAGAACCGTCGTGGTTTTGTCTTTGTTTTTGCAACAGACAGGGGTGAGGTTGGTTTTGAGATTGCCGGTACTGGAAAGAAGATGCCTTACGGACAATATGAGTTGGGCAAAAAGGGCGGGATGGAGTTGACAGACAATGGATATTTGGAGATTGGAAAGAGGAAAATAAAGTTTGAGAGCCTGACTGTTGACATCAGCAAAGGTAAATGCGGAAAAACATGTTTTGTTGTCAATTATAAAACTGCCGAGAGTGCTGAAGGTGGATTTAGGTTTGAAGGAAAGTCGAAGATAAAGAAAGATTTCCGCAAACTCCGCTACGAGTTTGAGAGACCCAATGACGGAGCCATGAATTATGAGTTGACAGGGGCGAGAATAGCGTTGTGTGAAGACACATTATATAATTGTAGGAAAGGACTGCTTTTTGCAGAGTGCGGCATAATGGATTTCATCTTTGAGATGCGATTTCCTACGGATTCATCGGAGATTTGCGGCAGATATGAGATGAATATGGAGAATGTTCCGTATAGAGTCAAACCATCAGAGGGAGTATATTACACATACGGGAAATATGTCTTTAGCATATATACCGGTGGAGATGAAGAGTGGGATACCGACAGGTATTTTTATTTTCCGCAGCAAGGGTATATAGAGATCAGTGAAGGCAAGATATATTTTGAGTTGACATGTCATAGCGGGCAAGTGATAAGAGGTGTTTATAAAGGAGAAATAAAAGTTTCGCAGGATGAAGGCGGTTGTATTGACGGCTACGCAGTATGGCAGTGACAGCAGTTATATGGTAAGCCTTTTTACCGAAGAGGCCGGAAGTGTCAGCGCATCTGTTCATATCGGAGGAAAGAAGTCAAAGATAAAGAGAGTTCATCTGGCGCCGTTGACCCTGCTTGATGTGGAACTCTCGGGACGGGAGAAATCAGAAGTAAAGTATATAGGCGACTGCAGAGTTTACAGAATTTGTGATGGAATAGCAGGAAATATACTGAAAGTGTTAGAGTCCCAGTTGGTGGCAGAAGCCTTGCGGAAAGTGCTGAGATATGAGCATGGGGATGCAAAAATGTACGAATTCATCGAGAAATCGATTATAGAACTTGATGAGATGAGAGATGGCGTGGAGGACTGGCATCTGAAATTTTTGGTTCAGTTGATGGAGAGAGTAGGAATCAGTCCTGATGTGAGTGATTATAGAGAAGGCGATGTTCTTGACCTTATTGAAGGCAAGAGCGTAAGATACAGTTTGGGCGAGAGCCTTGATCCAGAGATGACATTAGCGGTGGTAAAGTTGATGAGAGGAGAGGGGATTGAAAGCAGTCAAAGAGCGAAAATGGTCGATTTCATCGAGAAATACTACCAGTTGCACTTAGAAGGATTCGGAAAATTGAAGAGCCTCGAAGTGCTGAGAGAACTCTGAAAGATTTTCCTCTATTTTTGGCATCCTCATTATTTAGGATATTTAGGTTGTTTTTGGGGGGTGATTTAAGGTAACAGTCAGATTTTGACAAGTAAAATGAGAGAAAATCCTGTTTTCGTGTCAAATTTGACTGTTTTAACGTTTTTTAGCGACCACAAACCACCTGACCACCTGACCACTTTTGGAATTTTGTGGTCGGTTTTTGGTTTTTGGGGTGCTTGAGAAGGGGAAAAATATGGGGTTTGAGGACTCGGTTGAAGAAAATGGACTAGGAAAATTTTTTCATTCTAGAATGAAATTAACAAAGCAGATGTATGTTTTGTCTATTTGCTTTGATGTTTTTGGAATGGTGGTGGGTATATTATTGCATTGTCTTATCCTGAAAAAAGTTGACTCCTAACATTTAAAAGAAATGGAGTTAAACAACATTCAGAGGAGCGGCAGGAAGAAGCGGTGTTCTGCCGTGAGTGCGGAGCTTCGGGCCGAGCTTTACCGACGTCATTATGCTG
>JAZUKZ010000049.1:0-39537 GCA_045643545.1 Candidatus Aphodosoma sp. | reverse complement strand
CAAGGAAAGTAAGGTCGGCCGGTGCTACCCTACCGTCGCAGAAGGCAGCCTCATCGTCGGCGAGCACCTTGTATGCCACCGCGATGGTGCGCATCGCACGCGACTGGAAAGCAGAGAGGGCTGCAGTGATGTCCTGCATCTCAGTGTCAGAGACAGGGCACATTGTAAGAAGAATCTCAGGTGCGCCCTTGACATAGAGAACACGGTGGCCGTCGTAGGCAGAGCGGACAACGGAAGCCATATATTTCAGTTCTGTGTTGAAAGGCAGACGGTCCAGCAGCTGGTGCTTCTGGCGGAGAGAGACATACTGAACGCCAGCGTTATGCAGCCAGAGAAGCAGAGCGCCCTCGGTAGGATTTCCGATGGTGCGGACATGACTCCCGGAGAAGTCGAGGTTAGCCGTAGTATTGCAGGCGATGGCCTCATGGATGCGCACGTCGGCATCCTGCAGCAGACTCCATTCAGAGACCTCCATGCGGTTTTTGGTAAGAGTGCCGGTCTTGTCGGTGCAGATGACCGTGATGGCTCCCATAGTCTCGCAGGCGTGCATAGTGCGAGGCAGAGTGTTGTCGCGCATCAGTTTCTTCATAGAGAAAGCCAGCGACAGATTCACCGACATAGGCAGTCCCTCAGGCACCGCCACCACGATGAGCGTAACGGCAATCATCACAGTGTCGAGGCAATATTTGACGATGTCGAGCCAGTCGGACGATGCGCCCGAGACCAGGAAATAGTTCAGCAGACGACCGATGACGATGAGACCTGCGAGAGTGTAAGAGACAATAGTGATGATATGCGCCAGAGAGTCAAGTTTCTCAGAGAGCGGCGTAGGGTCGCCCTCCGCCACCTGGGCAGCAGTGAACACCTTGCCGCAGTCGGTAGCGTCGCCGACCGCAAAGACACGGGCAGTGCAGTAGCCATCGATGATCGTGCAGCCCTTCATGATATGATTATATGGGTAAGTAGCCTCAGGGCGGTCGGGATTAGGATTGACGAACTTGTCGCATTTCAGTTCGCCCGTAAGAGACGACTCATTAACCACAAGATTGAACGACTCGAGAAGTTCCGCATCGGCAGGCACCTCCTCGCCGGTCTCAAGCATGATGACGTCCCCCACCACAATGTCGCGGCGAGGAACCTGGCAGACATTACCGTCGCGGATGACCTTGACCAGAGTGTCGTCGTCCACCTCATTGAGCGACTGGAAAGTCTTCTCATTCTTCAGTTCGAGGATGAAGCCGATGAGCGTGGCGAGGATTATGGCGAACAATATGCCAAGAGGCTCAAAGAAGGCGTTCAGAGAGGCTCCGGTGCAGGCGTACTGGTATATGGCGATGCCGATGGAAAGAGCCAAGGCAACCAAAAGGATTCGGATGATAGGGTCAGAGAAACACTCAAGGAACTTGCGGAGAAGCGATTCCTTGGCAGGAGACGTAAGAGTGTTGGCGCCGTGCTCCTTGCGGGATTCGAGAACCTGTTGCGATGTCAAGCCATTCATGATATATTATTCATTAAAAAAGAATGCCGAAGTGCAGAGTTTGCCATCCGCGTTGTAAATGTGGAAAGTAGGAGAATCAGAGTCATTGTAGCGGATAGTGACAGAGTCGCCGAAATGCACCTCGCGGGAGTAACTGATGTTTAGGAAGCGCGCCTGACAGCCATCGATGCGGTTGTAGGCGTTCAGCATTATCTGCAGATAGCGGGCTGAATTGCAGTGCCCGTTGAAGTCGAGGTCAGAGTACTGGATTCTGTATTTTGCGTCAAGAGGGAGAATGCGATCAGACTTAGAGACAGACGCAGGGAGAGAGAGCCTCTCGCCGTCGACAGCGTCGCGGAAAAGTTGTTCATCGAAAAGATTCACATTCTCGCGAGAGTCAAGGTCGATGACTGCCCAGATAGACTTTGCGTGTACAAGCTGTGTACGAGTGCCATTGCCTTCGAGGCGCCAGACGCGGAAGTTTCGGGTGGAGAAAGAGAAGCGGTTCTGCTCGATCCAAGTCTCAATCTCAACGTCCTCGTCCTGGCGGGGGTAAGAGTCGATGGCCAGTTGCAGACGCGCAAGCACCCATGATTTGTTGCGGCTGTTCAGCTCCGAGATGCCGAAGCCAAGGTCGTCCGCAGCACGGCATGCAGCATTAAGCAGCATCTCCACCAGAGCATGCAGTTTCATGTCGCCGTAAGTGCAGACATCAGTCATCTGGATATGTTCGGTATAATGATTCTTCATATCTACTTTGAAAAGTAATTCAACAAGGCGAAGTCAAGAAGATACTCAAAGAAATCGTCGTCCGACTTTTTCCTGCGCTTCTTTTCAGAGTCATTTTTTGACTCGTTGTTTACGGTTTCTGTTGGTGTCGGTTCTTTTTTCATAATTATATAGTTTAACGGTTACAGCAAAGGATTCATGTCGCGAGTGCGGAAAGACTCACGCACCTTGCGGCGGTAGAGAGCCATGACCTCTGGAGGGAGAGAACCGGAGCAGGCATAGCGGCGGGTGGCGTCAGGGCATTTCCAGAGCGAAGTGGCAAGGAACCACGCAATCGCCATGCGGACATAGTAATAATTATGAGCGCCAGAGAGATAGAGTTTATCGAAACTGCCGAAAATGGCAGGGAGACGGTCATTGTCGATATAGTAAGAGAGACAGAGCACGATGCCGAAACGGATGACAAACTCGCGGCTGTCAGAGAGCAGTTCCGCGATGAAAGCACGGACCACGGACTGGTCGGTGGCTTTATGCCTCAGCCATTTCGATTTTGAGCAGACAGAGTCGCATACAGCCCAGTTGTTGATATGCGGGATGAATATGCGGTAGAGAGCAAGACGCTCAGAGAGAGGACATTTGATATAGCAGAGCATCAGTCCCCAGACCATTTGCTCCTCATAGCAGAGTTCCTTCTGGAGAGGGAACTCAGAGATGATGCGCTTGGCATCAGGTCTTGAGGCAAGTTCGCGTGCCAGAGCCTGCATCTCAGGGTTATGGACGCCGAGGACCTTAGTGCCTTCAGGGAGACGGAGGATATTCAGGTGTCCCTGGCGGTAATGCCCGTCAGAGAGGAAACGAGGACAGATGAGATGGGTAAGGAGATGCTCTATCATTGCATATTTAACTCTGTGAGGCGCTCAGTGTTCTCAGCGAGCGAGAGAGCGTCGATAAGTTCCTGTATGTTACCGTTCATGAAATCCGCCAGAGAGTGCGAAGTGTAGGAGATGCGGTGGTCAGTGACACGCGCCTGAGGGAAGTTGTAAGTGCGGATTTTGGCAGAGCGGTCGCCAGTAGAGACCATAGTCTTGCGCTGACTGGCGATTTTGTCGTTATGCTCCTGGAGAGCCATATCGTAGAGCTTGTTGCGCAGCATCTGCAGAGCCAGTTCGCGGTTCTCAGTCTGCTTGCGCGTGATCTGACACTGAATCATGATGCCAGAAGGCTTATGGTAAAGCTGCACCTTAGTCTCGACCTTATTGACATTCTGGCCGCCAGCGCCCGAAGAGCGGGCTGTCTGCCACTCCAGGTCGGCAGGATTGATCTGCACATCCACCTCGTCAGCCTCAGGCAGCACGGCCACCGTAGCCGCAGAAGTATGGATACGTCCCTGAGTCTCAGTGGCAGGGATGCGCTGAACGCGATGCACGCCAGACTCATATTTAAGGATGCCGTATGCACCGAGAGAGTCAGAAGAGACATTGAAGATAATCTCCTTGAAGCCGCCAACGGTGCCCTCGGTGAAAGAGACCACCTCAGTGTGCAGGCCGCGCATCTCGCAGTACTTGATGTACATGCGGTAGAGGTCACCGGCGAAGAGAGCAGCCTCGTCGCCGCCAGTGCCGCCACGAATCTCCACAGTGCAGTTCTTCGCGTCGTCAGGGTCCGCAGGGACAAGGAGAGTCTTAAGCCGCTGCTCCACCTCAGAGAGTCGGGGCTCAGCCTCCTCCAGTTCGGCACGGGCAAGTTCGCGCAGTTCCTCGTCAGACTCATTGTGCATGATGTCGCGAGCGTCGCGGATAGTGTTCTGGAGCCCGGTATATTCGTTGCGGACAGCGATGATGCGCTCAAGTTCGGAATACTCCTTGTTAAGTTTCACGAAACGCGCTGTGTCGGCGATGATGGCAGGGTCAGTGATAAGCACACGCACCTCCTCGAAGCGCGCGTTAAGCGATTGCAGTTGCGATATCAGTTTATCAGACAGCATAGTCTATAATTTACTCTTCAGATATTCTGAAAGTCACAGGGACAGTAAAACTGCAGCGGACCGGTTTGCCTTTTAGAGTGCCTGGTTTCCATTTCGGCATGTTCCTGATTACACGCAAAGCCTTCTTGTCCAATTCCTTGCTTACGCTCCTTATGACCTCGGCATTGCTCACAGAGCCATCCTTCTCGACAATGAATTTAACTAAAACCTTACCCTCGATTCTTTCCTTAACAGCCTTTTTAGGGTATCGCAGGTTATTTTGGAAATAAGCTTCAAAAGCAGTCCAGCCGCCTTTGAATTCAGGTTTATTCTCAATCTGGACAAAAACCGGTTCTTCATCGTTGCTGCCGGCAGTCTGTGCTGAAAGCGGTGCCATTGTGCCCAACAGCAGCATGATGGCAGGAAGAATAAAGTGCTTCATTTTCATTGTTTCGATTAGAATACCCATTTAACATTGTCGACCCAGAGAGTGTTGCCAGGGCAGCCGTAGAAAGCAGGATAGCAGCCACCAGTAATCATCACAATCACGTGAGTGGGAGTCGCGTCAGGCTCAGCCCAGCCCACCTCCTGGACATAGACCATCTTACCCTTAGAGTTCTTAGCCTTGAACCCCTTGCCAGGGGCAAAGAGTCCCATATAATCCTTGAAGAAAGGTTCATTCTCGATGTTGCCGTAATGGATGTCGAGACGATAACCGTTTATCCATTCCGGGATAGACTTAGAGAAACGCTGGCGGGCAGTGCCCACACGCTTGGCGTAGATGTTGCCCTTCTCGTCTTCCCAGCGCTGCTGCAGCAGCACGTATACCTCAGGCTCATCGTGGCCCTCCATCCATTTCTTTTTGGTTGTGCCAGTAGCCTTGACTATTCTGTGCTCATCGCTCACCTTGGCCTTAAGGTCAAGCATAAGAGCCTTAGGTCGGCAAGTGAAAGGGATGCCCACATTGATGGATGCATAAGGGTCCTTTGCGCTGCGGACAGGCTCGATCACCTCACCGAGGAAGAGAGAGCCATTGATGCAGACCTCGATGTCCACCATACCCATCACGCGGACAGTCTCAAGACGCGTGTCGAGGCGCGCGCAATAGCCATGGCCGCGCTTTTCGGGATAGGCAGAGCCAGCGGCCTTGTCGATGCCGGCAGGGGCAGCGTATGCGTTGGAGATGCCCCAGATAGTCTTCTTGAAATTATATGCCTTGTTGGCGCGGATAGTGTCGGTAGGACCGAGCACATAGAGAGTTTTAGTTTTGCCGCCGAGGAGAGGACTCTCCTTGATGTAGCGGACGCACCAGTGCTCCATGTCGCCGAAACGGATGGGCTCTATTTTCTCCTGCGCCGAAACGGTGATGACCAGGAGAGTGAGGACAGTGAATATAACTGTTTTTTTCATTACTTGACAGGTTTTACGAATGGCGTTTTGTCGTCCTTGTCCCAACCCTGGAGGATTGACTCAGGATAGAGGCGGGAAGGCTCGTCGTGGTGCAGAGGATGCCATACCTGTGCGAAGAAAGGATTGCCCTTGGCTATCTCGCCGTAGTTCCATGGTGCAGGGAGGCACTCAGGACACCAATGGCCGCCGAGAAGGACAAGCGCAGGAGATGCTTTGAAACGGTGGCCGAACTGACACTCCCATTCCAGCGGAGTGCGCCAGTCGCCCTTCACCATGCTTTCGCTGAGACATTTGCCGCCACGGAAGGCAGCAGCCTGCTGCATATCCTCGATGGTCCACTCATCGCGAGACTTAGTCTCATCGAAACCGTGGTTAAGGTGCAGAGGAGTCTTGGAAGGAGGAGTGAGATCCTGCTCCTTCCATGGCTTGATGGACTCCCATTTCTCGCGAGAGCCATAGTAAGCCACGATGCGGTCCTCAATATTGTTTTTGATCCACCACTGAGTGCCCCATTTCTCAGCGTTAGCAAGTGGACGGAGCACCATCTTGAATACGAACGAAGGGCAGAGTGCCGCGAGATGGTAGAACCAAGGCACCTGCTTTGACATACGGCGGAAATAGTCCTTGACTGGCAAATTCTCGCGGAAGTGCAGATAGTTCTCAAGCACATCGGAATCCTCGTACCACTGACCGTGGAAGTTGCGGAGCACAAACCACTCAGGGTCGAAGCATTTCTCTGGTTTTGGAGCATGGATAGCGCCAAGGAGCAGTTTCTCAAACTCATAGTTGGTCAGACGGTACTGCTCGCCGGAGCCGATGTTGTAGAAACGGCACCAGAACTCCTCAGGCACATTGCTCTCGCAGAGGTTTGCCATGCAGCGCGCAGAGTCCTCCACTGTGGCCCATTCAAGCACACCGCGGAGAGGCACATGGAACATTATAGGGTCGAAATTCTTGAGGATTCCAGGGTAAAGGATACCCGACTGGCGGAGAGACACCCAGTTGCGGATGCCAGACTCCACGATGGTGCGCTCAGCGATAGTTTTAGAGATAGCGTAGTGGTCATAGACCGAGATAGAGATAGGGTCACCTGTACGTCCCCAGTGGATAGGCTCGTTGCGGTCGGACGTCTGAGCCACAGTGCCGATGTAGCAGACCTTGATGTCGTCAGCGTTAGGCTGAGCGAGGACTGCTTTGGCGATGTTGGCAGCAGCGGTAGTGTTCACACGGCGGGTGCGGTTTGGATAGTAGTCAGTCGAAGGAGAGACAAGTCCGCCGATATGCAGCACATAGTCGGCACCCTCAGTGGCGCGGAGAACATCCTCGTAGCAAGTGAGGTCGCCCCAGACCACGCGGATCTGGTCCATGTATGGAGCAAGAAGTTTCTCATTCTTCTTGCTTTTACGAGCCAGGACAGTGATTTCAAAACGGTCCCGACGGTTCATAAACTCCTGAAGTGTAGCGAAGCCCATATTTCCAGTGGCTCCGGTAATAAATACTCTTTTCATCACAATTATAAGTATATAAATAACGTGGCAAAGTTACGACATTTTTTCGAGATTGCAAAATAAAAGAGAGAGATAATACACAGAGCTGTAAAATAACGAAAAAAGAGTGTTTGAAAGCGGTTTGCAAGTTACTGATACTCAATGCATGCCCTGTATGAACAATGGATGAATTTGAGAAGAGCGACGGAAGAGACTAGGAGGGTTCAGGAGAGTGGTGAAAAAAGGGGAAAGAGAGGAGGCAAAAAGGTATGCGCAGATGGTTTGCAGTGTTGTTAAGAGATGGGGATTTACAGTGTATGCGCAGATGGCCTGCGGATGATGAGACGGAAAGGAAATTAAGGAAGTTAGGGTTTGGAAAATTGCAGAAATTAGAAACTTTTACGGAAGAGAGTTTGAAAAAGTTGCAGATTGTGGAAAAGTTTTTCGCTATTATATTATGTGATGTCGGAAAAAAGCAGTATATTTGCAGAGTAAGTGAAAATATGGACAGCAAGGAAATGAAAAAGATACTTGTAGCAACACACAACAAGCATAAATGCGAGGAAATCAGGGCAATGCTGAAGGGAATCAGGGAAGTGGTGTCGCTGGACGACATCGCTTTGAACGATGACATTCCCGAAACCGGCACAACATTCAGGGAGAATGCCCGTCAGAAAGCAGATTACGTAAGGACGAGAGCCGGAGAAGAGTTGGAGATTCTCGCGGACGATTCCGGACTTGAAGTGATGGCTCTGAACGGCGAGCCAGGCGTATGGTCTGCTCGTTATGCAGGAGAGAAATGCACAGACAGAGACAATATCGACAAGTTGCTCGGAAAACTGAAAGGTGTAGAGGAAAGAAGAGCCAGATTCGTGACCGTGCTGGCATACATGCATGACGGAGAGACCGAGTATTTTGAGGGCGAAGTCAGAGGCCGCATCATCGACGAACTGAGGGGAAGCGAGGGTTTCGGTTATGACCCCGTGTTCGTGCCTGAAGGAGAGACACAGACCTTCGGGGAACTCAGTGCGGAGAAAAAGAACGGCATGTCGCACAGAGCCAATGCGATAAAGAAACTGAGAGAAAAGATACAATGATAACCATTGGAAAAAACATAAAGATTCTCGCCGTGGTGGTCCTCGTGGCCGTCAGCATGGTTGTGCGTGGTCAAGAGAAGATTGAGATGCGGAGTTGGAGGACCCATTACTCGTACAACACAGTCAGTCAGATCATTGAGTGCGATGACCTGATATGGGGAGTTGCAGAAGGAGCATTGCTGTCGGTAGATCCACAGAGCAAAGAGGTGAGAACCTACTCCAAACTCACTGGGCTGAACGGCAACGGAATACACAAAATATTCAACGTGGGTGGTAATTTGCTTGTATGCTACGACGATGCAAATATTGACATTCTGGACAGTTGGGGCAATGTAGAGAACATTGATGACCTCAGCCGAAAGAGCATGAACGGAGACAAAGCAGTGAACGGTGCGGTGGAGAATGCCGGAGTGGTATATATGGCCTGCGGTTTCGGCATAGCGACACTGAAACTCAGGAAAATGGAGTTCGGAGACACCTACGTAATAGGCAAAAGCGGAGAGTCCGAGCCAGTGCTGAACATAGCATTGGACGGCAAGAGAATCTATGCTTTGACCAGAGACGCACTGATGAGCGGAGAGATAGGCTCCGTCAACCTCATGAACTACCAGAACTGGCAGAAAGAGACGATGCCTGAGGGAGACAACCTCGACATGGCCCAGTTAGGCAGCGATATTTACCTTCTGAAGGCAGATTCAAGCGTATGGGTAAGAAAGAACGGCGATTGGAGCAAGAAATCGGAAGGCATTCTGAAGATCTGGGCAGACGGAAAATGCCTCTACGAGAAGAAGACGAACGGCGAAGTAGATGCCAGCGGAGCACTGACAGTCAACAAGATAGAAGGCAATCCAACAGCAGCAACCTTTGACGGAAAGAGACTGTGGTTCTCCTCATACAGCGGGATAGAGTCGAAAAACATGAGCAACGGAGAGAGAGCCGGATACCCAGTAAATGGACCAGCCTCCAACTATGCCTGGAGAATTAAATACAGAAACGGAAGGATAATGACCGTGCCAGGCGGAAGATTCGCAGACAACTATTATAGAGACGGATACGTGTCATGGTTTGAGAGAAACGGGTGGAAGCACCTCAGAGGCGACAATATGCTTGACGCCTTCCCGTCGCACTGGGTTTATGACTGGGTGGACGTAGAGGTGGATCCTGAGGACAAGAGTCATTTCTGGGTGGCAGGCTATGGCGTAGGACTGGCAGAGTTCAGAAATGACGCCCTATATAAAGTCTATACATGCGACAACTCAGAGATAGAGACACTTTTCCCCGACGGCAACAGATACAACTACATGAGAATCGACGGCCTTGCATACGATGCTGCGGGAAGACTATGGATGACAAACCGCGGTCAGGCACAGATAAAATACATAGAGAGAAACGGCACATGGCATTCGCTCGCACATTCAGGACTAACAGGAGTGCAGACACTGCAAGACATACTGATAGACAATACCGTGGAAGGCAGGAAATATGTGCTCTGCCCGAGATACAAAGATTCCAACACATCGTATCTCTTTGTGTTTGAGGACAACGGCACGCCAGACGACATAAGCGACGACCAGACGAAAGGATTCACCGCCATGTATGACCAAGACGGCAAACAAATAAGTTTCAACGCCAAGATGCTCAAGAGCATAGTACAGGACAAAGACGGCGTAATATGGATTGGAACAAGCGAAGGAGTGTTCAACATCAGATCAAAAGCCAAGATATTTGACCCAGGGTTCAGGTGCAGCAGAGTGAAGATAGCAAGAGAAGACGGCTCAAATCTCGCTGACTATCTCCTTGGCACAGAAACAATCAACGCAATAGCCGTAGACGGCGGCAACAGAAAATGGTTCGGAACAGAGAACGGAGCCTTTCTCGTATCGGCAGACGGACAGGAGACCTTAGAACATTTCACGACTGAAAATTCGCCGCTGCTGTCGAACTCAGTGCTAAGCATTGGCATTGACGGAGAGACAGGAGAAGTTTTCTTCGGAACAGCGAAAGGCATAATCAGTTATCAGTCAGATGCAAGCGAAGGCAAAGAAGAGATGAGCGAACTGCATGCCTATCCAAATCCGGTAAGGCCAGAATACAGCAGGATAGTGACAATAACCGGACTGACAGAAGACGCCCATGTAAAAATCTGTGACGTTAACGGAGCAGTAGTCTATGAGACTATGTCCAACGGCGGGACAGCGACATGGGATGCCGAAGGGATTGCCAGCGGCGTCTATATAGCCACCTGCTTCAGCGAAGACGGCAAGAAACACGGCAACTGCAAGATACTGATAATCAAAGAGTGAAAAATGCAAGAGACATAATACGGCAAATGATACACAGTGCGTTGTGCGCATTGGTGGTTGGTTTGCTGTGCACCTCAGCAGATTTTGCGGGAATGCCAGTTGACGGATGGAAGGACATTCTCACAGTAGGGCTGCAATGGGCAGCCGTAGTGGTGTGTCTGTGGTGCCTGATGATGATAGTGACCTCCACAGGGAAGTGGGCAGGCAGTGTGATAATGGGAATTGTGATGTTGGCTAGCAGCATACTGGCATACTACAGATACGAATGGCACTATTCACTCAACCCGACAATGTTCGACATCCTCGGAGCCACGGCATCCGGCGGAACAATGATAACATGGCAGTTAGTTGCATGGGCCATTTTCTCGACAGCCATAGGGGTGACAGTAATGTTCATCGGACAAAATTGGTATAAGAAAAGTTGGAAGACAGCATTGGTGGCTGCAGTCGGAGTGATAAGCATGTGGCTGATACTCAGAGAAGACAGCAGACTCAGCATGCCTGTAAGAAACAGGATACCAATAAACACCGCATACGTATATAAAGAATATGCCGAGAACAAGCACGAGATAGCCACAGCGCGAGAAAGGACAATCGGACAAGTAGAGCCAGTTGACGACGATCTGATAACCATTGTAGTCATAGGAGAGGCAGTCAGAAGCGCAAATTTAGGTCTGAACGGCTATTGGCGTGAGACCACCCCACTGCTCAGCAAACGACAAGGGGTCGTATCGTTCAGAAATATGTGGACAGACATAGTCTATACCAACGGCAGCATTCCAAGGATAATGACCGGAGCAGGAGAAGACGATTCAGAGCGTGCATACAGAGAACGATCATTCATAGATTTTTACAAGTCGGCCGGCATGCCGTCATACGTCATTACCAATCAGAATGTCGAAAAACAGTACGCCTATTTCTGGGGAGAGGCAGACAGCCTGATCGTCGTGAACAACTGCAAGAACGTATATAACTATAGCAAATGGCTTGACAGCAACACATTAGAGCCATTTGGAAAGTTGGTTCAGAGGATGGAAGAAGGACTCATTGTAGTGCACTGCATAGGTTCCCACTGGTGGTATGACGCACATTACCCAGACAGCATGAAATACTACCAGCCAACTACAAAGTCGAGGATAGTGAGCAACTGCGACTCAATGGAGATGGTCAACTCATACGACAACACAGTAAGATATATGGACTACATCGTAGACCAGATGATTGAGTGGACAAGTGACCGCAAAGCAATGCTGATATACATCTCAGACCATGGAGAAGCGCTTGGAGAAAATGGCAACTGGCTCCACGCATCAGAATGCGAGGCAATGCACAGGACAGCATCATTCGTCTGGATGTCAGACAAATATAGAGAAGAACGGCCAGATCTATGGGAAGATTTTCAGAACATGAAAGACAAAAAAATGAAGACCGACCAGATTTACAAATGGATAAAAAAAGAATTCAAAAAAATATGAAAAAGAGAGTTTTATTATTAGCGATGCTTTTGGCAGCAGTTTATGCGACAGCACAAAAAAGCACAGAAGAGTACCTCAAGGCATTCACCTCAGGTGCATTGAGAGCAGAGATGATGGACGAATTCCACGCCATGAAAGACGGAGAGAACTACACGATGCTCTCTGCTGACGGACAGAGAGTCGTGATGTACAGTTTCAAGAGCGGAGCCGAAGTCAAGACAGTGCTCGACATCAATGCAACAAAAGGCACAAAAATCAAGAAAATCACCGGATACGAGTTCAACACCCAAGAGAACAAACTGCTCGTAAGCACAGAGACTACGCCAATTTACAGAAGGACAAGAACCACACATTATTATATATACAACATAGAGCGCAACGAGATGGAGCCTCTCAGCGAGAACGAAGGAGCTCAGCAGATGGCGCATTTCTCGCCAAACGGCAGGATGGTAGCATTCGCAAGAGACAACAACCTCTTCATCAAGAAACTCGACTACGGCACCGAGATAGCCATCACAAAAGACGGCAAGCGCAATGAAATCATCAACGGAACCCCAGACTGGGTCTATGAAGAAGAATTCGGCTTGACATGCTGCTTTGAGTGGTCAACCGACAGCAAACTCCTCACATGGGTAAAATTTGACGAAAGTGAAGTCAAAGAGTTCTCGTTTGACAAATACGCCTATCCATACGACAAATCATACACCTACAAATATCCAAAAGCAGGAGACATCAACTCCTCAGTATCAGTCTGGACATACGATGTAGAGAACAGGACCACCAAGAAGATGGACTGTGGAGAAGGAAACGAGATTTACTTCCCAGTGATGAAGTGGACCAACGATCCCAATGTGATAGCATTAGTGAGAATGAACAGAAACCAGACAGAGTTAGAATTGCTCAGTCTGAATGCAAGGTCAGGCATAGCCACCACCCTCGTAAGAGAGAAAGAGAAAGAGTTTATCGACTATGAGAACTACAACTGCCTTACCTTCCTCGAAGACAACTCCTTCGTTGCACTCAGCGAGAGAGACGGCTGGAGACATATCTACCATTACGACCAGAACGGCGGAATGCTCAGCCAGATAACCAAAGGAGAATGGGAAGTGACCAACCTCTATTATTATGATGTGAAAAGCAAGACAGGCTATTTCCAGTCAACCAAAGAGAAAAGCACAGAGAAACACGTATATTCAGTCAATGCAAAAGGCAAAATACAGTGCCTTGACAACAGAAGCGGCATTCACTCGGCCGTAGTGGCAGGCAACTACATCGTAGATAACTACTGCAACGTCACAACTCCAAACCAGTTCACACTCTATGACACAAAAGGCAAGAAAATACGCACCATTATCGACAACAGCAAGATAAAGAGCGAGTTCGAGTCATACAACCTGCCAGAGAAAGAATTCTTTACACTCACCACAGCAGGAGGCATTGAGCTCAATGCGTGGATAGTAAAGCCAAAGAATATGGAAGTAGGAAAAGAGTATCCATTGGTGATGGTACAGTACTCAGGCCCTGGAAGTCAGGAAGTCCAAAACCGCTACAAGCCAGACTGGGAGTATTACCTTGCCATGGAAGGATATGTAGTGGCATGCGTTGATCCCAGAGGAACAGGAGCAAGAGGCAGAGCATTCAGAAACGAATCATACAAGCATCTCGGAGAGATTGAGACACACGACCAGATAGAGGCGGCAAAAGTGCTCGGTCAAAAAGACTTCATCGACGAAAGCAGAATATGCATCTGGGGTTGGAGTTACGGAGGATTCATGGCACTCAACTGCCTGATACAAGGCGGAGAGAGCGTATTCAAAACTGGAATAGCCATAGCGCCAGTAACAGACTGGAGACTTTATGATAGCACCTACACAGAAAGATTCATGCAGACTCCACAGTCGAACGACATAGGCTACGAGGCATCAGAGATAATCAGCAAAGCAAACCAGTTGAAAGGAAAACTCCTGCTCTGCCATGGAACAGCAGACGACAACGTACATATCCAACACTCAATGCTCTTTGTCGAGAACCTCGTCAAAGCAGGGATACAGTTTGAGATGCAGGTTTATCCGAACAAAAACCACAGCATACTTGGTGCAGACACCAGATATCACCTTTACACAAGATTCAACACATTCTTAAAGAACAACTTATAATGTCGGATTACATAGTTTCAGCCAGAAAATACAGGCCGCAGACATTTGACTCTGTGGTAGGTCAAAAAGAGTTGACCACCACCCTGATGAACGCCATAGAGAGCGGACATCTCGCCCATGCCTATTTATTCTGCGGACCGAGAGGCGTAGGAAAGACCACATGCGCCCGAATCTTCGCGAAGACCATCAACTGCATGTCGCCAAAAGAGAATGGAGAGGCATGCGATGAGTGCGAATCGTGCAGAGCATTCAACGAAGGCGTATCATTCAACATACACGAACTAGATGCCGCATCGAACAACTCAGTAGAAGACATCAGAGCACTGACAGAGAAAGTAAGGATACCACCTGCTGTAGGAAAATACAGTGTTTACATCATAGACGAGGTACATATGCTCTCGTCTCAGGCTTTCAATGCTTTTCTGAAGACACTGGAAGAGCCCCCTTCATACGCCATATTCATTCTTGCCACCACAGAGAGACACAAAATCATTCCTACCATACTCTCCCGTTGCCAGATTTATGAGTTCAAGAGGATAAAAATAGACGACACTGTAGAATATCTGCAGAAAGTTGCAAAGAACGAAGGCATCGAGGCAGAGCCAGAAGCATTGGGAGTAATAGCGCAGAAAGCCGATGGAGCAATGCGAGACGCGCTGTCGATATTCGACCAAGTGAATAGTTTCTGCAACGGCAAGATCACATATCAACAGACCATCAAGACACTCAGCGTGCTTGACTACGACTATTATTTCAGAGTAACCGATGCTCTGAAAGAAGGCAACGTGAGAGACGCACTGCTTGCTTTTGACGAGATACTGAACAACGGTTTTGACGGACAGCATTTCATTGCCGGATTAGCGTCGCACTTCAGAGATGTGCTCGTAAGCAAAGACGAGGCAACGCTGCCATTGCTCGAAGTAAGCAAAGCTGTAGAGCAGAAATACAAAGAACAGGCAGGCAAGTGCGAAGCCCCATGGTTGTTCAGAGCCATAGAGTTAGCCACTGACTGCGACATGAACTACAAATTATCCAAGAACAAGAGACTTCACGTAGAAGCCACACTCATAAGACTCGCCACCATAGGAATGGAGGAGATGTCAAAAAAAGATGAGTCGGAGTTGCCAATCATAAAAAAACCTGCTGTTGCATCAGCTCCGACGGCATCAATACAACCAATCAACGCGACAGCAGTAACCAGGCAGACAGAAAGACAAGTCACACATCCGGTAAGACAAGTGACAGGGATATCGCTGCCGAAAGTGCCAACAATAAACGACATCGGGCAGAAAAAATCCAGAACCGACAGTTCGCAGCAGACAACCGAGTATTCACAGACAGAACAGACAACTCAGGCAAGTCAATGCCATCAAGAGGAATCAGGCAATACACGACTTTCAGCCGAATCGTTGCGTACAGTGTGGGCAAACTTAGTCAGGGATGCTGACCTCGATGACTATGAAAAGAATGTTTTGATGACTTGCCAGCCACAGTTCTCTGGAAATTCCAAGCTTATGGCCAGAATGATAAATAGCGTACAATTAAGCATTTATAAGAACAAAAAAGAAAACATTCTAAAACATTTAAGGAATGTTTTTGGCGACCAGAGTATAGAATTGGACTGCCAAGTGATTGAGACAGCGCAGAAATCGAACACTCTGCTGATGTCTGATGAAGAAAAATTAGCCAAGATGGAAGAGAAAAGCTCAGGTTTCCATAAAATAAGGACAGAATTACAGTTAGAAATTTCATGAAAAGCCTGCTGAAAATAATCAAAAGGTTTCTGCCGAAGTACGAGAAGTACCTTGTGGCCAATATTATATTAAATATATTGTCAGCCATATTCAATTTATTCTCGTTTGCATCGATAATACCGATACTGCAGATACTTTTCGGAATAAACAATGAGCGTCATGTCATGATGGAATGGCCTAGTTTGGGGAACTTGAGCCAAGCCGGTGACGTGCTGGTGAACAATGCCTATGCAGTGATAGAGAACATAATGGACGAGAGAGGAGCGTCCATCACCCTACTGCTCCTTGGAATTTACCTGATTGTAATGACCTTCCTCAAGACAATGACCACCTTCCTTTCCGGAGCCTCTCTTGTGCCGATAAGGACGGGAGTGCTGAGGGATTTGAGGCGGGACATCTACAAGAAAGTGACCAGTCTGCCGATAGGTTATTTCTCCAACGAAAAGAAAGGAGACATAATGACCAGGATGACAAGTGACGTGATAGAGGTGGAAGCATCAATCATCAGTTCGCTCGAGACCATTTTCAAGAACCCGATACTTATAGTGATATACATGACGGTGCTTTTCACAATGAGTTGGAGACTGACCGTATTTGTGCTTATATTACTACCAGTCAGCGGATTGCTGATAGGATGGATTGGAAAGTCCCTCAAAAGAAGGTCTGCAAGGGGGCAGCAGTTGAGCAGTGACCTGCTGTCGCTGATTGAAGAGACACTGACAGGACTGAGAGTCATGAAAGCCTTCAATGCAGAAGAGCATCAGAGGAGGCGTTTCGGCGGAATAAACGAATCACTGAGGAAGACACTCAACAGAATAAACATGAAGTACCTACTTGCTCATCCAGTGAGTGAGTTTCTCGGTACAGTGGTGATAGCCATACTGTTATGGTATGGGGGAATGCTTATTCTCAACGATGGCGGAGGACTGACAGCGCCAGAGTTCATCTATTATCTCGTGATATTCTACAGCATCATACAGCCATTCAAAGATTTGTCGAAAGCAGGATACAGTGTGCAGAAAGGCATGGCCTCGCTTGAGAGGATTGACGCAGTGCTAAATGCTGAGAACAACATCAAGCAACCTACTGAGCCAAAGAGACTTGAGACATTTGAGCATGAGATAAAGTTTGAGGATGTATGGTTCAAGTACCAGGATTCGTGGGTTTTGAAGAACGTGAATCTCACGATAAAGAAAGGACAGACAATAGCCTTGGTGGGACAGTCCGGCTCAGGAAAATCCACCATGGTTGACCTTATTCCGAGGTTCTATGACACAGTGAAAGGCAAGATAACCATTGACGGGATAGACGTCAGAGACCTGACCACCAGCAATTTGCGCGCACTGATGGGTAATGTCAATCAAGAAGCGATACTTTTCAACGACACCATATTCAACAATATCGCCTTCGGTGCGGAGCATGCGACTCAGGAAGAAGTGGAGAATGCTGCCAGGATAGCCAATGCCCATGATTTCATAATGCAGACAGAAGACGGCTACCAGACCAACATAGGAGACAGAGGAGCAAAACTTTCCGGCGGTCAGAGACAGAGAATTTCCATTGCCAGGGCATTGCTGAAGAATCCGCCTGTGCTGATATTGGACGAAGCGACCTCAGCCCTTGACACAGAATCCGAGAGACTCGTTCAGGGGGCAATTGAGAAATTGAAGAAAAACAGGACATCAATAGTCATAGCACACAGATTGTCAACGATTAAGAATGCCGATTTGATTTGCGTGATTCAAGACGGAGAAATTGTCGAGACCGGCAGACATGAGGAACTACTTAGGAAAGAAGGATACTATAAAAAACTCCACAGCATGCAGTAGGCCAGAGGCTCGTCAATGTTACGGTAATGTTACGGTAATGTTACGGAGCGGCCTCAGTTGAGGGAGCTTGCAGGAGTAGTTCTTCTTTTGAATTAGCCTTTATTTCAGATTTATGATGCATAGATTTTTCGCGAGGATAAAATATTTGCTCAGAGCCCATTATAGGAACGGGCATCATGTGCACTCTCCATATACCTACAGAGTGTGCAGGAATATCCTGTTCGAGAGATGGGAGTTCTATAGTTTCGAGATGCTCGAAAGATTCAGGCGGAAGAGAGGCTTGGACGGGCGAATGGCAAAAATAGAGCAGATTCTGCAGAGACTTTGTGCTGACTGCGGCACCAGGAGTGTGGTGGAAGTCGGCGTGGGAGACGGAATGGCTGCCATGTATCTCGCTTCGAACAGAAGAAAGGAGACTGTGACTGTGATTGAGGAAGATAAGGGAAAGATTGATGCTGCAAGGAAAATATGGGAACAGCTGAGTTACGGGAACATACGGGTGACTGACGGTGAATGGCCCGAGGAGGTCGGGATAATGTACTGCAACGTGGGTTGCGGACTCATGGAGGCTTACGGCAAGTGCCGAGAGAGGGCGACAGAGAACTGCATCATGGTTTTCGGGGAGATTCATGATGATGCAGAGAGGGAGGCCGAGTGGGAGAAGATAAGGCGTGAGGAGGCCGTGAGGATCAGCATGGACCTTTTTGACGCCGGCATTGTGTGGATGAACCGAATTTATCAGAAACAACATTATACAATTAAGATATGAAGATTTACACTAAGACTGGAGACAAGGGGACGACCTCGCTGATAGGCGGGGAGAGAGTGATGAAAAACGATTTGAGGCTGAACGCTTACGGAACTGTTGACGAGTTGAACTCATTCCTGGGACTGCTGAGGGCAAAGACGGCTGAAGGAAAGATGAAGGCGCTGATTGAGGATATACAAAACACACTTTTTGCAGTCGGAGCGAACCTTGCGACGGATAAAAGCACGACAAAAGTGGGAGATTATGCGCTGGTTGGGGCTGAAAAAGTGGAGAAATTGGAGAAAAATATTGATGAGTTTCAGAGTTATTTACAACATTTAACATCTTTTATACTTTATGGAGAGGATGAGATGTCAGCGATTTGTCATTGCTGCAGGGCCATTGCGAGGCGTGCGGAAAGGGAGATACTCTCTGTGAGTCAAGTAGATACCTTAGATGACAACATACTGAGGTATATGAACAGGTTGTCGGACCTATTGTTCGTAATGGCAAGGGTTTACACAAAAAATGAAGGTGGGGAAGAATTATTTTGGAAAAAATAATGCTATTACAGATTTTTTTTGTAATTTTGTGGCTTGAATTATAGGACTAACCAAGGATACCGAACAGAGACATGTATTGGACACTAGAACTAGCATCGAGGCTTGAGGATGCACCATGGCCAGCAACGAAAGAGGAGTTGATAGACTATGCCAACCGATCGGGCGCTCCAATGGAGGTTATAGAGAACCTGATGGAGATAGAGGACGAGGGCGAGGTGTATGACTGCATGGAGGATATTTGGCCTGATTATCCGAGCAAAGAAGATTTTTTCTTCAACGAAGAGGAATATTGACACAATTTTTTGCAAAGGTTTGCGTTAAGTAATAAAAGGAGGGAAAAAGCGCATGCGACACTGGAGACAATTACTGGCACTTTGGGTGTGTATATTGCTCATGGTCAGCGCTAAGGCCCAGACAGACGGGATTTACAGCCAGTACATGCACATAAAGCATTTCTACAATCCGGCGGCAGTCGGCGAGAGTGGAATGATGAAAGTGCTTTTGGCGCAGAGGCTGCAGTGGATTGGGATAAAGAATGCTCCGAAGACGACGCTGTTCGCGGCGAATCTGCCGTTTGACGTAAAGAAGACGCATCAGGCAGTTGGACTTCAGTTCATAAGTGACCTTTATGGACTGTTTGCGAATCAGCAGATAACAGCGCAGTACAACTACAAGTTCAAGTTTGACTACGGAACCTTGAGTTTGGGCGTGAATGTCGGAGTGGTGAACATGATTTGCAATGGCGACAGTGTTCACATGGTGGAGAGTGAGTACCACACGGCTGGAGATCCGGCGGTGCCTACGGGGAAGCAATCGGGAGTTGTTTTTGACTGTGGCGCCGGAATTTATTTTTCGAATTCACAATGGTATGCAGGAGCGTCGGTGCTCCATATACCGGGAGCGAACATATTATTAGGAGACAGATACCACTACAAGTTGAGACAGACTATGGCGTTGGTCGGAGGCTACAACATAGCGCTGAGGGACAAAAGGTATCAATTGAAGCCGTCGATGCTGATTTATACGGACTTCGCCTCGTGGCAGATGCATCTGAGTCTGCTGTTGGACTACAACAACAAGTTTTGGGGAGGAGTTTCGTACAGCATTCAGAATGCAGTGTCGCTGTCGTTCGGCGCGGAGATAATCACCGGGCTTGAGATCGGGTACTGTTATGACCTGCCGGCATCGAACATCATAAGGATGACGCATGGGTCGCATGAGTTGTATTTGTCGTATGACTTCAATGTCTTCGCAAAGAAGAGTACCAAAAAGCATAAAAGCATTAGAATTTTATAATATGAGAAAATTTGCAATTTTCGCAGCATCAGCATTGATTGTTATTTTAGCAACCAGCTGTTCGAAGCCAAAGGGTCAGCTCGTTGGCATCTACGATGGTTACAAGCCAGAAATCACTCCTTACGGAATGGTTCACATTCCACGTGGCTCGTACAACCAAGGTCCAAATGACCAGTCAGTAACATGGGCAGTTCAGCCAAGCCAGCAGACCGTGTCTGTTGATGCATTCTGGATGGACATCACAGAGATTACAAACGGCGAGTATCGCCAGTTCGTTTATTGGGTACGTGACTCAATTGCACGTACGGAGTTGGCACGCATGGAGGTTGACGTGCTCGGTCGAGAGCCAGAAGAGGCAAAATATTTCAGACTGCAGTACGACCCATACAATGAGTCGGCTGATCCAGACACCATTTTGAACTGGAAGGTTAAAATTCCTTGGAAGGCAAAATGGACCTACGAGGGTGAGGAAGAGGACAACGCCGCATATCTCGCAGTGAACAAAGTATTCTTCCAGTCAGCAGACAAGACAGAGAGCAAGCAGCTCAATGCACATGTAATGAACTACAGTTACAAGTGGATTGCTTATGATCAGGCTGCATTGCCAGGCAACTCGTTCAACCCTAAGACAGCAAGTTACAACGAGGGGGCTAAGGTAAGGATCGACAGTGCGTTCTGGAGAGACGGCAAGATTGTAGATACAGTGATTACCAAGCCTTTGAGAACACGCGGTGACCTGTTCTCTCGTAAGATCATCAATATTTATCCAGATACAATGTGCTGGATGACAGAGTTCACATACAGCTACAATGAGCCTGCGATGCTCAACTATTTCGCACATCCAAGCTACGGACAGTTCCCTGTAGTAGGCATCACATGGGAACAGGCACAGGCATTCTGTCATTGGAGAACCAGCCTCTGCAAGAATGTAGGTACGCTGCCAAGGGCACATGAGTATCGTCTGCCAACAGAGAGCGAATGGGAGTACGCAGCACGCGGAGGCCGTCACAACGCTCAGTATCCTTGGGGGGGACCATACGTACGCGACAGCAAGGGTTGCTTCATGGCGAACTTCAAGCCAATGCGCGGCAACTATACCGAGGATGGTTATCTGATTCCTGCACAGGTCGGTTCATTTGATCCAAATGACTTCGGATTGTATGATATGGCCGGCAACGTGGCAGAGTGGACACAGGATACATACGATCCATCAATGAACACATTCACACTTGATTTGAATCCAAGTTACAACTACGATGCTAAGAACAATGATCCAAAGATCATGAAGAAGAAGATCATCAAGGGTGGTTCTTGGAAGGATGTAGGTGCTTACCTGCAGTGCGGCATGAGAGACTTCGAGTATCAGGACAAGTGCCGTCCATCAATTGGATTCCGTTGTGTAAGATCGTATATCGGAGACTAATATTCTAATGTAAGCAAAGAAAAGAAACTGTCAGTAACGCATATTATATATATAATATGTGTTATTGGCGTTAGATAAAGAAAATAAAAAATAAAAACATTTATAAAATTATGTCACAGGAAACAGAAGTTAAAAAAGAGAGCGGATTTGACGCATGGTGGGCTAAACCTTCAACAAAACGTGCAGTAGGTGCAATTTACTGTATTGGTGCATCAGTCGTAATTATCGGAGCATTGTTTAAAATTTTGCACTGGCCAGGAGCAAGTTACGTGCTTATGGTCGGTATGTTCACAGAGGCATTCCTTTTTGCCATCGGTGTAGCAGATAAACCACTTCCAGAATATCATTGGGATCATGTATTTCCAGCATTGGTAGACGAGAACGCAGAGCCAGTAAGCATCAGCGGTAACATCGGAGGCGGCATGCCAGCAGGTATGGCGATGCCAGCGATGTCTGCTAAGGGCGGTGACCTCGACAAAAACATGATGGCAGCGTTGTCAGGTTCTGGCAAATTATCAGACGAAGAGGCTAAGCAGTTGACAGAGAGCATCAAGAACATGAGCGAGACAGCAGCACAGTTAGCTAACATCAGTCGCGTGGCTGGTTTGACAGACTCGTATGCAAACAATTTGCAGAAAGCATCTGAGGCTGCAGCAAGTTTTGCAGAGAAGCAGGCTGGTCTTGAAACAGCAACGACATCATTGCTTGACTCATATAAGGGTATCGCAGACAACATGACTGAGGCTAAAGATCAGACACGTTCATTTGCAGACAGCGCGATGAATTTGAGCAAGAACCTCAGCTCGATCAACACATCATACGAATTGCAGTTAAGAGGCATTCAGTCGCAGACTGAGGCTATCAACACTGTAAGCATAGACTTACAGAAGTTGCAGGATTCTGTACGTGGTGCAGCTGGCAACATGGATGCTTACAGACAGGTTACAGACCAGCTGGCTAAGACCATCTCAGATTTGAACAGTGTATACGGCAACATGCTCAATGCTATCAAAGCTTAACATTAGTTTAAGCGAGTGTAGATAGCAAAACACTCCTATTGGTTAACTTAATTAAAAAGAAAAGACATGAGTGGAGCAAAAAACTGTCCGGAAACACCGAGACAAAAAATGATCGGTATGATGTATTTGGTGCTGACAGCAATGTTGGCGCTGAATGTAGCAGCCGAGATTTTGAATGGTTACAAGATGGTGAACAACAGTCTTGTAGACTCAATAAGCACTACCGAAGGTCGTGTAAGGGGGTTGATCAGCAACATGGAATACATGAATGAGCAGAACCCTGTAAAGACCAAAGAGTGGTTGGATAAGACATATATGGTTCGCGACAGGTGCGATGAGATGAACGCAAAACTTGAGGCATTCAAGGATGGAATTCTCACAGCTGCAGATGGTGGAGATTACGAAAAAGCAAAGGCAGAGCCAGGATTTGACATCAACCGCTATGCTATGTCTAAGCCAGATAACTTGGATGGAGCAAGCAACTATGCAGAACTCAACACCTATGAGAGTACCGGAACCGGTCGTGGTGCAGACTTGCAGAAAGAGATTGTAGAGTTCCGTAAGTTCGTAGAAGATATGTTTGATCATGATACCGCAAGAACAAAGGTATATGAGATTACATTCAAGACAGACAAGATTTGGAGTGACCACGCAAAAGACAGTGTTGACTGGGTACAGGGAACATTTGAGTCAATGCCAGCAATTGCTGCTGTGACAATGATTTCCAAGTATCAGTCAGACGTAAGGCTTGCTGAGGAGGCTATGATTCAGTACTTCAGAACCAAGACTGATGCAGGTGATATGCGTGTGAACAAGATTCAGGCAGTTGTAATTCCAGACAGCAAGGTTGTAATGCAGGGAAGCAAGTACCATGCAGAGTTGGCCTTGATGGCAGTGGATACAACTAAAACACCAGAGTATTATGTAGGTGGTCAGAAACTTGACACATGTTTCATTGACCGTGCAGCAGGTGGTATCGGAGACGTTAAACTTTCAGGTGAGATTGTAGTCTACAATTCAGAGGGTGAGCGTCAGGCATATCCATTCGAGACAGAGTACTCGGTAGCACCACCAAATGCAACTATCGCCAATGAGGAGATGAACGTTGTATACCGCGGTTACCAGAACATCATGCAGATTGCAGTTCCAGGTATCTCAAGTTCTAAGCTGAGCGTATCAGCTGCAGGTGCTTCTTTCACAAAGAATGGAGACAAGTGGATTTGCAAGGTTGATGGTTCAGCAAGTGAGATTACCATCTCTGTATCTGCAAATGTAGATGGAAGGACTTCATCAATGGGTTCAAAAGTATTCCGTGTACGTACGTTGCCAACACCAACTGCATTCATCAAGCTTTCAACAGGTGATTTGTGGAGTGCAGATAAAGGCGGTATGAAGAAAGCACAGTTTGAAGGTGCGAGCGTAGTAGCAGAGTATGGAGAGAGCGAGAACTTGAAGGCAAACTTTACAGTAACAAGTTTCCAATTGTCAGTATCTGATGGACGTGGAGGTTACACCAAGTTGGGCTCGAACGGCAACAAATTCTCTGACGCACAGTTGAAACAGATTCGTGCTATGAAAGCCGGAACAGTGATTTCGCTTTCCAACATACAGTATACAGGAGCCAAGTCTGGTAAGAACTTGCCATTTGCACCTGTAACATTGAAGTAAAAAAACTCAAAAAGGAACAGTTATGAAAACAAAGAAATTTTTCCTTGCAGTCATCGCCTTGGCAATGAGCATGATGGCAAGCGCACAGAAGGAAATTCCGGACAGTGCAACAGAGTTGCTGTTTGATGCTAATGGTGCGTTTACCCGTATCACAACAACAGAGCAGGACGTGCAGTCAAAGATCATCACGCTGAATCCGTTGATTGATGATGTTCCTTGGAAGAAAACTGTTTTGAGGGTTATTGATTTGCGTGAGGAGCAGAACAAGCCATTGTATTATCCAAATCAGGATATCAGGGAAGACACTCAGAAGAATCTGTTTGCCATAATATTCTACAACTTCCTTAAAGGCAAGCTTATAGGATATAAGGATAACAGTAATCCTGAGCAGACATACGTTCCAAGATTCATCCCTGAGAATGCTATTGAAGCATCGGACAGCTCAAAGTTCCCATACTTGAGTGCCGAGTACTTTGAGGGTGAGGATGATGAGTATGCAAAGATCAACAAGATTACCGAAAGCTGTGTAAAGTATTACATTCAGGAGGTATTCTATTTTGACAAGCACACATCAACATTCCATAGCAAGATTCTGGCGATTGCACCTATTTTCGACAGCAAGTACAACAAGGGAACCCTCGGCGGTTATCTTGAGGAAGAGCGTCCAAGTGGTGTATGGTTCTGGTTCCCATACGAAAAACTCCGTCCATTCCTTCAGGAAGAGTACATCAAGATGTCTGGAAGAAACACTCAGGCATTGCTGAACTTTGATGACTTCTTCACTACCCGTCAGTTCTACAGCTACATCATCAAAGATTATGATGTACGTGGCAAGGATCTTGACCAGCAGATTCAGTTGGATGACAACGATCCTAACAAGCCAATCAGAATTAAGGAAGAGGAAGACAGAGTTGAGAGCGAGATTCTTGACTTCGAGCAGGATCTCTGGAACTACTGAACTATCCAAGAAATTAAAAAACAAGGGAATCGATAGGTTATCCGCTGCAAAAGCGGCGGGTAACTTATGGTTCCCTTAAAATGGTTTAATAATAAAAAAATAATAAAACATTTAAAATCATTATGAAGAAATTTCTTTTAGCGATGGCTTTGCTTGTAGTAAGCGCAGCCATGTTTGCTGAGACTACAGAGGAGACCTCGGTTCAGAAGAAAGAGAAACGCGAGCCTGTAGTTGATGTAAAAAATTTCAGCCATTGGTCTATCGCAATAGGCGGTGGTATGGATATGTTGATTGCAGAGCGCATCAACAAGGGTATGGATACATATTACAACTACAAGGACAACTTCCTTGGCGGTTGCGAATTCCAGCTTGAGTACATGCTCAACCCACGTTGGGGATTCATGCTCCAGTATCAGTACTTGCCAGTTAGCAAGAACAGTTTTGATCCAGCATTAAACATTGACAAGCAGATGGATGTCCATGAGGTAACTCTTCAGGCAAACATCAACGTTTTGAACTTAATGAGAAGAAAACGTGTTTGGACTGACTGGAACCTCTTCTTCCAGATTGGTGGTGGTGCTGCATTCTACAGTGGCCGTCCAACAGTACTTGACCTTGAGATTCCTGAAGAGGAGAAAGATTTCACAACAGATATCAACAAGTTTACTTTTTGTCTTCCTTTCGGTTTGAGCCTTGAGTACAATCCAATTGACCCACTCGGTATTTTCATGGATGCTCATGTCACATGGTATTCCCATGATGACATAAACTGGACAGAAGGTGGCCGTATGAACGATATGAGTCTCTATGTAGGTCTCGGTTTGCGTTGGCACCTCGCTGCTAAAAAGCGTCCTCACTGCCACACTATCTGTATGAACGACTATGAGCCTCTCGGCGGTTCTAACATTGATCCAGACGAGATTGACAAGGTTACTAAGGCTGCTGTCAAGAAAGCTCAGGATGAGTTGAAGGATGAGTATAACAAGAAGATCAAGGATCTTGAGGATCAGCTCAACAAGATGAACACTACCATCAACAACATCGATAACAGCTATGTAGGCGACGTAAACAACACTACTGTTGTAAACAACTACGTTATCAATGCTGAGGATCATGTATACTTCGAGTATGGTTCTGCTAAGGTAGATGCAGACAACCAGATCAAGGTTGCTAAGGCAGCAAGGAAGATGCTTCAGGATCCTAACCTTACTATCGAACTCGTTGGTTCTTGCGACGAGGCTGGTTCAGTTGAGTTCAACAAGGTATTGTCACAGAAACGTGTTGACACAGTATACGACTTGCTGGTTAACAAGTATCACATTGACAAGAGCCGTATCACAACTAACAGCTTGGGTAAGATCGAAGGTGCTAATGAGATCAGCGAACTTAACCGTTGCGTTAAGTTGAACTTCCCTAAAGAGGACGAAGATAAGAAATAATTCTTATTAAGAACTTATAAAAAGGCAGGTTCCGGATTTTCCGGGACCTGTTTTTTGTTTTTGATTCACAAAAGGTGTCAGTTTCAAGTGTCAAAGTACCACTTTATAAAAATGGTATTTTTAAGTTTTTATGGGGGGAGGGTAAGTAGCTGATACTCAATTTATGGTTCGATCATGGCTGCTTTGGAAGTTCATTGGGGTGTCTTTGGAGAGGGGGGTGGGGGTCTTTGTGTAAGACAATATGGTTGGAGTTGAAATTTTGATTTCTTGTAGGAATAGGATTGTTGGTTGTCAGTACATTGTAAGGAAATGGTGCACTACCCTGCCCTATTTATTGGATTAGGTGATGGGAAGAAGAGTTTAGGGAAAGGGATGGGAACTGACGATGAGGAAAGTAGGTAAGGGGAGAAGGATTGGGAATGAGAGACAAGACATTGAACGATGACCGGTCATGAGAAGACCGGTTATATTGGAAGATGCTGAACGTTGGTGAGGAAAAGAGAGAGGGAATGGAAGGGATTAATGAGGATTCATCGACGGCGGAATTCGGAGAGGGCTATGGAGGTGGCGATGGCTACGTTGAGAGAGTCGGAGACTGGGGCTAAGCCGTCGGTATGGAAGGACGGGATGAGGAGAGGGGCATTGATGAGGGAAGCCACTTCGGGGGAGATGCCGTTGCCCTCGTTGCCCATTATGAGGATGGAGCGACTGGCTGAGATCGGTGCATTGTAGATGCTGACGCCATTTAGGAGCGTACCGTAGAGTGTCCAGCCGTTTGACTGGAAGTTTTTGAGGGTTGACGGAAGGTTGACGTAGTGGAGGCGGACGTTTGCGATTGCTCCCATTGATGACTGGATGACTTTGGGGTTGTAGATGTCGGCGGTGGTTTCGGAGCAAAGGATGTCAGTGATGCCGAACCAGTCGGCAGTGCGGAGGATTGTGCCGAGATTGCCTGGGTCCTGGATTGTGTCGAGGGCGAGTATTAGGCTGTTTGCAGAGGTGAGGGTGTCTACGGAAGGCAGTTCTGGACGGCGGAAGACCGCATAGACCTGCTGTGGATTGGTGAGAGAGGAGATTTTGCGCAGGTCGTCAGTGGAGTCGATTTCGATGATTTCGTCAGGTGGAAAATTGGTGAGAGATACGGAGTTTTTTGCGAGCCATTGAGGGGCGGCGACAAGATATGCGCATGAGAAATGGGGGAAGAGGTCAGATACGAGTTTGTCGCCTTCGGCGACAAAGAGATTCAGTTCGTCGCGGAACTTCTTGTGGCTCAACGAATTAAAGAGTTTGATTTTTTGTTTTGAAAGCATCGATAAAATATTTATGATTGACGATAAATTACTTTGCAAATTTAGTAAAAATTTGGGAGAAAAGTTGTAACTTTGTAGATATTTTATGTAGCATGGGCGTAATGGTCAAATTTGCGAAAAGAGCGGCATTGGCGGTCTTGGTGATTTGCAGTATAAGCAGCTGTAAATTATTGAGATATGTACCAGAGGACGAGTTTCTTCTGAAGAAGACCAATGTGGTTTGCGACGTGAAGTTTGACGATGTGGTGCCTAAAGATTACATTCATCAGACGCCTAACAACTATTTTATGGGCATCGGGCGAATGAAGCTGGCTTTTTACAGTGCATCGGACACTGCGAAGCATGGCAAGTGGGACACCTGGCTGAGGAAGATCGGTGAGCCGCCTGAGATTTATGACTCATTGAAGCGTGTTGACAGCGAGTATGAGCTCAAGCAGCTGATGTTCAACAAAGGCTATATGGAGGCCGAGGTGACTTCAGACCTTAAGGTCAAGAAAAGGCAGGCCACTGTGACTTACAATATCGTTGGCAATGAGCCTCACAGAATCAGGAATTATATCATTACTATTCCGGATTCAGCTGCCAATGAGATACTTAAGAGCAAAGAACTGTTGGAGAACAGGCCTAAGCGCGGGGAGATTTTCGATATTGACAGATTGAATCAAGAACGTGAGAGGATAGCTAATGCCTTCAGAGACAACGGGTATTACTATTTCAGGAAAGAGTTGCTGTTTTTCACTGTGGACAGTGCTTTGGGTACTCATGAGGTGGATATTGAGCTTGCCCTTCAGGAGCAGTATGCCCAGAATGACTCGGCCTTATCGCTGATTTTCACCAAGCCGGTCATAAAAGACATGACAGTGCTGATGACCTCTGAGAACATGGCAAGCATTGCAAACGGGCAGAACAGAGATACCATTGAGAGAGAAGGCGTCAAGATAGTGTATGATGGAGAGAAACCTGTTTACAAGCCACGTAAAATTCTGGACAAGACCCTTGTAGCCCCTGGAGATGAGTATAATGAGAAAGCTGTGGATTTGAGCAACGAGCGATTGAACTCCATGCCGTCGGCGAAATACGTGAATTTTGAGTTCAGAGAACAAGGTAACGACTCACTCGACTGCTTCATAATATTGTCGCCTAACAAGCCTCACACCATATCTGCAGAAGCACAAGTAACTTATTCAGAAGGTGATATAGGTGTTCTGGGTGGATTCAAATATACCAACAACAACATATTCAGAGGTTCAGAGACATTGGACATCGGAGTGAACGGCGGTTGGGAAGGAATCGGTTCGCTGAACAATTTCCAGAACGCGTGGAGAGCAGGCGGAACTGTGGCATTGAGATTTCCAGAACTGCTGATTCCGACATCCAAAGAGTTCAGAAAGAAGAAAGTAGGAGAGACAGAGATTTCGCTGGCAGCCAATTATCAGTTCCGTCCGGAGTATGGACGAATGCTTTTCAATGCGGCATACAAATACATTTGGACAGTAAAGAAAGTACAGTTTTATTTCAGTCTCGTGGATTTGAGTTACATCTATATGACCCATACCACGCCAGAGTTTGAGCACATCTATCTTGATCCATCGTCCAGCATCAGGTTCAGTTACATGGACAACTTCATCACCAAGATAGGTCTGAACATAACATACAGTAACAGAAGGGTTTCGTCAGCAAACAATCCTACTTACTTCACCATTCGTGGTGGCGTGAAGACAGCAGGAAACGTATTTTACGGCATAAGCAAACTGTTCAAACTGAAGCAAAACGATGACGGGCAGTATGAGTTTTTCAACATAGCATACGCCCAATATGCAAAGTTCGACTTTGACTACGCTCACAACGTTAAGATGAGTGACAAAGCGAGGATGGTGTTCCATGCCGGATTAGGCATAGGCATTCCATACGGCAATTCCACCATTCTGCCATACGAAGAGCGCTATTACTCAGGAGGTGCGAACAGCATGCGCGGATGGTCGCCAAGGACATTGGGACCAGGAAACTTCAAGAACACATCCGGGAATGTTGACCTGATGAGGCAATCGGGAGATATCAAACTTGATTTGAATATAGAGGCAAGGTTCAAATTGTTCTGGAAATTAGAGGCTGCAGTGTTTGTGGATGCGGGAAATATCTGGACAATAAAGGATTATGCAGAGCAGCCAACAGGAGTTTTCAGATTTGACACCTTCTATAAACAGATAGCATGCAACTATGGAGTAGGACTCAGACTCAACTTTGATTTCGTGGTAGTCAGACTTGATATGGGTATAAAACTCTACGATCCAGGCCGTGCAGAGTATGAGCGATGGAGAACAGACCTGACATGGAAAGATGATTTCGCGCTCCACTTTGCGGTAGGATATCCATTCTAAGCAATCAACAAAAAAATTATCAATATGAAAAAGTTATTCATTGCAATTGCCGCACTTATGGCAATCAATTTTGCGACGGTTAATGCCTGCACAAACTTCATCGTAGGCAAGAAAGCGTCGGCCGACGGATCTACAATGATTTCGTATTCAGCAGACTCGTACTGGCTCTACGGAGCGCTGTACCACTATCCAGCAGCAACCTATCCAAAAGGTTCAAAACTGAAAGTAAACGAGTGGGACACAGGCAAATACCTTGGTGAGATAGACCAGGTAGAGCAGACCTACAACGTTATCGGCAACATGAACGAATGGCAGTTGACAATTGGAGAGACAACCTACGGCGGTCGTGAAGAACTGCAAGATCCTCAAGGAATTATCGATTATGGAAGTTTGATTTACATCACCCTTCAGAGAGCAAAGAATGCCCGCGAGGCAATCCAGACGATGGCTACACTCGTTGAGAAATACGGATATTACAGCGAGGGCGAGTCATTCTCAATCGTTGACCCTAACGAAGCGTGGATCATGGAACTCATCGGCAAAGGCCCAGGCAACAAAGGCGCTGTATGGGTAGCACGCAGGATTCCGGACGAGTGCATCTGCGCTCATGCGAACCAGGCAAGAATAACCACCTTCCCTCTCGAGTCAAAGAAAGACAAATCAACAATCTCGAGCAAGAACCTCAAGAAAATCTTTGATCCAGAGGTAACTACTGTTTACGCGCAGGATGTCATCACATTCGCACGTCAGAAAGGTTATTTCAATGGCAAAGATGCAGAATTCAGTTTCAGCGACACATACAATCCATTGGATTTCAGTGGCGTAAGAATCTGCGAGGCACGTGTATGGGCATTCTTCAACAGATTCGCTCCTGAACAGATGGACAAATACCTGTCATACATCAACTGCGAGACTAAAGAGAGAATGCCATTGTGGATAACTCCAAACAGACCTTTGAAACTGGCAGACATGAGAGCATCAATGAGAGACCATTACGAAGGAACTCCACTTGACATGTCAAAAGGCATGGGAACCGGTGCATTCAAATCCGTTTACCGCGCTACCCCACTCTTCTACAAAGCATCGAACGGCACAGAATACTATCACGAAAGACCAACAGCAACCCAGCAGACAGGCTTCACATTCATCGCACAGATGCGTTCTTGGATGCCAAGAGAAGTCGGAGGAATCCTGTGGTTCGGCGTTGATGATGCTACATGCAATGTTTACTTGCCAATGTACTGCTGCATGACGGATGTTCCAAAATCGCTCAGTGAAGAGGTTGCACACATGGGCAAATTCAGTTGGGAGTCAGCATTCTGGGTTAACAACTGGGTGGCAAACATGGTTTATTACAGATACAGTGACCTCATGCCAGAAGTAGAAAAACGCCAGGCCTCTTTTGAGAGAGACATGGAGAAAATGTCTGCAGATTGCGACCAGAGAGCAATGAAAATGCTCAACAACGACCACAACCAAGCAATCAAGATGATGACAGAGTTCTCATGCGATTGCGCAGCCAAGGCACATGCAACATGGAAAGAACTCGGAGAATTCCTGATAGTCAAGTATGTAGATGGTGTTGAGAAAGGCGAGAAAAATGGCACTATTGAAGTCAACGAGAAAGGCATTCCTGCAACAGTGACCAGAAAAGGCTACAGCCAGGAATACATTGACGACTGCCTCGTAAAGCCAGATCCAGAGCGTTTCCGCAGCAAGACAAAAGAAGAGATGGACAAACGCAAATAATTAAAATTCAATAATATGAAGAAAATCAGTATTTTATTTTTAACGTTAATCATTTCAATGACAATGATTGCACAGAATCCATTTTTCGAAGAGTCGAAGAATCCACATGGAGCATTCCAGTTCGACAAATTGAAAAATGAGCATTTCAAGCCAGCCCTTGAAGAGGCTATCAAGCGTCACAACGCTGAGATTGACGCAATTGTGAACAACCCAGCAGCTCCAACTTTTGCCAACACAATCGAGGCATTGGAGAATTCAGGAAGACTGTACAACCACGTGTTGACAATCTTCTACGGACTCAACGGAGCAGAGACAAACGAAGGAATGCAGCAACTTGACGAAGAGTTCCAGCCAATGCTCGTAAAACACAGCATGGAAATCTCGCTCAACGAGAAACTCTTTGCAAGAATCAAAGCTGTTTATGAGCAGAGAGCAAGCCTCAAACTCAACAAAGAGCAGATGAGACTGCTGACTGAGACCTATAGAAACTTCGCAGAGGGCGGTGCTGACCTTCCTGCCGACAAGAAAGAGCAGTTCGCAAAAGTATCAGAGAGACTGGGACTTGCAACCACTAGATTCGGCCAGAATGCATTGAAAGAGACAAACAATTGGTCAATGCTCATCACAGACAAGAACGTTCTTGCCGGACTTCCAGAGGACGTTGTCGAGATGCTTGCAGAGAATGCAAAAGAGGCAGGAAAAGAGGGTTATCTCTTGAACCTCAGGGCAACATGCTACGTACCAGTAATGCGCTATGCAGACAACCGCGACCTCAGAAGAGAGTTGTGGACAGCATTCTGCTCACAGTGCGTTTCAGGCAGCAAGTTTGACAATACAGAGAACATCCGTGAGATTGTAAATTGCCGTCTTGAGATTGCAAAAATCTTCGGTTACAAGAATTATGCAGAGTATTCACTCCGCGACAAGATGGCAGAGAAACCTGAGAACGTCTACAACCTGCTCAACCAGTTGACAGAGGCTTACAAGCCAGTAGCACTCAAAGAACTCGCAGAACTTCAGGAGTTTGCAACAAACCACGGTGCTTACTTCAAACTCATGCCTTGGGATATGAGCTACTATGGAAACAAACTCAAAACAGAGAAATTCCAGGTAAACGACGAACTTGTAAAGCCTTATTTTGAGCTCGAGAATGTGAAGAAAGGCGTATTCGGAATCGCAGGCAAACTCTATGGCCTCAAATTCAAGAAGAACACCAACATTCCAGTTTATCATCCAGAGGTTGAGGCATGGGATGTAACAGATGCCAAGGGCAACTACATCGCAGTACTTTACACTGACTTCCACCCAAGAGCAGGCAAGCGCGCAGGTGCATGGATGACAGAGTACAAAGGACAGTGGAAAGACGGTAAGAAAGATTCTCGTCCACACATCACAATCGTGATGAATTTCACTCGTCCAACAGCCAACAAGCCAGCACTTCTCTCATTTGACGAAGTAGAGACATTCCTCCACGAGTTCGGCCATGCATTGCACGGTATGATGACAAGCTGCACATATTACTCATTGTCTGGAACAAACGTAGCACGTGACTTCGTAGAATTGCCATCACAGTTCATGGAGAACTATGCTATCGAGAAAGAGTTCCTCGATGATTGGGCAGTTCATTATCAGACAGGCGAGAAGATTCCTGCAGAGTTGATCCAGAAACTCGTTGACGCATCAAACTTCAACTGCGGCATCGGTTGCCTCGGTCAGGTAAGCTTCGGCCTCCAGGATATGGCCTTCCACACAATCACAAAGCCATTTACCGGTGATCCACTCGAACTCGAGCATACATCAACCATCATCTCTTCAGTAACTCCATACGTTCCTGGAACAGGTCGTTGCACAACATTCACACACATCTTCTCAGGCGGCTATGCAGCAGGATACTACAGTTACAAGTGGGCTGAGGTACTTGACGCAGATGCATTTGCATTCTTCAAGAAGAATGGAATCTTCAACCAGAAGACAGCAAAAGCATTCAAAGAGAAAGTGCTCATGAAAGGCAACACAGCACCAGCAATGGAACTCTACAAAGATTTCCGCGGTCAGGAGCCAACAATTGACGCATTGCTCAAGAGAAACGGCATCAAGTAACAACGCACTAATAGTCAGCACAAATTCCCATTTTGGGAATATGTGCTGATTTTATTCGACAAATTTGTCGAATAAAACAAAAACGGAATAATTATGAAGAAAATTGCAAGATTGCTCGTAGTGGCAGCAGTAGCAGGCATTGCACTGACAAGCTGCGGCGGCAACACAGAAAAATGCTGGAAAGCGACATACAGACTTGAGGCAGACGAGTATGTGGAGTACGCATGGTGCACAGAGAGTGAGTTGAAAGCAGCCATTGAAAAACTGAGAGCAGAGGGTTACACCAACATCGGTTATTCAGCCGTTGAGGAGTACAGGACTCAGATTGACTGCGAAGACAACAACTACTAATCGTTGTGCATTGGCACTGGGATTTTGGATACAGAAATCTGAAAATAATTTTTTCGGATTCTGAATTCGTGGATAAGCCAGATAGCAAAAGCCACATCAGAGACTATGTGATAAATCAAATTGTAGGGCGAAGGAATCTTGACAAAAAGAAAGACCAGCCAGGCAAAGAAGTCTATCCAAAACAGAATATCCCACCAAAACTCATGACTTGCGAAGTCGAAAACAGCAATCTCCGAATCAGTCAGAGAAACATCCGCTGACGACGAAATGAAAGGAATAAGACTCTGGATGCGAACGGAATATGTTCCTTCTGGAAGATTAACAATAGCATTCATCTTTTTGTTAGTCAGACGAAACTGATCACTACCAGTTCTACCAATAATTCCAACAAACTGGTTATCAATAAAGATAGAATGAGGAAACTGAAAAAGAGATTTCTCCTGGTCGCGAATCAAAAGTTGAGCCATTGTAAAAAAGATTAGGATGCAAAGGTAAGCATTTTCAACAAAATCACCAAACAAAAAAGAGAGTTTTACAGACTCTCTTTTTTTGTTTTTATAAACAACTGATACTCAATGCATGTCCTGTATAGGAAAGGCATTGGAGCTAAAACAGACAGCTATGAGGTTTGCCAGAATAATAAATTATGCCAAAAGTCCAAAAAAGTTTGCCAAAATGGCAGAAGTCTCAAAAATTTTATGTACCTTTGCAGACAAATTCAGTAAAGAGCAGATGAGCAAGCCACGGATAATAATAGATGATGCAATACCCTATATCAAAGGAGTTTACGAAGGCTTTGCAGAAGTGGAATATTTGCCATACCAACAGATAGACAAAACTGCAGTAAAAGATGCTGACGCATTGATAATCAGGACCAGAACAAAGTGCAACAGAGCGTTGCTCGAAGAGAGCGGAGTAAAAGTGATAGCAACGACAACAATTGGAATGGACCATATAGATTTGGACTATTGCAGAGAAAAAGGAATAGTGGTGAAGAATGCCCCCGGATGCAACGCACGGTCTGTCGCTCAATGGGTGGGAACGGCGCTAACTGTTTGGGGAAGAGAGAATGACGGCAAGAGATTAGGAATTGTGGGTTATGGTCATGTGGGGAAAGAAGTCCGAAAAATAGCAGAATTGCTTGGATACCAAGTCATGATCTGCGACCCGCTGATAGAACAGCAGGAAAATTTCGGAACGTTAGAAGAAGTGGTAACATGGAGTGATATTGTAACATTACACACCCCTCTGACATTTGAAGGCAAGCATGCGACACATTATTTAATAAATAGAGCAATTTTTGAGAAGTTGAGAGAAGGCGCGCTGCTGATAAATGCCGCAAGAGGCGGAGTGACAGATGAAAACGCTTTGAAAGAATGGCTGGGCAAGAGTGAAAAAAACCAATGCGCAATTGACTGCTGGGAAAACGAACCCGAGATAGACAAAGAACTGATGTACAGAGCATTGATAGCGACTCCACACATTGCCGGTTATTCTGCCGATGGAAAATGGAACGGCACAAGAATGGCAGTTGAGACAGTCAGCGAATTGCTTGGGATAGGACATAATCAGATAGAAAAGTTACCAGCGGCAGAATGCAAAGAATTCAGTGCCAATGCTTTATCAGAAAGTTATGACATAATGAGAGAATGCAGGGAACTGAAAGCCGCACTGGAAGATTTTGAGAAAATGAGGAAAAATTACAGAGTCAGACGAGAACTTAACTATTAAATATCATGAATATAAAAGAAGTACAAGAAATCAAAAGGAAGTATTCAATCATTGGAACTTCGGAAGAATTGAGTCGTGCTATAGACATAGCGCTTAAGGTAGCACAGACCGATTTTTCGGTTCTTATTCAAGGCGAGAGCGGTGTGGGAAAAGAAGTTTTCTCAAAAATCATCCACCAGCAGAGCCAGAGAAAGAGCCAGCCATTTCTCGCGATAAACTGTGGAGCAATCCCAGAAGGGACAATAGACTCAGAACTTTTCGGACATGTAAAAGGAGCATTTACCAATGCCATATCAGAGCATAAAGGTATTTTTGAGGCAGCAAATGGCGGCACCATCTTTCTTGACGAGATAGGAGAGCTGCCATTGAACACACAGATAAAATTGCTCAGAGTGCTGGAGTCAGGCCAATTCAAGAAAGTAGGTTCAGACAAGATACAGAAGACAGATGTCAGGATTGTGGCCGCTACCAATGCCGACCTAAAGAAAGGAATTGACAATGGGAAGTTCAGAACCGACCTCTATTACAGACTCAACACCATATCGATCGCAATACCTTCACTAAGAGAGAGGAAAGAAGATATACCTCTTTTAGTCAGGCACTTCGCAGACATGACAGCCAAGGAATACTCAATGCCAGAGGTCAAATTCACGCCTGAAGCAATGAGGAAGATTCAAGATTGCTATTGGAGAGGCAATGTAAGGCAATTGATGCACACGATACAAAGGATTTCCATCCTCGAGCAAGGCAGATTGATAGACGAAAATACAGTTGCGGCCCATTTGCCTGAAGGAGAAAATGAGACCGGACTTATGGTCTACCAGCCAGGCAAAGAAGAAAATTCCAATCCAGAGTTACCAAATCAGGTAAAAATGCTGTTTCAGGTAATCAAAGACATGAGACATGAGATGGACAATATGAAGGGTATCCTGAAAGATTTAACTTCAAGAGACTCAGTTATATACCAAGGTAATGGAGATACTTTACGGGATGACGAATTAATTTTGGAGCAGACAGACGAAGACAAGAAAAAACCAAAAGTTCAAAGTTCTCACATCGAAGATATTGAAGAATACAAAGTAGAAAGCGGTTCTCTGCGCGACAACGAGAAAGGGATGATTATCAATTCATTGAAGAAACACAAAGGCAATCGCAGGAAAGCGGCAGAAGAACTTGGGCTTTCGCAAAGGACAATTTACAGAAAAATTCAAGAATTCGGTATAGAATTATGAGACACAGAACAGTATATATCAGCCTGTATGTCATGTTCATAGCAGCAATGCTGACAGCAGGAGCCTGCCAGATACAGTATCGTTTCAATGGTGCCAGCATAGATTATTCAAAGACAAAATCTATAACCATTCAGGAGTTTCCGAATCATGCAGCATTGGTCTACACACCTCTGGCGATACAGTTAAATGACGCAATAACAAACAAATACGCTCAGCAGACAAGACTCAACATCGTAAAGACAGGAGGTGACCTTGTGCTGGAGGGTGCCATTACGAATTACGCATTGGCTGCCACATCAATCGGTGCGAACAACCTGGCATCAGAAAACAAACTGACGATGTCCGTAAGGATTAAGTTCATCAACAACGTAACTGGCGAAGAGTCGGAAAACACATTCACGGCATACAGAACATTCTCATCCTCAAGCACTCTGAATGATGTGCAGGATGCACTGATAACCGAACTGGTAGAAGAGATTGTTGACATGATTTTCAATGCCACAGTAGCAAACTGGTAAAAGAGATGAGCAGTTCGAAGGTTCAAATACTGAATGCTTTGCAGAGCAATAATGCGAATGCGCTTGGTGCTGAAGAGTGGCTGAGGCTTGTGGAAAAGTATCCTTATTGCGAGATTTTTGCCTGGCACTATCTGAGGGAACTCTACCGGAAAGATGATTTGGATTTTGAGAATGAACTGACCAGGCTGGGGCTGAGACTCGGCGACAAGTTTGCTTTTTATGATTTCATGACCGCGGAAAAAGACAGTGATTTTGCTTTTGAAAGCATTGTGCCTGCAACGGATTGGTTTGCCCAGCAGGAAAAACAAAGCGATGAACAGAAAGAATCTCTGCAGAAATTGGCGCAAAAATTGAAAGCTGCAAGGCTGGAAGCAAAGAAAAAGCAGCAGGAAGAGTCGGGAAAAGCAGTAAAGAAGACAGAGTTAAAAGCTGATATTCAGGAGGTAAACGAGTCTGAGATAGTTAATTTGATCAAAGAGAAAAAATATATGGAGGCTCTTGAAATTTTGAAGCGAATAAATTTGGATAATTCAAAAAAAAGTGCTTACTTTGCAGTCCAAATTAGGTACTTAGAAACAGTAATAAAAAAACAAGAAATAAAATGGGAAACGTAGTAACAATTTTGATTGTATTTTTGGCAATAGTGTTGGTTTTGGTAGTGCTGATGCAGAATTCTAAGGGTGGTGGTCTGTCGTCGAGTTTCGCTGGTGGCAACCAGATTCTTGGCGTCCGCAAGACTACTGATACAATAGAGAAGATTACATGGGGCCTGATTGCTGCGATTGTGATATTTTGCATTGTGTCGTCGACAATGAGCAAGACAACCGTTTCATCGAGCTCAGAGGTTGCTGACCAGGTTGAGTTGCCAGCTACAACAGGTGTTCCTGAGGGGTAATCCTTAGAAAAAAAACAGTATAATATACGGACTTCATCTTTTGAGTGGAGTCCGTTTGTTATTTCTGTCCATTGTTCACTGTCCATTTGTCCACTTTGTGTTTTTTGGACTTTCAGTCCCACTTGGCCGATTCACTTTTTTGGGCAAGGAATATTTTTTGCACAGAAGTATGCATTTGTGCAGAAATAGATTTTTTTAGGGTGTTTGTAACTTGCTGATACTCAATCCATGGTTCGATGGAGGCTGGTATGGGCAAGGGTTGGGGATATGCAGGGATTTGGAGATGGATGGGGGTGCTGAAATTGGATTAGGGGAAAAAAGAAAGAGTCGCCTTTTGGGAGGTGACTCTTTCTTTTTGTGGAGCTGACGGGAATCGAACCCGTGTCCGAACGAGGAAGCAATATGCTTTCTACATGCTTATCTTCGCTTAGGTTTTCGAGAGCAGGATAGACCGAAGCCACCAATCTTGCTCCTTATCT
>JAZUKZ010000048.1:0-23669 GCA_045643545.1 Candidatus Aphodosoma sp. | reverse complement strand
CCTGGCATGATGTATCAGACTCAGAAAATCTTTTGATACCATTGATGTGAATTGTTGCCACATCATGGTTGAAGTACCTAAAAGACCTTATGATTCCATTTAAATAAGAGTCAATGTATCTATTATGCTTTATCATCTTTTGTTAGTAAATCTTGTTATATACTAGTCTCTAAGATTACACAATTATACAATAAACAACGAAGTTCATACAGTTAGCACTGCCAATAGTTCCTTCTCCTAAAGCACCTCGATTGTCACTTTGAATGTCGAATTATAATTGCTCGATTCACCCATAACTTTTAGTTTTTCGCTGCAAAATCACTTAATATTTTTCAATTTTGCAAGTTGTCTAGATTTCTGGAGACTATAATACATTCAAATCGGTGCAAAAGTACAACTTTTTTTTCAATTCAACAAACTTTCGGCTATTTATTTGCAAATTATTCTTGACTTTTGATTACAATCACTCTTTCACAAATGCAGCTACATACATAGAAACGTAGAAACATAGAAAACATCAATTCTCCCCTACCGACCACAAAAAAAACCAAAGTGGTCAGGTGGTCAAGTGGTCAGTGGTCGCTAACAAAGAACCCCAAATACCAAAACAACAAAAAGACAACCGCGATTCTGGGACTGCCCCCCCAAAAAAACAGAGGAGCAACCAAAAGTCGCTCCTCTGCCGTATCACAAGAACTCAATAATCACTTGACTGTCTTGAGTTTCTCAATTGCTTTCGCAAAGGCTTTTCTCATCACAAAACCAAATGGCAACTGTTCTTTGAGTTTCGAACGGTCTGCAAGGCTCTTGAATTTTGCCTTTGCATAATCAATGTTGCCGAAGGTCATAATGAGCTGGTCCTGGGTGTTGACGTAGATGAGAACTGTGGTTCCGTCAGCCTGGTTGATCTCAACGAAATCTTTCAACTGAGCCTGCTGGCACCAGCCTTCGAGCTGCTCCAAACTCATCATTGCCTCGTCTTTGGTGCTTCCAAGAATCATGCTGAACGGCGTCTTAGTATCTACGTCATAGCAGTTTATGACGTAACGGCCGTTGTCAATGCAGATCTCTGCAAATGCGTCTTTGTAGAATGATGTGATTTTGATACCCGAACCCTGGTTTCCGAAATTGAGCTGGGCGAATGCTGAGACACTAACGATGCATAGTGTCAATGCCATGAGAATTTTTTTCATATTCTTCAACTTTTTCCTGTTAATATTTTCTTTATATCTGATAGTTTGTTCAATGCCTCAAGTGGAGTCAAGTTATTGATTTCCACTTGCAATATCTCATCGCGGATGGCTTTGAGTGTCGGATCATCCAATGCGAAAAGGCTCAACTGTATTCCGTCGTTCTTTGTTCCGCCGACGTTGACCACCACTTTGCCGTCATCTGCTTTGCTCTCAAATCCTTCAAGCAACTGTCCGGCTCTGTTGACAATGCCCATCGGCATTCCTGCCATTTTGGCAACATGGATACCGAAACTGTGTTGGCTTCCTCCTCTCTCTAACTTCCTTAGGAATATGACTTTCTTATCAACTTCGCAAACACTGACGTTCCAGTTCTTAATCCTCGAGAAGGTTTTTTCCATGTCGTTAAGTTCATGATAATGAGTGGCAAAGAGTGTCTTTGCGCGTTTGCCTTTGGTCTCGTGGATATACTCTACAATGGACCATGCTATGGAGATTCCGTCGTATGTGCTTGTTCCGCGGCCTAACTCGTCAAAGAGAACCAAACTTCTGTCTGTCATGTTGTTGAGGATGGTGGAGGCTTCGTTCATCTCTACCATGAATGTACTGTCGCCTACGCTGAGATTATCGCTCGCTCCTACTCTGGTGAATATTTTATCAACAACTCCTATTCTTGCACTCTCGGCAGGAACGAAACATCCTATCTGTGCCATGAGTACTATCAATGCGGTCTGTCTGAGCAAAGCACTTTTTCCGGCCATGTTGGGACCGGTTATTATCATAATCTGCTGTTTCTCAGAGTCTAAATGAACGCTGTTTGGCACATAATGCTCATCGGCACTCATCAACTGCTCTATCACTGGATGTCGCCCTTCTGTGATGTCTATCTGGTCGCTGTCATCTACAACCGGCTGGTTGTATCCGTTTTTGGCACTTATGACGGCAAATCCCATAAGGCAGTCTAACTGTGCTATCTTCAGGCAGTTGGTCTGTATGGTCTCGAGATATTCTACTACGGATGAAATGAGATTGACGAAGATTTCGTTCTCAAGAGTCCCGATTCTCTCTTCGGCAGTGAGTATCTTTGTCTCATACTCTTTGAGTTCTTCGGTTATGTATCTCTCTGCATTTGCAAGTGTCTGTTTTCTAATCCAGCCTTCGGGAACTTTGTCTTTGTGTGTGTTCCTGACTTCTATGTAATATCCGAACACGTTGTTATATCCTATTTTTAGACTGGTTATTCCAGTAGCGTCTGCTTCTCTCTGCTGGAGTCTCAGGAGGTAGTCTTTTCCGTTGTAAACTATATCTCTGAGTTCGTCAAGTTCTTGATTGACACCGCTTTTAATGTATCCGCCTTTCATCAGCGAACCGCAGTCTGCCGTAAGGGTTAGTTCTATCTGCTGGGCGAGCATGTCGCATCCGTTGAGTGTATCGGCCATCCTGAGCAGTGAATCGCATCCGGCTGCTTTCATGGCGTGTTTCTTTATCTGACCTATGGCTCTGAGTCCGATTCCTAACTGCCACATGTCTCTCGGCACTACCCTTCCGACGCCTATCTTTGATGCTATTCGCTCCATGTCACCGATTTTCATGAGTTCGTCGGTGAGGATGTCTCGCATCTCTGGGTCTTTGAACATATAGGTGACCACTTGCTGTCTCTGCTCTATCTCGCGAACGTCTTTGAGCGGGAAACTGATCCATCTCCTGAGCATTCGTCCTCCCATTGGGGTGACTGTGCCGTCTATGACTTGGCAGAGGCTTTTGCCACCGGGACCCATAGGACAAAGCAACTCGAGGTTTCTGACGGTAAATCCGTCCATCCAGACGTATTTGTCATCGTCAATCCTGGCTATTGTCTTGATATGGCGTATGTTGGAGTGTTTTGTGAGTTCGAGATAATAGAGTATGGCCCCTGCGGCTACTATGCCTCTCTTCATCTCTTCTACTCCGAAGCCTTTCAGGGATTTGACTTCAAACTGTTCCGTTAGTCTTTTTTCGGCATTCTCTATTGTATATACCCACTCTTGCATCTGCTGCAAGCGCCATTTCCCTCCAACTATATCTACTATTTCGTTTCTGATGCCGTCTTTGTAAAGCAACTCTTTTGGCTGGAAGGAACTGATGAGTTTCTCTATGTGCTCTGGTGTTCCTTCTGCTACGAGGAATTCTCCTGTGGTAATGTCCAAAAGGCTGAGTCCTACGGCTTTGCCTTCTTTGTGTATGGAACCGAGGAAGTTATTCTCTTTTACTTCCAATACGTTGTCGTTGATGCTGACACCTGGTGTAACCAACTCTATGACGTCTCTTGTGACAAGTCCTTTGGCGAGTTTAGGGTCTTCCATCTGTTCGCAGATGGCTACTCTGTACCCCGCTCTGATGAGTTTTGGTAGATAGGTGTCAAGGGCATGATATGGAAATCCCGCCAACTCTACATACTGGGCTGCTCCGTTTGCTCTCCTTGTTAGGGTGATTCCTAATATCGCACTTGATTTTATCGCGTCTTCTGAAAATGTCTCATAAAAATCGCCGACTCTGAAAAGGAGTATCGCATCTGGATACTTGGCCTTGGTGGCGTTGTACTGCTTCATTAACGGTGTCTCTACTACTGCCATTTATCTCTCTGGTTTATCTGGGACTCATTGAACGCCCCTTAGTTCTTTCAATATTCTGTATGCTCTGTAAATTCCCTCTTCTCCAGCCTTGCTCATATCGCTGGCTGCTTTGTCTATCTGGTTGAGGAGCATGTATGTCAGGCCTCTGTTGAAATATGCTTCTCCGAGATTTGGCTCCAACTCTATTGCTCTGGCATAACATGATACTGCAGCCTGTAAATCACGCTTCTGAGCCAGCATGTTGCCTTTGTTGTACCAGACGAATCCTGCTTCTGGCATCAACTCTGCCGCTCTGTCCAAATCTCTGATTATCAACTCCCATTCGTTGGAGAGCATTTTATCTTTCAACTTATTGTCGTGACTTTCGATATCTACCATTATCTCCCATTGTCTGTATCTCATGGTGGCTCGCATGAAATAAACCATTCCTTCTTCCATGCCGCAGACTATGGCTTTGGTCATGTCGTCTATGGCATTCTGGTAATCCTGAAGGACCGCATAATCCAAGCCTCTGAGCATATAGGCGGCTGCAGCACCGGGATGACCGACTATGGTCCTGGAGAGTCCGTCTATCTCTGAGAAGTAATAATCAGACACATCTCCCGACAATGGAATCTCTCTAGTCACCATGTACAGTTCTTTGCCTTTGAGGTATTTCTTGGTGAAATCCTGAAGTTCTATCGGGTCATACTCTTTGCAGAGGAGGTTGTCTTTTGCCTGGATTCTGTAGAATGAGACTACGTAGTTCGGCTCGTTGGTCAAATCTATCTTCTGGTTCTGAACCAATCCTCTGACGCCGCTCTCTGTCGCTGACTCTTTCTGGCTTGCAAGGAATAGGTTGGATACGCTCTCAATGATCGACTCTTCTTGGGCTACCTTGGCATCGGCATTGAAGGTGCTCTCTTTTTTCTTGCCTTTCTTATGGTCTTCCATGAGGTTGTAGGCTTTCTCTCGGTCTGCAAATGCCGCCTTGACTTTCCTGAGTTTGTCATACTGCTCTGCCCTCGCATAATAAACAGGCACGAAATCGGGGTGTCTCTCTATTATCTTGGTGAAATCTTCTATGGCTTCAATGGTGTTGCCGAGAATGGAGTTTATGACTCCTCTTTCGTAAATGGCCTCATCAAGGTCTTTCTTGAGTTTTACTATTTTGTCGAGGTCGTCAAGGGCGTTGTTGTAATCACCTAACTCGCTGCGCAATAGTGCTCTGTTGAAAAGTGCGGATACGTTCTCGCCATCGAGTTCTACGGCTTTGTCGTAATCTGCCATGGCGTCTCTGAACTTGTTGAGTCGTGTGTTGATGATTCCTCGGTTTATATATGTGCCTGGATTTTTCGTGCCTAACTCTATGGCTTTGTTGCAGTCCATGAGGGCTGAGTCTTCATGATTGAGGAATATATGGATTATTGCTCTGGCACCATAAACCTGTGAGTTGTGTTTGTCGTTCTCTATCAGTCTGTTGGCTATGTCCATTGTACCTAAGGTATCTCCTTGCTGGAGCATAAGTCCCATTTTCTCAAGATGGAGTTCTGTCCATTTTGGCGACTGGCGTATCATTTTGTCTAATACGGCCATGGCTTCTTCAGTCTTTTCTTGCTCTTCGTAGATGTTTACAAGGTTTATCCTGTAGGTTACGTTGTCAGGACTGTACTCTAAAGCCATTTTGATGTCTCTTTCGGCATTCTCCCAATCTTCGGACTGGCACAAGACATAACTTCTTGCATAGTAAGCCATCGGGGAGAATGGATTTCTCTCCATAAAACTGTCAAGGTCTTTTTTCGCCCCGTCAAAGTCTTCCAACTGTATCTTTGCCACCGCCCTATAGAAGTAAGGGTCACTTAAATTAGGCTTTACTTGGATTACTTTGCTGAAGTACTGTATGCTGAGCACATAGTCTTGGAAATATAGGGCACTCCGGCCTACACTCATAAGCCGTTCTGTGTTTAGCTGTCCTTTGACGGAGACTGCCAACATGACCATTATCAACAATGCCGCTATTTTCCTCATATATGTTTAGACCGTTCTAACCTTCAAAAGTTACATTCCTCTTTTCCTCAAAAAATCAATGACCCACTCTTGATTTCTGATTGTTGGAACTAAAGGCAATCGCAATACGTTCTCTATCATGCCCATACATGAGAGTACGCTCTTGACGCCTGCTGGGTTTCCATCTGCGAAGAGGACTTCTATCATCTCTACAAATCTGTAGTGTATCTCTCTTGCTCCGCTCAAATCGCCATGGAGTGCGAGTCTTACCATACGGCCGAACTCTTTTGGAAATGCGTTTCCCACAACGGAGATGACACCTACCGCACCCAATGCTATCAATGGGAATGTAATTCCGTCATCACCAGAGATAACCATGAAGCCCTGTCTTTTGTTCTTGATGATTTCGTCTATCTGTCTGAAATTGCCCGAAGCCTCTTTGATGGCTACGATATTGTCGAAATCATGAGAGAGTTTGATGGTTGTCTCGGCCGCTATGTTGGTTCCGGTCCTTCCTGGCACATTATATAATATAATAGGCATGTCGGTTGACTCTGCTATCATCTTGTAGTGCTGGTAGATTCCGGCCTGGGATGGCTTGTTGTAATATGGCACAACGCTGAGTATGGCATCAATTCCCTCGAAATTGGCGTTTTTTATCTGTTCTACGACACCCATGGTGTTGTTGCCGCCTATGCCGAGGACTATCGGCTTGCGTCCATTGTTGACTCTGATGACTGTCTCGGTGATTTTCTTTTTCTCTTCATCGGTCAGAGTTGGAGTCTCTCCAGTGGTTCCACATACGACGAAGTAATCTACGCCTCCGTCTATCTGGTACTCTACGAGTCTCTCGAGTGCCTCGTAATCAACTGAATAATCTGCTTTGAATGGGGTTACCAATGCAACTCCCAATCCCATTAGTTTGTTGTTGAATATCATATCTTTGAGTGTATCAATTTCAAATATTTCAATATCTGTTCTGCCAACTCTACCCTTTCGTTGTATGCTTCTCTGGCTTCTTCATCTTCTCCGAAATCGGGAGTTGTCATCTCTATCTGCATGTCATAGAGTCCCTTCTCTGTCTCTGGCTTTTTCATGCCGCACCTCATTCTGGCATTGAGTTCCATGAGAAGGTAACTGAGTGTGATGTTGAATGTGGTGGTGAGGTCTATGATTATGTCGAAACTGTCTTCTTCCACCATTCTCTGTGCCACTACGCTCTGCTGATGTCCCCAGATGTTCACACATTTTTTGTCAAGGACGACAAAATTGTCTAATGATGGGGTAAGTGCCTCTTTTTTATCAACATACAGGCATGCGGACACTTTTTTCCCTTCTGTCTTCATGAGTCTCTCTATGAAGTTTCTGAGATCTGCGTTCTGCTCGAGGATGTCGCTCTCAAACATAATGAGGACTGTCTTGGCTTCTGACCAGTCTACAAACTCAGAAGTCAAATGACAGTTGCTGAGCGACTGGCTGAACTTCTTCTTGCGGAAGTATTCTAATAAATTCATCTTCATCAATTATTTTTACTCCGAGTGTCTCTGCTTTCTCTCTTTTGGCTGGTCCCATGTCACTGCCTGCCAGTATGAAACTGGTCTTTGCACTGACGGAACTGCCTACTTTGCCGCCATGGGCTTCTATCATTGCTTTGTACTCTTCTCGGCTGTGTTTCTCAAATTTACCGCTGACTACAATTGTCTTTCCTGCCAAGGCACTGGATTTCAACTCTTCTGGCTTATCGGCGGTCATTCTCAATCCTTGTTCTCTCAACCACTCTACCAACTCTCTGTTTTCTTCTTGCTGGAGGTAATCTCTGACGTTGAGGGCTATCTTCTCTCCTATGTCTTCTACACTTGTCATCTCTTCAACGGTTGCAGCAATGAGTCCATCGATGCTTCCAAAGGCAAAAGCGAGTTTTTTCGCCACTACTTCTCCTACCATTCTGATTCCCAATGCAAAAAGGACTCTCTCAAATGGAACTTCACTTGATTTCCTTATATTCTCTAAAACTTGTCTGACACTTTTGTCTGCAAATCCTTCGAGGTGTATGAGGTCATCGTACTTGAGTCTGTAAAGGTCTCCTATTCCTTTTACCAATCTTTCTTTGTAAAGGAGTTCAACTGTCTCTGTTCCAATACCTTCTATGTTCATGGCTTTTCTGGAGACGAAATGCTCTATTTTTCCGCAAATCTGTGGAGCGCAGTTGTTCTCATTGGTGCAGTACCAAGCTGCTTCTTCTTCGTTCCTTACTAATGGAGCACCGCATATCGGACAGTTCTTTATGAATTCTATTGGCTTTGAGTCTGGCTCTCTGAGTTTTAACTCTACCGCTGTTATTTTTGGAATTATCTCTCCGCCTTTCTCTACATAAACCATGTCTCTCTCATGCAACCCAAGGGTTTTCATGAAGTCTTCATTATGCAATGTGGCTCTCTGTACAGTTGTTCCGGACAACTGCACTGGCTCGAGATTGGCAACGGGAGTGACTACTCCAGTTCTTCCTACCTGATAGGTGACTTCGGTGAATCTGGTGAGTGCCTGCTCTGGCTGGAACTTATAGGCTATCGCCCATCTCGGACTCTTTGCAGTTGCCCCTAACTCTTCTTGTTCTGCGAAGCTGTTAACTTTCAAAACTATTCCGTCTGTCGCCACTGGCAGGTTCTTTCTGTCTGTATCCCAATAGTTTATATATGCCATAACTTCCTGTATGTTATGGCATATTTTCATATCTTTACTTACGTTCATACCCCACTCTCTGCACTGCTGCATCTGCGCATAATGGTCTTCTTGGGTGAGGTCGTCTCCTAAGGCGTAATATATATATGTGGTGAGTTCTCTATGGGCTACTTCTTTGGTGTTGAGTGTCTTGAGTGTTCCTGAGGCTGCATTTCTTGGATTGGCGAAAAGTGGCTCTTCTTGTTCTTCTCTCTCTTTGTTAAGTCTCTCGAAACTCTCCCATGGCATCAGGACTTCACCTCTGAACTCAATCCGCTCTGGATAATTGCCTCTCAATGCCAATGGAACGTTTTTGATTGTTCTTATGTTTCTTGTTACGTTGTCGCCTTTTTTGCCGTCACCTCTTGTCACGGCTTTCTGCAACTGTCCGTTGTCATAGATTATCGATATGCTTGTGCCGTCGTATTTCAACTCACAGACTACATCGAAATCTCTGCCTATCAACTTCTTGGTTCTCTGATACCATTCTTCAACTTCTGCAGGGGAATAGGTGTTGCCTAATGAGAGCATTGGCCTTTCATGCATCTCTTGGGTAAATCCGCTTCCGCCTAAATCACTTCCCACTCTCTGGGTTGGACTGTTCGGATCCTGAAACTCTGGATGTTCTTTCTCCAGGGCTTCAAGTTCTTTCATATGCATGTCGAACTCTTTGTCGCTGATTGTGGGCATGTTGAGCACGTAATACTGGTACTCCCACTCTCTCAACTGTTCTCTGAGTCTTTTTATCTGTTGTTCTATCATTTGTCTAAGTATAACTCTTTCGTGAGTTCTGCGAACCATTCTGAATAGACTTTTCTCTCTTTCTCTATAAACTGTTCTTCTTCAGTCACTTTACCTTCACCATTCTTGGAGAATTCTACCAGTATTCTTCTTATTGGTCCAGTCTCAGTGCCTCTGACTCTCACTATTCTCTCTAACTTGAATCCTGTTTTCTCTGCCTGGCACAGAACTTGTTTTTCTCTCTCCGCAGGATAAACCATCGCAAACAATCCGTTCTCTTTCAATAGTTTATCTACTGCTTCTATGAGTTGTTCTAATGTGAGTCCGTCATCATGCCTGGCATCTGTCCTTCCTTTGTCGGGGCATTTGAGTGAGTCCGCAAAATATGGCGGATTGCATAATATCAAATCGAATTTCTCTAAATCTCGGTAACTCTGTAACTTGCAGTGTGTTATCTCTACTCTGTCCGAAAATGGAGAATTACCGACATTCTCTCTTGACTCTCTGACTGCGGGTTCATTGGCTTCTATTCCAACTACTTTGGCTGTCTGAAATCTCTGTGCCGCAATAAGTGTGGTTACTGCGGTGCCTGACCCTATGTCGAGTATTCTCTCATGGTTCTTTCTTCCCGCCCAGGCTGCTACCATGACTCCGTCGGTGCCGACTTTCATGGGTGTCTGGTCCTGGACTATCTGGAACTGTTTGAATCTGAAGGGTCTGCTCATTTATTTTACTGGCTTTACTTTATATCCTTTTTTCTTAAGCAAGGCCACAACTCCCTGGTCTCCAACTAAATGCATCGCTCCAACTGACACAAAGCAACTGTTTTCTTTCATCATCTCAGGCAATTGCTCCACCCAGTTTCTGTTCCTTGCATTGACCATTCTTTCTAAACCTTCTGAATCGAACTCGTGTAGGGCAAGTTGCTGTATTTTGTCTAAATCTTGCGCTAAATAGGCCTCTTGCAACAATTTTGTCTCTTCTATTATGGCTGCTTTGCCTGCTCTGAAATGTTCGACGAGGTCTATGGCATCTTTCTCATCGTCGGTTGCTATGAACTGCAACTGTTGGTCTATGGTCTCAAGTCCTTTTACTGGAATGCCTGACATTATGGCTGCGGTCTGGAAGAAACTGTCCATGAACTCTTTTCCTTTGTCTTTTCCTTGCATTAGGGCTAACTGTTCCCACATCATGAATATATACGCTGGTCTTATCACTGAGAGTTGCGCAACTCCTACCCCTATGTCTGCTTTCAAAACGGAATCTACCATAAGGCTGTCTTGTTCAGTGAGATACTTGGTGAATGGCTCTTTAGCCATCATGACTTCTGCCATTTTCTGAGCAGCCTCTTGTTCATTGAGTACTATCTCTCCTACTACAACTTCTGATTCTCTGAAGCACTTGAATACTGACTTTACATTGGCCAGGTCATCTGCAGGCAACAAATGATAGGTGCCCAGGAGGTAACTTTTCTTTTTCAGTCCGTTGCCTGATATTTCATAAAGTACTTGTGCTCTGACTGTTAAGGTCATCGCCAAAAGAATTGTCAATACTGTCAGTGTTTTTCTCATTTTCTTCTCTCTTTAAAGAATGTCTGTACTGTTTGTAATGCTTCTTCTGCTCGTATTCCGCTCTCTACCAATGTCTTGGGATGCATAATCTCTGGAGCGAATCTTCTGTAGCCGTTTTTCTCGTCACTGGCTCCATAAACCACTCTGCCTATCTGGGCCCAACGCAGGGCTCCTGCGCACATGGTGCATGGCTCAAGAGTTACATACAGGGTGCAGTCGGTCAAATACTTGGCTCCGAGGATGTTGGCTGCTGCGGTCATGGCTAATATCTCGGCATGGGCTGTGACGTCCTGGAGTCTCTCTGTCTGGTTGTGAGTCTTCGCGAGAATCCTGCCGTTGGAGACTATTACAGCCCCGACAGGCACTTCTCCTTCTTCTGCCGCTGCTTTCGCCTCGTTCAAGGCAAGGCCCATGTAAAATTCATCCTCCATACTGCATGGACATTGCTATCATTTCAGCCAATTTCTCTACGCCTTCTTCTAATTTGTTGCCTATCATCGGCCTGAGCATCAATGGAATATCTGCCTTTACAGTTAGTTTCATTCTGGTGTCGTCTTCGGCAACGCCTACCAACTGAATCCACATGTTTGCCTGCATTGGCACTCCTTCGAGGCCGAACTTGATGGTTTTTGGCTCTTCTCTGTCTATTATCCTCATTGTCAGGGTGCCTGCCATGGGCACTTTGCAGGAGATGCTGTCTTGATCGAACTGGAGATCCTGGACTTTTTCTTTCATGTCTTCAGGCAGTGCGGCAGCGTACTTCTCTACGTTTCTCAAATCGCTGAGTTTCTGATAAATCTGATGCTGCTCTTTCCTGATTCTTTTCTGTTTGCTTTCGTATGTGTTCATAATCTTTTATTATCAATAATACCCCACCTTACTTGCATTTGCTGCAGTCTCCGCCCTGGCAACCAGCACATTGACTGTTCTTTCTTCTTAATCCTTTCACTGCACTTTGGGTTATCCGCATCACTGCCCAAAGCACTATGACGGCTACTGCGACTTCTTGCCACATGCCAAGCATAATACTCTGATATACAACGAATGAGACTATCCACGCCAAGACGATTGTATATAATCCGGCGAATAATGCCCAGAGCCAACTTTTGGTCTCTATCCTTATGGACCCTAAGGTGGCTATGCACGGCACGTATATCAGTACGAAGAGCATGAAACTCAATACTGAGGCTATGTTCCATACTGGCTGGCCGTCTGGTTTGAGTTCTGATTTCATGCGCCATTCCAACGACTGTCCCTGGTCGTCATCGTCATATAATATACCTAAGGTGCTGACTACTATCTCTTTGGCTGTGACTCCGGTTATGAGGGCGACTGTGGATTTCCAGTCGAAGCCTAATGGCTGAACTGCAGGCTGAACTGCTTTGCCTATTTTTGCGAGATAGGACTGTTCCAACTGCTGTTTTGGCGTCATATCTCCGTGGCTTACAGGGAAATAACTCAAGGCCCAAATTACAACGGCTCCTACGAGTATGGTGGTGCCGATTTTCTTGAGGTACTGCTCGCATTTGTCCCAGGTGTCGCGCATGAGCATCCTGAAGGTTGGGAATCTATATGGTGGAAGTTCCATGACGAATGGAATTTCTTCCTGGGAGAACAATACTTTCTTAAATACTTTTGCCATTATTCCGGCAAGGAGCACTCCTATGACGTACATCATAAAGAGCACTGTGCCAGCATATTGTGGAGCGAAGAAGGTTCCTGCCATGAGTAGGAAAATAGGGAGTCTGGCTGAGCAGGCCATCAATGGCATTATGAGGATGGTGACCATCCTGGCATTTCTGTTCTCTATGGTTCTTGTGGCCATAATGGCAGGCACGTTGCAGCCGAAGCCCATTATCAATGGGATGAAGGAGCGTCCGTGCAACCCTACATGGTGCATTATTTTGTCCATGATGAAGGCCGCCCTTGCCATGTAGCCGGATGCTTCCATGAGGTTGATGAAGAAGTAGAGTATCAGGATGTTAGGCAGGAAAACCAAAACTCCTCCTACTCCTGAGATAATTCCGTTGCAAATCAGATCTCTGAGCATTCCTTCGGGCATCCCGCTGGCTATCAGGTCTTTGAGGGCTTCCACCAACCATGATATGCCTTCCATTGGGTATTTGCCGAGGATGAAGGTGGCCTGGAACATGATATATACTGCTGCCAGAAATATCGGATAACCCCATAACTTGCTGGTTACTACGGCATCTATCTTGTCTGTCAGTGTCTTTCCGCCTCTTTTCTCTTTCTCTTGGTAGGTCTCTTTCAAGGCACCGCTGATGAATCCGTACTTTGAGTCTTGGATTACGTTGTCGGGGGTGTCTTTGAACTCTGCCTTGACTTCTTCTTCGCATTGGGTCACAACTTTCTCATACTCTGTGTTTTGCGCCCTCTCATGAGCATGTTGCTCAACTTCGCTGTCTCGGCATAAGAGTCTGATTGCCATGTATCTGGCTGTATAATCCTCAAAGGTGACTCCTGAATCTACCAACGCGGATTTTATCCTAACGATTTTTTCCTCAATCTCGGCTCCGTAGTTTATATGTACGTGACGGACAGTCTTTTCTTCGTCTTCATAAACTTTGATTACGGTATCGAAGAGTTCGTGAATGCCTTTCATCTGGGTGGAGACTGTGGGTATCATCGGCACACCGATCATCTCGCCAAGGCTTTTGTAGTCAAACTTGTCGCCGCGTTTCTCCAACTCGTCAAACATGTTCAATGCAACGACCATCCTGAGGTTCATGTCAAGCAACTGGGTGGTGAGGAACATGTTTCTCTCTATGTTGCCTGAGTCTATGACGTTGATTATCACGTCGGGACGCTCCTCAACCAACTGTTTTCTGACATATCTCTCTTCAGGACTGTACGCTGAGAGTGAATAGGTGCCTGGCAGGTCGGTGAGGCGGATTTTATACCCAGCATAGTCAAACTGCGTCTCTTTTGCATCTACAGTCACTCCGGAATAATTGCCGACACGCTCTCTCATGCCGGATATGACGTTGAACAATGAGGTTTTGCCAGCATTGGGATTGCCAACCAAGGCCACGGAAATCTCTCGTCTTCTCCTTAAGGCCACTGACTGTATCTCTTCTTCGCTGACAAAAATCCTGTCTGCAGTATCACCTGATTTCGAGCGGGTTGCCTCTTGTCTCGCCTCTTCCTCGCTGATTACTTCTATCCTTGATGACTCTGTGTTCCTGAGGCTTACGTTGTAACCCATGACTTCATACTCTGTAGGGTCACCCAAGGGCGCCCTCTGGAGTACTTTCACGACTTTTCCTTTCACAAAACCCATCTCCACGATGCGACGCCTGAAGCCACCATGTCCTGCGACCTTGACTATCACGGCTTTACCGCCAACTTCTATCTCTGAAAGTTTCATGCAAAACAAAATTTTACCAAATGCAAAAATACAACTTTTCTGTCAAATATCCTAATCTTTCGGAATCTTTTTCTCAACAATGTTCGTGCGTGCGCGCGAAAGCCCCCTGAGGATACTCCGATAAAGCACTCTCTTCTCTTCTTCCAAAGGCACTCCTACCCTACTCCAAACTACTTGATTTCCAAATGTTCCGCTGGATTTTTCCTGAGTTCTGTGATGGCCATTTTGTACTGGGATTTGACAAAGTCGTAAAGTCTGAAATACTGGCGTCTGTGCTTGGGATCGTCCTCCCATCTTATCCTTCCGGCGTCGTTGGTCTTGACTCTTACTCTGTAGGCGCTGCGGTTGTACTCGCACATTTTTTCTTCCCAAATGGCCCTGCGCTCTGGGTCGGCCAAATCGTCTTTGGTCAACTGCATGGCAAGTCGGAAATCTTCCCTTACGGCCTGCTGCTCAGGCGTTTTGGGGTCGAAATAATCGCCGTCGTAAATGCAACAGTAAACTTTGCCTCTGATGGTCCTGAATATCTCACAGGAACCTTTCTTCACTCGTCCGCTGATCACTTCAATGGGCTGTTTTCTGAATCGGTTGTCTTCCATATGTATGTAAATTTAATCTTCTTTTCTCGGGCTCTTCGTCTGATTAGACGCCCACCCCCCGCCAAAAACTACGCTTCGTTCGCATCTATTAGCGTTTAACAAATCTTAACTTGCAATTATTTTAACACTCTCTTCGTCCCATTCCCTAACTTTTAACACTCTTTACACAACTTTCTTCATTTTCCAACCTCTACTAACCACCACATTACAAAAAATTCACTCTGAAAGTAGTCTAATCCATGCCTAAAAGCAGGAATGATCGAACCATAGATTGAGTATCTGTGACTTACAAAAGCAATTTTTCAAACCATAAAATTTCGGAAATTTGGCATTTTGACCAACGAATTTTCATTTCTGAAGAGGTGAATGGCAACTAATTTTCAATACGTCTCTTAACACATTGCCAATCAACAACTTGCAATGGGAACAAAACAGCAATTTTTGGGAACCAAACAGCATTTTGATTTTTGGACCCTTCGCAATCCCCGATTTTCCGTCTCGCAAAAACACCCCAAAAACACCGATTTCGCCCAAAATTTTCCCAAAATCACTCTCAATACAAAAAAAAAGACAGTCATCTCCCAAAACGACTGTCTCTTCAAAAAGCGCAATATTTAGTCAAAATTCGGAATCTCGCACTCTGTCATCACAGTATCTTTGCCACTGAATCTTTTCATAATCTCATCCGTGGCATAATCCCTTATATCAACCAAACGGCCGTTCTCTGTATGCAGTTCTATGATGTTGCAGTAATGCCAGTTCAGGTCGTCAAGCAATTTTACTGTATCCACATACAGGCATTCACATCCTTTCGCATAGCCATACGTGCGACTGTTTACCACTCTGTTGGTGGTCACGCAGGTCAAGGTGTCGCTGCAGTTTCTCATGCAGTACTGCAATGCCTCATGTATACATCCGCCGCATGCCTGCTCGCACACCAAAATATACGCATGTCTCTCTTTCGGTATGTCCAGTCCAATCTGCTCGGCATACCACGAGAAAATCTCCGCCGCCCTCTCATCGGACACTTCGGCCAGTATCTTTTCGTCTTTTTGCTCTTGCTGCTCTTTTTCGCCAGAACAGTCCGCGAGGCAGACTGCCGACAAAACAGCAAGAACCAACACCGTTATCTTTCTCATCATTATTCGAAATCATAAAAATTATATAAACGAACTCGCCAACCTTTTTTCGTGTCTGGCGCGTTTTCCATAAAATAGCACCCTTCCTCTCTGACTATGCACCCAAGGCTCATGACACCACTGTTCCTGAATGCGACCTCATACTTGACATTGAAATCTTTGTCAGCGACAACTACATTGAAGTTATATAGCGTCCGTGTTTTTTTAGTCATGGAGGTTGTATCTGCAGCCACCTCTGTATCAGGCATTTTCATTATTCTTATATACTGTTTGCGGTATTTGTCGTAATAGATATTGCCATACCAGCAATTGCTACTTCTATATATCTCCCGTTCATTTTGATTATGAATATCGTGATCTGCATGAGCACGCTTGGCTACAAACCGTTTTGAGGCAAATTCTTTTCTGCACAGAGAATCGCCATTGGCATCAAACAGCACTACATAGTTCGAACCAGTTGTGGTATGAATATATATTGAATCATCCTCATTGTAAATCATCTGTTCATCTGTGCCATCTATACTGTCACTGTCGAAATGGCGCGCGCCAAAACCTCTGTAATATCTTATGCTGTCAGCGTTTACAATGGTCCACAAACTCCAATGTTGCCATTTTCGCAACTCTTCGACAGGGATTGCTGGAGTTGCCACCAACTCGTCTGAAATATCATAATTTGTATAAAAATTGCTTACGCACAATCTGCTGTTGCTCAAATTGAAGGTCATAGGGCCAAAGCCTGTAATGCCATAATCCGAACCGACTATCGGAATTTCTTCTTCCGGCCAAATGGGACGACCGTTTCCTTTACTGCAAAACACTCCATAATAATTACTCAGAATCCACAGTGAGTCTCCGCTAACTGGTGCCGCCGCAGTATAAAAAATGCCATCGTTGAATTGTTTCAGTGTATCGGTCCTTCCGGTTTTCCAGTCGTATGTCATCACATAATGCGTTTCTTTATCATCTTCGTACGTGAAAACGCAGAAACCATACCTGTCCGAATCATCCTGGAACTCTCTTCCAAACTGTACTATATCAAAAAAATAATCTTGCAGATTTTGCGGATACTCATCATACCCTTCAACCAAAAACTCTTCAGCATCACACTCTTTGACCTCTTTTCTGCCGCATGCAATAAGCACCAGCACCAGACTCAATAACAAATAACATTTTGTTTTCATAACTAAAATATTTTTCATTATTTATTTGAAATCATATAACAGGATTCGAGCTTTTTCTCCTTTTTGCCATTCCACGAAATAACATCCTTCTTCTCTTATCAAACATCCCTCACTCGAGACATACGTATTTCTAAACTTCACTTCATACTTGACATTGAAATCTTTATCTGCTATCACCACATTGAAATTATGAAGTTTATCATTCATTATTGTCATTGAATGTTCGTTGCCAGCGATATTTGTATCAGGCATTTTCATTATCCTAATATACCGATTGCGATATTTGTCATAATAAATATTGCCATACCAACAGTTGCTTTCCATATATTTTTTAAATTCATTATATTTTTGAGGATCATAATCCACGCATGAACGTTTCGCCACAAATTGCTTTGATTTAAATTCTTTTCTACAAATGGAGTCTCCTTTAGCATTAAACAAAACGACATAATCCGACGCAGTCGTAGTTTGAACATAAACGGAATCATCTTCATTATAAATCATCTGCTCTTCTGAATGAGATATTGAGTCTGATTCAAAATGACGCACACCAAAGCTGTTATAATACTTCAAACTATCAGAACTAACAATATTCCACAAACTCCATGGACGCCATTCATTTAACTTATCCATCGGAATCTTTGGAGTTACAGTCAAATCATCAGAAATATCGTAATTAGTACAAAAACAACGTACACAAATACGTCCATTGTTAACATTAAAATTCATCGGACCTATTCCACCAACACCATAGTCCGAACCCACAATTGTTATTTTCTCTTTAGGCCAGATTCTTTTCCCTGCTCCTTTTGAACAAAAAATTCCGTTATAATCCGTCAAGACCCAAACAGAATCTCCAGAAATAGGTGCTGTTGCTGAATAAAACAAGAAATTCACAAATTGTTCAATCGTATCCAATTTGCCAGTTTCCCAATCATACATTACAACATAGTATTCTTCTACATCACCCATAGGATATGTTCCGAATGCGTATTTGTTCGGATTATCTTGGAACACCGCACCAAAATTCATTATTTCAGAGACACATTTACTTAAATTATTTGAATCGTCAAATTCTTTCACGAAAAATTTTTCTGATGGATATTCCCTCACCTCAGTAGTGCAACAAGTTACAAACACAACAAGCACCAATAGTAATAAAATAAATTTTAGTTTCATATCAACAATAATTAAAAAGACTTGCCAACCTTTTATTCCGATTGGCAAGTCAGATTTTGTTACTCTAATGTGTTTTCAGAAAACGTAAAAATATGCAATATCTCAACATCATCATCTTGTATGGATGGTTTCGTGGAAATTATATAAGATCTACACCCATCATAGTTATCCTCCACAACAAAACACTTTCCCGCTTCTATTTGCTCCACAACCTCAGGAATGTCAACAAACATCTCTTTGAAATTCTCAAAGTTCATCGCTTTTTTAAACTTATCAGCCACCCTTAATGTTGGTAGTCCTACCATATCCTCCAATCTATCTGCCTCCATCAACTTGAGTTCACCATACTTTATCCAACATTGAGCTTTTGGATCGTAACGATCTTTTAACGCAAGACATCTTGTCTTCTTCAAACCATGAATCTCAAATTCATAATAATATCCCGCCCACTCATCTTTATGCTTATTTATAAAATCATCATTTACACTTGTTTGTGAACATTGAACTTGCATTATCTTTTGACCATTTTCGTTTAATGGATTTATAGCAGGATTAATCTCATTCTTTGTGCATCCAACAAAGGTCAATGCAATTACAGCCACAGATACAACGGTGGCAAAAATACTGTTTTGCTTCATTTTTTCTTTTAATTAATTCATTATTGTTTGTTCTGTTTTTTTGCTTTTTTTATTTTTATTGGGCTGAAAAACAACAAAAACAGCCCAAAACTGCTCCCCTAAGATTCGCAGTTTTACATTGCTTGCATAAAAAAGTTGCATTCTATATAAATATTGAGTTTGCAAATGTACAATTTTTCACACAAATGACCAAATTTTTTTTAATGTTTTTCTCAAAATGCAATAAAACAAAATAAATCAGAGTATTACAAAAAAAAGACAGTCATCTACCAAAAATGATTGTCTCTAAAAATCAAAAGCAAAAAATCACCATCACTCTCTCTTCAATCCGACTATATACTCGCCGGAGGCATGTGACCCCAACTCATACAGATGGAAATAAAAGACTAACTTATCTCCTACCACTGCAGGGTCATGGAAGATGAATTCTCCAGTCTGGCATTTCTCAGATAAACCTCTGTCTGTCAAATCAATTGTGTCTAAATCGACATAACTGCGCACATGGTCTGCGTCGCCTTCTTTCTCTTTTGTCTTTTCTACCTCTGCAAGTACTTTCTCTAATGTCTCTCTCCTCTTTTCTTCTGGAACCAACTCTCTCCAGCCTATTCTGTCGAAGTTGTCTGCTCTGTAACTGATATAGGTGGTTTCATACATTGGATGGGTATTGCCTAATGTGTTGTAAATCTTTATCTTCCAGGTCACTACACTGTCGTCTGCATAAATTTGCTGTATGCTTAATGTATCTGCGAAATGGATTTTGTTCTCAAAATCCTCACCGTCTTCGTAGTCTTCTTTATCCCATTGGGCTACGGTATTCTCTATATGGTCAAAATACATTGCCCAGAATGCTGACGGACTTTCTGCTGTCGGCAGGCACTGCGGGAACGAATAACACTCTTGCAAATGCTTGAATGCCAAATCATAAACACATCCTATCATTTTACCAGCGCAATGGTTCTGCGCATCAACCTCGGGAACCTGAACCACTACATCTCCGGCTATGTGCGGCAACTCTAAATGTCTGACTTGTGCCTCTACCTCACAAGGCTGTTCCTGAACGACGACTTCTTCTTTCTGACTCTCTGCGCAACTGACGCAAAGTATGCCCGCAACTGCCACCGCAAGCATGATAATCACTTTTTTTCTTATATGTTTCATAATATAGATTTTATTCTGCGGCAAAGGTACTTACTTTCTGGGATTCGACCAAGGAAAATCTCAAAATATTTTTCTATAAAATCTTGCCTGTCTCAACAAAAAATCGTACCTTTGCACTCATTATATATAATACACTTTCTATGACTAAAAAGGACTTTTGTTTCATTCTGTGCTGCGTCGCTGTAATCGCAGCGTTTATCTGCATTAACCCTCTGGGTGAGTGGTTCATATCTTCTACAAAGGCTCATCCTTTCTTGATGGCTTTCCTTAAATTCGCCATTCTCTCAACGGCTGGCGAGGTTATCGGCTACCGTCTTAAGATGGGCAGTTATCCTCCCGCTTCTTTCGGCGTTCTCCCTCGCGGCATCGTCTGGGGTTTCCTGGGCATGCTTATCACGGCGAACATGACTATCTTCTCTAAGGGCGTTCCTGCCCTTCTGATGCAGATCGGCATCGAGCCTGATGGGCTGCAGTACGCCGACATGCTGGGCATGAGTATCTTTGAGTCGGCTTCGTGGTACCATTTCCTTGCCGCTTTCCTGATTTCTGTCTTCATGAACTGTATCTTCGCTCCTTTCTTCATGACTATCCACAAGATCAGCGACTCGCATATCATGGACCACAATGGCTCTCTGAAAGGGTTCTTCTCGCCTCTGCATTTCGGGGAGCGTCTGGTCGGTCTGGACTGGAATATGATGTGGAACTTTTTGTTTAAGAAGACTATCCCTTATTTCTGGGTTCCTGCTCACACTATCACTTTCATGCTGCCTCCTGAGTTCCGCGTTCTGTTCGCTGCTCTGCTGGGCGTGATGCTTGGCGTATTTATGTCTCTTGCTACTAAGAAGAAATAATGACTTTCGAACTTGAACATACCGACGCTTTCTCTGAGGCACGCGCTGGCCGGATAACCACTGACCATGGGGTTATCGAGACTCCTATCTTCATGCCGGTGGGCACGGTGGGCTCTGTGAAGGGTGTGGATGTCCGAACTCTTGAGGATGAGATTCACGCGCAGATAATTCTTGGAAATACTTACCATCTCTATCTGCGGCCAGGACTGGACATTCTCCAAAAGGCAGGAGGTCTGCATGAGTTCAATGGCTGGCACCACCCTATCCTTACCGACTCTGGCGGATTCCAGGTTTTCTCTCTTGCGGACAACCGCAAGCTTACTGAGGAGGGCGCCGTTTTCCGCAGTCACATAGATGGTTCTAAACATATTTTCACTCCTGAGAATGTTATGAATATCCAGCGCCGGATAGGTGCGGACATCATAATGGCTTTCGATGAGTGCACCCCTGGCACTGCCGACTACGACTATGCCAAGAAGTCTATGGACCGCACTCACCGCTGGCTTAAACGCTGCGTGGAGCGTTTCGACTCTACGGAACCTCTCTACGGCTACCATCAGTCGCTCTTCCCTATCGTTCAGGGTTGCGTCTATCCGGAACTGCGCCGTGAGTCTGCCAAGATGATCTCTGACCTTGGCCGGGAGGGTAACGCCATCGGCGGTCTTGCCGTTGGTGAGCCTACGGAGAAGATGTATGAGATGATTGAGGTGGTGAATGAGATTCTGCCTAAGGACAAGCCGCGCTATCTGATGGGTGTTGGCACACCTGAGAATATCCTGGAGGCTATCGAACGCGGTGTGGATATGTTCGACTGTGTGATGCCTACGCGCAACGGCAGAAATGGTCAGTTGTTCACTTACCAAGGTCGAATGAATATGCGAAATGCGCAGTGGAAGGATGATTTCTCTCCTATCGACCCTACTTCGGACCTCTGGATGGACCGCTACTACTCCCGCGCTTATCTGCACCATCTTATTAAGTGCGAGGAACTTCTGGGACTTGAAATCGCTTCTATCCATAATCTGGGATTCTATCTGCGTCTGGTCCGCGATGCGCGTAAACATATCATAGCCGGTGATTTCACTCAGTGGAAGAGGTCTCTTAATTTATCTCAAATGATATGATGAATGAGTTTCTTGAATTGATGCTTGCCGTCTGGACCGGTCTGAAGGACTGGGCCAAGGATGTCGTTGCTGATTTCAGGAATCTATATAATGTAATCGCCGAATGGTTCAGGAATGACGGACCGAAACATGTGGCTCATGCAGTTGCTGATTTTGCCCGTCATGAATGCAAACGGGAAACTTGGCTCAACCGCTGGGAGGCTCTCAAGAGGTTCTGGGCTTGGCTCCGCGCTCTGCGCTGGAGCGATGTGAAACGTTTCTTCCGGGAGACGGACTGGGACAACATTCTGCGTCTGAAATGGATAAAGCGCCTGGACTGGTACATCATGAAGAAGTATCTGGGCACTTTCCTCCTCTCTCTTGTTCTGATTCTCTGTATCTGTATCGTTATTGATATTTCGGAGAAACTGGATGCTTTCTACGACAATCACGCTCCTCTGAACGAGATTATCTTTGACTATTACATCAATTTCATCCCTTACTTCGCAAACATGCTTACTCCGCTGTTTGCATTCATCGCGGTGATTTTCTTCACTTCCAAGATGGCGTACAACACTGAGATTGTGGCTATCCTTGCCGGAGGAATCAGTTTCCGCCGTTTTATCCGCCCTTACACTGTTGTCTCTGTGGGCATCGTGCTGGTGGCTTTCCTTTTCAGCGGATATATCATTCCGCCTGCCAACCGCACCCGTCTTGACTTTGAGGACAAATATGTGGTGGCTTTCAAGAATGAGGTGGCTCGCGACATTCAGGTGGAGGTTGAGCCAGGCGTTATTCTCTATATCGAACGTTTTGAGTACTCTGAGAACCGCGGTCAGCATGTGTTCATCGAGAAGTTTGACGGCAAGAAACTTGTTAGCCGTACTACGGGACAGAGCATCGACTGGACTCCTGAGGATAGCGTATGGCATATCACTAATTATGTGAAACGCGACTTTGACGGGATTTTTGAGACTCTGACCACGGGCATGAGTATGGATACTCTCATCGATATTGAGCCTCAGGTGTTCTTCATCAATGAGCAGTATGCTCCGCAGATGACTAATGCAGAACTCCGCCGATATATACGCCGTCAGAATGAACGAGGTATGGGTAACACTCAACCGTTTGAGGTTGAATACCATAAGCGTTTCTCTATGCCTCTTGCATCTCTTATCCTTATGGTAATCGGTGTTTCTCTCTCTTCCCGCAAGGTAAGAGGTGGAATGGGACTCCAACTTGGTATCGGCATTCTGCTCTCTGCACTCTATATTCTTTTCCTTACTGTCTCAAGTATGTTTGCAGTGAAGGGTAACATGCCTGTTCTCTTTGCTGTCTGGCTCCCGAATATTCTCTTCGGTATTCTTGCAATCATCCTCTACCGAAGGGCTCCGAAATAATATATGGTGGGTCCTATAAATTAGCTTGAGACGATTTTTGTTCTATTGCGAAGCAGATTTTTGATTTTCATCGAAGGCGCATAACGGGATATGCAACTGAGTGAAAATCGGAAATATGCTAGTGAGAAACAAAAAGCGACCAAGCATCTATATATGTTTTTTGTGATGAGATATACTAATTCATAGGTCACACCATATGAAACGTATTCTGAAAC
>JAZUKZ010000047.1:0-13564 GCA_045643545.1 Candidatus Aphodosoma sp. | reverse complement strand
AAGTTAAATCTTCAATACTTCCTATTGAATATTTCCGACATTATCACAGCCTTCTTCACCTCGTCTTTATCGCTGAAATCAATCTTCACTCTCTCATCTTTCTCGTCGGCTTTCACGACCTGACTCACCATGCTGCTTTTCAACGGCTGCTTCTTCAATGGTTCTCTTTTCTTAACCGCTTCTCGCTCAAACACTTTGCTCTCCATACTTCCCGCACGGTCAAAATCTTCCTCGAAATCGTCCTCTACATCATCCTCCACATTTCCCATCATTGAGTCTTTCTGCTTAGCATAATTTTCCTGAATTACGCGCATTACCTTAAAGATAAACTTGAAAACCAAGACTATCATCACGCAACCCACTACAATCAGCGAACTCCACACACTTCCTGAAATCAATCCAAATATCATATAACTTAATCTTTTATAATCTCCGACAAATCATCTTTCTGGCATCCGCTCACGTCAGCATCACCAGTATATCTCAACTCACAAAAACCATGCAGACTTCCGGTAATCAAGCCATTGCAATGAACAGCGGCTTTGCAGTTGCCAGACATCCTGAAATCTCCATTGCCGCACTCAAAAGCATAATTCTCTCCACTTTTCTCAGGAGCAAAACTGGCAAAATCAAAAATCTCACAATCAAAATCATCACAATGCCCACTCGCTTTCATAACCGCGGACCCATGCATCTTCATCCCTAAATCAGCACAAACTATATTGCCCTCAAAACATGAACTGAGAAACATTTCCATTGTCAGTCTATCAGCATTCACATCTCCATAAAAATGAGCGGAACCCAACAAACTCAATTCAACATTATCTCCGCTCAATCCAAAACCAGTCCTGAACTCAGACCCGCCATACATAGTCAACTTACTGATCATCTGCTCCTTAGGAAGCAACACTTTTATTTTCCCAGTCAGTTTGGTCACTTTCTGCGACAAGCCTAAACTAAGTTCTCCATTCCGAACGGCCACTTTCACACCCCGCATAACACCGCCGTCAGCAATAACAGTCACTGCATCAACCGTATCACAGACCTCAATGTCAAAGGCATCAGTTGTCACACTGACTTTGTTAAAATCGCCAACCTCAAACCTTTTGGTCTCAACGACTCCGCTTTCATTGATGCACGCTGTCATAAACGCAAGCAACACAAAAAGCACTGACAACTTCTTCATACACATTATATATATTATGTCGCCGCAAAGGTACAACTATTTTCCGAAACCCACAAACTTTACACTCAAAAATTATGCCATCTTTACCCAATGTTCAAACCACCTATACAACTAAAATACCAACAGACAAAAAAAATCAGCCGTCCCGAGAAAAACCTGGAACGGCTGAAATCACTTCTTCAATCACTTAGCGTATCCGCACTTCGGACAAACACCTTTGTCATTCAGCGCCACCCCGCAAAGCGGACATCTCTCTATGCTCACATGCGATGGAAACTCTGCCGTAGCAGCATTCACTCCGCTCGTAAATGTCAGTCTCACAATGTTCAGCTTGTCCTTCAGCAGGTCATACACAATCTTGATCATCCCCTCCACAGTCATAGTCTCTTTCGTCACAACAACCCTGCACTCGGGATAAGCCTCCGCCAAATCCGTCTTGAAAGCCTCGCCTTTCATCCTGTTCTGCAGGATTCCCTTCCGCACTCCAGTCTTCTCATAAACTCCAAGAACAGCCTCCAGCAACGGGTCATCATGCCTCAGAATCAGCGCATGATCAAAATTCTGCAACACTTTCCATGCCACTTTCCTAATCTCATTGCACGGATAAACCATGTTTACTCCCATCTCGATTGGCTCCTCAACCTCAATGGTCAAAACACCAGTATGGCCGTGGAGATACTGAGCCTCCCCCTTAAAACCGTAAAAACGGTGCGCATACTGCAATTCTAATGTCGCGATACTTCTCATAATGATAAAAAATTTTAGTTAAACTTTCCGGACCGCATAAACCGCTTCCGGATTCGCTGGCAAAGGTACACCAGTTCCGCATACCGCACCAACAAAACATTCAACTAATTTTCTATCTTATGAATCGCCCTCACTTTTCACAAAAACGCCTCTTTATGCACTTCGAAACAATCATCTTCATCTCACTTTCCTTCCCTCAAACTCAATCTCCTGATTCTCAAGTATCTTATCACACTCTATTCTCAAATCCTCACTCTTTTCCAAACCTTTGTCTATCACAAAAATACGCTTCTCCCCAGGCAGCAACCCCTTCAGACTGGCTCCGGACCTCACTCCGTCTATCGCAAAATAAGCATCCCAATAAATCGGCGCCACACCCTTATTCGTCACAAGCACCTGTGTCTCAGCGCCATTGCTCTTGCAGTCCAAAATCCTCACCCTATATCCCGACGCCATCCCCGCCTCTCTGAATTTATCCGCACTCCCATAACGCCCCTCCAGAGCATCATTGGCTATCATAAACGAAATATGATACTTTTCAGCAGCATCCTCCCATCGCACCCCATATAATCCTCTGTCACTCAGGAACTCCCACTGGTCTCTTTCAGAATAATAACTGATCTCTCCCCCGCAAACGCCCCTTTCCCACCTCGCCTCGCCCATCGCCATCCAGCACACCTCATTATACCCCTCGCCCTGACTCAAATCATGACCCTCATGCATGAACGAATCGTCAAACAACCCGAAATTCAATCCCTCTCCGCCGCCACTTCCCAACGCACTGAACTCCGCATCAGCAGCATCTATCGACACCAGATAAGGCATCGTCATCACCTGATCCAAATGCTCAAAAAACTCCCTCTGATACCCCTTGCTCGGAAAATTCACCCCTGCGACAACCTCCGTCCCGAAAATATGATACTCGCTCCAATGGCCAAAACCGACTTCCACAAAAGCAATCCTCCTGTCTTCGCCATACTTCTCGGCAAAATCACTGTAAAACTGCTTCGTAAACCACCTCAGTTCTTCGCTCCGCCAGTCAGCATAATAAGTCGGCCCGTCCCCATTTGGATTCTCCGCAAAACGCTCCTCATAGCCATCCATTGCCTTAATATAAGCCGGAACCGCCGTCGCTCCCGCCGTTCCATCCACTTCCCTACTGCCGGGATACTCATATCTAAAACGCACAACCGCCTGATGCCCACGCGATTGCACATCCTCCAACCTACTCTCCAACCACTCCCAGTCATAAACTATCAATCCTCCCTCTTTACCTCTCACCACTTTGCACGGCAACGCATAGAAAAACTCAAGCGCAATCGCCGCTCCATACTCTTTTCCCAACTCCGCTGCCCTCTCCGGCCATAAAACAAGACCCGTACCAGGCTGAACTCCAGTTACTTGCTGCGTCACCGCCACTCTCCAGTAACTCTCATCCAGCACAAGGGTATCTCCTTCAGCATCAAAATCATCATCCGGCTCCACCAAAGGTCTGCACCCCGCCGAAACCACTGCCAGCACCATCAGCCAGAACAATATTTCTCTCCTGAACATAAACTTCTTTCTATTTTTCTCTATAATAAAATCCCTCCGATCCTACTCCCGCCCATTCCACTTCCTCCTTCCGACACTCCGGCTCTCTCCCTCATACCTCCCTCAATCGGAACATAAACGGAACATAAACGGAACATAAACCAAGCTCCTCCCCTCCTCATGACTCTTAGTTTCATTAGTTTCACTCGAAACTATGAAACCAATTGAAACCACCTTCAATTCACCCAACCGGCTTTATCAAGGTTCCTGTAATTCAAAGCCTCCGCCACATGCATCGACTCTATATTCTCTGAACCTGCCAAATCGGCTATGGTCCTCGACAACTTCAGAATTCTGTCATACGCTCTTGCCGAAAGTCCGAACTTGGTCATCGCCTTGCTGAGCATCTGCTGACCTCTCTCGTCCAGAACACAATATTTTCTGATGAGTTTCGGACTCATCTGCGCATTGCAATAAACTCCTTCAACATCCTTAAACCTCTCATTCTGAACCTTTCTCGCTGCTATGACTCTTGCCCTTATCACTGCCGACGACTCCGACTCTTTCGCGGAAGAGAGAGCGGAAAATGGGACTGGAACTATCTCAATATGCATGTCTATTCTATCCAACAGTGGGCCGGAAATCTTTGACAAATATCTCTGAATCTCTCCGGGAGTGCATTTGCACTCATGGGTAGGGTCGTTGTGATAGCCGCAAGGACAAGGGTTCATGGATGCCACAAGCATGAAAGATGCGGGATACTCTACCGTCATCTTAGTCCTGCTGACGGTTATCTTTCTGTCTTCCAAAGGCTGACGCATCACTTCAAGAACCGACCTCTTGAACTCTGGCAACTCATCAAGAAAGAGCACTCCATTATGCGCCAGACTTATCTCACCAGGCTGCGGAAAACTTCCGCCACCGACAAGGGCAACGTCAGAAATCGTATGATGGGGGTTTCTGAATGGTCTTCTGGTTATCAGTCCGGAACCGCTCTCCAGTTTTCCCGCCACTGAATGTATCTTGGTGGTCTCCAATGCTTCTTCCAATGTCAACGGAGGCAAAATAGTAGGAAATCTTTTGCTCATCATGCTTTTTCCGGCACCCGGAGGGCCTACCATCAGGATGTTGTGTCCTCCTGCAGCAGCCACTTCCAAGGCTCTTTTCACTGAGTCTTGTCCTTTGACCTCTGAGAAATCAACTCCGAAATTATCATACTGGGAGTCAAACTCTGCCTTTGTATCAATCACAATTGGCTCTATCTCGCGCGAACCATTCACAAACTCCACCACATCTTTCAGGCTCTCTGCGGGTATGACGTCTATTCCATCAACCACCGCAGCCTCTTTGCCATTCTCTTTTGGCAGGATTATTCCCTTAAAACCCAACTCTTTGGCAGCAATAGCCATTGGCAATGAGCCATGCACGCTCTTCAATGTCCCATCCAGCGAGAGTTCGCCCATCATCATATACTCTTTGAGTTTCTCTTCAGGCAATGAACCATCAGAGGCAAGCATTCCTATCGCCAAAGGCAAATCATAGAACGACCCCTCTTTCTTGACGTCTGCCGGAGCCATATTTATCACTTGCGGACGTCTGGGAATCTGATAGCCGTTGTACTTTATTGCCGAGAATATCCTCTCTCTGCTCTCCTGGACTGTCTTGTCAGGCAATCCCACCAAAGCAAATCCATTGCTGGACTCATTTACCTCAATGGTCACTTCAATAGCATTAACTCCCTGCACTGCAGCAGCATACACTCTTACCAACATACTAAATACTCTTTCTAATAATCATATATGAACAAAAAGCAGCAATAGGTTTGCTCTTATGCTAACCCACTGCTGCTGTCTTTCAAAATCAATGTTCTCTTATTTTGCCGACTCCATACGGTCCAATGCACCTGCTGTCTGTTTGAGCAATGCATCTACCGAAACGTCTGCGCCAGTGGCATTTCTCATCCAGTGATTTGGAGTGAGTCTTCCGCCTTTGTAGATTCTCAACACTTCCTCACCGAGGTTCTTGCCCTCAAAATGCTCTTCGAGTTGTGCCTCTACGAGATTGCCGTACGCATAGTTCGACAAATAAAGAGGATAAGAAATCATGTGTGAGTAAACCGCAAGAATTGGTGAGTCTTTCACACCAAAATATGGAGCATAATATTTATTCCAAACATCTACTGCTATGGCCATTACCTGCTCTCTGAGTTGAGCGGCTGTTGCCTCTGGATTCTCATAAAGCCATCTCCAGGTGTAAAGGTCAACAAGCGAAACACCCATCATCTCATAACCGTTCCAGAAGATATCGATTGTGTTCATGGCGTCAATCATCTCGTCTTTTGCATTGATGCCGAGCAACTGCAGGTCGCGTTTCTGGAATACGAATGCCAATGCCTCTGTGAATGCTGTCGATGGAACTCTCGCCATTGTGTAATAGTCAACATCCTGAATCGAGATGGTCTGCTCTACATTGTGGCCGAACTCATGGCATGCGATGTTGTAGCCGAGATAGTCAAAACCTGTTGGAGCAATACGGGTGCGGAGACGCGATGGCTCAAACTTGGCCTGCGATGTCCAGGCATGACCTGCACTTCTCGATGCGTCAACCTCAACTTTCGACTGTATGAACTCTGCTTTCTCTCTTGGGAAACCGAGTTTTACAAGTATGTTCGCCATATCGGCTTTGAAGGCTGCTGGATTTGGATAGAGGGCTCTTGTCTTGTTCGACAACTCTTCTACATTGATGGTGCTTCTTACCTTGAATCCGTCATACCAGATATCGTATGGCCTCAAATCTCTGCCGAGTCTCTCTTTTACAAGGGCCACCACACGCTTTGCCTCTTCTGATTGGAGATATGTTGTGAACATCTCTTCTATCTCTTTGTCAGAGACTTCCATGTCATGGGCAAATGCTCTGTCTATGGCTGTTGGATATGCTGGCGAGTATTTGTCAAGTGCCTTGCAAGCATAGAACTGGTTCAAGAGGTGCTGGTATCTTACGTCGTTCTCTCTCTCGGCATCAACTTTCTTGCCTTTGAGATCTTGAACTTCATTTGAATATGGATACCAGATATAATTCTCGTTATTGATTACGCATTGTGGGATTGACTGGTCAATGATTCTGAGCATCACTTGATAGATCATCTCTTGTTTCTCGCGCGCAACTGCCGATGTGTCGGCATATTGTGCCTTGAGTTCATCGCGAAGGTTCCAGTGTGAGATGAGTGACATGCCGTCAGGGAAAATCTTCTGGCCGTCTTTTGTCCTGAGGCAACCCATCTTGATGTCGTAACTCTCAATATAGGTGCTTGCCTCTGAGTTGGCTTTAGTGAATGCCATTGTCAGTGATGCAGGAATGCGGCTTACGAACCAGTCTGCCATTCTCGCGTATGCCCATTGCTCGCGGCTCCAGTTGCCGCCTAACTCGTTCTTCTCTTCGAGTGTGTAGATTGGGAAGTTGAGCAATGCTACGAATGCTATCTTGCTCTCAAACATATCATCGGTGAAATGTGCCAATGGGTCATAGGCAGCAAACATGTTGTCTATGTCCATCAGTGTATCTCCGACCACGTGAAGCGGGAACATGAAATCTACATAAACCATGTCGCCATGTCCGCGGAGGCACTCGATATGTCTGTCTAATTTATTAAATAATGTGTGACGCGCAGCAGAATCTGCAATATAGTTGTTCACGCAGAACTCTACAAACTCTTCTTCGGTTCCGTCTTCTGCCATCCAGAGTGATGCCACGCTCTTCACACCACGCTCCACCAAGTCAATATCTGTAGTCTCTGGTTTTGCAACAATTTTCTCAACCGCTTGGTCTATTGTGGCTTGTGATATGGACGACATACTCTCTTCTGCTGTTTGTTCCTGTTTTTTACATGCCACTGCGGCAAGCAAAACAACAAGAATGAATAGTACTTTTTTCATAACTTATTTCTGAAATTGTGAAATCCTTTTCATTGCTGCAAACACGAACCAATCTGGCAAGTGTTTGATTATGAAGACAAATGGACCGTTTATCAATCCTGGCACTACATGTTTCTTTTTCTTGAACATGGCTTTGAGTGCTCTCTTGACCAACTCTTCTGGGCGCATGCTGACATGGAGTCCTACCGCCAGTTTCCTGAGATTTGGCGCCAATCCATAGAGGGTTGTGTCTATCGCTCCAGGACAAATTGCAGTTACCGACACACCGTGAGGCTTCAACTCATACCACAATGACCTCGACATATTGAGGATATACGACTTGGTTGAGTTATAGATACTGATGCCTGGCATTGTCATCCATGCGGACATTGAACTCATATTCAGAATGTAGCCATGTCCCTGCTCTACAAAATAAGCCCCGAACAGATGGCACATTCTTGTCACACACTTTATGTGGAGGTCAAGCATCAACTCTACTCTTCTCCACTCTGTTTCTGTCAATGGATTGAAAAAGAAAATTCCTGCGTTGTTAACAACAATCTCCAGATCGAGGTTGTTCTCTTTCACATATGCGAGCAACTCTTCTGGTGCCTCTGGCTTTGTCAGATCTTTATAGAGCGCATGAACCTCAACTCCGAAATCATTCCTGATTGCCTCGGCAGTCTCTTCAATCTCTTTCTCCTGATTCGAAACTATAAAAACGTTATATCCCTGATTTGCAAGTTCTCTCGCATAGCATCTTCCTATTCCTGAACTTGCTCCAGTTACTAATGCGTACATATCAAATTAATTTTTTTCTGCCTCATCAACCTCTTTCTGAAGTTTCTTAGGCATATCTTCTACATTGCAATGACATTTCATCTCAAGGGTGTACATACGGCCGATGCAATAGTTCGAATGCTTGCAACCGTTGCAGTACTCTCCGTCTGTAGCAGCCATCTTGTTGACAAACTCTGTATCATGAACCAAAGCACGTGCCATCTGAACCAACTCAAAGCCTGAGTCAAGCACTTCGTCTATCTTTGAGCGGCGAACCAAACCGCCTACATAAATCAATGGCAACTTCAGTTCTGCCCTGAATTTCTTTGCATCCTCGAGGAAATAAGCCTCTTTGAATGGCACTGTTGGAATCATCCAGCGACCGCCGATCTTCAAACCGAGTTTCAGCCACCAGAATCTCCAAGGGTCCATATAGTGAGCCAAGGTTTTGAGCGGCATTGCACCTCTCATCACATGCATTGGGGCTTTGCTTACGAATCCTGCAGAAAGCACGATTCCGTGAACACCAGCCTTCTCAATCTCTTTAGCCACTGTGATGCAGTCTTCAAGTTCCATTCCGCCTTTGAAACCGTCAAACATGTTTGTCTTAACAACAACAGCCATGTCGTCACCCGCTGCCTTCATCACTTCTGCAAGCACCTCTTTCATGAAGCGCATACGGTTCTCAAGACTTCCGCCGTACTCATCATGACGGTGGTTGGTGTATGGAGAGATGAACTGCGAAATCAGATATCCATGACCGGCATGAATCTCAACACAGTCAAAACCTACCTCGCGGCACATATTCACAGCCTTACCGAAATCTTTCACAAGTTCTTTAATCTCAGACACTTTAAGTCCACGAACAAAGGTTGGTGAATAGAGGTTGAATCCAGTAGATGGGCCTACAGGCATACCGCCGCAAGTATAAAAATGGGTCATGTTGCCGCAATGGCCAAGCTGGATGCTGGCCTTAGCACCATTCTCATGAATGCTGTCGGTCAACTTCTTGAGTCCTGGAATAATCTCAGGACGCATGTAAAGCTGCGCACCGAACGACACACCGCTCTTGTTTACAGCACAATAAGCGACAGTAGTCATTCCGACACCGCCTTTTGCTACTGCTGTGTGATAATTGAACAAATCCTCCGATGGAGAATTGTTATAAGCCATATTTTCAAATGCTGCAGAACGTATTGTTCTGTTTCTCAGCGTGATTGGTCCCAACTGAAAGGGAGTAAACAATTTAGAATCCATAATTAATATATGCGTGGAAATACTCTTTTTAATTTGTCTTTGTCAAACTCATCTGCAAACTCTTCCTCATACTTGTGGTAAATCGAATTCGCTCTTGGCACAAGGTTGGCCATTGTCCAGATAACGAACATTGCTCCGGCAACACTCCATGTCATGATTGCAAAACCGGTCCACTCTACGATTTCTCCGAAGTAGTTGGCTGATGTCACATATTTATACATGCCTTTCTTAGGCAGATAATGCTTGGTGTCGCCTGGCTGTCTGAGGTGTCTGATGACATAGTCGCTGTGGAGGTTGATGCAGAAACCAATAATGAAGACTATTATACCGCAGATGAACTTAGGATTGGTCAACCAGTCGGTATAATATCCTTCAGGAGCAAGGAAGAAAATCCACTCGCCCTGCATGTAACCGTTTATCACGTTGAACACAATACCCATCGACATGATTGCCACAGGCATCTTGCTGTTGCCTTTCAGAAGCAACGGGAAAATGAACGACCTCTGGAAATAATGCAACTCAAAAAGCAAGAAGAAAATAAAATATGGCACTGCAAACTGCCTGTCGCCGCTCTTGAGCCAGAAATAAAGCAAAACAAAGAAAACAGGACACTCCATAAGCACCCATGCCACTTTGTTGTTGATAGCCCAACCCCATTTCTTGGAGATCATCTTGCCATATCCTGCATCTACAAAATAAAGTAAAACAAAAACCACCAACGCTATGATGGCCATGCTTAACAGCAATAAATCAAATTGTTGCATGTCAAGCAACAACCCTTTGATTGTCTCATTTTGTTCCATATTACAGTAATTATTTAATAATTTGCAAAGATAGATAAAATATTTTATAATTCTCCATTTTATTCAACAAAATTCTCCACACCCCGCCTTTCACCGCCAATATTCCCTCGGCTCAAACGACGAAAAACGCCCCAACGAGTCAAACGAAAACATATAGCATCGCTCGAGCTCTGTCTTCTGACGCTCTCTGTCACCGTTTATCTCGTCTATCATGGCATTCAACTCCTCAAGACTCACTCTCACCGTATCTATTTTAATTCTGCTAAGGTCCTCATACCCACGCAGATAATCATCATCCATAGCCTGCTCTCCATTCTCCAGGAATGCCCTTATCCTGAAACTTGCCTCTGCCGCCACCACATACTCATCCTTCCATAAGCCGTACTGTTTCAGCATCACGCTGTCCTCCACGGCATACTTCTTCGCCAACTGCATCCTGTGGACCGCAGTCAGCTGCCAGTCCCACACGAACCTCCTGTCCATCATTGCCTCCACACCGTCTGTCTCCGTCGGCTGAGTCCTGTAAGTCACATTGTCATCTCTCATAAACTCATACGACACCACGGCCATCGACATCAAATCCTCCGAGAAATGCCACTCATACCTCAGTTCAGACTCTGTCGCCAACGGCTGCTCCAACGGCGGTTCCGGCCTCCTGCACGAAACCGCCAAAATAACAAAAAGCCCTGACCATATCAGCCAGGACTTTTTATTTGCCAATCTCAATTGCGGATTAAAGCTTACCATTAAGCTCAGAACCAGCCTTGAAACGGATAACTTTCTTCTCAGGAATAACAATCTGCTTCTTTGTTGATGGATTGATACCTTTACGCTCAGGACGTACGTTAACTGAGAAATTACCAAAACCGATCATTGCTACATTCTCACCCTTTGCGAGAGTTTCACCTATTACCTCAAGCATTGCGTCCATTGCCTGTTTTGAAGCCACTTTTGTAAGGCCAGTCTTCTCTGCGATTGCAGAAACCATTTCTTTTTTGTTCATAATTATAACGGATTTATCAGTTGCACAATAATTTATGCTGTCAACAACTTTTTTGACGTGCCAAAGTTACTGCTTTTTCCCCATATACACAAATAATTTTATAAAAAAATTAAAATAAAAATACAAATTGAACGAGATTGCCGATTTTATGGGCAAAGAGAGACACTCCAACTCCCCCTCTTTGGGGCAAAACACACCATAAAATCCCACTTTTTCAATTATTTCACACTCCTAAAAACCACTTTCTTTACCCCCTTTTCTCCTTAAATCATACTGAGTCAGCAAAAAAACCTTCAAAATCACTCCAAAAAAGCACCAAAAAAATTATCTTCTCAAAAAACTTCTTTTTTATACCCCCATTTCCAATTTTTTTACTACCTTTGCACATTATTTATAATATAATATTATGCGCCGCACACCACCTGCTACACTGAATCTTATCATAATAACAGCCCTTTTCTGGCTCGCCTCAATCTCACTCCCGAGATTCGGCATCGACCTCATACGCTACCTCGGACTCCACTACTGGCAGTCCGAACTCTTCAACCCCCTCCAGCTCATCACCTTCAACTTCATGCACGACACCACCTCCATCTGGCACCTCTTCTGCAACATGTTCGGCGTATGGATGTTCGGCCGCACCCTCGAGAACGTCTGGGGCGCAAAAAAATTCCTCTTCTTCTATTTCGTCGCCGGAATCGGTGCCGGAATCACCCAGGAAATCGTCTGGTCCATCGACCTCGCCCCAATGATGCGCGACTTCTCCCAGGCCATCGCAGCCAACTCAGGCAGAACACTCACCGAATACCAGCCACTCATCAGAGGCGACATCACACTCGCAAAAGCCCCTAACCTCATAATGCTCCGCCAGCAATTCCTCAGCATGTACGTCACCGTCGGCGCCTCCGGAGCCCTCTTCGGCATCCTACTCGCCTTCGGATGGCTCTTCCCAGAAGCCCGCATGATGCTCCTCTTCCTCCCAATCCCGATCCCATCTCGCATCTTCGTCGGAATCTACGCAGTCATCGAACTCTTCAGCGGAATCTTCGGAGCCATGTCAGGCATAGCCCACTTCGCCCACCTCGGCGGAATGCTCTTCGGCGCCCTCCTCCTCTTCATCTGGAAAAAACAAGGCAAACTCTACTGACAAATGACTGACAACCACCGCCTCGGCCACATAAGCATCCTCCTCGCCGTAGTCCTCACCGCGGCCACCCTCCTCATGCTCCGCCTACCAGCCATCCACCCAAGCCACGTCCGCCACATCTCATGGCTCACCTTCTTCCTCATCCCAATGCTCGCCCTCGACATCCTCGCCCTCCTCACCGCCTGCATCGCCCGCAAACGACTCGCCTCAATCACCCTCATCCTCCTCCTCATCCTCACATTCTCCAACTGGCGCACCTCCCTCGTTCTAAACCTCGGCGGCGACCACCCGTCCCGCTCCACCCGCCACAACGGCACCCAACTCCGCATCCCCCCCTACAACATCCACATGTTCAGCAACTACACCCAGACCGACTCAATCCTCTCCCTCATCGAACAAGGCGACTACGACATCGTCTGCCTCCAGGAATTCGGCCACTACTCCGCCTCCGCCGACCGCGCACAGAAAGCCCTCGCCCGACTCAAAGCCAAATACCCCTACACCCACCTCTGGTACAAAAACCAATACAACGGCAACAACGAAGGACTCCTCACCCTCTCCCGCCACCCCATCATCGACAAACAAAAAATCGACTACCAGTCCTCCCACAACATAAGCATCTACTCCGACATCCTCATCGGCGCCGACACCATCCGAGTCATCAACAACCACCTCGAATGTACCCACCTCGACTCCGACGAACGCGACATCGCCCTCCAGCTCGCCGACACCATCAACAACCAAGTCATCCTCTCCGCCATCAACATCCTCCGCCAGATCAGCCGCTCCTCCGTCTCCCGCGCCTCCCAGGCAGAAGCCATAGCCCAAACCATCTCCCAGACCACCGCCCCAGTCATCGTCCTCGGCGACTTCAACGACATCCCCAACTCCTACTCCTACCGCACCATCCAGCACTCCCATCCCGCCAACACCACCGAAAAACTCCGCGACGCCTACGCCCTCTCCGGCCACTGGGGCTACCACTACACCTACCACGAACACAAATTTCTCTTCCCAATCGACCACATCCTCACCTCCGACCAACTCCTCATCCTCGACTCCCGCACACTCAAAACACCCCTCTCCGACCACTACCCACTCACCGCCACCCTCCTCCTCCCTCCCCACAAATAATAACCCCATCCAATCCAAAAGACACCCAAGTCGGGGGCCAAGCGGGCTTAGGAAGACAAATCC
>JAZUKZ010000046.1:0-2012 GCA_045643545.1 Candidatus Aphodosoma sp. | reverse complement strand
GTCGCTACTATTGTCGCTTTTGTTATTGCTTTCCCTTTCAAAAGCAATATGCTTGTTTATAATTACATAATGCAGGCAGTTTCTCTGTTCGGTATGTTTGGTGTATCTGCTTTCGTAGGTATTCGTATCATCGAAAAGAGAAATCCATTTGAGGCTGTCGGAATGAAAAACTGTCTCGGTTGGCGTAATGCTGGCATTTGTGTCGCTATCGCTCTTGCTGCTCTTCCTTTTGTCGCTTTCACTGAGAGTCTTAACAAACAGGTTGTCTTCCCTGAAGCCATTGAGAAAATCATGAGACTGATGGAGGATATGGCTGCCCAAATGATGGAGATGTTTGTCAACACTGACTCTGTCGCTCAGTTGGTTGTCAACATTTTTGTGATTGCTATTATTCCTGGCTTCTGTGAGGAACTTATGTTCCGTGGCTGGATTCAGCGCTCTCTGATGAAACGCAATAATCCTCATGTCGCTATCTGGGTTACTGCTATCATTTTCTCAGCTATCCACTTCCAGTTCTATGGTTTCATCCCTCGTATGATTCTGGGAGCAATTCTTGGCTATGCTTATTACTACACCGGTACTCTCTGGGCTTCTATCATAATGCATGCTCTGAATAATACTGTGGCGGTGGTTATGGGATTTCTCCAGTTCAATGGCTACATATCTGAGGAGATTGATTCTGTGTTTACTATGATTCCTTATGCCGTAGCTTCACTGGCTGTTGTTTTTGCTCTGATTTCTATGCTTTACAAATACAATAAAAAAGACGAAGATGCTCGAACTGGAATCCAAAATAGTTGACATGCTCAAAACCGTCTTTGATCCTGAGATACCTGTCAATGTCTATGACCTTGGCCTTATTTACCGTATCGAGGAAAATGACGGAAATGTTGAGATTGATATGACTCTCACTGCTCCTAACTGCCCTGCGGCTGACTTTATCGCTGATGATGTCCGCGAAAAGGTCTCTTCTATCGACGGGGTTAAGTCTCTTGAGGTTAATATTGTCTATGAGCCTGAGTGGGATAGGGATATGATGTCTGAAGAGGCAAAACTGGAACTCGGTCTGTTATGACGTACTACTTTGTCGGTGATTCTCATTTGGGCTGTAAGGCTTTTGACGATGTTAGGGCCGTGACTGATGCCTTTGTCGGGTTTCTCCGTTCGCATATCTCTGACGCTGACTGTGGCGGCATCTTCTTGATGGGCGATATTTTCGACTTTTGGTTTGAGTTTGCCCATTCGGTGCCTAAGGGTTATGATGATGTGCTTTCTGCTTTTAAGGATCTTGTCTCAAGTGGGATTGCTGTTCATTTCATTCCTGGTAATCATGACCAGTGGACTTATGGATATCTGGCCTCTCTCGGACTTACTGTCCACGAAAAGATTTCAGATATTGAGATAAACGGCAAGCGTATTTTCTTGGCTCATGGACATGGACTTAACTGTCAGGATTTTGGCGGCAAACTTGTAAATTGGATTTTTGAAAACCATTGCTTGCAGTGGGTGTTCCGCCATCTCGTGATTCCCAAATTGGGAATCTGGGGAGGAATGCTCTGGAGCGCTTCCACTCACAGACGCCACAACAAGGAGTACTCTGGCGATGGATGCATTGATTACTATGCACCTCATACTTCCGACGAGAATGCTGATGAACAGGTCTCTTGGGTTAAGTCGCAGATGGATAGGTTCTCTAAGTATGACTGTATAATTATGGCACACCGGCACAAAGGTCTTAACCTTATGCTTCGGGGTAATGTGCAGTTGGTTATTTTGGGACCATTCTTTCGTGATTATGAGGTATTTGAATTGACAGTTTGAAAAATAATTTATCGAAAAACGATAAATTTCTTTGCCAATCCAAGAATTTGTTGTCTTATCCTGAAAAAAGTTGACTCCTAACATTTAAAAGAAATGGAGTTAAACAACATTCAGAGGAGCGGCAGGAAGAAGCGGTGTTCTGCCGTGAGTGCGGAGCTTCGGGCCGAGCTTTACCGACGTCATTATGCTGA
>JAZUKZ010000045.1:0-19656 GCA_045643545.1 Candidatus Aphodosoma sp. | reverse complement strand
GAATTTCCTGAGGAGCATGTGAGGCATACCTGGCAACAAAAAAATCAGTCAAAAGTAAACCAAAATCAGTAATAATTTAAATCAAGTCAACCTAAGTCAGGAATAAGACAAAAATAGTCAACTAAAATCAGGAAACTACAGATAAAGCGTCAAATAGACAAAAATTAAACAAAAAATAAAATTATGAGGAAAAAAAACAAAAAACCTTTGGTAAATTGAGAGAATTGTACTAACTTTGTCGCACTATTAAAATACAAGAATTATGAGAAGAATTTTATGCTTTTTAGTTATTTCGTTGATGAGTCTCAGCCTGGCAACGGCTCAAAGAACAAAGACTGTCACGATAACCGCAAAGACTTACGAAGTTGCGGATAACCTTGACCTTGAGGTGGTTGCACGTGCTTTCGGTGAGGCTGCTAACCTTGAGGAATTCGAGCAGACGTTGAACGACCCTCGTAACCCACTCAGCAACCTTGACCTCAACAACGATGGATATGTTGATTACCTTAGAGTGGTCGAACTCGTCGAAAGAGGTGAGCACTATGTGCTGATACAGGCTGTCCTCGGCGAGGATATTTACCAGGATGTGGCTACACTTCTCGTTGAAAACGTCGGAAACGACTACAGAAGCGCTACCGTTACGGTCATCGGCGACCCATACATCTACGGACCTGACTACTACTTCAGACCATACTACGCTTACAGACTCGCTCTGTACGACTGGTGGATGCGTCCTTCTTATGTATGCTGGCACTCGCCTTGGCACTGGCACTACTTCCCTTCTTGGTACTACCACTACGGATGCTGCGGAGTTCACATCTATCACCACAGAGTAGTTCACCACGTATGGCATCGCCCTGAGTATGTTCCTACATATGACCGTCACGTGTCAAGAGTAGCAAATCCTGCATACGAGGCTCGCAGAGCAGAGGTTTCTCGCCGCGACTATGCAAGAGACTACACAACTCACAATGAACGCGTCGCTGCAGCAGGCGTAAGCCGCTCAACTGCAACCAGCGTGGGCCGTACAGCCGCTACAGGAACTGCTTCCCGCACCGCTTCTACTGGTACCACTATACGCTCTAACGCTGCAAATACTGCTTCACGCACCAACGCAGCCGCTGTTACAGGCTCTCGCACTAACGCCGCTACTACTACAGGTTCTCGCACCGCTTCGGTGACTACCGGTCGCACTGGCTCTGCCTCTACCTCTTCTACTTCTCGCAGCAGTTCGGTTACTACTCGCGGTACGGTGACTCCTTCTACCTCCAGGACTTCTACTTCAACTGCAACTACAACGCGTACATCGACAAGTTCTTCACTGAGCGCTACACCTTCCCGCAGCTCTTCTACCTCTCGCAGCACTTCGGTTAGCACTTCACCTGTAAGATCGAGCAGCAGTTCTTCTTCGGTTCGCTCAAGCAGCTCAAGCACTCGCTCAAGCAGCACTCCTTCTTCAGTACGCTCAAGTTCAAGCAGCTCAAGTACCCGCAGATCTTACTCTCCAAGTAGCTCAAGCATGCGCTCAAGCTCAAGCAGTTCAAGCAGCCGCAGTTCATCAAGTTACTCTGGAAGTTCAAGCAGCCGCAGTTCATCGAGTTTCTCGGGAGGTTCAAGCAGCCGCAGTTCATCAAGCTTCTCAGGTGGTTCAAGCCACTCGTCAAGCAGCAGCTCAAGAGGCGGATCGTCAACCTCTCGCAGCAGATGACAATAAGAGTTAGAACAACCAATATCCTATAATCGAGTATAACCGCCTGCGATGGTGGTTATACTCTTTTGAGTTTTTAATAATATCGTTTGATTTTAAAGAATACTATTATGCTTAAAGGTAAGAAAATCATTTTGGGAATATCAGGCGGCATCGCTGCCTACAAGACTCCAGAACTCGTGCGTCTTTTCAAGAAAGCAGGCGCTGAGGTTAGGGTGGTGATGACTAAGAACGCTCAGCATTTCGCTACTCCTCTCTCTCTTCAGACTGTCTCTCAGAACAAGGTATATACTGAGGAGTTCGAACCTCTCGGTGTCTGGAATCCTGAGCATGTGGGCCATGCCGACTGGGCTGACTTCATGCTTGTGGCTCCTGCTACAGCCAACATCATCGGCAAATTCGCTTCTGGCATCGCTGACGATGTGCTCTCTACTACTTTCCTGGCTTTTGCCAAGCCTGTATATATTGCTCCTGCTATGAACGACAAGATGTATGAGCATCCAATCCTCCAACGCAATATGAGTATCCTCCGCGAGGCTGGAATGCATTTCATTGAGCCTGCTTATGGCGAACTGGCATGCGGTGCTGTCGGCAAGGGCAGAATGGAGGAGGTCGAGAATATCGTGGCATTCCTTGAGAAAGAGTTTTGATTATGAAAGTGCTCGTTACTGCCGGTCCTACTTATGAGCGCATAGACCCTGTGCGCTTCATTGGCAATTTCTCGACTGGCAAGATGGGGTTTGCCATCGCTGAGGCTTTTGCAGAGTTGGGCCATGACGTGGTGCTTGTCTGCGGACCCGTGCAACTGAAGTCTGATAACCCAAGAATAAGAAGAATAGATGTGGAGTCGGCTGAGGAGATGTACAATGCTGTGATGGCTGAGTTCCCTTCGACTGACGGAGCAGTGCTCTGCGCTGCAGTGGCTGACTTCAGACCTGTCAATGTGGCTGACCGTAAGATCAAGCGTGAGGGGTCGGGCAATCTGATTATCGAACTTGAGCCTACACGCGACATCGCTGCTGCTGTGGGTAAGGTGAAGAGAAACGACCAGTTTATGGTGGGCTTCGCTCTGGAGACTAACGATGAGGAGGTGCATGCCCTCGACAAGATGAAGAGAAAGAATCTCGACTTTATTGTCATGAATTCTCTCAGGGACAAGGGCGCTGGCTTCGGCTATGACACCAATAAGGTGACTTATCTTTTTGCTGACGGCAGAAAGATGGAGGGCGAACTGAAAAGCAAGAAAGAGGTCGGCAGGGAGATTGCTGATTTGGTGACTAATTTGAGATAAAATATGAAACTTAGGAGAGCGCTTGTGGTGTTACTGGTCCTTTGGACAGGATTGCTGAGGGGACAGGAACTGAAGGTTAACCTGATGGTGAACTCTCAGGCTGTGCAGGGAACCAACACTTCTGTGTTTGAGTCGCTGGAACGTGACTTGAAAGAGTTCCTCGGCAATACGAGATGGACTGACTTGGTCTATGCTGAGGCGGAGAAGATTGAGTGCAATTTCGCATTGGTCGTGAAGTCATACAGTGAGGATGGCTTGATGATGTGCGACCTGCAGGTGCAGGCGTCTCGACCTGTCTACGGCACCTCATATACTACAACACTTGTCAATGTCAGGGATCAGAATGTCAATTTCCATTATCAGGAGTTTGACCGTCTGGAGATTGACGGCACGTCGTATGACAATAACCTTACTGCCATAATGGCATATTACTGCTATCTCGTGATAGGCTGTGACCTTGACTCTTACAGCAAGAGGGGAGGCACTGCGCTCTTTCAGCAGGCCAACCAGATAGTGATGACCTGTCAGTCGAAGTCTGACGAGAATGAGGTGGCTGGCTGGAGGGCTTTCGAGAGCAGAGGTTCCAGAAACAGGTATTCTCTTATAAGCAACCTTACTGACTCAAGATATGAGTCGGTGAGGGATTTCTATTATCAGTACCACAGGCTGGCTCTGGACAATATGGCCAAGAATGTGGTTAATGCCCGTGCAATGATAGCAGAGGGCATCGAGTCGATGCGTTCACTGAACAGAGACTATCCGGGTTCGGCTATCGTGCTCACTTTCCTCGACTCAAAGAATGACGAACTGATAAATATTTTCAAGAAAGGTACTCCTGACGAGAAGAAAAAGGTGGTGGATTCTCTCACTGCCATGAATCCTACGCAGGGTACCGCATACGAAGAGATAAACAACGCTAAATAGTCTATTGCTATGCTCAGGAGACTGTTCATATCCAACTATGCTCTTATCGACCGGCTTGAGATTGAGTTCGGCGAGGGTTTCAACGTGATAACCGGTGAGACTGGCGCCGGCAAGTCCATCATCATGGGGGCTTTGGCTTTGGTGATGGGTGAGAGGGCAGATAAGAGTGCCATAAAAGAGGGTGAGACGAAGTGCATCGTGGAGGCTGTACTGACCGGTGCCGCTGTGTCGGAGGATGCTCCTGACGGTGAGATTATCGTGCGTCGTGAGATTTGGAGCAATGGCAGGTCCAGGGCTTTTGTGAATGACTCTCCGGTGCAGTTGAGTGAGTTGCGAGATGTGGTGGAGCAGTTGGTGGATATTCATTCTCAGCATCAGAACCTTTTGCTCAATAAGGAAGATTTCCAACTGAAAGTGGTGGATGCTGTCAGTGACTCCATGGAACTCAGAACGGCTTATTCTGAGGCTTACAGACGTTTTCGTGATGCCGAGAGAGAACTGAATGAGGTGACAGAACAGGCGAAAAGGGCTGAGGAAGAGAGGGATTATCTGGAGTTCCAGTACAATCAGTTGAGTGAGGCGAATCTCCATGAAGGAGAACAGGAAGAGTTGGAGGAGGAACTTGAGAAACTTGAGCATGCGGAGGAAATCAAGGGCGAGATGGCAGAGGCTATCGGCAGACTTGAGGATGAGCAGTATGGTGTTGTGGCTTCGCTCAAGGAGGCATTGGCACTTCTTGGCAAGGCTGGCAAATATATGTCAATCCCGGAATCGGAGGTCGTCAATGACGCTTATCTCAATCTCAGGGAGGCAACGGCTGACCTTAACAGGCGTATGAATGACCTTGAGGTCAATCCTGCGAGAAAGGACCAGGTCAGCGAGAGACTTGACACCATATATACTTTGGAGCAGAAACATAGAGTGGCCTCCATAGGAGAATTGCTTGCTTTGCAGGCTGAACTGGGAGAGCGACTGTCCGTCCAGGTTTCGATGAGTGTACGTATGGGCGAGCTTGCTGAGATTAAGAAGGCGGCTTTCAGGGAGATGGTTGAGAAGGGAAGGATTCTGTCGGAGAAGAGGAATGGCGGCAAGGAGATGATTGGCAGGGAGATGGAGGAGAGACTGAGGTTTCTCGGCATAGAGGGGGCGAGGTTTGAGGTGAGGATTGAAGAGAAAGATTGGTGTGAGACGGGTTGCGATAAGGTGACTTTCTGGTTCTCTGGCAACGAGAAGGTCAGCATGCAGCCGATATCGAAAGTGGCATCAGGCGGTGAGATCGCCAGGGTGATGCTTGTGATAAAGAGACTGATGGCTGAGGCCATAGGACTGGGAACCATTATTTTTGATGAGGTCGATACCGGTGTTTCCGGAGAGATGGGCAAGAAGATGGGAACCATGATGAGCGAGATAGGCGAGTGGTGCCAGGTGGTGTGCATAACTCATTTGGCGCAGGTGGCGGCGCAGGGAAGAAGACATTTCAAAGTGTTCAAGACAGCCGAACTCGGCACCCAGATAAGAGAACTTGTAGAAAAAGAGAGAGTGGACGAGATAGCCTCGATAATAGCAGGCGCGGAGATTACCGACGCTGCGAGAGAGGCTGCGAGAGAGTTGCTCGGAAAATGATATTGGGAAGATGGTAGCAGTAAATGACTTGATGGTTGATTTCGGAGGGGAAGGCCTTTTTGACGGCGTTTCCTTCATGCTTGGCGACAAAGAGAGGGTTGCTCTGGTGGGAAAGAACGGCGCCGGAAAGAGCACTATGCTCAAGATATTCGCCGGACTGATGGAGCCTCACGGAGGAACAGTGTCGATGTCCAAGGGTACGAGAGTCGGTTATCTGCCGCAGCATCTGATGGTGAATGACGGCAAGACAGTGCTTGACGAGGTCAAGACCGCTTTCAATGACGTGATTGCGCTGCAGGAGGAGGTGGACCGAATAGTGAAGGAGATAGGCGAGAGGAGCGACTATGAGAGCAAGGAGTACGGTGCTTTGCTGGAGAGACTGGATGACCTGAACGGCAAGATCGAGATAATGGGCGGCGCCAGCATGATGGCTGAGATAGAGAGGACTATGGTGGGTTTGGGCTTTGAGAGGGAAGACCTCGGGAGACAGACCAAAGAGTTCAGCGGCGGATGGCGAATGAGGATAGAGTTGGCGAAGATTCTGCTCTCGAGACCGGATCTGCTTTTGCTGGATGAGCCTACGAACCACCTTGACATAGAGTCCATCCAGTGGCTGGAGAACTTCCTGAAAACCTCTGGCAGCGCATTGATGCTTGTGAGCCATGACAGGGCATTTCTGGACGCTGTGACCACAAGGACTATAGAGATATCCCTCGGGCAGATTTATGACTATAAAGTGCCTTATACGCAGTATGTGGCTTTGAGGAAGGAGAGGCGCGAGATGCAGATGAGGGCTTATGAGAATCAGCAGAAGATGATTGCTGACACTGAGGATTTCATTGAGCGATTCAGATATAAAGCGACTAAAGCCGTGCAGGTGCAGAGCCGTGTGAAACAGTTGGAGAAACTGGAGAGGATAGAGATTGACGAAGAAGACAACTCGACACTCAGACTGAAGTTTCCTCCCGCTCCACACTCAGGAGTGCTGCCGGTGGATATAGAGGGACTGACGAAGGCTTATGGCGACCACGTGGTGCTGAGGAACATTGACCTTCAGATAAAAAGAGGTGAGAAAGTGGCTTTTGTCGGCAAGAACGGCGAGGGTAAGTCAACCTTGGTGAAGTGCATAATGCAGGAGTTGGAGCATACGGGCAAACTGAAACTCGGGCATGGCGTGAAGATTGGTTATTTCGCGCAGAACCAGGCTTCGCTTCTGGATGAGAAACTCACTGTCTTTGACACAATAGACCGCGTGGCGGTAGGAGATATAAGGACAAAAATCCGCGATATCTTAGGAGCATTCATGTTCGGAGGCGAGGCGTCAGAAAAACCTGTGGGTGTGCTCTCTGGAGGCGAGAGATCGCGTCTGGCGATGATAAAGCTGCTACTTGAGCCGGTGAACCTCCTGATACTTGATGAGCCTACCAACCATCTCGACATGCGCTCAAAAGATGTGCTTAAAGAGGCAATACAGGCATTTGACGGCACTGTGATTGTCGTCAGCCATGACCGCGACTTCCTGGATGGCCTTGTGGATAAAGTGTATGGTTTTGCAGGCGGAGGACTAAGATGCTATGACACATTGTCGGAGTTCCTGATGAGCATACAGAATAAAGAGACTGCTCCAGTGACTAATGTGGTGAAAGCGGAGGAACAGACTGATGGACGCATAGAGTATGAGAAGAGAAAAGAGGCTGCTAAAGAGGCAAAGCGCAAAGAGAAAGAGATTGAGAAGATAGAAAACGAGATTGCCAAGATAGAGAAAGAGATAGCGGAGATGGAGGCCAAGTTCTCTGCCGGGGAGAGTTCGGAGGAGTTGATGGAGCAGTACGGCAAGGCAAAGAAACTTTATGACGAAAAAATGTACGAGTGGGAAATCCTCTCGATGTGACGAAGAGTATGAGACACAAGATATATAATACATTCGGACTGGAAGTGTATGCCGACAAATATGTGGAGTTCGGCAGTACTGAGGAGTTGCGCGGCATGCTTGAGGAGTTGCGCAAAGAGAAGATGTACGTAGTGGGCGGAGGAGCCAACCTCGTCTTCAGCGGTGACTATCATGGCACCATAGTCCATTCAGCGATAAAAGGCATCGAAGAGACAGACCAGGCGGACGGAAGCGTGCTCGTGAGAGTAGGCAGCGGTGAGAACTGGGATGCCTTCTGTGCGGAGATGGCAAAGAGAGAACTTTATGGAGTCGAGAACCTTGCCTATATCCCAGGTGAGGTCGGAGCGTCGGCAATTCAGAATGTAGGCGCTTATGGCATTGAGGCTTGCGATGTGATAGAGAAAGTAGAGACAGTGGAGGTGGCAAGCGGCGATGTGAGGATTTTTGATGTGAAAGAGTGCGAGTACGGCTATAGAAGCAGCATATTCAAACACCAGTTGGCAGGGAAGTATATAGTGACACATGTGACCTACCGACTGAGAAGGAACGGCACTGTCAACACCTCATACAAATCTCTCAGTGAGATGTTTGGGGGTAAGAGCGACATCACACCACAACAGGTGAGGAATGCCGTTATTGAGATTCGCAGAAGCAAATTGCCAGAAGTAGAAGAGACAGGTTCGGCAGGCAGTTTCTTCATGAATCCCGTAGTGCCGAGAGAAAAATACGAGGAACTTGCTGCGCAGTATCCTGCAATGCCTCATTTCCTGACAGAGAAAGGTGTCAAGATACCAGCAGCATGGCTTATTGACCAGTGCGGACTGAAAGGCTACAGACATGGCAATGCAGGCGTATATGTCAAGCAGCCATTGGTTCTTGTGAATCTCGGTGGAGCAATTGCTGCTGATGTGCTGGCAGTGGCGGAGCATGTTACAGAGACAGTCAAAGAGAAATTCGGCATTGAATTACACAAAGAAGCGATAATAATAGATTAAAACAGAATAATATGGCATCATTTTTAATTGAAGGCGGTCACCGACTCAACGGAACCATCAAGCCACAGGGCGCAAAAAACGAAGCATTGCAGGTAATATGTGCAGTGCTGCTGACAAAAGGCGAAGTGACAATCCACAACATTCCAAGAATCCTGGATATCCTGAACCTCATAGAGCTGCTCCGCGATATGGGCGTGGAAGTGCGCGAGGACGAGAAAGACAAGAGCACCTTCACCTTCAAGGCAGACAATATCGATTTGGAATATCTCGAGTCGGATGAGTTCTTCAAGAAATGCGCCAAGTTGCGTGGATCAGTGATGTTCATAGGTCCATTGGTGGCAAGAATAGGAAGAGTGTTCTATGCTAAGCCAGGTGGCGACAAGATAGGCCGCCGCAGACTCGACACCCATTTCATCGGTATCTCCAAACTCGGTGCCAAGATGATTTATGACGAGCAGAGGAAAGCATACCTCCTCCAAAGATTCCAACCACTCAAAGGAACATACATGCTTCTGGACGAGGCATCTGTGACCGGTACAGCCAACATCATCATGGCTGCTGTGACAGCGCAGGGAACTACAACCATCTACAATGCAGCGTGCGAGCCATACATCCAGCAACTCTGCAAGATGCTCAACTCCATGGGTGCCAAGATATCAGGCATAGCATCGAACCTGCTGACAATAGAGGGTGTAGAAGAGTTGCATGGTGCAAAGCATACAATCCTGCCAGATATGCTTGAGGTGGGCAGTTTCATCGGTATGGCGGCAATGACAGGCAGCGAACTGACAATCAAAGATGTATCGTATGATAACCTTGGAATCATCCCTGATGCCTTCAGAAGACTCGGTATCGACCTCAGACAAGAGGGTGACGACATACATATCATGGCGCAGAACCGCTATCAGATAGAGTCGTTTATTGACGGTTCGATTCTGACAATAGCCGATGCTCCATGGCCAGGACTGACGCCTGACTTGCTCAGTGTCCTTCTCGTGGTTGCCACACAGGCAAAAGGAAGCGTGCTGATACATCAGAAGATGTTTGAGTCAAGACTCTTCTTTGTCGATAAACTCATTGATATGGGCGCTCAGATAATACTCTGCGATCCGCATAGGGCCGTGGTTATCGGTCATGACCATCAGACACAGTTGGTTGCCAACAACATGACATCTCCTGATATCCGTGCTGGAATAGCCTTGCTGATAGCAGCCATGAGCGCCAAGGGTGTCAGCAAGATAGACCATATCGACCAGATAGACCGCGGATACGAGGATATTGAGAACCGACTCAATGCAATTGGTGCACACATTACCCGAGTAGATTGATAGAATTTATGTTAGGCGATAACATTTATAGAGAATTTGAGGTGACCGGAAATGCCCAGGTGACGGATATGTCAACTGGGTTCGGTCAGCCTATGACATATCAGGTAGAGAATTTTGGCGATATGGGTCGCGGCAGGATGAAGATTACGCCTGGCGGCAAACCTGATGACCCATACGAAGAAATCCCCGATGATATTGTTCCGGAAGAAAATTCTCCGTTGGGCGGTGACATGCTGGTACTCGGAGTGCTGATTCTTGTTTTTGCAATAGTTAAGTTGGTAAAAAAACTGTTTTGATATGAGAAAAATAGTTGTTTTATTGCTGATGATGGCGGTTGGTTTTGGACTGACAGCCCAGAATTCGACGTATAAATACACCTTCGGGTGTGAGACGTTTAAAGGAAAAACTAATGGACAGACTAAGGTGTTGAATGGCAAGACTGTTAAGTTTTATCAGATGGCGTCACCTTCAACTTACGGAAATTGTGTTTTTAATGATGGACTTTATATAGAACAACCAACCAAGAGTCCTTATACTGCAAATTATGCATTGGCTATCACTTTTGACCAATGCACTGTAGTTTCTGCCACTATTGATATGGAGAGTACTGGAACTGGCACTTTGTATTGTCGAGATTTTGTTGAAAGTGAATATCTTAAAACGACGTCTATCTATGTAGAACAAGGACAGTCGCAAATAGTATCAACAGGAATAAAAACATTCCTATTCAGCAATATGCCTGTTAATGGTATTGTATTTGGTTTTGAAGTTCAGGCAGACGTGAGGATAAAGTCCATTTCTTATGAGTATATAGATGCAAATAACGAGACACATTATATATTATATGATCGTGGAGTGGTTGTCGGCGAGATGGGAGTGACTGCTGCAGATGAACCTTGTTCATTTGAATATAATGTGATTCCTGATTATTCAGAGGACTTTATTTTTGCCGGTTGGACTGCTGAAGATACAAATGCTGGTTCTCAGAATGTAACTCTTTATGATGGTACGGATAGCCAGGTGTCTGAATATCATGCTGTCTATGAACACAAAGTTTTGGGAGCATCATTGAAAGAGTATTTGTATACCACCAATGATGGAACGTTGTCGCCAGCAGCACCGAGTGGAGTTACTGTTTCGGGAATAACGACTTCTAGTTTTACTCAAAATGTGGAGCAGATATTGGAATTTTCATCCAATTCTCCAATGGTTGTTTCTGACATATCCCTGCATGCATCACTCTCTGCCACTAGTACTACCAGAGATGAGTTGTCTTTGATGTTAGGAGACGATGTTTTGTATAGCGGAATGTTCTTTTCCATAGGTATGGTAAAAAATAAATATTATGATTTTGAGTATTTCAATCGCTTTTTTGTGAATTTTGACATTTCTAATACATTCAAAATAAAGGTAAATCCTTACAACAAAACAATAACTTGTGATGCCATACGGTTTGCTATGGGACCTGCAGCGAATGTTGAGAGTAGGTATTACAATCATCCTGAGGATATTGAGACTTACAGACGATTGAATGTTGCTTTGGATGAGAGTGCTGAGGAATTGGAAGAGGTGGTGACATTGAGAGATGGCCTGGAAGTTGTCAAAAGAGTTGACGACAGCAGATATTATTTCTTCTCATTGCCATTTGACTGCGCATTTGACCATATCAGTTTCAGACATGTCGCCGGACCCGTAGTTGATTCTTATTACTCTGGAGTCAATGATAATGCTTATATAGGTGATTGGGTAATCTCAAGATACAGAGAAGATTTGGCTGCGAATGGACAGAGCGGTTGGGAAGACATGACATTGTCCGAACTGCAACAGAACGGATTGCAGAAAAATGTAGGTTATTTGATGGGAATAGTGCCTTCCGGGGCAGTTACTGATGTAAAATTCCGTTCTGCACAAAATCTTGAAGTAAAAGCACCAGAGACAGTTACATTGTCTACGCAGTACACCCAGACATCACAGACTGCAAAATACAAAGGATGGAACCTTGTGGGCAATCCATATTATCAAGGAGTGGATTACAAGAATCTCAATGTAAATTATATATTGGCACCAAAGAGCAATGGACAATATAAAGTATGCCATAGGTATGCGGAGGGCTATACTACTGATTATGAGATAAAGCCATTCAGTTCGTATTTCGTGCAGAGAACTGCTGCTGATGCTGTGACAATGACTCCTGCTGCAGCATCATCGATAAAGGCCGCAGAACAGACAATTCAGCATTTCAATATTGTGGTTGAGAAAGACTCGTCGATGGATTATACGACCGTGTTGATAGGTGATGACTATTCTGTGGATTATGAGACAGGGGCTGATCTTCTCAAAATGACTGCTGAGAGCGATGAGCCAGAGATTTACACTATACTGGACGATTCTCCAATGGCTGTAAATGCCCAGCCGTTCCAGATAGGCGACGTAATACCTCTAAGCTTCTATATTCCGAAGAGAGCAGAATATACAATCCGTATTGGCGAGAATATCTATCTTGAGGATGGCTTGACAGTTGCGCTTTATGATAAGAACGAGAACGTTTTGACCGATTTGCTTGAAAGCGAGTATAAGTTCACGAGAAACAAAGGCACAGCAAACAACAGATTCGAGATAAGGATTTTGGCCAGAACGGCTTTGGAAGATTTGAAAAATCCAGAGAATATAGTATTCAGCAGAGACAGCAGGATTGTAGTCAAGACCGATGCAGAGGAAGTAGTGATATTTGACGTGAACGGAAAAGAGGTGGAGAGGTCAATGACAGAAAACGGAGCGTTTGAGTCGAAAGAGTTAAGCAAAGGTATTTACGTAGTGAGAATAAGTGACAGTGCAGAGAAATGCGTTGTTTATTGATATGTTTGACCAAGATTTTGTGACATTGCTGCGAGAGCAGTTGGGTGAAGAGACAGAAGCATTGCTCCAGGCATTAGAGACAGAGCAAGAGACCAGTGTCAGGCTCAATGACAGGAAACTAAGACCCGACGAACTTGCCGAGTACAGGAGAGAACCCGTAGAGTGGTGCCCTCATGGATGGTATCTGAGCGAAAGACCACAGTTCAGCAGAGACCCTCTGTTTCATGCCGGTACTTATTACGTACAGGAAGCATCGTCGATGTATCTTTGGGCAATGTTAGAGAAATATGTTGCTAAAGACGCCAAAGTGCTTGACTGCTGCGCTGCTCCCGGAGGAAAATCGACACTTGTGAGCCAGTACCTTGGAGAAGAAGGATTTCTGCTGAGCAATGAGTTCGTGGCAAAAAGAGCAAACATCCTTGTAGAGAACATCCTGAAATGGGGCAGAAGCAATGTTGCAGTGACCAACGAGACTGTTGACCATTTGGCAAAATTCGGTGAGATATTCGACTGCGTGGTTGTAGATGCACCTTGTTCAGGCGAAGGAATGTTCAGGAAAGATGAAGAAGCAAGGAGAGAATGGTCGCTGAAGAATGTAGAGATGTGTGTAGAGAGACAGCGCGAGATACTACAGCCAGCATGGCGGACATTGCGGGAAGGTGGCGTTATGGTTTACAGTACATGCACATTCAACAGAAAAGAAAACGAAGAGAATGTAGAGTGGATAGAAAAAGAGTTGGATGGAGAAGTATTGGAGATGAGACATTTCTATCCTCATAAGAGCAGAGGAGAAGGCCTTTTCATGTCAGTGATACGCAAAAAGACTGGTCAAGGAATTCAGATAAAAGGCAAGCGTCTCAGTTTGGTCAAAGAGAAAGCAGAATGGCTGAAAGAACCGGAAGAGTTCGTACTTGTAGAGAACAAAGGCATAAGGTATGCCATAAATAAGAGACATTTAGAGATAGAAGAAAAGATAAATGCCGCAGGACTGAATGTGTTCATCCATGGAGTGCAGTATGCGAAACTGAAAGGCAAAGAGTGGATATCCGCAGCCGGACTTGCATTGAATGAAAGCCTTGATGATGCTAAATTCGCAAAGATAGAGACAGATAAAGAATTGGCATTGAAGTATTTGAGATGCGAGGCGATACAGGCAAACAACGTGGCGAAAGGAATAGTGCTTGTAGAACATCTGGGACATCCATTAGGATGGGCAAAGAACGTAGGCAACAGATGCAACAACCTCTATCCCCAGTACTGGAGATTGCGCAATTGAGAAAGGTTCGATAAGTGCCGGAGATGTTAAAAAATAAGTTGAAAAAGTGCTTGAAAAGTCGGTAAAAAGCATTAACTTTGCAGCGGTGAAATTGTATATAATTGTAAAATGAACAATACGGTAAAAATTTTGGCAATGATGGTTATGGCTATAGCCATCTGCAGTTGTAAGATACAGCAAGCCCCAGGGGCATATGCTCCTGCACAGGGTAAAGTCAATGCAAAAGCATTGGAGAAGACAGAGACTGACAATGTGGATGTTACGCCAACTCCAGAGAAGATAACCCGCAATATCGCAAGAGGTGAGAACAGCGGATTGACCAAAGTGGCTGACATAGACTATGCAGAGACAGAACCATCGTTGACGGTAGTGCCAGACCAAGTGATAACAGTTGAGGCAAACGACGAAGAGATTGTTGTGGACACTGTAATCAAAGCCGATGGCAATGACAACGATGTCAAAGAGGCTCCTGAAGTGCCAGAAAAACCAGTTGTGGCTGTTAAAGAGGTCACAAGAACAGAGAAAGTTGACGTTGTGGCAGGTCAGAAAACCACAGAGTTGAGAAAGTATAACGTAGTGATAGGCAGTTTCGGCAAGAAAGAGAACGCAGACAACCTCCAGAGCCAGATGCGTCCTGACTACGAGCCAGTGATAGTAGTCAACGAGCGTGGAATGTACAGAGTGATACTCGTTTCATACGACACCTACGGAGAGGCAAAAGCAAAGATAGCAGATCTTACGGATGAGTTCCCAGACGCATGGTGCCTGGTGCCATCCAAATAACAGTCGGATTGGAGTATTCACTTAAAATATTGGGCAGCGGTTCTGCGAAGCCGGTGTGTGACCGATTCCAGACATCGCAGATACTGCAGATGAGAGACAAACAGTTCCTCATAGACTGTGGTGAGGGAACCCAGATAAGACTGTCGCAGTTCAAAGCCAGAACATCAAGACTCAATCATATCTTCATCTCCCATTTGCATGGAGACCATTGCCTTGGACTGGTGGGACTCCTCTCGACATTCAGAATGCTCGGCAGAGTGTCAGACATAGTGATACATTCACATCCCGATTTAGAGCGACTGATAGGAGAGCAGATAAAGACCCATCTTGATGGAGCGATGTACAAAGTGCATTTCGAACCATTCGACCCGGGCAAAGTGGCAGTCATATATGAAGACAGAACCGTGAAAGTCACCACACTGCCGTTGAAGCATACAGTGCCGACATGCGGATTCCTTTTTGAAGAGAAGCCACTGCGCCGACACATAAAAAAAGAGATGTGCCAGGCATATGAAGTGCCGATAGCATTTTACAAGAACCTACAGGCAGAAGAAGACTTTGTGACAGAAGACGGCGAAGTCGTGGACAACGCAAGACTCACCACCGATCCGCGTCAGCCAAAGAGGTTTGCCTATATGAGCGACACCGCCTATTCAGAGAAAAACCTGGAGTTGATAAAAGGAGTAGATATCCTGTATCACGAGGCGACCTATCTCTCATCAACAGACGAGATAAAACTAAGGACCAGAATGCACAGTTCAGCAGCACAGGCGGCTAATCTGGCAAAACTGGCAGGAGTCAAGAAACTCGTAATAGGACATTATTCATCGTCATACGCGACTGTAGAACAGTTTGAACAAGAAGCAAGGACAGTATTCCCAGAGAGCTATGCCGCTTTGGATGGCTCAGTTTATGAATTATGAGAAAAACTAAGATTATCATATCCATCATATGTGTGCTGGTCAGTCTGGCGGTTAATGCCCAGACAAAGCCAACCATCCGCAACAAAAGAGAAGCCGAGGCCAGAATGACAGAGGCCAAAGCACTTATGAAAGACTATAGATTCGAAGAGGCGATAGAAGCCTTCGAAGAGTATGTAGAGAGCGGGTTCGCGACAGACAGCCTTGCTGCGGCATGCAGGAGGATGATTGCAACTGCGGAGATGGGAGATGAGATGCTTGAGAGAGTGGAGGAAGTGACAATTCTCGACAGTGCCAAAGTGACTAAAAGCGAGATGCTCAAAGTGATGAGAATAGCCAAAGACCAGGGAACCATAGAGATGAAAGGCGATGAAGTGGCATATACCACAGGAAGAGGAGACAAAAGCATCTACGCAGAGAAAGGAGACCTCTGGCGCTCATATTCAGGGGCAGACAAAGAGAAACTGGCAGGCGGAGTGAACAGCGCGTCGGTGGAGAATTATCCATTCGAACTCATGGACGGAGTGACATTGTATTTCGGTTCGTGCAGAGAAGACGGACTCGGAGGATATGACATCTATATGAGCCGTTACAACAGCGAGACTGGCGAGTATGCTGAGCCGGTGAATCTCGGCATGCCTTACAACTCAACAGCCAACGACTATATGATGGTCATAGACGAATTCAATTCAGAAGGTTGGTTCGCTACAGACAGAAGACAGAAAAAAGACACAGTGGCCATCTATAAGTTCAGAGTGACCGACAGCAAACAGTACCTCTCTCCAGAACTCGATGACGAGATATTGATAAACAGCGCAAAACTGCTCAGATACAGGCTCGGAGTGTCGAAAGCGCAGAAAAAGGACAATGTGGAGCAGGAAGAGTCCTCCTCAGCAATGTCGAGATTCTATGTAAACGACACAATAATTTACGAGTCTATATCACAGTTCATGGATGAAGATGCGCGACTTCTCTATGAAGAGACTCTCAACATGCAGGTCGATTTGAAGTTAGAGCAAGTGATACTTGAAGGATTGAAGAAAGAGTACAAGTACACCGAAGTCCAGGAAGACAAAGAGACACTCAAGAAAGACATCCTTGAGATGGAAGTCAAGATGGCAGAAGACGAAATCAGAGTGAAAAACAATATAAAGACAATCAGACAAAAAGAGTTAAGGCATTATGATAAGTAGTCAACTGATAGTAGCAGTGCTCATAGTAGTGAGTGTGCTTCTGATGGTTTTGGAGATATTCCTGATACCGGGAGTTACAGTATGCGGAATCCTGTCCGTATTGCTTGGAGGCGGTGCCGTATGGTATGCTTTCGTAACACTTGGAAGTACTGCCGGCATAGTGACAGCAGCCATTTGGGCGGCAATGCTGATAGCAGGAATCGTGGCATTCGTCAAAGGAAAGACATTAGACAAAATGTCGCTCAGTACGGAACTCAAAGAGACCTCCAGCCAGTATGGCATAGAGAAAGTCGAGATGGGTGCGGTCGGTACGGCGGTGTCAAGACTTGCTCCAATGGGTACGGTCATGATAGACGGAAAAGAGTATGAGGCAAAATCCCAGGACGGCTTCATAGACCAGAAGTCAGAGATAGAAGTGGTGTCCATAGTGGACAACCACCTGATAGTAAAATTGAAATAATTTAAATTTTATATTATGGAATTTTTAACCGTTGTACTGATCGTAGTGGCGTTAGTGCTGCTGTGCATCTTCTTTTATTTCGTGCCATTCTCGTTGTGGCTGTCAGCGAGAGTGTCGGGTGTGAGAATTTCGTTGATTCAACTCTTCTTGATGCGAATCAGGAAAGTTCCGCCATCAATAATCGTGAATGCCATGATAGAGGCCCACAAGGCAGGCATCAACACCATCTCCAGAGATGAGTTGGAGGCACATTACCTTGCAGGCGGTCATGTCGTAAGAGTAGTTCATGCTCTCGTTTCCGCTGCAAAAGCCGACATCAACCTCTCTTTCAAGACAGCGACAAGTATTGACTTGGCGGGCCGTGATGTGTTTGAGGCAGTTCAGATGAGCGTTAATCCAAAAGTCATAGATACTCCAGTGGTTTCGTCAGTGGCAAAAGACGGTATCCAGTTGCTTGCCAAGGCAAGGGTTACCGTAAGAGCAAATATCAAGCAACTTGTCGGAGGTGCTGGCGAAGAGACTGTGCTGGCACGAGTAGGCGAGGGTATAGTATCTTCGATTGGTTCCAGCGAGTCCCACAAGAGCGTATTGGAGAATCCAGACTCAATATCCAAGTTGGTTCTTTCCAAAGGACTTGATGCCGGAACAGCATTTGAGATCCTGTCAATTGATATCGCAGATGTAGATGTCGGCAAGAATATCGGTGCACAACTCCAGATGGATCAGGCCAATGCTGACAAGAACATTGCACAGGCCAGTGCGGAGAAACGCCGTGCTATGGCTATTGCCCAAGAGCAGGAGATGAAAGCCAAGGCACAGGAGGCCAAGGCAAGAGTTATCGAGGCAGAGGCACAGGTTCCACTGGCAATGGCAGAGGCCTTCAGGAACGGCAATCTCGGCATCATGGATTATTACAAGATGAAGAATATAGAGGCTGACACACAGATGCGACAGACCATTGCCGGACCTCAGCAGCCTAAAAAAGAATAATTAAGAACAATGCAGTTAGTTACTAAAGCTTCAGAGCTCAAAGCGTTGTTGGAGCAGGAGCGAAAAGGAAAGAGAGTTGGTTTCGTGCCAACTATGGGGGCTTTGCACAATGGTCATTTGACCTTGGTTCGTCGTGCTGTTGCGGAGAATGATATTGCCGTAGTTTCAGTATTTGTCAATCCAACACAGTTCAACAACAAGACCGATCTTGAGACCTATCCAAGGAATATCGAGGCAGATGCCAAGTTGCTTGAGGGCGTAGGTGTGAAGTATGTCTTTGCTCCTGTGGCAGAGGAGTTCTATACAGCCGAAGAGATGTCGAAGAGATTCGAGTTCGACTTCGGAGGTCTGGACCAGGTCATGGAAGGCAAGTTCAGACCGGGACATTTCAACGGAGTGGTTCAGGTTGTCAGCAAACTCTTCAGAGTGGTAGAGCCAGACAGAGCGTATTTCGGCGAGAAAGATTTCCAGCAGTTGGCAATCATCCGCAGGATGGTTGAAGTCATGAAGTTCAACATCGAGATAGTCGGTTGTCCGATTGTCAGAGAAGAGAGCGGACTGGCGTTGTCGAGCAGAAACGCATTGCTCACTCCAGAGCAGAGAGTCCTTGCCACCAATATCCATGCGGTGCTGAAAGAGAGCACGACATTCTACAACCAGACCACTGTGAGAGAGTTGCATGATGCTGCAATCGCAGCCATCAACCGTCATGAGGGACTTGAGGTGGAGTATTTTGACATCGTGGACGGCAAGACACTGCAGTCGGTGGAGCGTTGGAGTGACTCGGATGATATAGTTGGCTGTATCACAGTGTATTGCGGGAAAGTGCGTTTGATAGATAACATTAGATACAAGTAAAAAATCGCAGAGGACATGTATATCAATTTGCTGAAAAGTAAGATACACAGAGTTAGGGTGACAGAGTCGAATCTCGATTACATAGGCAGTATCACCATAGACCAGGACCTGATGGATGCTTCCGGGATTATTGCCAACGAGCGAGTCCAGGTGGTTGACAACAACAACGGGGCCCGTTTTGAGACATACGTCATTCCCGGGGAGAGGGGCAGCGGAGTGATCTGCTGCAACGGTGCGGCTGCGCATCTCGTTGAGGTGGGCGATATTGTGATTATCATGGCCTATACCTGGATGGAGCAGGAAGAGGCTTTGAAGTTCAAGCCGAAAGTAATTTTCCCTGAGAACAACAAGATTTGATTTTTCTGTTTATCCGTATGATAGAGAGGACCGGACATCTTTGGTGGTGTCTGGTCTTTTTTTCTATGTTTCTATGTTTTTATGTTTTTATGGTTCTATGTTTGTGGCGGTTTTGGGAGAGTGGCGGTTGCGAGTTAGCGTCGAGATAGCGTTCAGATAGCGTTGGGATAGCGTCTGTGGCTGCTTGGGGGGATGTTGTAGGG
>JAZUKZ010000044.1:0-24298 GCA_045643545.1 Candidatus Aphodosoma sp. | reverse complement strand
GTTGATTTTTTGTAATTGACGGGGTATTAGGGAGATGATTTTGGGGATTTGGGGAGATTTTGTGTTAATTTTTGGGGTTGGGGAGGCTGCAAGGGGTGAGGTGATTATGGTTTTGACGGGATGGATGGCGGAGAGGAGATGTTTGCGTTTTAACAAATGGGGAATAAGCGAGGTCCGTCCCGGGGGTTGGGACGGACCTCGCTGTGTTATTGGGGTTTGGGACTCGCGGGGAGGTGGGGGTGGGCCTGGAGATGAGAGTGCCGGGGTTTTATCCTACGATGAGGAGGAGTCCTTCGGCTACTTCGTCGGCTATGCCGTCGCCGCAGAGGATGCGGACGAGGGCGAGGGCGAATTCCATTGAGAATCCTGGGCCTGCGGCTGTGGTGATGTTGCCGTCGGTGACGACTACGTTGTCGGAGATTTTGGCTCCTGTGAGTTTTGGCTCGAAGCCTGGGTAGCAGATTGCCTCGCGGCCCTGGAGGATGCCGAGTGGGGCGAGGACTACGGCTGGGGAGGCGCAGATGGCGGCGATGTTTGTGCCGCGTGCGTTTTCGTAGCGGAGGAGTTCGGTGAGTTTGGGTGTGTTGGCGAGGTTTGTGGCTCCTGGCATTCCGCCTGGGAAGATGAGCATGTCGGGGTCGGTGATTGTGAGGTCGGAGAGGAGTGCGTCGGCGTGGACTTGGATGCTGTGTGCTCCGGTGACTGTTGTTGTGGTGGTTACGGAGACTGTTGTGAGTTTGACTCCGGCGCGGCGGAGGATGTCTGCTGTTGCGAGGGCTTCGATTTCTTCGAATCCGTCGGCGAGGAAGAGATATACCATGGTTTTGTTGTTTTTATAGTTTAGTTTAACGCGAAGTTGTATGTTATTGTGCCTATTGCGGGGCTGTTTCCGGTGGAGAATACGTTTTTGCGGGCGGCTTTGAGGGCTGCCTGGCGCATTTCTTCGGAGGTGATTGTGGTGCCGGTGGTGATTGAGGCGTCTACGACGATGCCTGACTGGTCGACTCGGATCTGGACTACTATTCTGCCTTGTTCGTTTCCGCGGTAGGATGGCTGTGCGAGTCGTCCTTTGAGGGATCGGCCTGCGAGTGACCAGGAGTTTCCGCCGTCGGAGCCTCGTCCGGCAGGGTTGCCCTGCTGTCCGTCGCCGGAGCCGGTGCCCTGGCCGTCGCCTATTTTGCGGAATGCGTTTCCGGCGAGTTTGGATGAGGCTTCGCGTGCTGCCTGTTCTTCTCGCTGTCGCTGTTCCTCAGCGTGTTTGGCGTCGATTTCCTGCTGTGGGACTTTGGTTTCGGTTTTTGGTTTCTTCTTGTCGGTTTTGTCGATTACGACGGATGGCTCATCTTGGGTGATGAGTTCCTGGCTGTTGGCGGCAGGCTGTGAGACCTGGGGCACGGCTTGGACAGGAGGGTTTCCGAAACCATCGTCGACGGTGCCGAAGGAGATCATGACGCCCTCGTCCATTTCGTTTCGCTCGGCGGAGATGCCGAGGAGGAAGAGGAGGAGGAGTATCAATGCGCTGATGATGGCGGTGATGATGGCGGACTGATATTGTGATTTCTGGATTTTCATTACTCTTTTACTTTAGTTGCGATAACCAGTTTGAGTCGGTTTTCGTTGGCTATGTCGAGGACGCGGACGATTTCGCGGTAAGGGACTTCTTCGTCGGCGTAGAGTGCTACGTATGCTGCTGTGTCGGCTGCGTAGATTCCCTGGAGGTATGAGGGGAGGTCGTCGAACTGGATAGGCATTGCTGCTTCGCCATTGTCGGCAACGCTGCATTCGCCTTCGGCTGTGAGGGCTACGCGGACGATGTGGGCTTTGGTAGCGGTTTTCGCGGAGCTCTGAGGGAGGTTGATGCGCATGTCGTTAGGGGCGGACATGGTTGATGCGACCATGAAGAAGAGCAGGAGCAGGAATATGATGTCGGTCATTGAGGACATCGAGAATTCTGCAGATGTCTTGTTACGTTTTTTGAGTGCCATATTTTAGCAGTTTGATGGTTCGTTAAGCAGGTCGAGGAAGTCCATTGAGCGCATTTCGAGCTGGCGCATTACTGTGTCGAGTCGTGTGACGAGGTAGTTGTAGCCGAAGAATGCGATGACTCCGACGATGAGGCCGGCAACTGTGGTGACCATAGCGGTGTAGATGCCGCCGGAGAGCATTGAGAGGTTGATGGTGTTGCCGCCAGCCTGCTCCATGTTGAAGAATGCCTGGACCATACCGATTACTGTGCCGAGGAAGCCGATCATTGGGCCGCCGCCGGCGATTGTGGCCATGAATGAGAGGCCTTTCTCGAGGGTTGCGATCTCGATATTTCCGACGTTTTCAATTGCAACGAGTACGTCACTCATTGGACGGCCGAGGCGGGAGAGGCCTTTTTCGATCATTCGTGATGATGGGGAGTCGGTATTACGGCAGAGGGTGACGGCGGCGTCGATTTTGCCCTCGTGCATGTAATCTTTGATGCGGTTCATAAAGTTCACGTCCTCGCGTGATGCTTTATGGAAAACAATCATTCGCTCGACGAAGATGTAGATTGCCAGGATGAGGAGCGCACCCAAGACGATCATGATTGGGCCTCCGCTGACGCACATTTCGATAAGAGAGAGTTCTTTTGCAGGCTCAGCCTCCTGAGCGATAGTTTCGGCCATTGCGGCCGCAGTGTCGATTTGTAACAACATATTATTAAGATTTAATTATTATCTGAGACATTCACGGTAGCGGCGGATTGTTTCCTCAAGGCCGAGGAAAAGGGCGTCGCAGATGAGCGCGTGGCCGATGGAAACCTCGTCGAAGAAGGGAACCATCTCGTGGAAATACTTCAGGTTCTCGAGGGAGAGGTCGTGTCCGGCATTTACGCCGAGGCCGAGGCGGTGCGCCTCACGGGAAGCGGCGACGAATGGCTCGACAGCCATGGAACGGTTGACGCTGTAAAGGCGGGCGTAAGGCTCGGTGTAGAGTTCTACCCTATCGGCGCCGGTCTGGGCAGCGGCACGGATGTTCTCGATGTCGGTACCGACGAAGATTGAGACGCGGATTTTGCTTTCGTGGAAGAGGTCAACCAACTCGCGGAGATGAGCCTGGTTGGCGATGCAATTCCAGCCGGCATTAGAAGTCAGCTGGTCGGGAGCGTCGGGAACAAGCGTAACCTGATGCGGACGGACAGATTTCACGATGTCGATGAATCGGTCGTCAGGGTTTCCCTCAATGTTAAATTCTGTTGTAACGCGAGGACGGAGGTCAAAGACGTCCTGACGGGTAATGTGGCGCTCATCGGGACGAGGATGTACTGTAATTCCCTGTGCACCAAACTGTTCGCATTTAAGAGCAGTAGCTACAACGTCTGGGTTATTGCCGCCACGGGCGTTTCGGAGAGTAGCAATTTTGTTAACGTTTACACTTAATCGTGTCATTATAGTGGCTTATTGAAATATTTATTGTAAATTTGCAGCAAATTTACTAAAAAGTTTTTGTTTAGAGATTATTTAATCAAAAAAGTTTTTATGAAAATATTAGTTTTTGGCAATACTTATAAAAGAGAGTTTCCGAATCAAGTCAAAGTGCTGTTTGACAGGCTGATAGAAGGAGGTGCCGAATTGAGTTTCGAGAGAGAGTTCGGAGAGATGCTTGCAAACCTGTGGGGGATTGACACAAAGACAATAGAGATGTTTGACAAGCCGGAAAGCGGAGACATTGCCCTGAGTTTCGGCGGCGACGGCACATTGCTGAGGACAGCAGGCAAGATCGGCGCGATGGAAACACCTATTCTCGGCATCAATTTCGGTCATTTGGGTTTCCTTGCCGATGTGAACAGCAATGCCCTTGACAATCTCGACAAGATATTGCTCAAGAAAGATTTCGTGACCGATGACAGGATTGTGCTCAAGACCACCTCAAGCGACGGCCGGGTGTTCTATTCACTCAACGAGTTGACCGTCCACAAACAGGACATCTCATCGATGATAAACATAGAGACAAAACTCAATGGCGAAGATTTGAACACATATCACGCTGACGGACTGATTATTGCGACTCCTACGGGGTCTACGGCTTACTCATTGAGCGTCGGCGGACCAATACTCATGCCTGACAGCCACAACCTGATTATCGCACCAGCAGCATCCCACTCGCTGAATGACAGACCATTAGTCATCCCTGACGATTTTGTGATAGAACTCAAGACCAGCAGCCGAAGCGGAAGGTACATGGTTTCGTGTGACGGGGACAGCTGCATGATGAACTGCAAGATAGGACTGAAAGTGGAGAGAGCGCCATTCAACGTACACATTATAAGAATGAAAGGCCATTCATTCTTCAAGACATTGAAAGAGAGACTTTACTGGGGAATGGACAAACGTTTTTGAAAATGGAGAGCAAAAAGATAAGAATCGTGTATATTGGGACACCCGATTTTGCGGTGGAACCGTTGAAAAAGCTTGTTGAGGGCGGATATAACGTAGTGGCAGTAGTCACCATGCCTGACAAGCCTGCTGGAAGAGGACATCATCTGCAGATGTCAGCAGTGAAAGAGTATGCACTCAGTGCTGGACTGCCAGTGCTACAGCCAGAGAAACTCAAAGACGAGGCTTGGCTTGAGCAGTTGAGGTCTTACAAAGCCGACCTGCAGATTGTAGTGGCATTCAGAATGCTGCCTGAAGTGGTTTGGGGCATGCCTAAGATGGGAACCTTCAACCTCCATGCATCGCTGCTGCCTGAGTACAGAGGCGCAGCGCCAATAAACTGGGCGGTGATAAACGGAGAGAAAAGGACCGGAATAACCACATTCTTCCTTCAGCACGAGATTGACACCGGCGATATAATAATGCAGGAGGAGGTTGAGATCCGCGACGAAGACAATGTTGGAGACGTGCATGACAGACTGATGGTTTTGGGCGGCGAACTCGTGGTGAAGACCGTTGAAACCGTTGCTTTTGGCAATTACCAGTTGAAAAAACAGCCAGAGTTGGCAGAGAAACCCGCACCTAAGATTTTCAAAGAGACATGTGAACTGGATTTCGCGATGAGCGTGGAGAAAGTCCACAACAAAGTCAGGGGACTATCGCCATACCCAGGGGCATGGATGATCTTCAGAGACTGGGCGCCGCTGAAGGTTTTCAGAACCCATGTGGAGAAGTGCCAGGTGAAAGAGAATGCCGGCGAGATTGTGACCGATGGCAAGAAAATGCTGAAAGTGGCCTGCAGCGACGGATATCTTTGGCTTGACGAAGTGCAGGCAGCCGGAAAGAGAAGGATGAGTGCGGAGGAGATGATGAGAGGCTGGCACTAAAGATTTGATTTTTGACATAAAAAAAGGACGGATTTCCCGATGAATCCGTCCCTTTTTGCATTTTTACTGGGCTTCGATCTGGCTGATGATGTCATTGCATACACGGATAACCTTGCGGCGCATGACATTGCCGATGATGCCGCCGACAACTCCGCCGATGAAGGTTGAGACAACCATGATGTAGAATGTAATACGGTCAGGGCAAATTCCCCACATTTCCCAAACCATCCAACTATACCAGACGATTATCATCGGAATTGCGACATAGAGCCATTTCTGGTAGCGGCGGCGGAGGTCACGGACATTCTGCGCTGCGGTGAGAAGGTCGCCGTTGAAAGAGTCCTCGCCGACATTCCTGTGGTCCCAGTAAGTCATGAAGACACAGAAAATCATCATTACGATTGTGGCTATGCAGAACGGCCATGAGAAGCCCAATAACGGGCGGAATGAGACAAAGACCATGATTATCACAAAAACAGCACTGACTACCGTGAGGATGATGGAGTGACGGAAAGTGGAGGCCTTGCTGCGGCATGATTCGCGGAGGAGCCGTTCGTTTATAATCTGCTCATTATTGAGTTTCTGCTTCAGGATCGAGAGTTGCTCGCGCATCTCTTCGAGGTTTGTGTTTTCTTCCATATTATTTTCTACTATAGTTAATAACTGTTGTTTGATTCGAACCAGTTTGACGGACACATTGTTTGCCGTGATGCCGATGATTGCGCCGATTTCATCGTAACTCATGCCCTCGAGCCACATTAATATGATAGCGCGGTCGATGACGCCGAGAGTGTTGATTCGGTCGTGAAGGATTTGGACCTGGCGGGTGTCGGAGTCATTGTCCTCGAAGAAGTTGGATGCCATTTCGAGAGGGACCTGCTCGCCACAGCGTTTTTTAGAGCGTTCGGCGGAGAGGCAGGTGTTGAGAGCGACACGGTAAATCCAGGTCTCCACTTTTGAGTCGCCACGGAAGGACTGGAAGCCTTTCCAGAGGTTGATGAGCGTTTCCTGGAAAAGGTCGGACACCTCATCATAGTCTTTGGAGAACATATAGCAGACCGTGTAGATGGTGCTTTTGTGCTCGCGGACGATTTTTTCGAATTCTTTTTCCATTTATTTTGTTTTGGTTTTTACTGGTTAGACGAATTGGGCGGATGAAAAATTACCGGTTTCTGAAAGTTTTTTTGCTGCTTTGGGGCTCGGCAATGTTACGGCAATGTTACGGAGCGGCCTAATTTGAGGTTGTTAGTTAATTTTTTGGAATAATGTTGTCGGTTTGGGAGAAAATCCGTATATTTGCAGCGTAAACATTTTAAATTTTATTATTATGAAAATTTGCAACAAACTTGCAGCAGAGTGTCTTGGTACATTCGTGCTGGTGCTTGGTGGCTGCGGAACAGCTATTTTTGCTGGTGGCAGCGTAGGTTTCCTTGGTGTTTCACTTGCTTTTGGTCTGACAGTTGTGGCTATGGCATATGGCATCGGTCATATTTCAGGGGCTCATCTGAATCCAGCCGTATCGTTCGGCGTATGGGCTAACGGCCGCATGTCTTGCACAGAGATGCTTCTTTACTGGGTTGCTCAGTGCGTTGGTGCGATTGCAGCTGCTGCCGTTCTTTTTGGAGTAGCGAAATCAGCTTGTATGGAGATCGGTACATTTGCAGCCAACGGATTCGGCGATGCTTTTGTCGGAGCAGAGGGTTACCACCAGGTAGGCATGTGGGGTGCTTTCGCAATTGAGGCAGTGCTCACATTTGTATTCCTCGTAGTGATTCTCGGAGTAACGGACGGATGCCATGAGAACGGCAAGTTCGGCGGTCTGGCAATCGGTCTGACACTGACGCTGATTCACTTGATAAGTATTCCTTTGACCAACACAAGCGTTAACCCTGCCCGTTCACTCTCGCAGGCAATCTTCAGCGAGAACGCTTTGGCAATGCCACAGCTCTGGCTCTTTATCGTGGCTCCATTGGTAGGCGCAGGCCTCGCAGGACTTGTTTACAAGTGCCTGATGAGCGAGTGCAAATGCTGCTGCAAAGAGTAAAAGAAAATCTATTATTTAATAATGTGGGTGCTGCCGCGAGCAGTGCCCATTTTTTATATGGGCTACAAAGGTAGTATTTTATTTTTTAATGAGCAAATATTTGGTCATGTAAAAATAATAATGTACTTTTGCAGATGAAAAAATCAACGGTTTCATCGGGAATTAAATCTTAACAGAAATATGGGAATGTATATTATGACAGCCGTGGCTACGGCATTGTTGGGAGCGGTGGCAATTGTGTTTTTTGCCATGAGGAACAAAGTGAAGAATTCGGAACTGGAGCATGCTGCAAAAGAGGCAGAACTGGCCAGCGATCTGAGACATGCGAAAGAAGATTTGGAGAAAGCAGAGAAACGCGCTGCCGAAGAGTTGGAAAAGCAGAAAGAAGGACTTGTAGAGCAGCATAGGAAAAGTTATGACGAGATGGAGCGCAGACACAATGAGGCTCTGGAGAGTCAGAAGAAAATCTTCGATGAAACCGTGGAAAATCTGAGATCACAGATTAAAAACACGACGCTTGAAATGCTGAGAGAACGCGAAGAGCAGTTCAAAAGTTCCAGTCAAGAGTCCATCAAAGATATTGTGGCTCCGGTGAACAAAATGGTTGAGGACTTGAAAAAAAGCATTGATGAGAGCGACAAAGACAGAACGGCGATTGCTGCTGCAATGAAAGAGAATCTCCAAAGCCTTGAGAAACAGACTGAAAATGCGAAAAAGAGTGCCGAGGAACTGGCAAACGCAATGAAGCATAAGTCAAAAATCCAGGGCGACTGGGGAGAGAAAGTACTGAGCGAATTACTGGAATCACAGGGGCTGAGACGAGGAATTGATTTTGAGGAACAAACAAATTTCAAAGGTGAGAATGGAGAGAATCTTCGTCCCGACCTGTTGCTGCACATAGACAATAGACGCGATGTGATTATTGACTCGAAAGTATCAATGACTGCTTTTATTGATTATGTGAATGCTGAAGATGATGAATTGCGCGATAAATTCATGAAAAGCCATATTCAGAGCCTCAAGAGCCATGTTGAGGAGTTGAGCAAGAAAGATTACACAAGATGGGTGAAAGAGCCACATACCACGATGGACTACGTGATGATGTTTGTGCCTCACTCTGCAGCGTTGTTGTGTGCACTGAACGAAGAACCTACACTCTGGCGCTGGGCAATGGACAAAAATGTGTATATCGTCGACGAACAGACACTCTATGCAGCACTGAGGATAATAAAGCTGAACTGGACGCTGATTAGGCAAGCCGAAAACCACAAAGAGATTTTCAAAATCGCCGATGAAATGGTCAAAAGAGTCGCAATTTTCTGTGAAAACTACGAGAAAATAGGGACAACCCTGGCTAAAGTTCAGGAGAACTACGAGAACGGAAAAATTCAACTCGGAAATACGGGCCGCAGTATCTGCACTTCGGCAAGACAATTAGTTGATCTCGGCGCCAAAGGAGACAGCAGAATCAAGACAAAAGACTACATCGATATTGATGATCCGTTGACTTTAGAGGCAGATGCCGATGGCGAAAAGAATTGAAAGAAGGAAAGTGGACATTACCAACAGAGGCAGCATAGGGTCAAGTTCTTTGTCAGTACGACTGAACACTCCTCGCAAATGAATGACAAAAAGCGGAAGAGTTATCACAAAAATCAGAAGCCACGCCGATGAAATGGACGATTTTTGCAGATACAAGATTGAAAAAACAAGCATAAACAACCATCCGAAAAGGATAAGCAGCAACTGATAGATGCGGGCACGGCGAGCACCAAGGCGGATAGCCATGGTAACGCGAGTGGCCGCATCTGTTTTCATATCACGTATATTGTTTACATTCAATACTCCCATGCTGAAGCAGCCGATGGCTGCCGCAGGAAGAAAAACCAAAGGTTCAGAGAACGAATCAGAACAAATTAAATAAGAGCCACAAACAGTAGCCAAACCGAAGAACACAAAGACAAAGAAATCACCATGCCCGCGGTACCCGTAAGGATTCTTGCCTAATGTGTATCGCATTGCCGCTACTATGGCTAATGCTCCAAGAAGAAAGAAAAACAACGATTTCATCGAGAAAAGGGTTCCGAATGCGAGGTAAATCATGGCAGTGCCAAAGACGCAACAAAGGACGGCGACTATTGCGATAAGACGTTTCATCTCTGTAATTGTCAATTCACCGTCCATTATGGAATAATGCATTCCTTGCCGTTCAGTTGCAGAATCAGTACCATGAAGAGCATCTCCAAGCTCATTAGAAAGGTTTGAAAGCACCTGCAACGCAATGGTTGTGAACACTAATGAGAGCACAAGCAATGGACGGAAACCAAATTCCGGTACAGAAACAGCGACCCCGACAATTATGCCGGCAAGAGATAGCGGCAAGGTGCGGAGTCGCATGGATTTGAGATATGCTTTAGCTTTATTCAAAACTCTATTTCTTGTTTTAGAGCCTCAACATAGGCATCAATTTTCTGCATTTTTGCAGGAATTTTTATTTTTTGAGGGCAATGAGAGACACACTCGCCACAACCAATGCAGTGGTTGGCCTGACGCATTCCTGGCACAGAACGGTCATAACCAATCAAGAACGCACGACGCGCCTTATCGTATTCTGGATCAGCAGAAGAGGCTACAACATTACCAGAATTGACCATTTTATTATAGTGGGCAAAGATGGTCGGAATATCCAATCCATAAGGACATGGCATGCAGTATTTGCATGACGTACAAGGAATTATAGGATAATCAAGATAGATTTTAGCCACTCTCTCAAGCAATTCAAATTCCTCATCAGTGCATGGTTCAAATGGACAATAGGTACGAAGATTATCCTGAAGATGATCCATGTATGTCATTCCACTGAGGACCGTAAGGATACGAGGGAACGATCCTGCAAAGCGGAATGCCCAGGATGCAACGCTCTGCTGTGGACGACGAGACTTGAATTCTTCTACAATGTGGTCATTCACAGAAGCCAACTGGCCACCGAGAAGAGGTTCCATTATAACAATCGGAATGCCGAGGGCATCAAGCTTACCATAAAGTTCCTCAGCATTTGTATTGCGAGGCTCAACCTCCTTTGCATGATGCCAATCAACATAGTTCATCTGAATCTGAACAAAGTCCCAATGAATCTCATCATGAAGAGAAAGAAGATAGTCAAATACCTTAATATCACCATGATATGAGAAACCTAGGTTACGTATCCTACCCTCTTTGCGTTCATTGACCAAGAAATCAAGTACCCCATTGTCAATATATCTTTTGTTAAGAACATCCATACCTGTAAGTTCCGCTTGATCAAGACCTACAGCATGCAGGAGCATATAGTCAATATAATCAACACGAAGGTTCTTGAACGAACGGAGATACATAGCAATGGAAGCCTCGCGAGACCAAGTCTCTGGTGCAAAATTCGAAAGTTTCGTAGCAACAAAGAACTTACTGCGATCGTGACGAGAAAGCGCCTCGCCCATCGCTGCCTCGGAAAAACCACGACAATAGGCAGGTGATGTATCATAATAGTTAACTCCGTGAGCCATAGCAAAGTCCACCATCTCATTCACACGTTTCTGGTTAATCTCATCTTTGGAATCACCAGCCGATCCGCCATATATGGTCGGGAGTCGCATAGCACCAAATCCAAGCAGTGAAACCTTATCGCCAGTTGACGGATTAGTTCGGTATTCCATCTTATCAGTTGGAATCTCGCCAAGCACTACTGACTCAGTATCAATCTCATCAATCTCATTCTTGCAACTGACAGTTACAGCTGCCGCTACAGACAAAGTCTTAAGGAAATCTCTTCTTTTCATAATTCATTGAATTAGATAATTCTATGGTCTTTATGGCCTTCAACATAGATAGCGCTGAATGGACGGGATGGACACAAATTCTCGCACGCTCCACAACCAATGCACCTTTCGGTATTTACTGACGGCACCTTAAGATTGCCCTGAGGAACCATGATTATTGCTCCTGACGGACAATGACGAGCACAATTTCCGCATGAAACTCCATCACGATTAACGACACAATTATCTGGGATCCATACGGCATGACCTATCTGGATGGATGATTTCTCGACACGTGTGATAGGCTTTATTGCTCCAGTAGGACATACGTTTGAGCACCGGGTACACTCAGGACGGCAATATCCAACCTCATAACTCATCTCAGGTTGCATAAATGACTCAATACCAGACGAAGGACGAAGGACGCCATTTGGACAATTTGACACACAAAGCTGACAAGCAGTGCAATGCTGCTCAAAATGCTCAACAGACCAAGAACCAGCAGGACAAAGCTTTTCTGCTCGTATAGGAGCAATTTTATCCTCAAGTATTGTCAAACCGCCATCAACAGTCTTTGCAACAGCATCTACAGCAAGAGTGGAACCAACTGCCACTGAACCTATTACAAAATTTCTTCTTGATTTATCAACAACATCCTCTGTTTTTTTAGATCCAAAGTCGTGCAATCTATACTTGATGGCACCCTGACGGCAATTTTTGACGCAGTCGAAGCAAACCACGCAATTTGACATGTCCACTGTATGCTCTTCAGGATTTATGCAGGAAGCCTTACAACGACGCGCGCACAAATGGCAACCATTGCACTTTGCAGTGTCGATAACAGGTCTGAACAGCGAGAATCGCGATACAAGAGACAAAACGGAGCCAACAGGACAAATATTTGAGCACCACCATCTTCCGAAGAAGAACGACAACACTGCAAGAACGACTAAAGTCACAGCCGCAACATCAAAGACTATCCATGACGCCACCCTATTGTCTACGTTATAGAAGGCGTATGAATCATGAGCCTCAGCGTACGAAGCCAACAAATTATTCACACATTTATATATAGGTGCCAACAAGTTGTTCGCAATCCTTCCGAAAGCACTGTATGGTTCAATAATTGCCGCAAACGAAGCAAAACCAGTAACCATCAAGGCAACAAATATAACCAAAACCACAAAACGGAGCCAACGATTCTCTCGCTTGTAATTGAAATGATTACGACGCGCCTTTAACCCCAACCAACTGAAAATGTCCTGCATGATGCCAACAGGACAAATTATTGAGCAATAAAGACGACCAAAAACAAATGTCAAAAGCAGCATCAGCACCACAACTACAAAATTCATGGCCAAGATGGCTGGAAACAACTGAATTTTCGCAAGCCAACCGAATATCGGCTGAATTGTACCAGTGAAATCCAGAAAAAGCAAAGTTAAAACCGCTATCGAAACGATTTGTAACACAATTCTTAGATACCTTAACATGTCATTTACCAATTTTGACTGCAAAATTACTATTTTTTGACGAGGTCAGCAAATTTATTGGCGATTTTTTTTGCAGTATGAAGAATTATTTTTACCTTTGTAGCGCAAATAATAAATTGTAATTTATATGGACGAAAGAGTTAAACCTTTAATTGACAGTGCTTCAGACAGTATGGAAGGAGCAATTTTATTCCTTGATGACACTTTGGCTCACATCCGCGCAGGCAAAGCATCGGCCAGAATCATCGACTCCGTACGCATTGATTACTATGGCACCATGTCTCCAATCGCAAATGTTGCCAATGTTTCTGTTCCTGATGCAAAAACCATCCAGATTCAACCTTGGGAGAAAAACATGCTTGCTCCTATCGAGCGCGCCCTGCTGAATTCTGAAATTGGAATTACACCTATGAACAATGGCGAGGTAATACGTCTCTGTTTCCCTCCTGTCACTGAGGAGCGCCGCCGTTTGCTCGTAAAACAAGCCAACGAAGCTGGCGAGGAGGCTAAGGTTTCTATCCGAAACGCACGCCGCGAGGCTATCGACAAGCTCAAGAAAGAGGTTAAAAACGGTATGTCTGAGGATGTTGAGAAGGACGGCGAGGCTGAGGCTCAGAAAATACATGACACCTACATCAAGAAGGTTGATGAAATGCTTGCTGCCAAGGAAAAGGAGATAATGACAATCTAATGAAGGGATTGATTGTTAAAACAGGAAGCATCAATTACGAAATTTGCAGCGAAGGCAAGAATTACACGGGCATTATCAAAGGCAATTTCCGCATCAAGGGAATAAAAAGCACCAATCCGCTGACCGTCGGCGATTGGGTTGAGTTTGATCCCGAGAGTGGATTTATCACGCAACTATATGACAGACAGAACTATATAGTCCGCCGTCCAACAAATCTCAGCAAGCAGCTGCATATCATCGGAGCCAATATCGACCAGGCAATTTTAGTAATAACGGTCCATGAACCCGAGACAGATCTTGGGTTCATTGATCGTTTTTTGGCATCTGCAGAGGCATATCGAATCCCTACAGTGCTTGTTTTCAACAAAGTAGATTTACTTGATAATGAGGATATTGAACTGCTGAACAACATAGAGTATCTCTATAACAGCATAGGCTACAAATCATTGAGAATCGTAGCAAACGACGCTTCCTCAGACTTTTCATCTCTCGAGAATCTGCTAAAAGGCAAGATTTCTCTCTTTTCCGGAAATTCAGGCGTTGGCAAAAGCACCATTATCAATAGATTAGTACCTGAGGCAGAGACAAAGACTGGCGCCATTTCAGCTTCTCATCACAAGGGTATGCACACCACGACTTTTAGTCAGATGTACCATTTCAGCGATGGTTATATCATTGATACTCCGGGAATTAAAGGATTTGGCATGGTCAACATGGAACCAAGCGAGATCAGCCACTATTTCCCTGAGATTTTCAAAGAATCAGCAAAATGCCGATTCTCCGACTGTTCTCACACAAACGAGCCTGAATGTGCTGTACTTCAAGCTGTTAACGAACACAGAATCGCGTTGTCAAGATACCAGAACTATCTCTCAATCCGCAACGATATAGGAGAAGGAAAATACAGGCAATGAACTTTAGAGACTTCAACTGGAAGCGCATCATCGTGGTGGTCGGAGTGCTGGCCATCGTGTTGTTTTCGCTGTTTTTCACCAACTCAGTGGCAAAAAACATCGCCGCTGAGGAGGAACAGAACATCCGCATTTGGGCTGAAGCGACCGAGCAAATCTCAAACGAGGAATACAGCGACTTGGCATTCAATATCATCGAGCAAAACAGCAACATTCCGGTTGTCGTGGTTGACAAATACGATAACATCATCACTTACAGGAACTTTGACATCGCCGAAGGTCAGGAAAAGAAGTATTTCAAACACGAGCTAAAGAAAATCAAGCAAATCAGAGCTCCAATCATCATCAAAATATCTGAAACCGAGGAACAATATGTCTATTTCGGCAACTCTCGTATTCTCAACCAGTTATCTTACTTTCCAATCATGCAGATGATTCTCATCGTCCTTTTTCTTGGACTTTTGCTTTGGTTTTTCAGTTACGAGAAACGGCATGAGCAAGACAAGGTCTGGGTTGGACTTTCCAAAGAAACCGCCCACCAGCTCGGCACCCCAATATCATCCCTCGCTGCATGGCAGGAGATTCTAAAGGACACAGCTCCAAGTACCACTGTCAACGAGATGGGCAAGGATATCGACCGACTAAAAATCATAGCCGACCGCTTCTCTAAAATCGGCAGCAAGCCTAAACTTGAGACTCACGACATCAGCGCCGTCGTCATCTCAGGCATCAACTACATGAAAGGCAGAACATCGCAACGCATTGAATACAAAATAATTAACAATCTTACTCGCAGCGAGGCTCTTATCTGCGAGCCATTGCTTCAGTGGGTCATAGAGAACCTTTGCAAAAACGCCGTTGACGCCATGAATGGCGAAGGCAGAATCACGGTAAACATGGAAAACTCCGAAGACGCCATCGTCATCGAAATCAACGACTCCGGCAAGGGAATCGAAAAAATCAACTTCAACAGCATCTTCAAACCAGGCTTCACCACCAAGAAAAGCGGCTGGGGCCTCGGACTGTCGCTTGCCAAGCGAATCATCGAGGAATACCACCACGGCAAAATATTCGTCAAACAGTCAGAAATAGGAGTCGGAACAACTTTCCGAATCGAACTATAACACAAAAAGCCAGAAAATGCCTACCTCCCCAAGCGCCACACACAACCAAAATCTCGGTAAAATCGGCGAAAATCTCGCCTGCGACTACCTCATAAAACAAGGCTACGTCATCCTTGAACGCAATTACCGCTACCACCACAAGGAAATCGACATCATCGCCCGCGAGCAAAACACAATCGTCGTGGTCGAAGTCAAAACACGCTCTGTAAACCCCGTTTTCGATGGCTCCTGGGCCATCAACCGCAAGAAAATCGCCAACATCACATCCGCCGGATACGCCTACGCCGACAAGCACCTCCCAAACGACGGAGTCCGCTTCGACTCCATAATCTGCCAGCAAAACGCTGACGGCGACTTCACCATAACCCACGAGAAAGACGCCTTCTACGCCCCCTGCAAATTCTACTGACTACACAAAAAAATAAGGGGACACGCAATCAACGTGTCCCCTTTTGCTTTCTAGACGAAACTGATTAAGCTTCGTTTGCATCCTTTTTCTCGATAGCCAGTTTACCACGATAGTAGCCACACTCAGGGCATACAGTGTGATAGATGTGCAATGCACCACAATTTGAGCAAACGGCAAGCGTAGGAGCTACTGCTACGTCATGAGTACGACGCTTCGCAGTACGTTGTTTCGAATGTTTTCGTTTAGGATGTGCCATTTTAAAACTAAATTAAATTATTTTGTAGATATATTTTTCAAAGCGTCCCACCTGGGGTCACTTGTATTTTCTTCATTCCCGGAATTTGGAGCATGAGCCTCAAGAATCCTCACCATCTCCTCATTGCACTTGCCGTCCTCGTGAACCCTCACGGTAGGCAGCGCCACAACACACATCTCAAAAAGCCTCGACGAAAGGTCAAGCACAGCATCATGCTCCGACAGCACAACCAACTCATCATCATCCATACAAGCCGTCTCGCCAACCCTCACCGCAAACTCCTCAGAATTCTCAATCTCAACATCCAGAGACTCCAAGCATCTGTCACACACCGTCTTAACCACCCCACTGACACTTACTCTAAAATCAGACTGAACTCCGCTCTTCTCAATCTCAACAACAGCATCAACATCTCCGCCATTGATCTCATCACCCTCAAAAGCCTCAAAAAACGAGTCACCAAGCTTGAAACGCATCTCCTGATGACCATTTTTCAAACCCAACACCTGCACAGAATAATCTTCAGCATTAACCATAACCCGTTGTTATCCACTTAGTTCAGTACTTTCAGAGCCAAAAAGCAAGCCCCCAAAATCCGACTGCAAATTTACACACTATTTTTCAATAATCCAAATAATAAACCAACAAAGTTTACTTCCTACGCATCATTTTTTTCATACCCCCATTCTGGACCATCCTCATCATCTTCTGCATATCAGTAAACTGCTTTATTAACCTGTTGATTTCCACGATAGAACGACCAGAGCCCTTCGAAATCCTATTCTTCCTCGAACCATTCAGCAACGACGGATTCGCCCTCTCCTCAGGAGTCATCGACTGAATAATCGCCTCAATACCCTTGAACGAATTATCGTCAATATCAACATCCTTGATAGCCTTTCCCACTCCAGGGATCATCGCAGCCAGATCCTTGATGTTACCCATCTTCTTGATCTGCTGAATCTGCTTATAGAAATCATCAAAATCAAACTGATTCTTCGCAATCTTGCGCGAAAGCCTTCTCGCCTCCTCCTCGTCATACTGCTCCTGAGCCTTCTCAACGAGCGACACAATATCACCCATACCCAGGATACGGTCCGCCATACGGGCAGGATAGAACACATCAATCGCCTCCATCTTCTCACCCGTACCCACAAACTTGATAGGCTTCTGCACCACCGAGCGAATCGAAAGAGCAGCACCGCCGCGGGTATCACCATCCAGCTTCGTCAGAACAACACCCGTAAAATCAAGCCTCTCATTGAACTCCTTCGCCGTATTCACAGCATCCTGACCAGTCATCGAGTCAACCACGAAAAGCACCTCCTGCGGATTGATCGCAGCCTTGATCGCAGCAATCTCCTGCATCATCTGCTCATCCACAGCCAGACGGCCGGCAGTATCTATAATCACAACATCCTTACCAGTCTGCTGCGCATGCTCAATCGCATTCCTCGCAATCCTCACAGGATCCTTCACCTCAGGCTCAGCATAAACAGGCACACCGATCTGCTCCCCGAGCACCTTCAGCTGGTCAATAGCCGCAGGTCTGTAAACATCGCAAGCCACCAGCAAAAGATTCTTCCCCTGCTTCGACTTCAGCATGTTCGCCAGCTTACCCGAGAAAGTAGTCTTACCAGAACCCTGAAGACCAGACATCAGAATCACCGCAGGCTTCGAACCCTGACCCTTGATGTTGATCCCGACATTCTCGCCGCCCATCAGACGCGCCAACTCATCATGCACAATCTTCACCATCATCTCCTGCGGCTTCACCGACAGAAGAACATTCTGACCCAAAGCCTTCTCTTTCACCTCGTCAGTGAAAGTCTTGGCCACCTTGTAATTGACATCGGCGTCAAGCAAAGCCTTCCTCACATCTTTCAGAGTCTCGGCAACATTGATCTCGGTAATCTTACCCTCGCCTTTCAGTATTTTGAACGACCTCTCAAGGCGTTCGCTCAATGATTCAAACATATCTCTTTTATTCCATTTTTTCGGGGTGCAAAGTTACAAAAAATTCTTCATTTTCCCCTCACAACCCGCACCTAATTTCACAAAAAACTCAAAATCATTCCAACCCACTGATTATCCAATACTTACCCCACACCAACGCTCTATCCTCTGCCAAACATCGCCCATACGAGCCTCCATCGAACCATGGATTGAGAATCAGCAACTTACAACCCCCTAAATTTATCGATAAACGATAAGAAAGTTTCAAGAAGTTTCAACTGAAACTATGAAACCATGAAACTAACGCTTTCCATAAGAGAGAGAATAAAAAGTGGGACTGAGAACCCAAACAATAATTTCAAAAAATAAAAAATCTTATTTTCCGCTCTTTATCACTCTCACTGATATATCGTCAATACCGAAATCATTGCCCGGCGAACCGGTCTGCCTGTTTCCCAAACCGATATAAAGCACAGTCGTCTGGGCAGGCAAGCGCATCCGGAATTTGTAATTTATCCAGTCATTCGAGCACTCATAATCGGTATGTCCCCTGAGGCGCTCGCTGAATGGCACAGGACCCATCCTGAATCTTCCTATCTCGCTTTCAAGATTGGGCTTGTTCAGCACTATCACATCGATGTCCGGCATAGCCACCGGCCAATGTTTCTCCTCAAAAAAATATTTCTGATAAGATGTGTAAATATTGGTCACCCAAAACGAAATTTCAATAGAATCGCCTGGATGCAAACCATTTACCTTCATCATATAGAAAATATCGTTCTCAAGCGAGCCATCAACCTGAAGAAAATATCCTCTGGTATAATCTTTAGGATAAGTATGGTCGTCTTGAGCATACCATTGAGACGGTGTTCCCTTCAAATACGCCGACTTGGTGCCATTGTAGAAGGCTTTTTTTCTGATTGAGAAAGTTCCGCACTCCGAACCGTCATCGTTATTGAACACTTGGCGGTATTTGCAGTCTTTGAAAATCACGGTGCTGATACTGTCATCAGTGGGCTTGTTGCCGCCAAAATCCTGACGGTAAATCACTTGTGCCTGCAAAACAGCAGTCATGGCCAACAACAATAGTACCAGTCTTATTCTCATACACATTATATATTATATAGGGTCCACATCTATCGCATAGCTGCCAATATTGTAACCTTTTGATGTTCTCAAAGCATTCACCAGACCCATCAATCTACACTTAACTCTCTGTATTGCAGCATCTTGAAGCAACTTCACATATATTTCTCTCACATAAACATTTCCCACTCGTCCCACCTGAGGCTCTATCGGTCCGTTCACATCTATATTTTGGAACTCTTTCAAACCATCCACCAGATATTGTCCCGCGGCATCACAATACTGACTATCAGCATGTTTCAACACAACTTTTATCAATCTGCAATACGGAGGATACATGAAAAGTTGTCTTTCTTCCATCTGCTGGTTATAAAAATCAATAGCACCAGTTCTCTTTATCTGTGCAAGAAACTCATTCTCTGGCTGAGATGTCTGCAAAATCAAAAAACCATCAGCCAACCTTCGTCCGGTTCTTCCCGCGGCTTGCATCAGCAACTGATATGCCTCTTCCGTAGCACGGAAATCTGGATGGTTCAGCAGAATATCTACATCCATCACACCCAGTACCGTCACGTTTGAATAATCTATTCCTTTTATTATTGCACGCGTACCTATCAGTATATCAATCTTTTGTGCTTCAAAATCATTAAGCACTTCGTTTACATTTCCCGTCTCTGCTCTTTTAATTCTTGCCTCCGGGAAAAGTCGCTGGACTTCATCTTCAAGTCTCTCTACGCCGAAACCTTTTGGACTTACTGTCACACATTTGCAACTGTCACAGGTTACAACAAATGGCCTCTTGTATCCACAATATCTGCAACTCAGCGAGTTATCTGCTCTCGAATAATTCAACACAACGTCGCAGTGAGGGCACTTTGGAATATATCCGCACTTGTCGCACTGAACATATGTCGCAAAACCACGCCTGTTCTGAAACAATATCACTTGGCGTTTCTGACCGAGCGCAATAGTCATCTGCTGAATCAGCAATCGCGAGAAATGCCCTTTCGCATGCTTTCGCCTCCTTTCTTCTCGCATATCAACAACTTGAATCTGAGGCAATTTCACTCCGCCAAAGCGTTCATTCAATGCCGTATATCCATATTTCCCGGCTTTGAAATTATAAAAACTTTCTACCGAGGGGGTTGCTGATCCGACTACAGTTTTTGCACCATACATTCGCGCGAGATATAGAGCTACGTTCTTGGCATTGTAATATGGGATTTGGTCGCTTTGCTTGTAATTTTGGTCGTGCTCTTCATCTACAATCACTAACCCAAGATTTCTGAATGGCAGAAAAACTGAAGCTTTAGTCCCAAGCATAACCTGAAAAGGGTTCTCTGACAATTGTTGCTTATAGGTCTCAACTCTCTCTTCCTGAGTACATTGAGCATGAAAAACGCCAAGACTATTCCCAAAATACTGCTTGATTCTGTCATATATATGCTGTGTCAATGCTATCTCTGGCACTAAGAAAAGCACCTGTTTTCCCCGCTCTACCGCATCTTTTATCAACTGAAGATAAATCTCAGTCTTTCCGGACGAAGTCACTCCATGCAGCAGAACTACTGGTTTTGTCTCTAACTGCACTTTTGTCATCTGCAACGCAATCGCTTGTTTTTCTGTCAGTTCATGTGTCTCTGACGTTGGTTTTGACTCAAGGTCTATTCGTGAAACGAGTCTCTCTGTCCTCTCAATCACTCCTCTCTTCACCAAATTCCGCCTCACATCAGCACTCAAAACATCAGCATCTCTCTCCACCACAAATCGTTCTAACTCTGCCAATTGTTTTTTCGCCCTATTCAACTCTTTTTTCAACGTCTCCAGTTCCTCAACTCTTTCATATTTAGGATTTAATGAATATTCTATCTTTATTTTCGGTTTATACCTGTCCGGCTCGCCATCTTTCGAAATCAGCAACGACGGCACAGCACACTTATAAACCTCGCCCAATGGAGCACAATAATAATCAGCCACAAACTTCCACAATTCCACCTGTCGCTCACTGAACACCAATTCCAACGGCTGAATTATGTCTTTCACACGGCTTTCATCATCAACCTGCTCCGACATTCCGACCACTACGCCTGTCAATGTCTTTGTTTTTCCGAATGGCACCACAACGCTCTGACCATGCACGACTTCCATCCCGCACGGCACACGATACGTAAAACACCTGTAAATAGGCAATGGCACTGCCACTTCGGCAAACATAAACTTTCCCCCTGCTTCCAAAAAATTGAAAAAGAGACGGAATACCACGTACTCCGCCTCTTGATCAACTAATTATAGTCTCATTACTTAATCTCTTTCAAGATCTCGCCACCCTTGATCAATGCAGCCTCATTAGCTGGCAACAAGTTGTGGTGACGCTCTGGCAACGACTTCTTCAAACCGAGCATTACGAAATCGTTTTCAACAACCTGATCAATCTTCAGCAAACCGCCGAGAACAATCATGTTGAACACTTTCTGCTGACCGCCTTCCTCTGCAGTCTTAGTCGCAGGAACCTCGAAAACACGGATATCCTTGCGCTCTGGACGACGAGTCATACCGTTTGGATCGTAAAGGAGTACGCCACCAGGCTTAACCTTTGACTCGAACTTATCCATTGAAGGCTGATTCAATACAACAACAATGTCATATTTCTGAAGCAGTGGAGAAGAGATTGGCTCGTCACTGACGATAACTGTAACGTTTGCTGTACCACCACGCTGCTCTGGACCGTATGCTGGCATCCATGTTACCTCTTTGCCCTGCAAAAGACCAGCGTATGCCAATGTCTTACCCATTGAAAGCACACCCTGACCACCAAAACCTGCTATTACTATTTCTTTTTTCATAATAATCTGATTTTTAGCGAGCGTTAATATTATTTTCTACGTAGTGTTTCTTCTCAGTATCCTTGATGTCGCCAAGAGGATATTTAGCAAACATATGCTCTTCCATCCACTCGTTTGCCTTGATAGGATTCATCTTCCAACCAGTGTTGCAAGCAGATACAAACTCAATGACAGAAGTACCCTTGCCAGCCATCGAATTCTCAAATGCCTTGCGGATAGCCTTCTTAGCCTTCAGGATGTTAGCCACTTTGTGAACAGACTGACGAGTAATATAGCAAGTACCGTCAACGCGTTCCAAAAGCTCACTGATACGCAATGGGAAACCATAGAGATCAGTGTTACGGCCGTAAGGACAAGTAGCAGTCTTCATACCCTCAAGAGTTGTAGGAGCCATCTGACCGCCAGTCATACCGTAGATACCATTGTTAACGAAGAATATAACGATGTTCTCACCACGGTTGCAGGCATGAACTGTCTCTGCAGTACCGATTGCTGCCAAGTCACCATCACCCTGATATGTGAACACATACTTGTCTGGCATAAGACGCTTGATAGCAGTTGCAAGTGCTGGAGCACGTCCGTGAGCAGCCTCCTGGAAATCAACATCGATATAATTGTAAGCGAAAACTGAGCAACCTACAGGAGCAACACCTACAGTCTGATCCTGAATACCCATCTCTTCGATTACTTCGGCAATGATTTTATGGATAACACCATGTGAGCAACCTGGACAATAGTGCATGATATTGTCTGTCAAGACTTTAGTTTTGCCGTAAACTAAATTCTCAGGCTTAATTATTTCTTCTCTTGTCATTGTTGTTTACTTTTTAAGAAGTTGAGCTTTGAATGATTCAGCGATTTCCTCAGCAGTAGGAATCATACCACCCTGACGGCCATAGAACTCAACTGGTTTAGCACCATTTACTACGAGGCGAACATCCTCTACCATCTGACCAGCACTCATCTCGACAGTCAAGAAGCCCTTGACTCTCTTAGCGAGATCATTGATCTGTTTCTTAGGGAATGGGAAGAGAGTGATTGGACGGAGAACACCGACCTTGATACCCTCAGCACGAAGAATCTCGCAAGCAGACTTACAGATACGGGCTGTAGAACCGAATGCAACCATCGCATACTCAGCATCCTCAAGATGATACTCCTCTACGCGAACCTCATTCTCCTCGATAAGTCTGTACTTAGCCTGAAGAAGAGTATTGCGGTCCTCCATCTTCTCTGGAACAAGCTCCAAAGTAGTCATCACATTGCTGTGACCACGTCCCATACGGCCAGTAGTAGCCCATGGACACTGCTTAACGATCTCCTCCATAGTACGGCGAGGCTTTGGCTCAGGAAGAACAACCTTCTCCATCATCTGACCGACAACACCGTCAGTAAGCATAAGAACTGGATTGCGGTATTTGAACGCAAGCTCAAATGCGAGAGATGGGAAATCAGCCATCTCCTGAACAGAGCATGGTGCAAGAACAATCAAATGATAGTCACCATGGCCACCGCCCTTCACCGACTGGAAATAGTCAGCCTGAGAAGGCTGGATAGTACCAAGTCCTGGACCTCCACGCATACAGTTCAAGATAAGACAAGGAAGCTCGCCTGCAGCGATGTAAGAAATACCTTCCTGCTTAAGAGACACGCCTGGAGAAGACGATGAAGTAAGAACCATCTTACCGCAAGATGCACCTGCATAAACCATGTTGATTGCAGATACCTCAGACTCAGCCTGAAGAACAACCATACCTGTTGTCTCCCATGGTTTCAGAATCTGAAGGGTCTCCATTACCTCACTCTGTGGAGTGATAGGATAACCAAAATAGCCATCTGCACCGCAACGGATAGCTGCGTGAGCAAAGGCCTCATTACCTTTCATTAATCTAGCTTCTTCTTTCATTTTCCTTTGCTTTTAGAGGGTTACTTTGTAAACTGAAATAACTGCGTCTGGGCATACATAACCGCATGATGCACAACCTACGCATTTCTCAGCGTCTGCCGTCATCTCCGCATAGTTATAACCCTTGGCATTCACTTTTGCTGACAACTGCAGCACCTTCTGTGGACACGCATTCACGCATAAGCCACATCCTTTGCAGCGCTCGCTATCAACGACCACTGCGCCTTGAAATTTTGCCATAGTGTTACTTATTAATTAATAAAATTTTTACTCCTTGAAAAGTCCTGCAAAGTTACTAATAATTTTTCTCCAACGCAAACAATTTCGCAATAATTTTTTCAGCAATATTTCCAGCCGCAAAAAACACACAAAAAACCCATTCCACACCGAAAAACATCCAAAAACCGACAAAAATACCCCACATAAAAACACCAGGCACCGACACATTAATTATATATACAATACAGAAAACCGACAAAACCACATCCATCCACC
>JAZUKZ010000043.1:0-14751 GCA_045643545.1 Candidatus Aphodosoma sp. | reverse complement strand
TGATGGGACAACTCGGACAGGCGCTCATCCAGGAGAACAAACTCGACTCTGCACGCGCCATCGCCGACCGCGCAATGCTTGAGATTCCTCTCTCCAAAGTCCCTGACGGCTACAGTGCGTCGCTCATCGCCGAAATCTACTACGGCATCGGCGACATCGCCAAGGCTCAGGAAATCAACCGCGTAATCTACGCACACTGCGTCGAGAACATCCAGTGGTTTCTCAAAATGCCTACAGCACTCCGCCGCGCCATCTCATCAGAAATGTCAATGCGCCAGAACTTCGGCCTTATCCAGAACCTGCTCATCGCCGCTCGCGACCACCAGGACACTGAATTCCAGAAGGAACTCGAGGCTACTTTCAACGAGTACCTCCCTATCGTCCAGGCCATGGAGCAGAACAACTAACCGCACGACACACTAAATCCAATATTCAAATAGAGGAGGTCTCCACCCGCGAGACCTCCTCTATTTTTCTCCACCACCCCACATTCCTTCCTCCAAGCACCCCCAATCGGAACACGAACGGAACATAATCGGAACATAAATCACCCTCTTCCCCTCATTCTCCCCAATTCTTTGTTATATAAAGTCCGCGAAGTCCGGACTTGCGGACTTTCCGGACTAAGCGGACTAACTACCCCAATTCATAAAAAACAGTCCCAGGGAAAAACTCCCCGGGACTGCCCAAATATCTGAAAAACCAAAATTACTTCTTCAAAACAGTCTTTGTCACTACACCGTCCTCAGTTACGACTTTCACGAAATAAACGCCGTCTGCCAAACCGGAAACATTGATTTCAGTCTCAGTTGTTGAGATAACTTCTTGACCTGTCGACGAAATCACTGTCACCATCATTGGCTCTGACTCTGAATAAATATTCAAGACATCAACAACAGGATTTGGCATAACTTCTACCTTTACTGTCTCTGTCTCGTCAACTGCCTCACGTATAGGATCATCAACACCCTGCGGCTTTCTTACATTCACAATAAACTGCTGGCCGTAGTTGTAGTTCGAACCGCCTGCACCGAGATGATCCACAGAGAACCATCCGTCTGCATAACCGTTCCAACCCCAGTTGAAATGGAAGAAATCATCTGCCCTGTAACCGTCGCAGATAAATGCATGGCCATTGTTGCCGTCTTTGTCATGACCTTTGTAAACCAGCGGAGCAGCATCGTCAAGCTCTGACTTCATCTTTGCAATCCATGCTGAGTCACTCACATTTGCACGGTCATAAGAACCGACATTGCTTGGATATTTGAAATACAGACGGAGTGCCTTTGCCACCAGGTCAGTCTGAGTACCGCTGCCGTCAGTTCCATAATCCATATCAACCGAAATACCGCAGTGAGCCAGCAGAAGCGCTGTTGCATTTATCTGACCATGTGACGATGAAGCATCCAACTGAAGTGGCATATTCTCATAATCATAATATGTCTCTTCAAAATCAGCGCAAAGCTTGCCATAGTCATTCTCATAATAGCAATAAGAATCCTGACCCATGTGAGGGAAACTCCAGTATCTCATCAACTGACCCATAGCCAAAGCCACACAACCTACAAGTGCATGTCCATCATCGCCGCTTGGGTCGCTTGGACACATGAAGTTGTAATAATGACCCTGACCCCACTGTGTCTGAACAAGCGGAGCAACAATGATATCCTCATCCTCTACTGTAGTCTTGAGCACTTTGTTCCAGTTCATTGGCTTGAAGTTATTGTCTTTTGCCATCATCTGGATCTCATCGCTGTAACTCTGCATGTACCAAAGCAAAGATGTTGGAATATTCTCTGCATCAAACTTGCCCTCTTCCGAGAAACCAAGCACTGGTTTTGCCTTGTCATCTGCTGAGATAATCACAAAGCCAGGATTGAATGTGAATACATAATAACTTCCATTCTCATAGGCGAGCGTTGGCTCTTCTGAACGCTGCAGGAAATGCTTCGCATACTTCGCTGCCGTTGACTTGCTTACTGGTGCTGCTACTGCTGCCATAGCCATGCAAGCCATTACCAAAACAATAAATATTTTTCTCATAATGTTATAAATTGATTACTTTTTTGTGTCATACAAAAACTTCACATACGCATCTTTCCGGCTTGGAGCACTGGCCAGCGTATACCTCACGATATAAAATGCTCCATCCGACAGCAACGGCAACTCTACTCTGGTCTCTGCGACATCCATCTCAGCCACCAGTCTGCCATCCATCATGCTGTATATAAATAATGTGTATGGTTCGCCATCTTTATCTTTCAATGCCGACAAATAAGCCACATAATGGTCTCCTTCTCTAACAACCTGCACATCAGCATCTTCATCCTCTCGTCCACTGCTCTCCGCCTTGAATATCACTTCGTTTGAATTCTCTGAGATATTCTCATACCTTGGCTTTCCGTCCGGGCCATTATCATCGCGGTCACTTGCCCTTACCACGAAATGATAAGTCTCTCCAGCCACTAATCCGCTTGCTGTCAGCATAGTATCTCTACTTCCACTGTATTTGTTCTTCAAAACATAAGTGAACTTCTTATCAAGTTTTGCGGTGAAGTCATCAAAGGCCAACTGTCCGCTTTTTGGATTGTAATTTATCTTGAACCTTCTGTAACCGTTAGGAACTTTCACGCTCTTTACACCTGACGTTGAGCCAGTTATAGGCATATCTGTCAGTTTCTGCCATTCGCCGCTCTCATAATTCTGGGCATAAAGGCTCAATGTGCCTGCTGATGTCATCGACCTGAGCCAGAAAGAGATTTCTGTCACATCTGTGTTGTACTCTGGACTTATCAACTGGTCTGTCGATGAACTGAATACCGCGGAGACTGTTCCCTGTTTGTATATTGTGCTGAAATTCCTGAAGTTGGCTTCCCATCCTTCTCCAAGGCTCTCAGGGAAATTCTCAAAATCCTCAGTCTCATACGAGGCTTCTTCTTTCACATTATAGAGATCAACATAGTATTTCGCACCGAATCTCTGATAGTCACTCACTTCTGGCACTGTATCCAAAACCGGACTCCAAAGGAGTTTCGCCGTAGTGGATGAAACCATATCTGGCTCAAATGCCTCTGGAGCAGTGATATAAATCGGTCTGCGGTTCCTGTATCTGAAGGTCTCCGAGCATGTCAGCGTGGAGGTCTGTGTGCCTTTGGCCACTATTTTGTTCTGTTTGTATTCGTCGTAGGTAATGCTTCTTGGCTTGTACCTGACTTCTATGGTAGCCGCAATGATGGAGTCTGGATTAGGAGATACGCTTATGTGACTCGCAAAACTCTCTGTATCGCCCTCTGTCTTGACTCTCATTGCCAGTTCGCCCAAATGGTTGTCTCCGAAATTGAGCGCTATCGCCTCTCCTATCGCTTTGCCGATAAGCTCAAAATCCCCATAGGCATATTCCTGGTCATAATAGGCATCAATATCGCAAACCTGAAGCAAGAGGTTCTCTACTTTTGTTATGTAGTCAAACTCTACGCAGGTGTCCAAATCAACAATATTCCTTATCTCTCTCGACATTGGCTCTGCATCACGTCTCAAGGTCAGTCTGCAGTTGCTGACTCCAAGTTCTCCAGGGAATACATCATGGTCTGACCCGTAAGTTCCCGAAGCGGTATTAGGCAATATTATCTCATAGCCGAGATTGGTCTTGTCGTTGTTGGGCTTGTTGGATGCCCACGATCCTCCGCTATATACGATATGTGTTATCAGCATTCCCTCGCCGATGTAGGTATAGGTATCCATTCCCTCGCGTTTTCTGTACTCAAGCATGAAGAATTCATTTGGCGATGGACCGCTGCCAATCAGGTTATGAGGGGTTTTGGAAATCAAAAAAGCAGTATTCGACGAAATCAACGACTTCAATCGGTAATTCCCCTCGCAATCCACAGTGTCGATATTTGTCAGCGGAGTCGGAGTAAGCCAGTCAAGATAAAATCTCTCATAAGCAGTATAGGTCGGAGGTGTATGACCGCCGTTATTGTAATTGCCATTGGTCATAATGTCCCACGAACCCATAGGATTAGCCCCGTTCATATAGTCCGTATCATAGAAATCTGGCAATCCGAGCACATGCGAGAACTCATGGCAGAAGGTTCCGATACCGCAAACAGAATTTCCGGACGAACCTCTGTACTCTGACGTGCAGGCATAATCCACAAGATTCACTCCGTCAAGCGAAATATGATAATACGAAACCGACGACCTATGAGGCCATACCGACGACGCAGGACCGCCCTCAGCCTCATTGTGACCGGCATAATAAACAAAAATATTGTCCACACTGCCATCACCGTCATTGTCATAGTCCGAAAAATCCACATCATCATCCGCCGCATTGCACACATCAATAATCAACTGATATGGATTAGTATCATTCGAACCGCCTGTCCTCGCACCATAATACTCCATGTCATGTGGCACTGTATAAGGACCATAGACATCAAACTCCGGCGTAAACTGTCCGAAAGACGCCTCCGTGAAATAATCCTTTATCGAACCGGTGGCACCGCCCTGGCTGTAACCTCTCTCATTGGCTTTGTCCCTGAACACCTGGGCTGATGTCGTAAACGGAAGGTCTTGGAACGATGCCAGAAGAATCAGCGCCTTTGGCGACCCGCGCAACGGGAACTTCTGCTTCGACTCTCCGCCTTTCGCCTTCATCCTCTGCTGAATAGCCTTCAACTGAGGCTCCAACTCACTGGATTTCCTCATTCGGCCTACAGCAAACTGCTCTGCGACAGTGCGTCTGCTCGCATCATGAGCCAAAACACCATTCGGCACTACCGCCACTCCATTCACAATCTCAGCATACTCAAGCAAACCCTGCTCATTATACGCCAAAAGATAGTCATCCTCGCTCGTCAGATAACTAAAATGTTCATCTCCATGAATATAGCAATTGATTCTACTCCCGTCAGCCTGAACCTTAGTCACAAGCCCCGGAAACGCTGGTGCTGCAAAAACCATTGAGCAGCAAGCCATTAGAACAGTCAGCAACAAAAATCTTCTCATAATGGGTTGTCATTATTCCATCATACAAAATCCGACTGCAAATTTACAATAAAAATCCATACCATACAAAAAAATTCCACAAAAAATTCATCCTAAAAAAAACACAAGGTTAGAACCAAACACAAATCCATCGGGGCAGAACGGGACGTCCTCCTCCATATCTGCCCCACAGAGGCTCCCCACCTCATAGCACCCCCAATCGGGTGCTTGTCGGGTGTTTGTCGGGTACTTGGACTCTCTATGGCTCCAAACCCCGAAAAGCCTCCCCTCCTCTCAAAAATCGCCACACCGAGGAATGAGAGTGAGAGTCCGACAAATGAGACTGGAACTATAAACAAAAAAAATCCCCCGGCATTGCTGCCGGGGGATAAGATTTATCTTAACTGCAAACAGTCAATTAACGAAGCTTGAGAGCTACATTAACAGTTGCACCAAGAGCCTTAGTGATGTTCATCTGTGCGTTCATAGCGCTGTTAGCCATTGGACGGAGATTGTCGCATGGGTTAACATTTGCACTGTGACGTGGAGCACGACGTGGAGCGTTAGAAGCATTCTTTACATAAGTGTAAGTCTTGCTGTCTGCCATCTGGAGTGGAGTTACAAACTTCTTGTACATCTGACCGTCCTCCTCGAAGAGCTCAGTCTGAAGTGCATACCAACCTGGCTCGCCGTACATAGTTGCCTCAAACTCATAAGAAGAGAGAGCCAACCAAGACTCAGTTGTTGACTGATCAAGATAGATCCAGCCAGCAGTTGGATAACCATACATTGGGAATACAGAGATACCCTCCTGCTCCTCATCATAGAATACAGCCTTGATGCATGCATCGTAACGAGTGAAGAATTCATAGTCATCCATAGAAACTTCCTCTTCGTTGATGATAGCTCTTGTGAAGAAATCAAGATACTCAGTCTCGTTGAAGTGACCGATCTGCATGTAACCTGGCATTGGACGTGCCTCAACACCTGCAGGACGGATAGTGTTAGTTGCTGTCATATCCTCTACGAAGTCGCGGTCACCAAGTACGTAGCTGTACTTGCTGTCATACTGCCATGCAAGGATGAACTCCATTACAGCACCCTGATCAGCGCAAGTAAATGACTCGTCTGCTACGAATACATCCTCAGAAAGAATCCATGTACGATAAGTACGAACAGAGTCAGCGAAGAGACCAATCTGATAAGTCTCACCCTCAACTGTCTTGTCATAGAGATAGATCCACTCGCCTGCTGCTGGGAAGAACTCACCAGCCTTAGCACCGACTGTATCACCAACGTGAGAGTCAACACGTGTCAACTGAGCATCACCAGCGTCTGGAAGCTCTACACCACGGTAAGAACGGATCTGATAAACTACATACTGCTGCTCCTCCCAGTCTGCTGTAGACTTCATGAGGTAAACCTCATTGAATTTCAAAGACTGAGCAAGCTCAATAACCTCTACCTGTACAGTTGCCTCAAGAGACTTCTCATCTTTTGTAGCCTTAACTGTAATAGTTACCGGAGATGTTGTCAATGCAATTGCAAGCAAAGTACCCTTGTTGTCAACAGAAACAACATTCTCATCAGAACTGGTGTAAGTTAATACAACACCAGCATTCTTCTCAATGTTAGTAGCAACTGAAAGCTGTGCAGTTGTACCAACAGTCATCTCAATTTTTGATGAACCGTTGATCTTGAGCTCGGTCAACTCTGTACTTCTGTTGTTGGGACCGCAGCTGAAGCATGCAACCATAGCAACGAGTGTTACTACTGCAAATAAAATTTTCTTCATAACGATTAAAATTAAAATGTTTATAAATTATTTATCAATCTCATTATTGGCTGATCTCATTGTTGTTGTTAGCTTCTGATCCTGGCATAATGTAGAGAATAGCATAATCGTATGCCTTCATCTCCTCATTTGGCTGTGCAAAGTGGTTAGAACCACGGTTCTTCAATGCATAGTCACTGCCGTCAGCAGCAAAACGCTTCCACGTCGAAAGTGCACGACCCTCAGCAAACATCTCAATACGCCAGTTCATGTAAATCTCCTTGAGAAGTTCGCCTGCACCGAGATTATCAACGAACGATGCATCCTCAAAACGCTCTGCAAGAAGTTCTCCAAGGACATCCTTAGACTCCGAAAGTTTACCAGCACGGCATGCTGCCTCTGCTGCTATCAGATAAGCCTCCTCAACACGCATATAGACAACGTCATTCTTCCAGTCACGGTCAATCTCGTCCGCTGTAACACCACGGTTCAAGTCATAGAACTTCCAGTCTGGCACATACTTGTTGTTGGCATCAAACCACTCCTTACGCTTGTCACCCTCGCGGATCTGTGCGTAGAGCTCAGAATCACACCCCTTGAGCGCGCCTGCGTATGCGTATGAATATGTGTGGACATCCATCTGACCCCAGAATGATGCAAGACCTGTAGAGTTCTCAGATGTTACGTTCAAACCCCACATCCAAGATTTGTGGTTTACATCAACAAAACCTGTTGTCAATACCTCATCATATTTCAGAATCTGGAATGCTCCACCATTGACTACATCCATTGCTGCATTGTATGCTGCCTCATAACATGCTGTTGGAGTAAGCTCATCCTCCTCTGTCTGGCACCATGCCATCTGGAGATAGTTGTAACCAAGGAATACTCGTGCAATATCAGCATTTACGAAAAGTTTCGAAGAACGAGCATAACCAGACTCTTCAAAGAGATCAATTGCCTCTACAAGATCCTGACGAACAAACTCACGAACCTGCTTCAATGTAGAAAGTCCCTGCTCTTTTGGAAGACCTGCTGCAGTAGTATCATCCTGATGATAGATTGGAACAAGGTCATAATCTGGACCTTTACCCTTGCGGCCATAAACTGCAGGTGTAGTTACATCACCTGATGCTGGACCATAAAGGTTTGCCAAATTGTAGTAACAATATGCACGCATTGTCAATGCCTGTGCGTATGCTCCCTTCTCCTCATCTGTCAAAGATGTTTTGTGGTCAAGAGAACGAAGTACCGCGTTTGCATTCTTGATAATGCCATAGTAATATACCCAGATATAACCAGTACGGTAAGAAGTAAGACGCTGTGCGTCTGTAGTAAACCATCCGTATGCCTGTGCTGACATAGCGAGGTCCGAAGATACGAGGTCAGTTGCAATATCGATACATTTCTGTCCGAATTCATCATGACCACTTCCATACTGATACATTGATGCGTAGATACCCTTTACGGTTCCTACTGCAACATTACTCATTGAGTTATACTCCTCCTGAGTAAGCGAGCCACCTGTAAGTTCTTGATCCAACCAGGAACTTGCACAGCTTGACAATGCAAGCACAGCGGCAAGACAAATCGAAAATATTTTTACTGATTTCATAATGGTTTTTTATTAAGTTAGATTAGAACGATATTTTGATACCACCCATGATTGTTGACAATGGAGAATAGCTGTATGTACTAGATCCACCCGAGAACGATGCCATTGGGATGTAACCCTTACGTGCTGAGAGGCAGAAGAGGTTATCGCCAGATACATAAACGCTGAGTTTCTTGATCTTAGCCTTGTCCATAAGTTTCTTAGGGAATGAATATCCGATACGAACATTTGACAATGTCAAATAGCTTGAAGAAATCAAGAAACGAGTTGAACCTGAGTTAGCGTAGTTGTCAGCGCCATTAGAAAGACGTGGAACAATCTTCGACTGCTCCTCTGGAGTCATGTTGTTCCAGTTCTGACCAATCTGCTCTGTCCAACGGTTCTCGATATCTACGTGCCAGTTCTTCTCACCTGCACGGTCTGAGTGCATCAACAACTCATATGCTGAGTCACCACCCCAACCGCCGAGGCTGTACTGGAACGATGCAGAGAACTCAAAGCCTTTTGCTGCCAAATCAAATCCAATACCACCCTGAAGCTTAGGAATTGCCGACTTGCCTACGTATGTTGAAGATGCATATTGGTAGTTGGTTGTTGCCTTCTTCTCGAGAATGAGGTCAGGATTGTTCAAATATCTCTTCTGAGTTGCTTTGTCTACGAGTACGCAGAACTGACCCTTTGCAATGTTCTCATTGTAAACAGCCTCATCTGTTACCCAGTGCTCAAGAATGTAGTTGTGTACTGAGCTGATGTAATCGTAATGCTCTGTATAGAAACCTGTAGTCAAGTCTGCTGGATTGTAGTAAGATGCATAGAGTGCCTTACCTGTTGCACCATCAACACCGAGATACTCAACTGTATAGTAGTCATAGAGAGAGTGTCCGAGTGATGTGCCGCCACTCATGTTCATCTCTTTACCGTTGTTGTCAGTTGGCATCTTAGTGATCTTGTTGTCATAGTATGCACCGTTCAAACGGATGTCAAAGTTAACACCCTTAGTCTGTACAGCGTGGATGTTTGCCTGGAACTCAACGCCCTGGTTGACCAGACCACCCTCGTTTACATAATAGTAAGAATAACCAAGTGATGGAGCCACTGAACGTGGGAACAACATATCGTTAGTTGTCTTGTAGAAGTACTCTGCCTCCAAATCCAAGATGTTCTTGATGCCCAACTCAAAACCTACGTTCCAGATTGATGATTTCTCCCAAGTCAGGTCTTTGTTACCGATGTAATCGAGAGTATAACCAATCTCACCATCCACATTATTAATAGAGTACTGGTTTGTATAAAGGAAGAGTCCGATATCCTGGTTACCGAGAACACCCCAAGATGCCTTGAACTTCAAGTTCTTGATTACATCCTGATTCTGCATGAAGTCCTCGCTTGACATCAACCAACCCAAACCGATTGCTCCGAAGACACCCCAACGGTGACCTTTAGCAAAACGTGAAGAACCATCACCACGGAGAGTACCATGGAAGAAGTACTTCTCATTATAGTTATAACGGAACTGTGCGAAGTAAGACTCGATAGTTGCCTTGTTTGTATAAGAAGCGATACCCGACATCTCAACTGCATTCGAAAGCTCAAGACCCTCTGGACGTGCAGTATAGTTCTGCGATGCAGAGAGAATCTCCGAAGACATGTAGCCTGTCTCATGTGCAACGAAAGCATCAATGTTGTGTACCCTATTTACAGTGGTCATGTAAGACAAGATCTGGTTCCAAGTGAACGACATGTAGTTGTTCTGAGTCTTTGTGATACGTCCCACACCAGCAGCATCACCATAGTATGCATTGGTGAGGTCTGAGTTTGCAGAACCTACATATTGGATACCGAAATTCGACTGAAGTTTAAGTCCCTCATAGAATGTCACCTCGAGCATTGCGTTTGCTGCCAACTGATGACGCTCTGTGCGGTCCTTATCATACTGAAGTGCACCGGCAGGGTTGATACCGTTACCGTATGTACGTCCAATGATATTGCCGTTCTGGTCTACATCACCATAGTCGTATGCGTATGGGTGAGATCCGTCAGGATTTACAATCTTGTTATCATATACACGATAACCGTTTGCATCGCGAAGGAATACAGGATAAATTGCTGGACACTCATTTACATATGCGAAACCGTTGTTCATGTTTGACGACTGACCTGGAGAGTTCTGACGAGAATATGAATAAGACATATTCAAGTTACCCTTCAACCATTTCTTTGCCTGATGGTCAACGTTTACACGTGCAGTGAAACGGTCATAGTCTGAACCGATATAGTAACCCTCATCCTTCAAATAACCGAATGAAGTATAATATGTGGTCTTTCCTGAACCACCATGGATTTTGAGGTTTGCCTCAATCTTGTTACCATTGCGGAAGATTGCTTTCTTCCAACCCATATCAGGATCATCAATATAACCCTGCTTGAGGTTTACGTGATCGTAGAACTTACCGAAGTTAGGGTTTGATGCGTAGTCACCGTTACCATCAATCAAGAGGTTGCCGGCTACATCCCAACGGTTGTATGCTGCTGGAAGACCACCTGCTCCTACATTGAACAAACGGAGGTTTGCCTGCTTAGCATTACCTCCTGCCTGGTTGTAAATACCCTCCCAGCACAACTCAACATAACGCTGAGCGTCTGTAATTGTCTCATACATTGGGATCAAGCGGAGGTTACCACCATATTTAACATCTACGTCAATTGTTCCAGTCTCACCACTTGTACCTTTCTTGGTTGTGATAAGGATGACGCCATTCGCACCACGAGCACCATAAAGTGAAGTTGCTGTTGCATCCTTGAGAACTGTTGTCGATGCAATATCCGATGGATCGATACCTGACACATCTCCATCAAATGGAATACCATCAACTACGTAAAGAGGTGTGGTTGAAGAGTTGACAGAACCAATACCACGGATACGTACAGATGCTGTAGTACCTGGCTGACCTGTCGATGATACGACCTGAACACCAGCGATCTCACCGGCAAGTGCCTTAGTGACATCAGATGGATTCTTTTTCTCAAGTGTCTCACCTTTCACAACGGTGTTGGAACCTACGATTGACTTCTTTGAAGCCGTACCATAAGCCACTGCAACTACCTCCTCAATCTCAGTTGCCTCTTCCTGCATGATTACTCGCATGCCGTTCGAAGCTGGAACTGTCTGAGTCTGGTAACTCATCATTGTGAAAACGAGATTTTTTTTACCGGAAACTTTCAAAGTAAACTCACCATCCATACCAGTAAGCGTACCGACTGTAGTTCCCTCGACTTGGACCTGGACTCCCATCATCGGCGTGTTTGTCGCACCATCGATAACGACACCGCTAACAGTAGTCTCCTGTCCGAACGCAACACTAATGCAAAGCATCAATGCTGAGAACAAAAGAATTACTCTTTTCATAAAAAATCGTTTTTAGTTATAATTTGTTTGATTATTTCCCTAATTATCACTTATTTACGCATTATCCTTACAACCCAATCAGACAATGTACAACAAGCGCACAATTCAGACCACAAAGTTAAATAAATTTTACCACGTGAGCAACATGATTCTATTTTATTTTTCAGTTAATTCTTTCAACAAAAAATATCCACTTTTTGAAAACAAAAAAAGAGTCAGAAAAACGCAATTCGTCTCTCTGACTCTCAGTATTTTATAAAAATACATACGTATTATTACGGCAGTTAATTTTATGTTTTAGAACATATTCCGCCAACAAGCACCACAATTTCTCCTTTAGGAGGGTGCTCTTCATAGTGTTTTGCCAATTCTGCGAGGGTTCCTCTCATCGTTTCTTCATGGATTTTTGATATCTCTCTGGTCACTGTCGCACGTCTGTCTTCACCAAAAACTGCAGAAAACTCTTTTAGAAGTTTCACCAGTCTGAAAGGCGACTCATAGAATATCATCGTCCTCGTCTCTTCGGCCAACGCTTGTATTCTTGACTGTCTTCCTTTTTTCTGCGGCAGAAAGCTTTCGAAACAGAATCTGTCTGATGGCAGTCCTGAATCGACAAGTGCTGGAACAAAGGCTGTTGCGCCTGGCAGGCACTGTATTTCCAAGCCTCTTGCAGCGCACTCTCTCACAAGCATGAACCCAGGATCTGAGATTGAGGGAGTTCCGGCATCACTCACTAAAGCGATATTCTCTCCCGCCTCTACTCTGTCCGCAAACTTAGCCGCTGTCTCATGCTCGTTAAACTTGTGATGAGCCGACAATGGAGTGTGGATGTCATAATGTTTGAAGAGTATACTTGTGGTCCTGGTGTCTTCCGCAAGCACCAGATCTGCTTCTTTCAGTATTCTCAGGGCCCTCAGGGTTATGTCCTCTAAGTTGCCCACTGGAGTTGGCACTATGAACAGCATCTCTCTGATTATTTGAATTTACGCTGGAGCAACTGCATGAAGTCTTTTACTGCATCTGCATCCATATCCCAGTTCAGGTGTTCGTCTATGTAGTTTTCAGCCTGCTGCATGGATGTCATGGCATTGAAATCATCAACTGCCGTACTCATTGCAGCACCGTTCCCATTGAACAGTTCTCTCTGGAATCTGAATCTGTCGGCTATAGTTATCAGCGCCTGAAGTCTCACGTTTCCTGTCTGCTGCGGATTCACCGTCCTCGTCTGCTCTGGCTCTGAAATCACTTTCTTTACTGGCACAGGTTCTGGTTCTGGCACTGATTCTGGGGCTGCAGGTTCTACCGTTCTCTCTTCTACTACTGGCTCTGGAATGACTGGCATCACTGGCACAATTGTTTCTTCAATAGGCTTAACAGGTTCTACAGCAATAGGTTCTGTCTTTGGAGTCTCTTGAATCTGGGTGGTGATGTTCGAAAATTGTGCATTGATAAGGTCTATCTGGGTTTTCACAACATTGAGTTGTTGCTGGAGTCGCGATATCTGCTCCTGAAGTCCGGACATCTGGCTCTGCACACTGGCAGCCTGGGCATTCAGGAGTTTCTCCAATGCAAAAAGTTGGTCGGTTGTTGCTAACTGGTCGATTAAATCGATCAAAACTTGCTTTTCCATACAAAAAATATAATGTTATTCGTTATTTTTCTGATTTATCCAATAAGCATGAGCCATATTCAGTTCATCGTATGGTATCCTGCCTCCGAGTGAGTTGAAGAGGTCGGTCATGGTCATCTCGCCATTTGAGGCTTCGAGTTTTCTGCTCACCAGTCTGTAAATGGACATATCCACATAATCCGTTCCATCTACCTGACCTTTCTCTATGAATTTGCAGAGATGTCCAATAATTGTCTGATGTTTGAGGCTTCTTTCTTCCGCTATCTCTTCTACGCTCTTGCCCTCTTTGAGCATCTCAAGTGTTATCTCAAAGGTTGACTTTTTCTCTGGTTTTTCTTCCTCTTCGACTTCTTTTTCTTGCGATATCGGGATATTTTTCTTTTTGCAGTACTCTCTCACCATCTCAAGGCACGCATTCCCATATCTCTCTATTTTCTTTTTTCCTACGCCATTGACTTTCGCCAACTCTCTGTTGTTCTGAGGCAGGCTCTCTGCTATTCCTTGAAGTGCTTTGTTTGAGAATATTTGGAATGCTGTCACTCCTTCTTCTTTGCTTTGCTCGTTTCTCCACGCCCTCAGTCTCTTGAAAAGTCCGAAGTTCTTTATGCTGTCAGCACTGTACTCTGCATTGGCAGAATGGGACTTGACTTTAAGTTGCTCTGGTCTGAAATTTCTTCTGACTTCGAAAAAGTTATCCACCGAACAATCTGCAGCACAGCGTTTTATTATGAATCTTTTTTTATCTACAAACTCGAATATCTCTTTAATGCTGTCTTCGAATATGTCTGCCAATGCCTGATTTTCGCTCACGAACTTGCCCGACCTCAAAAAATCAACGGTTTCATCGAGCAATGGACCGAAATATCCTGCCGCCGCCTCTACTCTCTTTGGCAAATTTTCTAATTGGAGCGTCTGCAACTGGTAGGCAAATTTCGATGCGACTGATGCCATGGATGATGCTTTATTTGCCAACGTCTCAATAAAATCAACGAATCCATCGGAGAATGAGGATGAATGTCCTGTGGTTTTCGCCTTTAGGTCCAGAACCATTGCATAAAATGGTCTCAAATCGTAAAGGTCTATCATCACTTGTCTGCCGTATGCCTGTTTGTCTTCTTTTAATTGTGCTTCAAAGGCTTCAGGCGGCAACGCGGTGTTGCAATACGAGGAGATTCTGCCATCTACTCTGAGTGATGTGAGGTTTACCAATGAGGTCAGGGTTATTCCCTCTAATGTTCTGCATCGCGAGAATGCCACATAGACTTGTCCGGAAGCAAAGGCTGCCGACGAGTCTATCACTACTTTGTCGAATGTGAGTCCCTGGCTTTTGTGTATGG
>JAZUKZ010000042.1:0-86722 GCA_045643545.1 Candidatus Aphodosoma sp. | reverse complement strand
GTCAAAATATTCTCAACAGCATCTCCAGAGCCGTTGCAGTCATCGCCGAGAAATGGCTGACCGACCTCATGATTCATATATGTCAGATTGCCAGACTCATCATAGGCGCAGCGTAATTCTGTTGATGCGCCTCCGGAATAGCCAATTCTTGAGATATAGTCAATAAGTCCATGATGCGCCCCATAGCGCTCGATATAATAGCCTGGCTCAGTGTAAGATACTGTAGCATCGTAGGTAAGATAGTTGAACACCCTGAGAACAGTGCCTACAGAATCGACAAGAGTATCGATGCTGGTGATATAGATTCGGGAATACAATGCGGAGTCTTCTGTCGCAGTGTTGTGGAAATATACTTCAGCAGAATCACCCACAGAGAGTGTAAAATCATAAAGAAGGTGCTCTACGCCGTCAGTATCAAGCAGATAGACCTTCTCATTATCAACATCCTCACGGAGCAGTCCTTTGGTGAAGTCTGATTTGTAATAAGTCTGGCCATTTATCACAGTGTCAGACAAAATTGATAAATTGTCAGTGTGATAAGAGTATGTAAAACCTGTGCTGGAATAGTGAAAATAATTCCATGAACGGCCAGTGCGCAACATTGGCACATAGGCATAAGAGATTGTTGTCAATGTCAGTAAAATTGACAGAAAAATTGTCTTTTTCATAGAAATATTGTTTTTAATTATTTTTTCGCTGCAAAGTTAATTGTTTTTTTGAGAACATGCAAATATTTTGCTAAAAAATAACATATTTTGTTTACACATTCATTTATTTTCAGATAATTGCAAAATACAACTTTTAATGATGGGTAATTTTAGTGCTTGACAATAAAATTCTTTGAATCAATGAGCGTGCCATTGACAGACTTGTCTCACCTGCTATCCACAGCATGCCCTCACGTTGGATTGCCTGATTGTAAAGAGCAATCTCGTTTGCAACTCTGGTGCTCTTGGCAGCAGCAATGTCGTCAGAGCCTCTTGTGGCGGATTCGTTGTTGTCGTAGGTTACATTGTCGATTGTCGCCTGGGCATTGACAACGATGATTTTCAGTTTTGCTGGTTTTACGGAAGAAGAGAAAGCCGTTTCGTCGCAACGGCTGTTGAAAGAAACCTGCTGCTCGCTGCTGATGAGGTCGTTGAACTCTGCAACCAGATATTCCTCGCCGTTCTCGTCAACAAGGATAGCCCTGAACAGTGATGTCTGTCCGTTGTGGTTGATTTGGCACTGTCCGGAGATGGCGATATTCCGGCATGCTGCGATTTGACTGAGACTGATATCTGCAGACTGCGAGAATGTCTGTCTCACACTAAGTTGCTGCGAGTTGTCGGTTGCAGCATATATGCTTACGGCAAGAAGCGTAAACAAGGAAATTGCAAGAATTTTTTTCATAAAAAATCTTTTTTAGCCTCTATACTATTTTGGGGGAATGCAACACATGAGGCTGTTATGTATTGTGTAATTTTTGAATTTCTTCCGAGACTCCCGAAATGGGCATCTGGGGAAACTATATTATATATAATGTGTGGTCGGGGAGTGGGTGTTTTTTTCTATTTTGCTATGCAAATTTAGTACTATTTTTCGGGACTTCCAAATTTTGGCTGTGTCAAGTTTTGTCAAAATGGTGAAATTGGCAAAAATCGGCTACTGATTATCAATGGGTTAGAGAAAGGCGAAAAATTTTTTGTGTCAAGTTGTGTCAAAATGCCATTTTCGGGCATTTTTGAGGCTTTTTCGGTTGGGCGGATCGTCGTGTTTTTTTTGATGTGTGCGAGATAGCGTTGAGATAGCGTTTCAGGCTGGTATGAGGGTGAGAGGGGCAACGGTACGGGGACGGTACAAAATGGGTATCGTTGGCGATGGATGGGAGTGATGGCAACGGGGGAGGATGGATAAAAAAAGTGCAGACTCTTTTCTACGGAGTCTGCACTCAAAGGTACATTATATATAATGTGTGTTATTTAGCAAGTTTTGCTGCTGCACGCTTCTCTCTCCAGTTCTGGAGTTCGAATGAGAGTGGAGAGGCGATGAAGATTGTTGAGTAGGTACCGACAATGACACCGAGGAGGATTGCGAATACGAATCCACGGATTGTCTCACCGCCGAAGATGAAGATTGCCACCAGAACGACGAATGTTGACAATGATGTGGAGAATGTACGGCTCAATGTAGAGCAGATGGACTCGCTTATCTGGCTGTGGAGGTCGCGTTTTGGATAGAGTTTCATGTTCTCGCGGATGCGGTCGAAGATGACTACGGTATCGTTGATTGAGTAACCTACGACGGTCAGGATGGCAGCGATGAATGACTGGTCGATCTCCATTGAGAATCCTGCTACTGATGAGAAGAGTGAGTAAACGCCGAGGATGATGAGGACGTCGTGTGCCAATGCTGCGATTGCACCTACGGAGTATACCCAGTTGCGGAAGCGGATGAGGATGTAGAGTCCGATGCCGATGAGGGCGATGATGATGGCCCAGATGGCGGCAACCTTGATGTCGTCGGCTATTGAAGGACCTACTTTCTGAGAACTCTGTACGCCGAATGTCTCGCCTTCTTCGCCGAGTTTTGCCTCGCGGACTGCGTCTTCCTCAACGACGTAGCGCTGGAGGAACATTTCTTTGGTTACGTTGTCGTTTGCGATCCATGGCTGGAGGGCGTTGAAGATTTTCTCTTCGATGATGTTGTCAACGTTGTCGTCGATTGACTCGATCATGTAGTTGGTGGAGATGCGGACCTGGTTGTCGGCACCCATTGTGATTACGCTTGGTTTCTCGCCTTCGAACTCGACGTCGAGTGCCTCACGGATTTCCTCGATGTTGACTGCTTTCTCGAAGCGGACGATATAGTTGCGGCCACCGGAGAAGTCGATGCCTTTCTCCATTCCGCGGATGCAGAGTGATGCGATTGCGACGATAAGGACAGCGCCTGAGATGATATAGCCGATCTTGCGTTTGCCGATGAAGTCGAAGTGGATGTTCTGGAACCAGTTCTTGGTGATAGGAGTGGTGAATGTGAGTTGACGGTCGCTCTCTTTTGCATTCATTCTCTCATAAACAAGACGGGTGAGGAATACAGCGGTGAAGACTGATGTGATGATACCGATGATGAGGGTGGTTGCGAAGCCTTTGACAGGGCCTGTACCGAAGATGAAGAGGATGATACCGGTGATCATGGTGGTGACGTTGGCATCGATGATTGCGGACAATGCGTTGCCGTAGCCTTCGGTGACTGCTTTCTTGAAGTTTTTGCCGCCACGGAGTTCCTCACGGATGCGCTCGTAGATAAGTACGTTGGCATCGACAGCGGTACCCATTGTGAAGACGAAACCTGCGATACCAGGCAATGTCAGGACTGCCTTGAATGAGGCGAGGATACCGAAGATGAAGACCATGTTGATGAGCAGAGCGCCATCAGCGATGAGCCCAGGGATAACGCCGTAGTAGAATACCATGTAGATGAGGACGAGGATGAAGGCGATGATGAATGAGATGAGACCATCGTGGATGGCAGCCTCACCGAGTGATGGACCAACGACATCTTCCTGTACGATTCTTGCAGGAGCAGGCATTTTACCGGATTTGAGGACGTTTGCCAAGTCCTTTGCCTCCTCAACGGTGAAGTGGCCGGTGATCTGAGAACTACCGCCAGTGATTTCGCCGTTGACTGTAGGGAATGAATATACATAACCGTCGAGAACGATAGCGATCTCGCGGCCTACGTTGTTCTTAGTAAGACGAGCCCATTCTTTGGCACCCTCAGCGTTCATCTTCATTGAAACGGTAGATGAAGCAGAGTACTGGTCGAAGTCGGCACGTGCGTCGGTAATAACGTCACCTTCAAGAGGAGCGCGCTCTGTGCGGGCGTTCTCGAGTTTGATGGCGATGAGCTGGAATATCTGCTGCTTGAGGTCGGTGCCCTCGATAGGCTTAACAGTCCAGCGGAAGCGGCAGTCGGCAGGGAAGATGTCGGAGATCTGCTTCATAGCGAGCATCTCGTTGACCTTAGCAGTATCCTGTGCTGCAGCATAACCAACGACTGGGCCATTGTTCTGCATTACGTTGAGGACTGCGAAGAGAGGATTCTCCTTCATGAGTTTAGCCTTTTCCTCCTCGCTCATGCCTTCAGATGCAGTAGTGCCCTCTTCCTTCTGAGCAAGTTTAGCAGCGATATCTTCGACAGATGCTGTGTCCTCAGCAACCTCTTCCTCGACATTCTCGGCTACGAGTTCCTCTGTTGCAGCGGAATCAGCGACCTCCTCGGTCTCGCCGTTATTGTTGATAGAAGCGAGTTTTTTGTTGGCTGTCTCAAGAGCGCCATAGATTTCGGAGAACTTGTATGTAGGCCAGAACTCGAGGTTAGCAGAACCCTGGAGGAGTTTACGAACACGCTCAGGCTCCTTAACGCCTGGAAGCTCAACGAGGATACGGCCCTCCTGGTCGAGAGACTGGATGTTAGGCTGAACAACGCCGAAACGGTCGATACGTGTACGGAGCACGTTGTATGAGTTAGAAATAGCGGCATCGACCTCCTCCTGGAGGACCTTGATGACCTCATCGTTAGTAGATGAGCTTGAGATACGGTCCTTCAAGTCGTATGTTGCGAAAATACCAGCGAGAGGAGCGTTAGCGTCGAGTTTCTCGAATTCCTCGCGGAAGAGGGTCAAGAAGTTCTCGCCCGAGCGAGCCTGACGTTTTTTAGCGTTTTCGATTGCCAAATTGAAGTTTGCATCTTCGCTATGTCCCGAAAGAGTTTTGAGAATGTCTGGCACAGAAACCTCGAGTGTAACGTTCATACCGCCCTTGAGGTCAAGGCCAAGGTTGAGTTCTTTCTCGCGGCACTCCTTGAGGGTATAACCGCAAAAGACCTTCTCATTGGACATAGAGTCCATGTAGTTGAAATACAATTCATTGTCGCCTTTAGCATACTCTCTTGCCTTAGTCTCATACCTTCTGGTTACGAAAGTAAACGAAAGGTAATAAGCACAAATTACGAGCAGTGCGATAGCAATGAATCTTACAAATCCTTTGTTTTGCATACTATAATTTTGTTTTTAATTTATTTTCTCGGCATACTGCCACTAAAATAGCGTGCAAAGTTACAAATAATTTCTTATATACGAAAGAAAAATTTGCTTTTTTTCATCATTCTACATATATCGCTATATATCACCGGATTATGCAATAAAAAGTGGCAGACCGAAGTCTGCCACTTTTTATGATTTCCGATAGGTTTTTAGACCTTTTTACTTCTTTGCCTCAGTTGCTGCTGGCTTTGACTTGCATTCGCCAGTGCACTTGTGCTCACCCTGGGCTGCTGGCTTAGACTTGCACTCACCTGAGCACTTGTGGTCGCCCTCGTGGTGGTGATGCTCACCCTCAGCATGGTGTGCGTGATTGTGGCATTCGCCTGAGCACTTGTGGTCGCCATCATGGTGATGGTGCTCGCCTTCGCCGTGGTGATGGTGCATCTCGCCCTGTGCGTGGTTGTGGTGGCATTCGCCTGAGCACTTATGCTCTGGCATAACTGGCTTGCCGTCCTTCATCTCCATTGACTTGAACTTCAGTTTGTTGAGCAAAGCCTTTTTGAGAGTCTCAACTGAAGTCTTAGTGTCGTCGAAAGTGATTTCAACCATACGCTTGTCGAGAGTGACGTTGAGTTTTTTGACACCCTTCTCATAGTTGAGAACGTTCTCTACTTTTGCCTGACAGTTAGCACATTCCATGCCTGGGATGTAGAGTTGAACTGTCTTCTTCTCAGCCATAGCCGAAATTGCCATCATGGCAATAACCAAACTTAAAAAGATTTTTTTCATATTTAAAATTTTATTAATTAATTATCTCATCAGTCCCCAGCGGAATCCCACATAGAGTTTCCAGCCGTCGATTGGTCCCCAAGGCATTGAGGCATCGAAGTTCTGCGAGTAGGGATCCTCGGCAGAGATTATCGGGTCCGGCTGGCGGAAATTGGTCATATTCTCAGCACCTATGTAGATGCTCGCATTGCGGAAGTAGCGGGTGATCTGTGCCATAAGCTGAGGGTACCAGTTGTATGTTTCCTTCCACAATCCCGATTCTCCAGGATTCGGCATTCTGCCTCCGCCGTTGAACTGGGCGGTGAAGTCGAACTGCCAGTGCTTAAGAGGAGTCGTATAAGAAGTAGTGATAAGACCCTTGAACTTGCCGGTGAGAGGTTTATCCACCAGATTACCGTTGATGGTAGTTTTGACATCATTCCATCTGTAAGCCAGAGTCATCGTCCAACCCTTCAGGATTTCCATAGTAGCCTCCACCTGCACATTGTGCGAATAAGCCCTGCCGCCATTGAGGTTTGAAAAAATCACCTTGTGAGGGTCAGAGTCCATGTCCACCACTACTCCCTCGATAAAATGAGTGTAGTAGTAGTCGCCCGTGATGGTAAGTTCGCGACCGGCGATAGGGATGAAGAACGAAAGACTTACGCCAGCGTTCATAGCCCTCTCCTGCTTAAGGTCCTCAGTCAGGACAATCTGACGGGAACTTGGGAGCACGAATGCATAGTCTGTCAACATGTTAGGCGAGCGGTAGCCAAGACCGACTGAAGTGCGGAGTGCCACCCAACTCCAAGGGGAGTAACGGAAATTGAATCGCGGAGTGGCGAAGAATCCGTATTTGGTGCTGTAGTCGGCACGCACGCCCAAAAGGATAGAGAGTTTATCGCCGTATTTGTAGGAGTACTCGGCAAAGATTCCAGGGGTCACCTCCCAGCGGTCCATGTTCATCATGCCGTCCTTGACCAAATCCGTTCGCTCGTCAGCGAGATACTCTTTGTAATCATCATAATTGACACTGATTCCGGCAGAAAGTTTATTTGCATCGTTAAAATTTGTCTGAAAAATTCCGTTAAAGTTCAAAGAACCCTGTCCGCCTGAGTAGTTGCGGTATCTGCCGTAGCCGTTATTGATGCTGTGGTAAGAGCCATTGACAATCAAGCCGATGCTCGTGCCCTTCTCCTTGTTGAAAATGAAGCCCTGCTTGACGAGAGCCTCGACGCGCCATGCCATCATGCCTATCTCATACTCGCGGTCAGTGCCCTTGAACTCGTTCATAGTTCCGCCCTGGCGCTGGTCGTAGAGACCACGGATGAGATACTGCGCTGTATGCTTGTCGGTTTTATAGTACCAGCGGTTCATGACATTCACCTCGTGCATCGTAGGGAGGTCGCGGAATCCGTCGCCGTTGGCGTCATGCTCGAGGAACATTCCTTTATAATGTGCCAGAACGCCGGTGCTCCAGATGTCATTGACATCAGTTGCAGCGGTAAGGTTGACCTCGCCGCCCACCATCTGGTTGAAAACTCCGTTAATGGCTATCTTGTCGGCAGTCTGAGGCTTGAGATACTCAATATTTATCTGACCGGTGGTCGCCTCATAGCCATTGATGACAGAAGCAGTGCCCTTGCTGACCTGGATGCTCTCCATCCACTGGCCAGGGATGTACTCCATGCCGAAGTTCTGAGCAAGACCGCGGACGCCAGGGGAGTTTTCCGTCAGAAGCTGGACGTAGATGCCGGAGAGGCCAAGCATCTTGATCTGCTTGGCTCCAGTGGCCGCGTCCGAGTATGCGACATCCACAGAGGCGTTAGTCTCGAAACTCTCAGAGAGATTGCAGCAAGCAGCACGGCAGAGTTCCGCACCAGTGATTTTCTGAGTCTGGATTGGAGAATAGTGGGAAGTCTGAGTGGCAGGACCTGTGGCATTGACAGTGACATTCTGCAGTTGATAGACCTCCTCCTTCAGTCTGATGTCGAGAGGCAGTGCGGCATTGCGGACATCGATGGTGTCGGAGATATAGCCCATTGAAGAAATGACGAGAGTGTCGTAGTCGGACTGGTCGAGCGAGAAAGAGCCATCCACAAAGGCGAGGACTCCGATGCCTGTGCCCTTCCAGACGACCTCAGCGCCTATTATCGGTTCCCCGCTCTGGGCGTCGGTGACTGTGCCAGTAATGGTGCGCTGGCCGAAAAGCGAGATGACTGTAAGAAATGATAATGCGAGAATTGATATTGTTTTTTTCATAATCTACCTGATTTTGTTTTTTTGCAATAAAGAATCTGACTATGCCTGATGGGGCATGGTCTGAAGGATGTTCGGGAAGAGTCAAATCAAGTAGGAAGACTTGAGGGTGAGGATATCACGGCCGAGGATTATCGGCGGAGCATGTTCCTCAATTTGGGAATTTGTATCTTGGGATACTTTCTGTGATTCAACAGGACTGGTGGAAACGATGGCGAAAGACTCTGTGACCGAAGGTATGAAATGATGGTGCTCAGGAAGATTGTCGAGGACACCCTTGAGATGGAGCACCCCGCAATGGTGACCTGCCTGCCCGAACTCGAATCCGCAGGCGGCAGTGTGGTGATGGTGATGGCAGCAGAGGCCATGGTTATGGTGGCACTCCTCGCAGCAGTAGTGCTGAATGCTTACCCCACAGCCAACTATCGAGAGGTAGGCTGCAAGAACAAGGATGAGAATATGACTGAAAATGCCTTTCATAACCAGGCGCAAAGGTACGACTTTTTTGGGAAACTGACAAAATTATTTGAAGGAATTTTTCGGGGAGGAAATATATAATATATAATGTATAGGAAAGTGCTTTTTCTGAGCAAAAAATGGGGTTTGTAACTGATTGATTCTCAATGCATGTCCTGTATGGGAAAGGTATGGAATACGGAGGAGGTCCGGAGGGGATTCGGAGGGTGGTTTCCGGGCACAAAAAAAGGCAATCCTTTTTGAGGATTGCCTATTGTTTTGAAAAGACCTGACTTATTAAGCCTTAGTGAAAGCCTCGTAAGCAGCAGCGTCCATAAGGTCGTTGAGCTGAGCAGCATCAGCAACTTTGATGCGGATCATCCAGCCCTCGCCGAAAGGATCGTTGTTGATGAGTGCAGGCTCGTCCTCAAGTTTAGCATTAACCTCGAGAACCTCGCCGTCAACTGGCATGCAGAGGTCAGAAACAGTCTTAACAGCCTCAACAGAACCGAAAACTTCGTTCTGAGCAACAGTCTCGCCCTCAGTCTGAACATCAAGGAAAACGATTTCGCCGAGCTCGCTCTGAGCGAAGTCAGTGATGCCTACGAAAGCCTCATCGCCCTCAAGACGAATCCACTCGTGGTCTTTAGTGTACTTTACGTTAGTAGGAAAGTTCATAATTTTATATTTTATTTGATTATTAATTTTCGGGTGCAAAGGTAGTAATTATTTTTCGAATAGAAGCGGTTTTCTCGAAAAAAATTTTTCAGTTCGTCACTCTGATATTGTAGCCGTTCACATAAGTGTTGTAGCGGCGCAGCGGGAAGGTTGACGGCCCTTTGGTAGGGAATCCTGAGCCGAAGCCGACATCGAACTCAGAACCGCAGACCGGACATCTGGCAGTGCCCACCATGGAAGGGACAACGCGGACATCGCGCTTGCACTCGTACGGACAACAGAGGTCGTAGGAGTAGAAGCGGTTGTCGAAACCGTGGAATATGAGCAGTCCGGCATAGCCGATATACTGACCGTATCTGGTGGGCTCAGTGGCTGTGAAGTAGCCTCCCTGAGTGTCGAGAATAGGGGCATCGACCATGATGTTCAGTTCATAGTTAACCGAAGTCCTTGGCACTGGGGTCTCCGTGTTGACGCGTGTGCCGCAGGAAGAGAGGAGCAGGACTGCCGCAGTCAGTATTTCAAGTGAATGGCGCATGTTTTCAGAGCAAATCGATACATTTCTCGAGGGCAATGCCGCGTGATGCCTTGAGAAGGACAGTGGCATTGCTGATAGGGTTCTGCCTGAGTTGTGTCATCAGAGAAGGGACGTCAGGGAACAGACGGAAAGACGCAGGCAGAACGCGCTCGCCCGACTCCTCGGCAGCCTCAACGAAATTGCCGCCTACGAGATAGACATTGTCAAGCGTAGAATTGCGAAGTTTCTCGATGATAGTGCGATGCTCAGCAACAGACGACTCGCCAAGTTCGAGCATATCGCCAAGAATGGCGATCTTGACTGTCTGGCACTCCATTTTTGAGAAGTTGTTTATGGAGGCAGTCATGCTGGTCGGATTGGCATTATAGACGTCAAGTATCAGCATGTTACGCTCAGTTTTATGGAACTGAGAGCGGTTGTTGGACGGCACATAAGCGCCAATGGCTTCGTGGATTACCTCGCGAGGAACATTGAAATGAGAACCAATTGTCATAACGGCCAGAAGATTCTCCATGTTGTAGTCGCCGCAGAGATTTGTCCTGACATTGCCACCAGACCAGCGATAGGTAAGGGTTGGCTGATGAGGGATAAGTTCGGCACGGCTGGTATATTCAACAATGTTGTGGTATTTGCCAAGGGCCGTAGTAAGGAAATTGTTTTCGGGATTGATGAATACAGTGCCCTTGCTGGCTATGAGATACTTGTATAGTTCTGACTTAGTGCGGATAACACCCTCGAAAGAGCCAAAGCCTTGAAGATGAGCCTTGCCGACATTGGTAATAATACCATGGCTTGGATGGGCAATCTGACAAAGTTCGGCAATATCGCCAGGATGGCTAGCACCCATCTCGATGATTGCAATCTGATGCTTGTCGGTAATGCGAAGCAGAGTAAGAGGCACTCCGATCTGGTTGTTCAGGTTGCCCTCAGTGCACAAAACATTGTATTTGCGGCGGAGGACAGTGTTGAGCAACTCCTTGGTGGTGGTTTTGCCATTGGTGCCGGTGATTGCTACGACTGGGATTCTAAACCGATCGCGATGAAAAGCCGCCAACTTCTGAAGCGTCTGCAACACGTTCTCAGTATAGATAAGGCGCGGATCATCAGAAAAACGCTCACAATCCACAACTGCATAAGAACAACCTGATTCCAATGCTTTAAGAGCGAACTTGTTGCCGTCAAAAGTGGCGCCCTTAAGAGCAAAGAAGATTGTACCCGGCTTGCAGGAACGGGTATCAGTGGTCACACCTTCAGATTCCAGGAAAAGCTGGTGAAGTTTTTTGATTTCGACTTCCATAAGTATGTTTTAGTTATTTTTTTCGGGTCAAATAAGCAACCGGAATGAGCATCTCCTCGAGGGAAATTCCTCCATGCTGCAGAGTGTCCTTGTAATAAGACACATAATAATTATAGTTGTTCGGATAGGCAAAGAAATTCTTGCCTGATGCGAAAATATAAGACGATGACAAGTTAGGCGACGGCAGTCCGGCACTGGCAGGGTCGGTAATCTCAAAAATCTCACGACGGTCGCGACGGTCGAAATTCAGAGATTTGCCCACTTTATAACGCAGTGCCACCGAAGTGTTCTTATCGCCCATGACCTTGATGGCTTTATTGACATGAGCAGTGCCATGGTCAGTGGTAAGAACAATGTCGTAGCCACGGGCACCCATTTCGCGGAACATGTCAAGAAGCGAAGAGTGCTGGAACCAGTCGCGCGTAAGCGAACGGTAGGCAGCCTGAGAAGAAGCGAGTTCGCGAATCATTTTGTTGTCGGTGCGCGCATGCGAAAGCATATCTACAAAATTGAGCACCGCCACACAGAGGTCAGCATTAGATTTCATCATCGTGGAAAGAGCCTCCTCGCAACCAGCAGTCGAGTTGAACTTAGAATAGCACAGACTTACATCTCTACGAAGACGTTTTAACTGATATTCAAGCAGCTCGCGCTCATACTGGTTTTTGCTTTCCTCATCGCCCTCCTCAACCCAATACTGAGGCAACTTATTTTTTATCTCAAGCGGCGTAAGTCCTGAGAAAATTGCATTACGGGCATATTGGGTGGCAGTAGGAAGAATCGAGAGGTAAATATCATTGACTGGCACCTGGAAATCAGGCGACAGCAAATCGTACAACTGGCACCACTGGTCATAACGGAGATTATCGATAACGACAAAAAGAATCTTGCGTCCAGCAACCAGAGGCGGGAATATATGCTTGGCAACCAAATCAATGCTCGTAAGAGGGCGATTGTCCGGATGCTGAATCCAGCCGACATAATTCTGCTGAATGAACTTTGAGAATGCTGCATTCGCATCATCAAAAAGAGAATGAAGCATTGGCAAAAGTTCAGAGCCAGAGTCGGTTAACTGCAACTCCCATCTTGTCAGGCGACGATAAAGGTCAGTCCATTGGTCAAAAGACAGAGAATCAGATATATAACTGCTCAACTCTCCAAACTCGTCCCTGAAAGAAGAGAGATTAGCAGAAGAGATAATCTCGCGTTTGTGAACATGCTTTTTGAGAGTCAGCAAAATTTGATTCGGATTGACCGGTTTAATCAGATAATCAGCAATTTGGAGACCGATGGCAGAATCCATTATATTCTCTTCCTCATTTTTGGTAATCATGACCACCGGAGTGGCAGGACAGAAGAGATTTATCTGCTCAAGAGTCTCAATACCAGAAAGCCCAGGCATGTTCTCGTCAAGAAAAATGATGTCGAAAGGTTCAGCTTTGGCAATCTCGATGGCGTCAGTACCATTGTTGCTGGTGCTGACCTCATAGCCCTTCTGCTCAAGGAAAATCCTGTAGGGAGTCAGAAGATCGATCTCGTCATCTATCCAAAGAATTCTAATCATTTCTTGCCAGTATATTCACCTAAAGTTTTGATTTTGCCAATAATACCGAGATCGTCAAGAGAAATAATGACAAACTCGTCTGCTTTGATAGCCGATTCAGAACGGAGTTTATTGAAATACCATTCAGCCTCAGAACGCGATGCAAATTCAGTCACGATGATTGTCTCCTTGCCGTCGATTACCCTCTGCTCAAGGTCGTAAGTGCGAACCATGAATCGGGTGAAGTTGTAAGCGGCTATATCATAGAGAGTTGCATTAGCCTGTTTTCGGGTAGCCCCATCCAGAACAATAACCAAAGCATGCAGAGACTCGTCATTACGGGTAAACTCACGCTGGACATCATCTTCGGGCGCCTCTGCCTCGGAGCGAAGGTCGGCGAGCGTTGTAGTATTCTTGCCTTTCTGAACATCCTCGCCCTGACTGCGAAGTGCCAGGATGTCACGACTCATCGCCACCACCTGCGAATTAGGAAAAGCGGAATTGACAGACTCAAGTGCAGCAAAGAAATCGTCAGTCTTGCCCGCCTTGCCGAGAGAAAGAGCATCAAGGAATGCGAAACGGTCCATAAGTGATGATGTCGGATATTCGCGGAGCATCATCTGATAAGACTCATGCACCTTCTTGAAATCGTTATTGCAATATGCCTTATAAGTCTCCTGATATATTGAGTCCTGAACTGCAAGCATCCTTGTGGCACGCTCCACATAGCCAGTATCAGAAAGCATCAAAGCATAAGTAGAGTTAGGATAACGACGGATTATCTCATCACGGAAACGGTCACTAAGTTCCTCATCCTCTGTCTTTAAACCTATGCGATAACAAGCATAGAGCGACTCAAGATTCATTGAATCGGAAGGGAAACGGCTCTGGAATTCCTCATGCTCAGACTCCGACAACTGATATTCCTCCAGTTGCTCATCATAAAGTCTCGCGAGAGAGAACATAGCCGAACTGATAGCCATATTTGATTTCTGGATATCATCAGGAGTCTCTGGAATCTGCGACAGATAGTACTCAGGATCATAAAGAGGATTCTCAACTTTTTCCTCGCCATCCTTCTTTTTCTCAATATCCTCTTCCTCCTCATCATCAAATGCATCACCATGCTGAGAATCCATATCGGCAATACCGGATGCCACTTTGTTTGAACGGCGCCAGTTGTCCTCAAGAGGACGATTCCCCCATTTGTTTTTGAATGAAGTCTGACCTTTGGCAATTAGTTGCGGATTATAGAAATACCAATCCTGACTGCCGATAGTGATGCTCATGTTCGGACGGTCCGACTCTACGAATCCCTTGGTCGCTGCCTCTTTTTCCTTGGCGGCGGCAATGCTGTCAGTAACCTTCTGCTTGGCTATTATATCATCGACAATTGCCCTCTGTTCAATAAGCGAAAGAGTCGAGAGATACTGAAGAGAGTCCTGGAGTGCTATGGTATTGGCATATTGTGCCAGTTGATCAAGAGTAACACTGAGTTTAGAAATCCTGCGGTAATCCTCATGCTCGGCCGTTATGAGATTCACTGCTTCTGAATAGCAAGGCTGGGCATCAACATATTTCTTCTGAGAATAGAACAAATCGCCCATAGTGATGAGCAGCGCTGCCTTTTCTACACCATTGCGCGTACTGTTCTCAGCACCAAGCCGGTAAGCCTCGATTGCTTTGGCTGTATCTTTGCTGTTGAGATAGACATTGCCCATCGCGCAATATACCTGGTCGAGATAATCCTTGTTATTGACGTTCTTCGCCATTTTCTCAAGTTGAGTGATGCTCGACGAACCTCCCTCACATTCGAGGAGAAGCAGTTTGGCATTAAACTCCAACTGATAAGAACGGGAACGCTGAATGGCACCCTTGAGATAAGGAATGGCATCTTTCTTACGGCCCTGCTTGTAAAGTATCTGACCTATCAGCATGTTCCAGCGGGCACGAAGGTACTTGTCATCCTCGTTTGAGACTGCCATCTGAAGGAAAGGCAAAGCACCAGCATCATTTTTTTCCTCGAGAAGCAGGAAAGCCTTGGTGGTCGTATATTCATGCGACAGTTTGCGCGGAACATCGTCCATCTTGATAGCCTCGAAAGACTGCTGTGCCTCATATAGCCAGCCAGCCTCGGCATAAGCCCTTGCCTGCCAGATTTTTGCCTGGATAGAGATATAGATGTCGGATGGATAGTGACGGATGATGTAGTTGAAAGTAGCAATGGCACTCATGAAATCCCCTTTATGAAGTTCCGCCTTGCCGAGAAGAATCCAGGCATCCTTGACACCCTGGACATACTCTTCCTGATTATAGAAATACATATATTTCTCATCCTTGGCCTTGCGAGAGTCTTTCTGCGGCTTCTTGGTGATTGAATGAAGTTTTATGGCTTTGCGGCATTTCAGGATAACCTCATCCATCTGAGTAGTTGCAAGCGACTGATTTGCAGGGTTTGAGATAGGAAACATCTTAATCGGATGAGTATAATCATCATTCTGATTGGAGTTCAGAAGCTGCATGCCATCGCGGTAGGAATTCATGGCGTTGTAGTTGATGTTGTAGCGGCATTTGGTCTGATGGTAAGAGCGAGTTGCACGGGTGTTGTTCTTCGTAGAACAACCCGACATCAGCACTATGACCAGCACAGACAATATGTAGATGATTTTCCTCATTATTACCCGCATCAAAAACAGCCCTAATGACCAGGGCACAGTACGCCTAAAATAATTTGCTGCAAAATTACAAAAAAATTTGCGTTCTAACAAAAAAATCTTTTGTAACTTTGCAGAAAATTTACAACAAGGATGTTTTCTCTTCATACATTAAGCAACGGAGTACGTATATTGCACGTTCACAAGGACTTACCTATATCATATATTGGAGTGGCAATTGACTCAGGCACCAGAGACGAGTTGGAAAACGAGAGCGGAATAGCACATTTCACAGAACATTTGATGTTTAAAGGCACCACTCACCGCAAGGCACACCACATAATAAGTCGTCTGGAGTCGGTCGGCGGACAGATGGATGCCTACACGACCAAAGAAGACACTTATGTCTATTCAACCGTCCCAGCGGAGTATTCTGAAAGGGCTTTGGAACTTCTTTCGGATGTTGTTCTTAACTCAACTTTTCCGGAAAATGAGATGGAAAAGGAACGTATCGTGGTAGTTGATGAGATTGATTGCTACAAGGACTCTCCGGCCGAACTGATTTACGATGAATTCGAGGAAAAACTATTCCCGGGACAAGCCATCGGCAGAAATATTCTCGGTTCTGAAGAGACTTTGGAAAACTTCGACACAAAAAGCATGCTGAAATACGTAAAGCGCTGCTATACAGCAGATAGGCTTTTGGTTTTTGCCATGGGAAGCATGTCCGAGGATTGGCTCATGAATAAGGTGGAGAAATATTTCTCTGCCGCCACCGGAAAATCAAAAAGGAAACTTACTCCTATCGTCAGCGGCACTTTCAACGAACGCATAAAAATGGACACCAACCAGATTCACTGCATCATAGGAACCTCAACCCCAAAACAGGAATGCGAGGACAGATATAAAATGGTGCTGCTCAACAACATACTTGGAGGTCCCAACATGAGTTCTCTGCTGAATATGGCTATCAGGGAGCGCCATGGATATTGCTACACGATCGAGAGTTCGCTTACAGGATATGTTGACACGGGAGTCTGGACTCTATATTTCGGCTGCGATGAGCACAATATGGACAAAGCCTATAATCTCTGCATGAGGCAATTGGATATGATTAAGGCTGAGCGACTTACAGAGCGTCAACTGGCAGTGGCAAAAAAGCAGTTGAGGGGGCAGGTGCTCATCAGCAGGCAAAACAACGAGGCTATTATCCTTGGCTTGTCAAAACAAGTCCTTCATCATGAGAAGGTTCGCCCAAGCGATGTGATACTCAGCGAGATAGACACTTATACTCCTGAAGATATCCGTTCTACCGCCGAGAATATGCTGAACAACTTGAGCACATTAATATATATGTGATTTTTTATTTTGCCATTTGGGAATAAAATTGTAACTTTGCAAGTCAAAAAATCAGCACGATGAATCTATCACAAGCAGAATCAAGAGAGAGAGAAATAGACGAATACATCGATGCCCACAGCGATGTGGAGCCAGCATATCTTGCAAACGTATTCCGCGAGACTAATCTCTATACCACAAATCCCAGAATGATGTCAGGACATCTGCAGGGAAGGTTTCTGAAAATGATGGTTCAACTGATTGGTGCAAAAAGAGTTATCGAGTTAGGAACTTTCTCGGGCTACTCTGCACTGGCCATGGCTGAAGGCATGGACGAGGATGGCAAGGTGGTGACCATAGAGATAAACGACGAGATGGAGGATTTCATCCGCAAGCAGTTGTCGAGCGTCGAACACGGCAAAAAGGTGGAACTTCTTATCGGCAATGCTACTGAACTGATTCCCAGCATGCAAGAGCAGTTTGACATGGCTTTCATTGATGCCGACAAACGGCTCTATCAGGAGTACATCGACCTTCTGCTGCCGAAAATGCGAAAGGGGGGATTGATTCTGGCTGACAATACACTATGGGACGGAAAGGTTCTTATTGAAAACCCTCCGAAAAGCGACCGTCAGACGCTGTCTATCAAGGCTTTCAACGATAATCTGGTAAATGACGGGCGAGTGGACGTACTGATTCTCCCCATGCGCGACGGTCTCACAATGATAAGAAAAAGATAATTTTTAATTTTTTGAACATATGAATAATTTCTGGAAAACAGTAGGAGCCGTAGTAGTCGGATTCCTGATTTTTGGAGTTGTGAAAGGTCTTTTCACAATCATCACAATCGCCTCATTTGTAGGTGCTATGTCGTCTGCAGACAAGACAACACAACTTAGCGACAACGCCATTTACAAACTTGAACTTGAAGGCACAGTGGTTGACTACTCTGCTACAGACGATTTGTCTGGACTCTATTCTCTGATGGGCGGCAACATGGGCCCTTTCGGAGCAATGGTCGAGAAAATCTCAATCAGCGACATTCGCCGCAACCTCCGTCTGGCAGCCGAGGACAAGAAGGTCAAAGCGCTTTATCTTGACTGCGGAGCATTGGCAGCATCGCCAGCATCAATCGAGGAGTTGCGAACACTCATCCTTGATTTCAAAAAATCAGGCAAACCGGTTATAGCCTACGCCGACAACTACACGCAGGGTTGCTACTGGCTCGCTTCAACAGCCGACCATATCTACATGAACCCTCAGGGCATGCTGACTATCAGCGGTATAAACTTCACCACAATGTTCTACAAGGGAGCTCTCGAGAAACTCGGAGTCGAGATACAGGTGTTCAAGGTCGGAACATTCAAATCAGCAGTCGAGCCTTATATCCTCGACCAGATGTCCGATGCCAACCGTCTGCAGATGACCAGATTGGCTGAGTGTATCTGGGGCAAAATGACCTCTGACATGGCTGAGTCAAGAAACATCACGGCAGAGTCAATCAACGATTTCGCCGAGAATGGTCTCACCTACACTGACCCAGCAAAAGCAATCGAAGCAGGTCTCATCGACTCTCTCGTTTACAGACAGGACATGAAGAACATCATCAAGAAAATGATTGGTCATGACCCTAAAGTATTCGACCACAGCGATATGTGCAAGGTTAAGATGAAGGAGAAATCTGCCGGCAACAAGGTTGCAATCCTCTACGCAATGGGCGGAATCGACGACAATTCGGCTGATGGCATCGTCAGCGAGAATATCGTGAAGGAACTTAACAAACTCGCTGAGGACGAGAAGGTTAAAGCCGTCGTCTTCCGCGTTAACTCTCCTGGCGGCTCAGCATTCGGCTCAGAGCAGATGTGGTACGCACTCACCAAACTGAAAACAAAAAAACCAGTCATCGTCTCAATGGGCGACTATGCTGCATCGGGCGGCTACTACATCAGCTGCAACGCCGATTCTATCCTCGCCTACCACACCACCCTCACCGGCTCAATCGGCATCTTCGGCCTCATCCCTTGCATCGCCGGCACAACCAACATGATCGGACTTACTTTCGATGGCGTTAAAACCAACAAATATGCCGACCTCCGCTCTCTCTACCGTCCATGCACCGAGGACGAGAAAGCAATCTTCCAGGGTTATATCAACCGCGGATACGAGACTTTCGTAGGTCGTTGCGCTAACGGCCGCGGACTCACCACCGACTCCATCAAGAGCATCGCCGAAGGCCGCGTATGGATGGGTATCGACGCCCTCAGCATCGGACTCGTCGACGGAATCGGCACTCTCCAGGACGCAATCAACATCGCTGCTGAGAAAGCCGGACTGAAAGACAACTACGTCATCAAGGAATACCCTGCAAAGAAAGATTTCGCAGAGACTCTCATGGAAATGCTCGGCGAGAAAAAAGAGGAGAAGGAACTCCGCGCAATTCTCGGCGGCAACACCCTCCCAATGCTCATTGACCAGTACCGCAAAGCCCTGTCAATGAAGGGCGTACAGGCATATATGCCATACCAGATCATACTATAAAACAAAAAAATACATGATGTACCCTAAACTGATATTGGAGGCTCTCGCCAAAGTGAAGTACCCAGGAACGCGCAAAGACCTGGTAGAGAGCGAGATGGTGTGTGATGACATCAGGATAGACGGCAACAAGGTCAGCTTCTCGATCCAAATGCCAAAAATCAACGACCCATTCGCAAAATCAATAGCCAAAGCAGCCGAGCAGGCAGTCAAAACCTACGCCGACCCCGAGGCTGAAGTCACAGTCAACATCCTCTATCCCGAGCCCCTGCCCGAGAAAGAAAGCTCAATGGACCGTGTCAAAAACATCATCGGAGTCTCTTCCGGCAAAGGCGGAGTAGGCAAATCAACCGTAGCAGCCAACCTCGCCATGTGCCTCGCCAACATGGGCTACAAAGTCGGACTCCTCGACGCCGACATCTTCGGACCGTCAATCCCTAAAATGTTCAACATCGAAGACGCACGCCCAATGGCATCAATAGCCGAAGACGGACGCCAACTCATCGAACCAGTAGAGCAGTACGGAGTCAAAATCCTCTCCATCGGCTTCTTCGTCGACCCAAAAAACGCCGTAGTATGGCGAGGAGCAATGGCATCAAACGCCATCCGACAGATGATCAACGACGCCAACTGGGGTGAACTCGACTACTTCGTAATCGACATGCCCCCAGGCACAAGCGACATCCACCTCACCCTCATCGACGCCCTCCGCTTCACCGGAGCCATCGTAGTCAGCACCCCTCAGCAGGTAGCACTCGCCGACGCAGAGAAAGGCATCGACATGTTCCAGAACGAAAAAGTCAACGTCCCAATCCTCGGCCTCGTCGAAAACATGGCATGGTTCACCCCAGCCGAACACCCCGACGAGAAATACTACATCTTCGGACATAACGGATGCGCCCAACTCGCCGAAAAAAGAAACATCCCTCTCCTCGGCCAGATACCGCTCGTACAGTCCATCTGCGAAAGCGGCGACAACGGAGCCCCAATCTCCTTCGACCCTAACGGCCTCGTAGGCCAGCACTACATGGCACTCGCCAAGCAAATCGCAAAATAACAAATTACCCCATACAAATCAGAGAGCAGACCCCCGATTCCGGGAGTCTGCTCTCTCTTTATCCCCGCCAAAAACCATCCATCCCAAAAACAAACAAAACACGATAGCTTAACGATAGCTGCACGATAGCACAACGATAGCAGAACCATAGATGAACCATAGCACGACCATAGATTTACTATACCAAAATACTCCTCCTCAAGGTATTTACCACCGACTCGACACCGATAACCGGCTGATTTATAACCGGTTAACCGATATTTTTTAACTGATTTTTAACGTATTATATTTGGTAGGGTCGGGGAAAATATGTAACTTTGCGGTATGAAACTGAGGAAGAGATACAGACCGGCCGACATACTCACCAATGGTGGGGAGATGTTCAGACAGATACGATGGGGAGGGAGAGTATATTGTCCCTATTGCCATTCCTATGAGGTATATGATTGCCGGGTAGGATATAAGTGTAAGAGATGTGGCAACCGGTTTACCGACCGGACTCGGACATTTATGCACAACAGCAAGTTACCGGTAGAGATATGGATGTTGGCGTTATACTATATGATAGTGTTACCTGCTGTAAGTTCTGTAAGGCTGAGTATATTGGTCGGGGTAAGTCAGAAGACCGGATGGTTGATGATGCAGAAGATAAGGTGGGGATTAACCCAAGGAGATATTAGGTTGGAGGGTGATGTATTGGCGATGGATGAGATGTATGTGGGAGGAAGTTGGACTAATTTCCATTATGGGAAGAAACAGAGACTATTACACCGGGGACATTACCGGGAGGATAGGGAAGGGATTTATGCTGCTTGTTCCGACTATAAGAGTCATATATTTGGGGTCAATGACGGAGAAAGGATAGTGCTGTATAACACACCGAACCCGATAATATCCCAATATATTATAGATATATATAAGGGTCATACCTCACCGGATAAGCAACAGACCGCTATATCCGATTGCAGCGGTCTATACCGGCATTTCGAGAGACTGACCGGTGACCGGCTATATACCAATAACCATAAGAAGGGAAAATATATCAGTGAAATCGGCTTGTCATCCAACGCCATAGAAGGCACTTTCAGTCATTACAAGCGTAATCACCAAGCACATTATATAAGACCATCCCGGCAATACCTACAACTCTATCTCAATGAATTTGTCTATAGGTGGAATTACCGGGATAACAATTTTACCGATACCATTACCGGCTATCTGTCGGTACTGATGAACCGGTATATCTCTACCGGTGACCTATACCGGTATGACCCATTCGCCGGGTATGTCATACCGGATAGACCGGGATTATTGTCGGAAGCCGATTTAAAGTCGGTTCTATCCGGTAGCCTTGTGGTCGGGGTTGAACAAAAACACCGGCACTATACCCTAAAGGATTTCGGTTGATAGTGTCGGTTCGGTGGTAAGTGCCCTCCTCAACCGCAGAGAAACAGAATTCCACATTCAAATATCACCCCGAATTTCGGGGAAACGACATAAAACCACATTTCAAATTTCGGGGAAACGACATAAAATCGTATTTCAAATTTCGGGGAAACGACATTTTTCTATCAAAATCCATTGTCAATCAAAAAAATAGTTGTACCTTTGCAGCGCAAATATAAATTTTGATATGAAAACACCATTTAGAAGAAAATTATACGACGACATGCTCCAGTGGAAAAAAGAGCGTCAAGGATCAACCGCATTGCTCGTAGAAGGACCTCGACGCGTAGGCAAGTCCACTTTGGTAGAAACATTTGCAAAAAAAGAATACCAATCGTACATCATAATTGACTTCAACAGCGCGTCTCCGCAAATACATAAACTATTTGACGATATCAGCAACCTGGATCTCCTTTTCCTTACACTACAAACCGAATACAATGTAAGTTTAAAGACAAGAAGTTCCCTTATAGTTTTTGATGAAGTCCAAAAATGTCCGAAAGCACGCCAAGCCATTAAATATCTCGTTGCCGATGGCCGCTACGACTATATTGAGACAGGATCACTCGTAAGCATTCGCAAGAATGTAAAAGACATAACAATTCCCAGTGAAGAGCAACGCATCTATTTGAACCCCATGGACTTTGATGAATTCCTTTGGGCAATCGGACAAGATGCCATACCCGACGCCATAGCCAGTTTCTTTGAGCATAAACAACCATTCGGGCCCTCATTACGGTCATTGCTGAGAACAATGCGACTTTACATGCTGATAGGCGGCATGCCCCAGGCCGTAAGTTGCTACATAGAGCATAATGACCTCTCCAAAGTCGATATGGTAAAGCGCGACATAATAAACTTGTATGTGGACGACTTCATGAAAATTGACCAGTCAGGGAAACTTAGCCAACTATTCTTCAATATTCCCGCACAATTGAGCAATAATGTGTCTAGATATCAGGCAACCTCGGTCGTAGGCAGAACAGATGACGACAAAATGGCAACATTGCTTTCCGAATTAGATCAAAGCCGCACAGTGCAATTCTGCTACAACTGCACAGACCCTACCGTCGGATTACCGCTTACCAAAGACTTCTCAAGATATAAGATTTACTGCGCAGACACAGGACTGTTCGTAACTCTTGCATTTTGGGACAAAAATTTCACAGAAAATGTGATATACAACAAATTGCTTAGCGACAAACTGGAATCCAACCTCGGATACGTATACGAAAATCTCGTCTCGCAGATGCTGGTTTCCGCCGGGCACAAACTATATTATCACATATGGCCGAAAGACGACAGACACTATTACGAAATAGATTTATGGGCAACAAAACAAAAAGTACATTAGGGAAATTGGTAAATGTATGAGTATTAGTTAGTTGTGGAAAATTGAGTGGAAAACGAATTGTGCATTTATTTGGCATTGGTTGGCATATGCTTGGCACGGATGGGTGATTGAAGAGGAGAAGTTTGTGCATTGCGGAGAATTTATTTGGCATTAACTTGTCAGACGTTTGGCAGTGATGAAAAGAGAGAGATTGTGAGAGCAATGTGAGTTAATACAACACATTATATTATACACGTGTGCACGCATGCGCGAAGATGCATTTAAATGCTTGTTTATAAAGGTTTAAACGCCATTTAGAGTCATACGGTTGATAGTGGCTGAGATTTGCGGCAACGCCATCATGGGAAAGTCCTGTGGTGGCGTTTTTTTGTGTCCAGACGGAATTGAAAAGGGACAAAAAGAAGAGAAACAAAAAGCCCGAGAAGGTACAAAAACCGACATAGACGGAGAAGCATGCAAAAGGACATTTAAAGACGAAAAATACCGAGTTAGGGTCAAGTTAGGGTCAAAGTTAGGGTCAAAACATAGTGATTAGAGAACCCATAGGAAGAAAAAAAGAGCAAAAAACGGCAAAATTTGAACGATTGCCTACCCCATAGGTATTTTTAGCGCATGGTTCGAGTTATGCAAAAGACAATTGGAAAATGATGTATATTATTGATAATATGCAAGATACGCACAAAACAGTCGAAAAACACACGCATTTCGGTGTATTTTTCGTATTTTGTGTTGAAAAAAAGATGATGACGGGGATGGCGGGGTGTATGATTGGTGTATGATTAGTGTACATTAAGGACATCGCATACATAATGTGTATAGAGACGAAGTCAGCGGCGCAAAGAATCGATAGCGATGCGCTGCGCCTCGATTGTTCCCTGCTGCGCCTCGATCACCTGGTTTTTAGCCTCGAGGAGAGGGCACTGCTCACAAGGAGGGCATTGCGAGGTGTCATGCTGCTCGACAGTGCCATTATTGATACCATTGATAACAGCGTTATTGCCTGAGCCGTCAAAGACATTGACCGTTTGGTCACCATTTCGTAGCATGGGGCCCTCATCACGAAGCAACCAATCTGTGCTGATTTCCGGATGAATCTTACAAAATTTGACCAGCAGTCCACCATTAAGTTCAGATTTCATGCTTTCTCCGACAAAATTTGACTTGGATATCCCCAGTTCATGCGCAAGATCACTCTTATTTAGTCCAATACTTTGACCGAAGTTCAGTAATTTTTCCTTCAATTTCATATATTTTTACTATTTTTTTGCTTCAAAGTTCAGTATTTTGTATTTTGTGTTCATTTTTTTGCACTAAAATTTGGTGGGTTCAAAAATTTTTTGTACCTTTGCAGCGCTTTCAGAAATGAAAGAGGGTACAAAGGTACGAAATTTTTATCAGTTGAGCAAATATAATTCAAAATTTTAACAAAAATGGCAGCAAAGATATACACGCCGTCAGGATTCAGGAAAGAGATCCAGGAGAAGTTAGGGTACAGTCAGCCGACGATACGCAGGGCGTTAGGCGGGTGTGATGACACACCGGCGGCAAAAAGGATACGCTATTATGCGGAGAAGAATATGAAATAAAAAATATACAGAACCAAAAAAAAGACCAATTATGGAAACAGAAAGAATGCACATCGAAATGGATTGTTACCACAATCATTCGGAGAACACAATGACATGCAGCTGGCTTGGCGGGCGAGTGAAGATCGTCGTGTATTTTGCCACCGCTCAGTTGGGCATACTGAGGGATGAGAAAGTGGTGGTGAAGCGTGACATCGCGGGCATGAGTTGCGATGACCTCATGCGGCTGCAGGAGCTGTGTCAGCGGGCAGCGATAGCGTTAGCGAGGTTTGACAGAGAGGTAGCAGAGTTGAATCACTAAAAAAGCGGAGCGATGTATCAGTATATTGACGGCAATTGTGCGATAAGCGTGAACGACTGGTGTGCAGCCGGGCTGACGTACGCGCAGTTCAAGAACGACAGCAAGCGAGGTTATCTGAAGATAGCCCAGCGCGGGCTGAACGGAGAGACCCTGATATGGGTTGACAGCATCCGTCGTCCGGACCGTCTGCGTATGATAGAATTGGTGTATGGCAAGGCCCAGACCACGAACACCGACATCTACGCCTTGGAGATGGACGTGCATGCGCGTCAGTTCTACACCAATTATATAAAAGAGGACGGCACACCGCTAGACCAGGAACAGATAAACGAGTATGTGAAGAAAGCGTCGCTGTTCAGCACCATGTCTCGCGGATTGAAGAGTCAGATAGTAGCGCGGTCGAAGAGCGGCAGCAAGATGGTGATGAAGCAGTGGTACCAGACCATGCTGATGTGGTACACCCAGCAGTGCACCAATGAGAGCAGCATAGCCTTTGGGTTGACACCGTACACCAACACGCGGAGTTTTGAAAGAGCCTTTAAGGGATATTTAAGCGGCAGTTATGGGGCATTGATACACCAAGGATGCGGCAACGACAACGCCAGGAAAGTGTGCAAAGAGTTGGAGAACCTGCTGCTTGCATTATACCGGACGGAAGACAAGCCGTTTGCCAGCCGTGTATTGAAGCTGTACAACGATTTTGTAAGCGGGAAGAAAGAACTATACGACAAGAAGAGCGGAGAGGTGTTTCGTCCGAAAGACTTTGTGAAGGCGGGCAGCGAAGAGTTGAGCGAAGCCACCGTATGGAACTATCTGAAGAAAGTGTATAACAACACGGCGATATACGCAGACCGCAATGGCCAGTTTGAGTACGCCAACAGATTGCGTCCGAAGAACTACCGCAGCCACGGAGCGTATGCCCTGAGCAAGATATCGATGGATGACGTAGCTCTGAGCCGCAAGGCATATGGGAACAAATGGGTTTACAAATACATAGCCGTTGATGTAGTGAGCCAGTACTATTTCCGTCCGGCGTATGTGGTCGGCAAGCCAACGGAGCAGACCGTATATGAGAGTTTCAGGAACATGTTCTGCGAGTTGCAGCTGTTAGGTCTGCCAATGCCGGGAGAGTTGGAAGTAGAGCACCACATCATGAGCAACTTCGTCTGGCTCAATGACGCCTTTCAGTTTGTCAGATTCTGTGAGAGTCCGACAGAGAAACGCGCAGAGCACGCCATCAGGAGGTTGAAATACGGAGTTGCGAAAGAGATGGGGCAGACCCGCGGCCGATGGTACGCCAAGGCGGAGGCATACAGAGAAGTGCGATTCAAGATAAAAGGCGACTATCCGGAACCGGAGTACGATCCGAACAGACTGGTGGCCGATGACCTGGCAGCCATCGAAGCGCACAACAACGAGCTTCATCCCGACCAGAAGAGTTTTCCCGGCATGACCAGGAAAGAAGTTCTCATGCAGCGCTACAATCCGGAGCTGAAGCCGATAGATGCAAGTTACCTATACCGTTACATAGGCAATATGACAGAGACCAGCATCCGTAACAACGACTATTGCCAGGTAAACAACCAGCATTTCGAGTTGAAGGATTACGTCAGTCTGAGGCGACTCAAGCCGAACAACAACCGCGTGACCGCCTACTGGCTACCTGACGACAAAGAAGAAGTGACGAGAGTGTATCTGTATCAGGGTGACACCTACATAGGCGAAGCAGAGAACAGAGAGCGGTACGCATACAACGAGTGTGCGGCAGAGCGCACCGATGAAGACAGAGATAAGATGCTTCACCAGGCGAAGAGGGCAGCCAAGTTCGACAAGATGATCAAAGAGCGCCGTCAGGAGATACCGCGTGTTGGCAAGATGGCAGCCGTCACTGCGAGAGCGATAGCGGAAGTTCCGGTAGAGATAGTGCTTGAAGAGCACGAACAGCCCCAGAACTATGAGCAAGACGAGTTCGGTTATGACCTTACACAAAACGCCATAGACAGTTTATAAACGGATGATATAACACAAACCATAAACAATAAAAGACCATGTTAGTAAGCAACGAAATGAGAGAGCGCATCATCGATTCGATGAAGAGAGCGCGAGAGAATTTTGGAGGCAGTGATGCCAAGTTCGCCACCTCACTGAGCATCAATGCGGCTCAATACAGCCGAGTGATGCACGGGGACACCGAGAGAGTGTTGTCGGAGGAGAAATGGATAACCATAGCCCGCATATTGGGTGTAGGCATGGGAGCTCAGAGCAGGTGGAAGACAGCCAAGACGCCCGTATTTGATTTCATCACCGCCCAGTTGGAGAAGTGCCAGGAGAACAGTCTGAGCGCCCTGCTGTGCGACATGTCGGATATCGGCAAGACCTATTCAGCGCTGCACTACCAGCGCACGCACAAGAACGTAGTTTATATAGACTGCAGCCAAGTAAAGAGCAAGCAGAAACTGATACGCAAGATAGCCAAATCATTCGGTGTGGGCAGCACAGGCAAGTACGATGAAGTATATGAGGATTTGGTCTTTTACCTCAAGCAGCTGCCCACGCCCTTGATTATTCTGGACGAAGCAGGAGATTTGCACTATGAGGCATTTCTCGAGATAAAGGCATTATGGAACGCCACGGAGGGCTATTGCGGCTATTACATGATGGGAGCGGACGGACTGAAGCAGAAGATAGCGCGAGCCATCGGCAACAAGAAAGTAGGCTATACCGAATTGTTCAGCCGTTTCGGCCGCAAGTACATCCAATGCGTGCCCGAGGTGAAGGATGAGCGAGAAAAGTTCATGCAGGCGACAGCGGCGATGATCATCAAAGCCAACTGCACGGAAGGCACCGACGTGAACCGCATCCTGCGCAGTGCGTGTGACAATGACGGCATGCCGAGCCTAAGACGCATCAACAAAGAACTGAGCAAGCTGAATTGAGATGAAATCGAAACGAGCCATAAGCACCAGCAACGTCCACGCGGCGAAGTTCACCACCCTGCCATTTGACGGGGCGTTCTTTGCGGCAGTGGGAGCACCTGAGCGCACCGGTACCCATATCATCCTTGGTCCCTCGAAGAACGGCAAGACCACCTTTGCGATGATGTATGCCAAGTACCTCTGCCGTTTCGAGCGCGTAGCGTACGACAGCATCGAGGAAGGGTTGAGCCTCACCGTCCAGATGGCCATGGACCGAGTGAACATGTGGGAAGCCGGCAGCAAACTCGTACTGTATGACAAGACCGAGATAGACGACCTCGTAGAGGTGCTTGACCGTCACAAGAGTCCGAACATCGTGTTCATCGACAGCATACAGTTCGCCGACATGACCTTCAAGCAGTACAAGATGCTGAAGAGACGCTATCCGAGCAAGCTCTTTGTGTATATCAGCCACATGGAAGGCAACAATGCTCAAGGCAAGTGTGCTCAAAGGATATACAAAGACGCCGGAGTAATCTGGAGAGTAGAAGGCTTCAGGGCGTTGCCCACCACCCGCTATCAGGCAAAAGGAGTGACCGGCGAGCCCATAGACATCTGGGAAGAGGGAGCAGCCCGCTACTGGGGACTTGAGAAACAGATAAACAAATGAGGAACATGACAGACAAGAAACAGTTGATAAAAGCCCTTCATATCCTGATGAACAGATGCAACATCAGCGAAGACGACCGTCGAGTGATTTACGCCCAATACGGAGCAGAGAGTTCGAAAGAGATGGCGGCAGAGGAACTCATGGAGTTGATGGACAAGTTGCATGAGCTGCTTCAGCGCGACGGCAAAGAGCAGCGTTCAGGAAGGGCAAAGAGTCCGAAGGAGCGGGCTCAGACCAGTTGCAAAGTAGCGATAGGCAAGCTACTTGCCGCGCAAGGAAAGATAGCGCAGTCCGGATGGGGACTTGCCGAGTGGAATCTGATAACGAAGACAGCCTGCCGAGCTGCAGGAGTTGACACCTTCAGGCAGATACCACTGAGCAAACTAAGAGGAATAACATTTGAGTTCAACAATCAAAAGAAAGCCATTGAACAATCAAGGCAAGTAATAACACAAAAAACAGAAACATTATGACAGAAAACAAACAGACGGTCGAATTGACCGCAGAAGAGATCGAGTTGCTGCAGAAAGCGCGCGCCGACAAAGCGAGACAAGAGGCAGATGCCAGGAAGGCAGAAGAGGTGAAAGCCTACAAGAACCTGGTGGATGAGGCGGTGAACGCCACCGTGTCAGACGCGAGAAAACTGAACACAGAGATCACCGGATTGAAAGAGTGTATCCTGGGACGCTTCAAGACCATCATCGAGATGAAAGAAGACCTATTCAGAGGCACGAAAGGCAAAGCGAAAGAGGGGAGATTCACAGACACCTTCACCAACAGCGACAGCACAGTACGCGTGACCTTAGGCTACTGCACCAAAGACGCCTATGATGACACCTACACAGCCGGTGTTGACATGGTGCACGAGTACATCGAGAGCCTGGCGATAGACGACAAGAGCCGCCAGTTGGCCCAGATGGTGAACACCCTGCTTCAGGAGCGGAGCAAAGGCGGTCAGCTGAAGGCGCAGAACGTGCTGCGACTGGAGCAGATGGCGAGCGAGAGCGGGGATGTCCAATTCATTGAAGGCATGAAAATCATCAGGGACGCGTACCGTCCAGCCAAGTCGAAAGTGTTTGTCACCGTTGAAGTGAAAGACGAGAACAACGAGTGGCGAAGCATCAGTATGAACATGACAAGTTGCGGGCAATGATTATGACGACACCTTTTGAAATAAAGACAGTAGAGCTTTGCGGCAACTGTCACGGAACAGGCAAAGACTCAAGCGGCTGCAAGTGTCATGTGTGCGAAGGCAGCGGACGAGTCTGGAAGACCAGGAAAGGCACAGTAGAGATAGAACCGTATAAAGGGCAGGCGTTATGGCAGAAGTGAAGATACTGAGCAACAGAGAAGAGTATGTTGAGTTCATCGACAACTATTTCGGAGAGCTACGAGTGAGCGGCAGGCGTATATACGAAGGCGCGTTACTGGTAGCGGTGAGAGTATAAAAAGACAAAGGCCCCACGCCGAAACGCGAAGCCAATGCAGAACCGAGTGCAAAGTTACAACAAAAATCTGAATCACACAAACAAAAATGGCCTATTCGCGTAAAAATTTACTAACAAGGGTAAAAGAGGTGAACGAACTGTATGTAGAGAAGCAGAAAATCGGGCTGACGACCGAATACATCTACCGAACGTTCATCGAGCCGAGGTTCCATATCAGTCGCAGCACCTTGTACAACTATCTGACCATTCCCTATATGTCGCAGTTGCGCAAGATAGAGGAGCATGAGCGCGAGAAGGCGCGGAGCAATCCGACCTTGTTTGATGAGGCGGATAGAGAGCGAGACAACCCGGCCAAGGAGTCTATCATCTAAGAGGCTCGCATCATATCGCACCAAGCGGCGAAGGCACCTGAAGAGGGTGCCTTTGTTGTGTTAATGTGGTTGTCAATAAAAAATGACAAAAAAAGCATGGAAAATTTGCATATATGTAAAAATAATTGTACTTTTGCAGCGGATTTCAGAAATGAAAGTTTCAGCATAAAAGATATAAGATTATGTGGAATAAAGTTGTTACATGGTTAGCGGAGAATTACCCTTTGCTTTTTGTGGCTGCAGTATTATGTGTTGTCGTATGGCTTATAGCGAAGTTCTATTACCAAAGATTCAAAAAGACAGAAGACAAAGTCGCAGGATTGCCATGTGCTGCAAGAAGCAAACAATACGATGAAATAAAGGAAGATTTGCTTCAGATCAAGATGTTCCTGATGGCAAAGAACCCGAAGACTGCCACTATGTTTTCAGTGAAGAAGAGTCCCCGCAGGTTAAACGAAGAAGGAGAAAAGTTGTTGGCAGACATAAAGGGCAATGATTTTCTTGATGCAAACAGAGCAATGTTAATAAATGCGATACAAGCGAAGAATCCGATGACAGCATTGGATGTAGAGATCAGCGCTCACAATGTTTTGATAGAATCCTTAAATTCTGACATTTTCAATGGCATAAAAAATTGGGTATATAACAGTCCGACCCGCAAAATCACTATCAATGGTCAAGTTGTTGACTATACAATTACGCTTGGCGATGTATGCTTTGTACTCAGTTTGCCATTAAGAGATCTCTATTTGGATTGCCATCCTGAGATTGCGAAATAAGAGCAGAAAGAGTAATTTCATGAAGGTGAGGATACCTGCAGAAGAGGTATGAAGTGTAAATATGTGAAGATTTTTTTTAAAGATAAAAAATGGTCACATCAGGAAAAAATTGAGCCTTTGCAGACCATTTCAAAAATTAAAAACAAATTATGGAAACTTTAAAACAAATAACAAAGGATTATGAAGCAGTAATGCATGGATTCCAATTTAATCCGTTATTTTGTGAGACAGAAAGAATGAATCCACATGTTCATTTTGAAGAATTTTCTGTGTATGATAAAACATTAATCAGTAAGAGTACTGCATCAATACCTTGAAATACTTATGGCAAGTTGGAGTGATATATTAGGTATGGTTCAACCACAAGGACAACCATTAAATTTTTCGGAATTGGATAAACTAAGAATGAAGTATTTGTCAGACTTGGCAAAATACCGTAACCGCAATGTCATTGCGTACTATTCCGGATGGATGTATAGACGAGAATCTGAGGATGTCTCCATAAACGATAAGGATATCAATGCTTTTATGGAGGTTGTTCACAAATTGGACAAATCAAAAGGACTTGATTTAATTTTACATACGCCAGGAGGTGAAATTGCTGCAACTGAGCAAATAGTAAACTATTTACATTCGTGTTTCAGTGATATTAAGGTTATTGTTCCGCAAATGGCAATGTCTGCAGGGGCCATAATTTCGGTCTCAAGTAATGAAATAATAATGGGAAAACAGTCCTGCTTAGGCCCGTTTGATCCACAACTTAACGGTGTTGCATGCCAATCAGTGCTGAAAGAATTTGAAAATGCCAAAACAGAGATTCAGAATAATCCAGCAGCATTGGGACTTTGGCAAGTAATTGTTAGTAAATATCCTCCAACTTTCTTATATTCATGTAAACAGGCAGTTGATCATACTGACGAGTTGGCGGATAAAATTTTAGGAAAAGTAGTAAACGATAAAACAAAATTTGACAAGATTAAGAACGTATTTATTGATAATTCCGAGAGTAAAGTCCATAGTAGGCATTTTTCAAAAGACAAATTGCAAGAACTTGGTCTAAATGTAACATCACTTGAAGACGATCAGCGATTACAAGATTTAGTTTTAAGTTTACATCATTGTTATGTGATTTTACTTGAAAATGCATCTGTTGTGAAGTTCGTCGAAAATTCGGTAGGAGGAAGATACGTAAGAATGCTTGCATTAGGAAATCCTAAGTTAGATAAAAAATAAAAGGCTAACACTGACACACATCAGTGACGAATGTCTATAAACACGATGAAAGCACCCTCCCAGGTGCTTTCGTTGTGTTATGGGGATTGGGAGAATTGAGAGAAGGAGAATTGTGAATGGAGAATGTAGAATGTAGATGTAGGGGGTTATGGTTGAGGGGAGGAATCGGAGATTGGGATGGAGATTGGTGTGGAGATGTGGATGGAGAGGGAGGAGGAGGGGTGAGAGTTGCGGGCATGGGCGGAGGCGTCGGTGACGTGGCAGGAGTAAGTCTCGATGTTGTCCATGAGTTCGTCGAAGTTGTGGTCGGTGTCAGACTGGACGAGCGTGAGACTGTCGATGGCATAGGAACCGTCGGAGGAGGCTGCAGAGAGACAGTGCAGCTGCTTGTTGACCGTGTCGAGCAAAGCGAAGACCTCGATGGCATCAGACCAGGAACCCGAGCGGGAGTCGGTGACCACATGCAGAGCGACCTGGACAGAAGCCTCGCGGAGCGCCTGCGAGAGCGGCATCCATTGAATCTGGTGGAACTCGATAAAGACTGCCGGGGTGTCGAACGGCTGTTCCTGTTCCGGGAGGACAGTCTGCTGATTCCAAAGATCGACATGACGGATAACAGACTGATTGTTCTCGTCAAGGATACCGAGTAGCGCCTGGCGGATAGTGTTGTAGAGCAATTTTCTCATTTCAGACCTTTTTTCAGAGAATTATACAATTGTTTTTCAATATCGTTGCAATGGCGTTTACAGATTGATTCAACGCCCTTGTGTATTTCCGGTGCATCGCCGAGGAACTGACGCTGCGGGATAGTGATTTTGGATCCGATCTTCATCAGCGCCATGTTTCGGTAGAACTCCGCCTGCCGGCTGACCTTCAGACTTGTTTTAGAAGTTTGTCCGTCCTTACGGTACCGCACCTTTCCAGCCAGTTCGTAGAACTTAGCCCAGAAGAAGCGCTTCATCTTAGGAGTCACCGTGATAGTGCCGCCCTCGTTGTGGATGGCGGCATACGGCTCGGAGCTTGACCAAGTGACCGACCTATCCGATACCGTGGCACGGATTGAGCGTCGCAGTTTGCCCGTCTGCAGCAGCAGCGAGCCGTGCTCCTCCAGCTGTCGTTTAGGCCAGGCCTTAGAGAAGAAGCCCTTACGCTCGAAATTGCGGTCAAACTCGTCGGAGAGTTCGACGCGGATGTCAGAAAGTATTGCTTTAATCGGTTTTTTCATAGAAAAATCAAAAAAAGTGCAATTTTTTTGTCAAAACATTTGGTCAGTTCAAAAATAAGTCGTACCTTTGCAGTGTCGATTCTTCGGATTCGGCAAATACTGGGTTGATGAGTGATTATCAATCTTCAGATGAAAGGTCGGTGAGCAATCATCGACCTTTTTTTCCTTTTGAGTATAACAAAAAAGTTTTATCGTCATGATGTATCCAAACTTCTTCAATATCTACCCCAGACTGAATACGGCTATAAATGTTTCGCAAGATATAACCGTTCTTTAGATTGCAATCTTCAATAATCACCCTATTGGATTGTTTCAGACCATGTTTGAGCATATTACTGAGAGCGCTTTTGGAATTACTTGTTACAAACCCCTCGTGCTCATACCATTTCCCGTCAATCAATAAATCTGGACATCGTCCATAATATGTTGTACCTTTTAGATTTCCATATATCTGGTCGTATGCCTGACATCCTCGTGTGGAGTCAAATTTAGGGGTCATAACTACTTTTGCTCCTTTTTCAGCAAAGGCTTTCGCTACGGAAAGCACATTGTTATAATCTGCTTTTGTTGTGTCCAATTGGTATGATTCAACCACACCGCCATTCTCATACTGTGCAATAGTCACTTTCACACCAAAGAAATCATCCATACATTCCTTTATCTTGCCACATACTTGGCATTGTGGGGATTCGGGATTGTAGGCTAATTTCAAGCCTATATCGCAGTCCTTACAACCTTTAGGGAAGTAAGGGTGTTTAGGCGGGAATATTTTTTTGTCCTTGCCCGGATTAAAGCGGAAGATCTTCTGCTTAGGGAGAGCCGTAGCCCTATCGCCGGCGGCGCATGCCTCGTGAGAGTTGCTGACAGGGTATTTATCCTTTCTCACCTGCACTGCAGTACATCGGCATCCCCAGTCGAGCGGAGGCAGGTAAGAGTTCCAGAACGGGTCGTCGATAGGCAGCGTAGTGCCATTGAGGGCAGCATGCTCAGGGCGCACACGGTCGTCGCTGGCAGTACGATACTGCAGCAAGTATCTATCCCCATCCTTTTCAAAATCGTTCCATTTAGCAGCCATCTGAGCAGACTGCACCGCGAACTTATATTCAGCGTTGAGATAGTTCCGGTTGTACTGACTGTCGATATGCCTGATGTCCTTAAAGAACGACTCAAACGACTTGAATCCGCCGTTATCGTCCTGCAGCAATGCCGAAGCCTCCTTCAGTTCGTGGTAAGTCTTGAATCCGGAGAAGATGAACGTATTCTCCTTCAGATACGCCTTCAGTTCGTCCGGCACCTCTCTACTGATAGCCGAAGCCAGGACCCGGTAAGTCTCGCCGGTGAGATTGCGCACCGCGTCATCAGCCATCATGTCAGGCTCAAACTTTTTTTTCTGATGGATGAGCCGAGCCGCGTTCTCAAACTTAGCATGGTCAAAATCAGGTTCATCCTCCTTAGCGAGCGATATGGCGTCCATGTTGCCATAGAGGCCTTGGAGCGCCCTATGGAACAGATGGTATTGACCGAGGGGACCATCACCCCCTATTCGAAAAAACTCTCTTCGCGTTTTCCTATGATTTTAACGCCGTATTTGTCGGTGAAGTATTTAGGATCGATATCGTATCCGCCATTGATGAGCATCTGTTCCACCGCCTGGATCTGTTCCGGAGTAAAAGAGACCTTATCGTCCCAGGCATAGCGGTAGCCCTCAAGCGGGAACCCGTGCTTGATCATGAACGGGATGAGCAGATTATTGACCACATTAAGAATCAGTTTCTGGTCAGCGGCGATGATATTCTCGAACACATCCAGGTGCACCTGAGCCTGAGCGAGCGAAGCGCCGCAGTCGATAGTCATAGTCTGATTGAGGATACCCTTAGAAATTTCCGAGTTAGCGCGGTCGATACGCTTGTCATAGACATTGTAGGCATCGCCACGGGACGATTCCTTAATCTCGATGTCGGTACCTTCGGAGAAGACCCCATAGAAAGCAGCGCCCATGCTATCGAGCATACGCTGTATTTTGGAGCGTTCAGCCTGGTCCTGGGAAGAAGTGTGAGCGATACGGATAGGCATTCCGAATATCTCGCCGAACCCATCCCAGAAAGCCAGCATATTCTTCTTGGAGAGTGCAGAAGGGCAGCACTTCAGGAAGAGTCCCAGGTCGTCGGGTCTGCCCACCTCGATGCACCAGTCAGCCAGGTCGCCGTCGCGGTAAGAGATACCGTTCTGCGGGTTGTCGTTCTGGTTACGGACGATGACGCCGTATTCCGGGCGCACGTGTTTGCGCGGCACCAGTTTAGGGACAGGGAACTGCAGTTTGCCGTTAGCAGAGAACGGCACATCGAACTCGATGAGCGAGTGGCCATAGTATCGGCTATCGAGCACCAGCGAGACGAACTCATCGAACCATTCCGTTTCAAAGAGAGCGGTGAGAGCCTCATCGCGTTTTCCCGAGCGGTCGATGATCTTGAATCCCCTTTTAGAAACGAAGCCCTTGCGCTGGCCAATGCAACCCGTCAAGTGCATATCAATAGCGATATCATTGTAGATATCCAGTAACGCACACCGGTTTGGGTTTTGCACATCAATAGCGCGTTGCCAGGCCAGACGCCAGGCTCCTATGTCGTGTTTAGTAAGCAAGTCGGTCTGCCTCTGCAGGTCGATCAACAATTGCTTCTTATCCTTTATGTTGTCAGATTTGCGCAAAGCGCGCATCATTTCGGGCGTATATTGAGGATGCGTCCCGAACCGCATCATATCAAGAAGTCCCATTTTTATAGATTGTTAATACATATACTCATTCTTAGGCCATCCGCCGAACGTGACCGGCGTGCCGGCATCGGCACCCGTCTCGTCGGATCTGACAGGGATATCAGGAGAAGCCTTGCCCGCCTGCACAGCCTTGAGCCAAGCCAGGGCACTATTGTAACGAGTCTCACGGATTTCGAAGCCGATACGCTTAGGCAGCCAAGCGATGAGATGATAAAGAGCGATGTCGCAAGTAATCATCACCAGTTGCGCGTTACGCTCGTCGCCCTGCTTAAGGAAAGCAGCGGCGATGTCATAACGCGAGCGGAGGTAAGAAGAGACCTCCTCGATGGCGTATTTCTCAGCGCGAGCGAGGTTATCGTTGTCCGTCTGGTGGATGACAGCGAGAGAAGCATCATCGCAGACAGCCTTGAAGTCGGAAATAACAAGAAAGTTCATAAATATATATTATTTAGGATAGACACGCATATTAAAGAGTTCGTTCCACTTCTTGTCCTGGCGGAAGAATCGTGCACGCTGAAGGATACGGAAAGCGCTGCGGTTGATAACGATAGGCTTACCGTTGAGATTGATAACGATGTAGCGGTTACGCTGCCTGTTCCGGTTCAGTTTGTCGCACTTTCGGAAAGCGCGGTGGAACCTCAGATAAGAGAGTAGTTCTGTCACCATATATGTTTAGAATTAGAAGTTTGACCAATAATAGGGTCGCACGCCTCGACGCGCGTGCGCTGCTGCAGTTTGTAGATAGCGCCCTCGTCGGCATCCGGTCCGTCGTCGTGTCCGGACATACCCTTTTCGAACGCCAGCGTCTGGTCGAGACCGGCGAGCATGTCAGGGTCGTTCTGTTCCGCCATGTTATAGAAGACGAATCCACGTTCCCAGAGCGGGCTGATAGCCTCGACGCGCTGGAACTTGTCGGGTTTCTTGCGTCGGTCGCCCACGATAGGTAGTTGGTAACCACGCTGCTCTCCCTCGCGACGGAACTCATCGAGAATGATATCCTGCATAAAGTTAGCCTCCATATAGAAGCTGCAGACCGCATTAGCGTCACGGATACGCTCGTAGAGGTCGTAAACCCAACGCACCATCTCCACGACCGTAGTCTGTCGGCAGAAAGCCTTGATATGGTGCAGTTCGCCCGCTTTCGTCTTGCCCCAGAGTTTAGCCGCCTTGAAGTCGTTCTTAGTGGTAGGCTTGAACGACGGGTCGATGTAGAGCACCAGTTCCGCGTACTCTCGTAGCGGCAGCGCCCGTTTCCAGCGTATCCAGTCGTTGCGGAAGACAGCACCCTCCGTGATAGGATTGTTCATGTATTCCTTCTGAAAAGCGCGGTAGCCCATGAAGTCGGCCTTAGCCTGAATCTTGTCAGGTTTCCAGAACTCAGGCCAGGAAGGGTTGCCCCATTTGTCATAGACATTAACCTTAGAGACGAAGACCCCTTTTGTCTTAGCCACATTAGCCAGGACACTACATTTAGAGATAAGATTACCCACCATAACGAACCTGCCGCCCTGAGCGCCGAAAGTGCCGAATAGAGCCTCCTTGACCCAGTCGGTCAGTTTAGAGACACGGGCATCGTTAAGGCAGAGTTCATCATCATCCAGGTCATCGATGACGATATAGTCAGGACGATTGCTACGATGGCGGAGGCCACGCGGCGACTGACCACGTCCGAGAGCGAAGAAAGCGCAATCATCCTGAGTGACGAACTGCCCCTCCTGCCAGTCGCCCGAATTGACCTGCGGTCCGAAATCGTTGATATAACGCTGATTGAACTGCAATTCAGCCTGCAGGTCAGAGAGCAGCGTCTTAGCATTATCCTCGCTTTTGCCGACCAGCACCATCACATTGATTTCGCGATGCTTCTGACACTTCAGCCACATAGGGATGAAGACATCCATGTGCGTAGATTTGGCATGACCTCGCGCCCATTGGAAAACCGCACGCAAGTCGCGGTTAAGCAAGATTTTTCGCGCTGCCTCGATATGGAAAGGCGCAGAAGGGACAGCGATGCCAGAATCCTTGACAGTACAGTAGTGCGGGAAATAGTACTGCACGAAAGCGGCATAGTCCTTGCGCAGCCTCTCGATACGGCGGAGCCGGTCCTGTTCGGACTCCACAGTAGATACTCCCGTCATGCTCTGTATAAGAGCACAGTGCTCACGCCATTGCCTGATGGCTTCCTTTTGCGACAGACCAGCCATGATTATTCTATTGAGCTGACACTTGTATTACCCAGTTTCTCGCCGATGAAAGTGTCCTGGTACTTATTGATGACCTTGACCAATTCAGGAGTAAGTTCCGAATCGACCTGCATACGCGATACCAGCCATTTGTTGAAAGCCGAGAAGACCTCGATGATAGTGATGATGTTAGTCTGGCGGTCGAGTTTCTCGACAGCGTTAGCCGCCTTGCAGATCTCGTCGGCCGTCCAGTCGCCGCTCTGCAGTTTCTCGTCGATCTGCCGGAGCATTTTAGTGACCAGTTCCTTACGTGAGACCGTGTTGGCGGCGCGGAGAGTGTCCCACTTACCGTCCCTGATCCAGGCGCTGATAGTATTGCGAGAGACGCCGACCTTCTCAGCGATGTTTTTCTGAGTGAGGCCCTGCATAAAATACATGCGAGCCAGTTCCTGAAGTTGAGATTGTTCGATTGATTTCAGTTTAGCCATAAAGGTGAGTTTTAGAAACGAAAACGAAAACGAAAACGAAAAACGCAGACGAAAACGCAGACGTTAACAAATTAAATTCGCTGCAAAGGTAGTACAAAAATATCATATTACGACATAAGTGTCTTATAGTTAGATAGAAAGGTGCAGTGGTTAGACAGATATTTGTCCAGGGAGGAAAAAGGATGTAATTTTGCAGCGGAAATCAAAATTAACCAATCATTAAACATTGTTTCAACAGATGAAAGAAGTTGTAATCAGCAATTCGCGAGTGAACAGTTACGGGTTCAGAGTATTGACGGAAGGCATTGACACCACCCAATATGCGCGCAATCCTATCTTATTGTGGATGCACAACCGTCCATTCCGGGGGACCACGGATGAAGTGCTACCGATAGGCAAGATGGAGAACCTGCGCATAGAAGGAGACAATCTGATAGGCACTCCGGTCTTTGACGAGAAAGATGAGTTTGCGCAGAAGATCAAAGCCAAATGGGAGAGCGGCATACTGAAGATGGCCAGTGCCGGACTGGAGGTGATTGAGCAGAGTGATGATCCGTCACTTATTGTACAAGGCCAGCGCCGAGCGACTGTCACCAAGTGCAAACTAATAGAAGTCAGTATCGTTGACATCGGGTCGAATGATGATGCGCTGGCGCTGTATCATGGTGAGAAAGTCATCAGATTAGATGCCGGTTCGGATCAGGAACTCGATTTTTTGAAACTTAATAAACAACACAAACCGCAAATGAAAGAAATTGCATTGAGACTCGGACTGGCAGAGACAGCCACCGAAGAGGAGATTTTAGGCAAAGTGGCCGAACTCCAGAAAGACGCTGCAGAAGTGGTGAAACTTCGTGCAGAGAGTGAGAAACAGGCGCTCCGCTCGATAGAGCAGAGAGTTGACGAAGCCATCAAGCTCCGCAAGATCACCGCCGACAAGAAAGAGCATTTTGTGAACCTCGGCAAGCAGGTAGGTTTAGAGACCCTGAGCGAGACCCTGAACCTGATGCAGAGCGCACAGCGTGCCACAGAACTCATCAATCCAGAGAACGGCGGCAACGGAGTGTACAGCAAGTTGAGCGACGTTCCGACCGACAAGTTGGAGCAGTTGCGCAAAGACGACCACGAGCTGTATGTCAAACTGTACAAAGCCGAGTACGGCTGTGAGCCAGCGGAGTAATTTTAACGAAAACCAATCAAAAAAATTAAAAACACAATGAAGAAAGCACTTTTTCTTTTGATGGCAGTTGTAATGAACTGCTTCATGGGCGGCACTCTTTTTGCCGCAGCGGGCATCAGCCCAGTAATCGGAGCGGTAGCCGCCAATGCGGTAGCCGCCGTAAGTCCATTGATTGCACCGGGAGCAGGTGCGGTACGAGCAGGTCTATATGCTGAGATATGGACCGGTGAGACCATCAAAGCCTTCCGCAACAGCATGGAGAGCATAGGATGGCTCAACAGAATCAAGAGTTTCGACTCGCAGGTGGCAGAAAACAACACCATCAATTTTGTAGATTTAGGCGGAGATCCGTCCGTATTGGTGAACAACACCAGTTATCCGATTGCCACCGAGACATTAACAGACACCAACAAAGCCATCACCCTTGACAAGTATCAGACAAAGCCAACCGTAGTGACCGATGACGTGGCAAGAGGTTTGAGCTATGACGTGATCGGCAGCGTGATTGAGCGCCACCGAGACAAAGTGGATGAAGAGAAGATTGCCCGTGCATTGCATGCCCTGGCACCAAGCAGCAACGCTACCAAGACGCCAGTGCTCATGACCACCGGTACAGCAGCCAGCGGCCGCAAGCGCCTGACTGTAGCAGACGTGATAGCGATGAAAGAGAAGTTCGACAAGATGAAAGTGCCCGTACAGGGCCGAGTCCTGGTACTCTGTCCCGAGCATGTGAACGACCTTCTTTTGGCTGACACAGCCTTTGCACAGCGCTACAACAATACCGCAACCGGCAAGATAGCCGACATGTACGGCTTTGAGGTCTTTGAGTATGTCGATGCCCCTGTATATAACCGATCGACCGGAGCCAAGAAGACCTACGGAGCAACGGCAGCCAACACAGACGGCAACGCCTCGGTGGCCTTCTACGCACCACGCATGATGAAAGCCACCGGTGAGACCAAGGCCTATATCGACGAGCCAGACACAACGAACCAGGAGTGGCGCTACAACGTACGCCACTACTTCATCTGCCTGCCGTTGAAGAACGAAGCCATCGGCGCGTTGGTAAGCGATGCTGCAACCGAATGATAATCACTGCCAATGACCATCCAGACAGAGCATGAGATACAGAGTGAAAAGGCGCAGAGCCTTTTCACCGAGTATCCCTCATTGAAGCGAGTATATTTCACCTCGGACAAGATGGTGTTCATGAGTAAGCGCGAAGCCGAAAAGCATGCCTCAGTTCTCCGAGACAAACAAGTAATCAAAATAGAGAAAGAGAAATGTTACCAGGAGTAAAAATCAACTTCAGCAACGGTGCGTTAGGGAGCACAGCACCGAGTGCGGACCGAGTGGCCGGACTGATAAGCACAGCGACAGCAGTAAGCACCACCTTTGTGCTCGGCCATGCGTATATACTGTACAAGCCATCCGATTTGGGCAAGTTAGGTGTGAACAGTGCCAACAACGGAGCCTTGCACAATGCCGTTCAGCAATTCTATGACGAGGCAGGCGAAGGCGCCGAACTGTGGGTGATGGGCGTGCCCAACACCGTCAAGCCGTCAGAGATACTGAACAAAGACAATGCCCTTGTGCCCTACGCCAAGAACCTGATACAGATAGCCAACGGCCGCATCCGCATGCTGACCGTAGTGTATGAGCCGGCGAGCAGTTACACTCCGACCATCACGACAGGCCTTGACGGCGATGTATGGACAGCAGCAGCCAAAGGCCAGGCCCTCGCCGAATGGGCGACAGAGAGCATGTACGCTCCATTGTTTGTAATCCTTCAGGGCCGCAGTTATTCGAAAGACAACCTCACCCAGTTGAAAGACCTGACCGAGTGCGACTACAACCGAGTAGGCATACTGATAGGCGACGTAGAGAGCGAGAGCGCAGGTGCTGCAGTAGGCGTATTGCTTGGCCGTCTCGCTTCGTGTCCCGTGCAGCGTCATATCGGGCGCGTGAAAGACGGTGCGCTGAAGGTACTGAGTGTCTATATTGACGACGAAGATGCGAGCACAGCCGATGCAGAGACCTTGTACAACAAAGGCTACATCACCTTCAGGACCTTCACCGGCAAGAGCGGCTACTACTTCACCGATGACAGCCTTGCGACCGCCGTCAGTGACGATTACCGCAGCATAGCGCGCCGCAGGACCGTTGACAAAGCCTACCGCATCGTGTATGCCACCATGCTTGAGAACGTCAACGACGAGATACCGGTGACCGACAGCGGCAAGTTGGTACCATCGATGGTGAAATCGTGGGAGAGCGACATCATCAGCGCCATAGTGAGAGAGATGACCTCACAGGGAGAACTCGGCAGTGATCCGGGCGACGCAGACGACAAAGGCGTGAAAGTGTATATCGACCCCGACCAGCAGGTAGTGTCGAACAACACCATCAACGTATCGGTGAGAGTGAAACCGTACGGCTATTCGAAATACATCAATGTAGAACTTGGTTTTGTAACCATTAACGAGGAGGAATAAAGATGCACATCATCAACGGAAGACAGTATGAGTTCGCCGACATCAGTCTGGTGTTAGGCGGCAGAGATGTCTGCGGGCTTCGCGGCATCAGTTACACCGAGAAACAGGAGAAAGAGTTAGTGTATGGCAAAGGCAACCGTCCGCTGTCGATACAGAAAGGCAACATCAGTTACGAAGGCACCCTCACGCTGTTGGCGACAGAGGTTGACACCCTGAAAGAGTTAGCCCGCACGAGCGGCGGCCGAGCCAGCCTTATGGACCTCAACCTGAACGCCGTGGTCTGCTACGGCAATCCGACGAAAGGCGATGTGATGCTGACCGACCGACTGTTCGGCATACAGTTCACCGAGTCGCCGAAAGAGTACAAGCAAGGCGACAAGTTCGCCGAAGTGTCGCTGCCGTTCATCTGCACCGACATACAGTACGGAGTGTAACGAAAAGGGTCACAGCCCCGCTCTAATTAACGAAAACGAAAAGGCAAATTATGTATAAAGCGACAGAAGAAAAGATCCAGGAATGGAAAGATAAGTACGGTGACATCTTCAAGATAACCACCGAAGACGGATACAGCTGCATTCTGCGCAAGCCCAACCGCAAAGAGTTGGGCTATGCCGGAGTGGCAGGTCAGGAGAATCCCATCAAGTTCAACGAAATCATACTGAACAGTTGCTGGTTGGGCGGAGACGAGGAAATCAAGACCGATGACAGCCAGTTCCTGAGTGTAAGTCAGAAATTGGGCGAGATCATCAAAGTAAAATCGGCAGAGCTGGAAAAGTTATAGAGGCTGCCGAGGTAAAATCGGGCGACAGTGTGCGTATAATCAACGCCGAGTTGCGTTATTATATGCACATAGCCGACCCCGACAGCCTAAGTGACGAAGAGTGGGCGATGCGTTTCAAAGAGCTGGAATATATCCGGAAGCTGGAATCGACGGGCAACAAGACTAATGCCACAATCCCCAATTATTAAGGGGCGACGGATAAGACAAGAAATGTAAAGAGCCAGAGTTCTTCTTAGCCTTTTTGGCGGTTTTTTCTCTCGCGTGCTGCTCCAGCATACGTTTCCGATCCTCCTTGGTAATTTTGCCAGTTGCCCACTTGTATATTCCAGAGAAGACAGCCCACAAAAATGCCAGCACGGCGATTGCAATCAAAGCCAATATGGTATAGAAGATGAATTTCATGCCGCAAAGGTACGAGATATTTTTGAGATAAGCAAATAAAAAAGCAAAAAAATGCAAGATACGGTAAAATTCACCATAAATCTCGATGGCAATGCCTATACCGGCATAGCCCAGTTGGATAAAGCGCTTGGAAATTTCAATGTGAAAGCCTCAAGCACTCCCAAGTTGCTCGAGAGCATCAATCAAGCCGCCTTCAAGATAAACAACATCTTCCATGCGGCCCAGAGCACCATCGGCTCAGTGGTGAACACCATGCGCACCTTTGAGGCAGCCAACATGCAGCAGGTGGAGGGAGAGAGCCGACTTGCCCAGGTGATGCGCAACACCATGGACGCCACTGACGGACAGATAGACGCCATCAAAGAACTGGTAAGCGTACAGCAGCAGTTGGGAGTAGTAGGCGACGAAGTGCAGATGGCCGGTCTGTTCATAGGAGATGATGCAGAAGGCATGCCACAGAACGACATAGAGAAACTGCGAAACCTGTGTGAGGCGAGAGAAGTGCTGTATGTAGAGTGCGACCTGCTGGATGTATTCAACATCAAGTACATTGCCATAGAGAAATATGATTTTGCCCACACGCCAGGGCAAAACAATCAACAATTCAGCACCACCGCCTACAGTGATGATGATTTCAGCCTGATAGTGAAATGACCTATTACATGGATTACCACATAACGATCGGCGCTTACCGAGTGCACACATTGAAGTCGTGCAGCGTAAGGAAGTCAGTAGAGCAGTTGAGCGACACAGCCACCATCGTGTTGCCCGGCACCCTCATCAACCATGCTCTCGACATAGAAGACAAGATACATGTGGGCGACAAAGTAGTGATAGGACTCGGCTACCGGCAGACAGGGATAGAGACAGAGTTTGAGGGATATGTAAAGAAGATAAACACCGACAACACCGACATCGAGATAGAGTGCGAAGACGAGCTGTATATGTTCGACGCAGCGCTTCAGGACGAGCAACTACACAGCAAGAGTGCGCGAGAAATCATAGAGCATGTGGCGCGGCAGGTAGGCATGGCGCACGGCACCACATACGACGTGCAGTGCGACTACGACTACGCATACAAGACATTCACCATCAGCCATGCGACCGGATTAGACGTACTGAAGAAGATACAGGACGAGACCAAAGCCAACATATACTTTGACGGCAGGACGCTGCATGTCCATCCACAGTATGGAGAAGGATCGTGGAGCGGGCGGTTGGTGAAATACGACATGGCCGTCAATGTGAACGCCAGCGACCTGAAGTATGTCAGAGCCAGCGACCAGAAAATTAAGGTAAAACTTACTTTTGATGGAAAAGATGGGGGAAAAAAAACTGCAGAAGTCGGAATGAACGGAGGCAGAGTGATAGAACGAAAGGTGAGTTCAGATGATGCTGCATCATTGCAGAAGGCAGCTGAATCAGAGTACAATCTATGGTGCTATGACGGCTATGAGGGGAACCTGACGGGATGGCTGGTACCGTACTGCCAGCCGACGGACTATGTGGAAATAAAAGACAAATCCCGGCTGTTCAAGACCGGGAAGTATTATGTGGTTGCCACCGATGTGAGTTTCTCATCAAGCGGAGGCAGACGAAAGGTAACGATAGGGAAAAAAGTGGGTTAAAACGCGTGGTCGTTTGGATAAGATTCACGCGGTTCTCCAAGTACTACTATTATATCTGCTTGATCGCCTTCATCAACCAACTTGACTGTGAAATCCTCACCAGATTTGACAATTTGAAATTCACCACACCAATATGAATTGGAATGAACTAACTTGACAACCATCTCGGGAGTGCCAGATATAATATTCGTCTTTTTACTAGGCTTCCAAACATAAACATTCACATCTGCCATTTCACCTTTACCAACGATACGGACCTTGCCGTAGAGATTGATATAATCACCCCACTTTGTACGGAACCCACACTCTCCTTCAGGATGACCATCCAATGCAAAGGCAGACAGCGAAACAAACAACGACAAAAAACAGATTAGTTTTTTCATAGAAGATAGAATTTACAGATTAGACTGATAACGAGTGCAAAGGTATAATAATTTTCTGACATAGACAAAATAAAAGTCAAAAAAAGCACGAAAAAAGACGAATTTGAGATATGGACGTATATAGCCAGTTGCGAAAGACCCTACAAAAGATATGCCAAGAGGCAGCGAAAACGTCGGCATTAGTACCTGCGGTGGTCAAGTCGGTAGATGGAGAGACCTGCACTGTAAGCATCGGCACGCTTGAGTTGGCGGACGTAAGACTCAGGGCCGTAGTGAACGACGAAGAGAGCGGCATAACCGTGACACCCAGCGAAGGAAGCCACGTGATGATAACCGACCTGAGCAACGGAGAGATGCGCGACTGGGCAGTAGTGATGTACAGCCAGATAGACCAGATAGAGATAAACAGCGGACAGAACGGCGGACTGATAAACATATCAGAACTGACAGACAAACTGAACAACCTGGTGGACGAAGTGAACGACCTCAAAGAGAAGTTCAACAGCCACACCCACGAAGTAGCCACCACAGGCACTGCAGCCGCGCAGTCCGGCACAGCAGCCACCACGACATCGCTGGCAGGGGCAGCCACCCGATTCAACAAAGACGATTACGAAGACACCAAAATAACACACTGACATGACAGGGATATCAATAAAACCAGACGACAACACTCAAGGTTACGACCTCGAGATAGAGACAGAACATGACTCAGACGGACGGATAAGCCAGGGCATCAAGTTGGCCGAGACCACCCATCAGAACCAAGCCATGATACTCATAGCCCATCCGGGCGACCTGAAAGAGCATCCCACGACAGGTGTCGGTCTGGAAGACATAGTCCACGACCATGAGTTGAGCCACTGGAAGAAAGTGATCCGCGAGCAGATAGAGGCCGACGGCCAGCGGATAAACAGACTGAGACTAACCCAATCGGGGCTTGACCTCGATGCAGAATACAAATAAGCATGCGGAAAATAAGAGAAATCATCATCCATTGCTCAGCCACTCCCGAGGGGAGAGACGTGACGGTGGAGACCATCAGACAATGGCACAAAGCGCGCCGAATGGCCGACATAGGGTACCACTATGTGATATACAGAGACGGCAGCGTACATGCCGGCCGTCCGGAAGAGCAGCAAGGAGCTCACTGCATAGGCCACAACCAGGAATCGATAGGCATCTGCTATGTAGGAGGCATGAGCCGAGACATGAGCGAGCCCCAAGACACCAGGACAGCAGCGCAGAAGAAGTCGATGGCCGACCTATGCAGGCGACTGAAGACCAAATATCCAGGAGCGACCCTACACGGACACAACGAGTTTGCCAACAAAGCGTGTCCAAGTTTCGACGTAAGACGGTGGAAAGAGGAGGAAAGACTATGATAGCAGAAATCATCAGATTAGTGATAGAAGCCGCGCTGGGCGGCACGTTGGTAGTGACCTTAGTGACATTGCGCTCGACCAAGAAGAAAGCGTCGGAAGAGGCGAGAGGGTTGGAGATAGACAACAACAAACGCCTGATGGACGGCTTCAACGAATACATTGTAGAACCCTTAAAGAAAGAAGTGAATGGATTACGACTGGAAGTGCGCCAACTCAAGCGCGCGATTGAAAAGATCAATGACTGTCCTCATGCTGCTGACTGTCCTGTCCGCCATGAGCTGCAGAACGGTTCGAACGAGCCAGACAGTAGAGACAAGACAACAGGCAGAGGCAAAGAATGACCTTGACCAGCGACGTCAGGAGAGCGAGAGAGCGGTGACTGCCGCCGAGACCACCGACCAGAGCAGAGAGAACAGCGTGACCGACGAGACCATAGAAGAGACCATCTGGAGCGCACCCGACAGCACAGGACGGCAGCATCCCGTAAAGACCGTGAAGACCAGCCGCACCACGCGGAGCGAGCGAGGGAACGACATCGGCACCAAGAGCACGACCGAAACCGGCAGCCACATAGATACGGAAACGAAAATGAAGACCGAAACGAAAACAAAGACGAAGACGGAAACCGGAACCGAAACAGAAGTGAAGACCAAGACACCCGCCTGGGTAGTGGCCGCGATAATCGGCGTCATATTAGCTGCAGGAGCAGCGGTCATACTGATACTAAGACGATACAAGATACTATGAAGACAACAGCAAGAGCCAGACAGTCGGTGCCCGACATAGCAGTGCGGTACGCAGGCAGCGTGGAAGCCGCATGGGAGATAGCCGAGCAGAACGGACTGAGCCTGACAGACGACATAGAGCCAGGCCGCGAGATAGAGATACCTGATGACGTGACCTCCGCCCTGACGGCAAGAAGCACAGACCAGCCGGCGACCGCCATCACAGAGGAAGAGATCAATGCCATCCTCGGCAGAGGCGAAGGCGTAGAGCACTGGGCAATAGAATACGATTTCGTAATATCATAACATCATGGCAAGAACAATAGACAACATCAAAGACGAACTGAAAGACGCCTTCATGCAGAACGAGACACTGCAGGGCAAGTACGGATGGCAGACCGGCGACACCTTCGACGGCACCTTCAGCCGCGTATCGATAGAGAGCATACTGCTGTATATAGTGGCAGTGTCCATCTGGACGATGGAGAAACTCATGGACAAACACACTAAAGAAGTGGAAGATACCATAGCGTCGATGAAGCCACACTCCCTGCGCTGGTACGCAGAGAAAGCCAAAGCCTTCATGTACGGTGAGAGCCTTATAGAAGGCACAGACCAATATGACACCAGCGCGATGAGCGCGGAAGATGTTGAAAGTGCGAAAATAGTGAAGTTCGCCGCCTGCACCGAAGACAATGCCACCCTATACATGAAAGTCGCCAAGCGCGAGAACGGCACACCGGCACAGCTGAGCGCTGAAGAGCAGTCGGCACTGGAAGCCTACCTCAGAGAAGTGAAAGACGCAGGCGTGCGTGTGGATGTAATCAACAAAGACGGCGACCACCTCATACTCAACATGACAGTGTATTACGACCCGCTGCTCATGACAGCCACCGGAGAGAGCAAGAACAGCCAGACCGCAGGGCACAAACTCGTGGAAGAAGCCATCAAAGAGCACATCGAGAACCTGCCCTTCAACGGAGAGTTCAGAAAGAACGCCCTCGAAGACGCCATCCAGAGCGTGGAAGGCGTAGTGATGGTGGAGTTCGGTGATTTCAGCCACAGCGAGACAGGCATAGGCGCCTACGAGATGATAAACGCCTACTGCAAGCCCGTGTCCGGCTATTTCAAGTTTGACTATACAGACATAACCCAGATAACCTACCTCCCTTATGAACATTAACTACAGGAAACTCGCCGTCGTGCTGCTTCCGACCTTTCTGAGGCGCCCGACCATCATATCGCTGCTACACGCATGGATGACGCCTATACAGGCGGCTCATGACCGGCTGCAGACAAAGAGAGAAGAGCATCTGTACGAACTGCACCACACCTCCCAGACATGCCATATCAAAGCGGCACTCAACAGAGAGTTCGGCATCAGCGACTATGCTGACGGCTTCGAGATAGAAGACATCAACGCCGACGGCAACTGGAAGATGATCTACTCCGAGGCAGTAATGGATGAGAACAATCAATTCACCAATCCCACTATGGTGTATGACACAGGCGAGATACTGCCACCGACGGAGGCGTTCACCGTGAAGGTTCCAGATTATCATGAAAAGACAGCGTATGACCTGGCACGAGTGGACAACATAGTGAACAGGTACAGACTGGCATCAAGGACATTCAACAAAAAACCCAAACAATAATGAACACACAACATTACACAAACAACGGGCATCATAAGTTTCCCGTCACGACAGAGACCTTCGAGTTCATCCAGGAACAGATAAAACTGGTGTATGGACTTGCCAGTCTGGGCGGTCAGAACATCATCATATCAGACCAGACGGGCGACACGCCGGGACTATGCGTGGTGGACGGAGAACTGATGCCATTGATGGGAGTGGCGAACACCCATATTGAAGTGATTGTAGAGAATGAGACCGTGTCAATAGCGGCGGAGGATTTCGAAGATATCGTACGCACCAAGAGATATGCCGTCTATGTAGCCGGAGCAGCGTCGGGACGATATGCAGTGAGCCAGTTCACCCGTGTGAAAGACATCGCCACCTTGCAGCAGCACCAGTTGCCGAAGGGTGCGGTAATAGACTGGTACGGGGAGTGTCTCTGCGCCAATATTCCCTACGGCTACGTGCCATGCGGAAAGTTTGACAAAGGAATGGGCCAGATACAGATAGTAAGCGAAAAGACAGCCTGGAACAACAGATACGGCAACATCATCTGGGACTCACAGCCCATGGTGCCGGCACTGAAGATGAGCAGTTGCAACGGCGTTGCCATACCGGATCTGACAGATAGGTTCGTGGTGACAGCCGGCCACAACTATGATGCCGGCGACACCGGAGGCTCGAACACTGTGACACTGACACCGAACCAGACAGCGACCAAATCAGGCATGGTGACCAATGTGACAGCAAACACGGCGAACAAAGGCATCAATACGGCAGGAACGGCCACTGTGGTGACATCAGTGACAAAGACAACGAGCAGCAACGCCAACGCTGCTGCAGGTCACGAGAACAGACCTCCGTACTTCGCATTATACAAACTGATAAAAGTCATTTAAACAGAAGAAAAACATGGATAAAACGACTATTAAAAGCTGGTTTGCACGCGGGAAGAAACCTACTGCCTCGCAATTCGCAGCCGTCTTTGACTCGTACAGACACCAAGACGACCCAATCACGATAGCCAGCATCAGCGGCCTCGCGGCAGCCCTTGCCGGTAAGACCGACAACGGACACAGCCACAACATCACCAACGTGAACGGTCTGACAGACGCATTGGCAAAGATGGTAGAGACGACATACGCGCAACTGGTGACTCTGCGCGACGGAGACAAACTGGTGGCTGGCAGAATGTACAGGATAACCGACTACGAGACCGCCGTGGCCAATGACGATGAGGCACGCAGCGCAGGACATCCGTTTGACGTGATAGTGACAGCCACGAGCTGCAACACCCTCTCAGAGGAGGCGCTCGCCATCAACAGCGAGCGCGATGACGGCTATTTCGGGGACTGCCGACTGAGCGCGTGGAAGATATGGTACTCGCTCGACAACGACAGCCGCCGTTTCGTGTGGGCAGACCGCCAGAACGGGAAAGGCGTGATATACAGGATGATTGACGAGTGGGGGAATGACTGTCCGTACGACTTCAAGAACATACTGTTCAAGCGATACAAAGGCTATGGCGCCTGGGTGGATTACCTGATGTGTGAGCCATACGATTACAACACCCTGTATTTTGCGTTCGCAGGGTTGGCAAACGATTGGGTGGATTATGGAGATCAAAGCGCATGGGTTTATACGTTCTGTCAAAGTGTTTATACAAGTCTGGAAGTCGTCAACGACATGAGCCTATTGGGAACGGTGGAGAACTCTGGAGAAGGCTCGTACTACAACAGAGCGTGCAACAACAACGTGATGAAGCCATACTATACAAGCATTAGGATTGACGGCACCACATACGTGACACAGGCACTGAACAACATAGCCATCATCTGCACAGATACGGACAACGGCAATGCAGTGAAGTGCTACGGCAACACGTGGGGCTGCAACTGCTGGAACATGACGCTGCTCGAGCATGCTTACTGCAACCGTTTCGGACACGACTGCAACTGTGTGGTAGGAGCGAAGTTCCATCACAACAGGATTGGCGACGGGTGCGAGGTCATGCTGTGCGGCAACGAGTTCGAAGGCAACACCATAGGCGAACAGTGCGGCAACATGGTGATCGGCAATGACGTATGCAAGTCAACTATTTTCGACGGCGTGAGATACATCCATCTGCCAGGCGGCTCAGCGCATGAGAAAGTGGCGTATGTGCAGGTGCTCAACGGTGTCGGCGGCAGTGATAGCCAGATGCTGGATATTGAGTTTTATACGGACTCAAAATCCACACAGGTGGCAGGACTGACTCATGGAGGAGAGTTGCAAATATGGTTCCCCGCTGATTATATACAATAATGTGTTATGGAAAAGATTATGGTAGGCAGCCGCGCCTTTTTTGACGGCATTGAGGGCTTCAAGAGCAAAGACAGAGATTATCTTGTGCTGACGGATGAGCCTGACGGATTCAACTGGAAACGCGAGTACAGCATGCGCAATACATGCGTCTTTGAATACAAGAAAGAGAGCGCACGGACGATGATAGCGAAAACTATTGAGAGCGGCGAGGCACTGCTGATGGGCAAGTTCCTCGTGCCAGAAGTGATTGAAACCATCGGAGCTACGATTGCTGACATCCGGCCGCTGGAAGCATTGCTGACTGGACTGGACGATAAGCACCGATACGAGGCGTGCATCTTCCGTGCGTACATCGCAAACAATGGATTCTATCTGACGGATGCTCAGCGCAACGAGGCCTATGCGGCATATATGGAAGCACGCTGCGGAATAGAGGAGGCAAATGAGCCGGAAGAATGAATGTATGTTGATTCGCTGTTGAAACAACATTTCAACTACCGCGACGATTGAAAAAAGACAGTGCAGGTGAGTGGATCATCTGCACTGTCTTTGTTATTGTCAAATGTACTTTTCGTTTTGGAAAAATGTACTTTTCGTTTTGGCGATTATACATATACATATTATAATGTGTCATTGCATAAATATCAAGGCAACGGAACCCACGTGGCTATTAAGGTCCCTCGTAATGTTTCTGGATTGTCAAAGAGTCAGACAGTAAACATGTATTTTGATGACATCCTGTTGGACTATGGTCCTACTTGCTTCGCTCCTACGGCTTTGGCAACTGACAGTATATCTTATGATGCCGCAGTACTCGATTGGACTCCTGGAGACGTTGAGACTGAATGGAACCTTCAGTATAAGCAGACTGCTGATTCTGTATGGACTTCAGTAGCAGGAACAGTCACCAAGCCTTATACTCTTCAGGGACTTAATGAGAACACCAACTATGATTTCCGTGTTCGTTCTTACTGCAGCGCTACAGATACCTCAGAATGGTCTGACGTTTCTTCGTTCCTGACACTTATTGAGCCTAAGTACTCTATTACTGCTGTCAGCAACGATGTGACAATGGGTACTGTAACAGTTTCAGCCGACTCATTGCATTATGGAGAAATCGATACTTTGGTTGCTACTCCTGCACCTCACCATCATTTCGTTCGCTGGAGTAATGGCGAATTGAACAGCACTCTGTTATACACAGTAACTGGTGACACAACATTCACAGCATATTTCGCTATTGATACATTTGCAGTATCTGTTGTAGTGATTGGCGAGGAGTTCGGTACTGTAACTAATAATGCTGACGTTGACTCACAGCTCAAGTATTATCCTTATGGTACAGTAATCAATTTTACCGCTACGCCAAATGCACATGCAGACTTTGTTCAGTGGAGCGATGGTACAACTTCAAACGTTTCAACCTACACTGTAGTTACTGATACTGTTATCACTGCTACATTTGTTAATCACGCATACAATATTACAGCACTTTCATCTGACATTACAAGAGGTGGTGCCACTGCAGCCGTTGAGTCTGCATTCTATGGAGATACCGTCATGATATATGCTACCCCTAACGATGGCTTTAGATTAACAAACTGGGATAATGGAGAAACAACTGACACAGTATTTGTAGTAATCGCATCCGATACAACAATCACTGCAAACTTTGACTATATCAACTATAACGTCATGGTAACTGCAGAAGACTCGACAATGGGTATTGTAGTTGAGACTACAAACTTTGCTGAATATCATTACGGTGATGTGGCTGAATTTATTGCAATTGCAAATGAAGGTTACGAATTTATCGGATGGAGCAATGGTGTAACATCTGACACATTGTCTATAGTCGTAACATCTGACACAACAGTTACTGCAAACTTTGCATTCATCGAATACATTGTTAATGTAACAACTGCAGATGCAACAATGGGTATTGTTGAAGATGTAACTGAACTCGAGGCTTATCATTATGGTGATGTCGCAACTTTCAGGGCAGTTGCAAACGAAGGCTACGAATTTGCCGGATGGAGCAATGGTGTAACAACTGAAGAATTGACATTGACAATTACTTCTGACACTACCGTTACAGCAAACTTCCGCGTTAAGGCTGGGGTTTACAACACTGATGCTATTGAATACGTAGCTTATACAGAATCGTTGAATATTATTCTCCATGGAGCAGAAAATCAGAATATCGCATGCTACGATGCATCAGGCAAGTTGATTGCAACTGTTAAGTCAGCAACAGAAGATCAGTTATTTGTTGTTGACCAACCAGGAGTTTACTTCATTCGCGTGAACAATAATAAAACTATTTCTGTAGTTGTAAAATAATTTGATGAACTAATTGGGAGATTGGAGAAACTCCAATCTCCCTTTTTATAATAAAGACATGAAAATAAAGAGTTTATTCCTAGCTGCTGCATGTTTTTTATTTGTATTGCATGCTAATGGTCAAAATAATTCATTCAGTGAGAATTTTGAACAGACTTCCAATTCACAGCCACTTCCTTCGGGGTGGGACGGAGTGAATGATTATGTCGCAGGTACCTCAGGCAAAAGCACTGCTTATCTTTGGAAAAGTACCGCACTTACCAAGACAAATAACCATGAACATGTAGCCGGTAGATGTGCAGCACTGTCAGCAAGACATAGCAACACCATTAAATCACGACTGAAATCACCAGTAATAACTCTTTCCAGCACAAAATATGCGAAACTGAAATTTAAACTTCGCAATGCCACTACGGTAGATGCTGCTGGAGACTTCTCCGTCTATATCTCAACAGATGGAGGAACTACATATTTGCAAAATCCTATTGTCCAGCACTTATCAACAGGAAACATTTGGACAGACTATGAATATTCGCTTGATCAGTATATTGGGCAAAGCATAGTTTTGGTATTTGAAGGAGCCTCCTCGGGCAACAATTCAACAGTATACTATTATTTCCTTGATAACATAGAAATAAGTGATGCTCCCTCTTGTCAGACACCTACCCAGTTGACACTCCTGTCATTAACAGATGCTTCGGCAACACTTTCGTGGTTCCTGGATCAACAATACGGATCAGTACCATCGCAATATAATATCCAGTTAAAAGACCAATCAAACTCTCTTATCGTTGATTCAACAGGCTATGTAACATACGACAATAGTTATGTTTTCACAAATCTGACACCTAATACCACTTACACTGCCCGTGTGAAAAGTGATTGTAGCGACAATCATAAAGGAACTTCAGACTGGCAGGAAATTACTTTCACTACCAATCCTGCTTCCTCTCCTCTTCCAATGTATATTGACTTTGATACACTTTATTCTTTCCCTATCGGCACATCCTCATATAATGCCGCATTATTCTCAGCCTCAGCCTCCACTCTTGACTATGTCTATGGAGGAAGTGGCAAATCACTTAGATTATGTACAACTACTTCTGAAATAAGCTATTTTGTGTTGCCTTTCGTGAACGCAATAGCCAATGATTTAGAGATAGAATTCAAAATAAAAAGAGGCAACGCCTATTCACCGACAAATGGAACAGTCACATATCAGGTTGGTTATGTCACTGATATTTCCAACATCAATGATAATTTTGTTCCGGTCTTGTTGGATTCCATAGTTGACGACACAGAATGGGAATCCATCGTCTTTAATACCTCGAATACAGGTGATGTCACCACTCCAATAGCCTTCTGTATTTTTATTGGCTCTGGTTATGACAATTGTGTCTATGTAGACAATATAGACATACACCAATTGCCTTCATGTCGCCGTCCAGAAGGACTGGCAGCATCCAATCCGACCAGTACAGACATTACTTTATCATGGGACTATGCATCTTCATCAATAGTTGCTCTACGTGCTATATCAGATGATGGGTCCGTTGTAGTAGATACAGCATACCAAAATCCATTTGTAATGTCAGGCCTCAATCCTAACACAACATACAATATTTCAGCCAGCACTTTATGCGGCAATGACACATCATTCTGGACATATCCAATAACAGTCAAGACTCAATGTCAACTTAATTCCAATACAACATTAACAGAAGATTTTGAAGGACTTCCTGCAAATACCGCACCTGATTGCTGGCGTATGGGCTGGATAAACAAACCATCTGGCACAGTTGCAGCGGCTCCTCTTTCTTCAACAGCACAGAGATCTTATTCTGGACTCAATGCAATGTCTTTTGTAGAACAAGTAGGTGGAGCAGTGGCATTCCTATCATCTCCTTTAATATCATTCCCTCAGGCCGGTGACTTTGATGTGACATTATGGATGTATCGAAAAAATATTGCCAATCATGCAAATGAGCATATTGAAGTATGGGCAACACCTTTGGAAAACAGCACAAATGGAGGCACTCTATTAGGTTCGGTATATTCCCATTATACTTATGGAGAAGCAGAATCCAATACTGGATGGTTTAATTATCAGTTCAATGTCAATGTTCAAGGCAATTATCATATAACTTTTGTTTGCTACGGTGAGGGTAGCAGTATGGAATTTGATGATATTGCAATTGTTCCTGCTCCAGCATGCCGTGATATCAAACACTTGAAACAAGGTCGCGTTGGCATCAATGATATCAATCTCGAATGGGTTTCTGTCGGAAATGAAAATCAATGGGTAGTTGATTATCAATTATATACACAAAATGCTTCGGACAGCGTACTTGTACGTGACACTACTGTCACAACAAATAATCCTTCTTTGGTTATTGACAATCTGCTGCCAGCAACAATATACAATGTCATGGCAACAGTGAGGGCAGTATGTCCATCTGGAGATACTGCGGAAGGCGTTTCAATAGTTCTGCATGATGTTCAGACACGCTGCGAACCGATAGCATCATTACCATACATGACCAGTTTTGAGACAATAGATCAGAATGGCACTGGTGTTAATACATTGCCAATGTGCTGGTCTAGGCTTTCTGATGGTCAGGCAGATAATTTCTATCCTTACAACTATTTATCGTCTTCTATTTCCCGCAATGGCAATCAATGTCTATATTTCTTTATCCACCAAACAAGTTCAACTGGCATATATCCATCATATGCAGCTGCTGTTTTGCCAGCCGTTGATACTACCGTATGTTTCGCCAATCAAATAAAATTAAAAATTAGTGCTAGAAACATTTCAGGTTCTGAGGCTAATCAGACACACCCAGAACTACAAATAGGAGTAATGTCAGATCCAGATGACATCTATACTTTTGTACCAATTGATACGATATCCATTTACAATGTTTATTCAGATTATACTATTTTGTTTTCGTCATATACAGGCAATGGAATTTACCCTGCACTCAAAACCGAAAGTGGCCCTAAGGAGTTTAGATTTGTTGTTGACGACATAAGTATAGAATATAATAACAACTGCAATGACATATCTGGAGGCGTTCACATTGATGATGTGATGAGTTCATCTGTAGCCGTTAGCATAAACGATCCTTCAGTTTCTGTTTGGGAAGTTTCATGCTGCACCTCTGGTCAAATGCCAGACAATGGAATAAAAACAATTGTCCAAAGAAGCATCGACACAGTCATACATGGATTACTGCCTCAGACTGATTATACTGTTTATGTTCGTAGGGTCTGCGGTGAAGAATACAGTTCATGGTCTGTTGGAGAATCATTCCGTACGAAGTGTCCGGCAATCAGTTCATATCCATTCTTTGATGACTTCGAAAGTCATGAAATCGGATTCTTAGGCGGTTGCTATGATGTAACTTCGTCATCAGCGGGCGAGTTGAAAGTCATGCAGCAGAATGAAGGGGCCACATACGGAGAGATTTTCAATCACACTCCTGGAGGCAATAAAGGTCTTATGTGCTCTGACCCTTCATCACCAGGGCGCTACTACCCAATGTCTGGTTCTTTTACAATCTCTCGAATCGCTCATTTGAAACCTGGCAAACAATATGCTATTTCCGTTTGGGCAAAACAGTTTGAATATTATTCTGTTTATGAATGGACGTTGACATTCAGATATGGAATGAAATCTACCAACCAGACTGTTATTGAAACATTCAATATCATTGACAAGACCTTCAAATTATATAAAACCACATTTACCGTTGATGTTGAAGGAGATTATTATATTACAATAGTTACCACTCCTGGCGATAACAACCCTCAGTATTATCCTCAGATTGATGACCTTACCATAGATGAGTTCTCATGTGCAGATGTAGGTGACCTTGTAGTTCAAAATATAGATTCCTCTTCATTTGCAATTTCATATACCAATATCGGTCAGTTGTGGCAATTGGCCGTTTCAACAGACAGCACTTGCGTTGATGGATGTTTGGTAAATCCGATATATATAGATACATGCACACAAAATACTTTGACAATAAACGGACTCCTTCCAAATACTGATTATTATTGTACTGCACGCAATATCTGTAATACTGTTGACTCCAGCAAGTGGAGTGATTTGGATGTTATCCACACAAAGTGCAATGTTCTAACTGTACCTCATTCTGATTCATTCGAACAGGACAAAGAATTTAATTGTTGGACAATGCTAGCTTCAGGCGGCAATGCTACTAGTTTCACACGCAGCAAAACAAAGAGCAAAGCAGGATTTTCGTCATTGAGGTTCCAGAATTGCATAGCAGTTTCTCCTGAGTACGATGTTGATTCTCTTCACAATTACTATATGCACGGATGGGTTTTGTCTGAGAATGATAATGCCAATATGAATGTAGCAGTGATGGTAGATCCGGATGACATATCCACTTCCTCAGACCCAATAACCACTGTTTCAATCCCAGCAAAGAATACATGGTATGAGTTTGTTGTATATTTTGACAGCATGAGCGACCCTGATTTTGAAGATTTCAAATATTCGCACTTCGTCAATTTTACAAGTGGTTCAAATATCATATATCTTGATAGCATCACAATCGAAGCTCTTGATGGATGTCCTATGCCATACGAAGCTCAGATAAACAATGTCACTTCTAATAGTTTTGATATCAATTTTATTGAATATGGTTCAGCTACAGAATGGATTGTTTATACGAATGGAATAGCCAATACTATTTCTTCTAATCCTGCAACCATAACAGATTTGGCACCTGCTACCAATTATACTATATATTTAACCTCTAGTTGCGGCCAATCAACCGAATCAAAACCATTTTATTGTGGCTCAATACGTACAGAATGCGGCATTGCCCCATTACCATGGAGTACAAGTTTTGAACAAAGTGAAGAATACAAGAGCGTTTCCTTCCGAGAAGGAGAATTGGAAGAAAAATGTTGGCTGACCTACGATGTCAGAAATAATGGCGAATCGTATCCTTATTACTATATGTCAACAGAATATGCAGTAACTGGACAGCAAAGTTTGCTCTTATACAACAATGCGACATCTGCGTCTGACAAAATGTATATTGTGTTGCCAGAAATGGCTGGTGCCAGCAATAACCTTCACTGGAAGTTCCATTATTTGAATAGCAGTGCATCATCTCCTTCATTGGAAGTTGGTTATCTGACTGTTCCTTCTAACAAAAACTCATTTGTACTTGTCCGCAGTCTGCCAAATGTTGATAACTGGACAGCCGTTGATGTATTCACCTCCTCCATTCCATCAATACCTTCTACTGCTCGCCTTGCCCTGCGCGCGAATCGCACTAATTCAGCCGGATACATCTACATAGATGATATGTCTGTTTCACAGCCTCGTAATTGTTCAGATCCAGAACCACCTGTTATTGAAAATATTTCGGACCATTCAGTCACAATATCAATATCTGACACATGTTCATCTCATAGTCATTGGCAGTATCGTATAGGTGAAAAAGATATAGATATGAACACTTTGGACATCACCGATGTCTATAGTGATACTTTTGAAATAGGTAACCTCTCATCTGCAACAGTCTACTATGTTTATGTCCGTTCTGTATGCGGAACTGGCGATGAAAGCAACTGGGTAAAAACTATATTTACAACTGACTGCGAACCCGTATACCTTACCGCAGGACTGCCTTTCATTGATTCTTTTGAAGATCAACCTACAAATATTCCAGTTTCAGGATGTTATTCATCAGAAGGATTTTATAACAACACTAACTGCTTCCGTGGTTTCAATAATCCAGTCAGCACAACTATTGACTACGATTACATTCTGACAGGAGGAGGATGTCTATATGCAGTATCAAATTCTGAGTTCCAACCAAATGGTCAGACAATATACCGCAAGTTCTATTTTGAGAAGGGAAAAGTCTACAACGCAGGTGTTTACACTCGTGCTACCAGTTGTCAAGGCGTTATGTCACTGCTCGTAGGAAGAGACACAACAACAATGTCACTTCTGGCAGAATCTATTATTGACCAACATGCTGCAGTTGACTATAGTTTCAGACCATTCTGGCAATGGATTGGCAACTACTTTACAGTAGATTCATCAGCCGTATATTTCCTTGCCATACATGCAGATTATTATAGTAAGAACTATTACAGTTATCTTTATTTCGATGACTTGACAGTTGAAGAAATTGCTGGTTGTGCTCCTTCCACAGCTTCACTTGTCAGCACATCCATATCCTCAGTCACAATTGCAATGGATGACACATCATCGCAATCCGCATTCCAATATCGCATTATGAAAGGTGATTCAATTGTCATACCAGAAACCACAGTACCTTCATATATATTTACTGTAGATGGGTTACATCATTCCACAGAGTATGTTGCTCAAGTGCGTAGAGATTGTGGAAATGATGATTACAGTGCTTGGTTCTCTGTTGATTTTGCAACACAATGTCATGTGCTCGACGAATTCCCTATAAATGAAAGTTTCGAGGGAACAGCATTTCCTCCTCATTGCTGGACTGTGACTGGTACGGACAGTATCACATGGGATAGATATGCATCATCTACAAACATGTATGTAGGAGATGGCATAGCATGCGCTCACGTTTTGAGTTATGCAAAAAATCAATATACTTTACTGAGTACACCGGAGATAAAATTCCAAGGTAATCGTGACTATATTGCAAGTTTCAAATTATATCGTGTAACATCCACCAGTTCAGATAAGGTTGAAGTTTACCTATCTCCTTCCGCAACATCCCTTGATTATGCCCGTTATTTGGGTGAGGCGACATTATCTGGCGCTCCAAAGAGTGGAACCTATGATTGTCCTTTCGAAATTCCAGAAGGGACAAATGGCAACTATTACATTATATTCCGATGTGGAAGTGACAAAACATCGCTTACCACTTCCATATACCTTGACGATGTGGTTATAAAACAGTTGCCAAGTTGCAATGTTCCTGGCAATGTTACCATTATTGGCTCGACTTCATCGTCTGTAACAGTATTCAGTCAACCTGCCGCAGAACATTCTGCTGTTCGCTATTATTGCGTAAATGGTGGCGATGTGCAAGTCAGTCCTGACTGCAATGGCACATATACATTCACAGGACTTTCTGCCAATACAGAATATCAATTCTCAGCATGCGGAGTATGCGGTCCTGAAGACATCTCCGCCACTACGACTTATGTCACAGCGAGCACAACTACTACAGACTGCTTCGCACCTCAGAATCTTCGCACCATAGGCATTCTTTCTCATAATCATGCTAAAGTAACATGGTTCAACGCTCCACTGTCCACATCGACTTTCTATAAATTGTCAACATCCGGCACAGTCATAAAAAGCGGCATTGCTTCAGGTGACACATTGGACCTTGACAGTTTGAATGCCTCTACAAAATATACAATAAGCGTAAGCAACTATTGTTCAGGCGACACAACAGAATGGACATCTTTGAACTTCACCACTTCTGCATACGCTTTTGAGGTTCCATTTATTTGCGGGTTTGAGGATGCCATACAAAATTCCCATTGGAATATGCGCAACCTTTCAAGCGGTCCAAACTGGTTTATCATTGGACAGAGTCCAAATGCTGTTTACAGCGGCTCGAAATCATTGTATGTTACAAATGACGGAGGCTCATACAACTACACATCACTCACGACAACAGGTACTGGTTCTGATGCAGAGGCACTCATTCAAATGCCTGCAGGATACTATACTATAGAATATGATTGGAAGTGCCTTGGTGTGACTGAAGACAATGGTTATATACGAGATTATGGCCGTTTGTTCTTAGTGCCAGCCAGCACAACCATAAGTGAAGTTTCAACTTATCGTTATAACACAACAACAATAAGCGGTGCAATAGTAACTGATGAAGGCCCATTAACCAACAGCGCAGTATGGCAACACCAGAAATCCACAATTGAGATACCAGAAGAAGGCATTTACAGGATTGTTATTATATATGCAAACGATGCCGGGTGGTCAAGCCAACCACCACTGGCAATAGACAACATCTCGATAGACAAGATTGAGTGTATGCCAGTCCGCAATACTACTGTTGTAGGTATTATGACCAACTCCGCCACACTTGCCATTCGCAAACATGAAGCTTCCGCGGCTGTTCAATATGGCTATTCGACTTATCCTACAGTTGACTCCGTTCAGCAATGGACGACCAGTCTAACCCGATACAAGAATGATACTATCACATTTACAAACCTTCAACCAAACTGCACATATTACTTATTCACACGTCATCTCTGTGATTCACTCAGTTGGTCTGAAGTTGTCTGTGATACAATTCATACTCCGGTAGCCGTAGTCAATACACCGTTTGTATGCTCGTTTGAATCAGAAGAGTCCAATTTAGGAAGCTGGATAATAACCAACAGTTCTCGTTCAAACGCATTCGTAATAGGAAACGGAACTGCTTCAAATGGAATAAACAGTCTTTATGTGACAAATGATGGTTCCTCTTACAATTACACTCTCAATGAAACGTCATCGTCATATGCTTATATTCCTCTCAGCTTTAATGCTGGCGAGTATGAGATAACATATGACTGGCATGGAGAAGGAGAAGAAGGCAAAGACTATGCCCGATTATTCTTGGCTCCTTTGACAATGATTTTCAATGATGGCGATATGCCTGAAGGTCTGAGTGACCGTTCACTGCCTATTGGATGCACACCACTTGATGGAGGAAGCAGTCTCAATCTCGCATCAACATGGCAAAAATCATGTTACTCATCCTTCAATATTGCGAATGACAATGTTTATTATCTAGTAGCATACTGGCACAATGACGAGAATGGTGGAACACAACCTCCATTTGCTATTGACAATATCAAAATCAATGCAATCACATGCTATCGTCCTGAACCAGCATCAATAACCCAGACTGAAAACCTATCTCATTCCGCTAAACTCACTCTTTCTGGAGGAGCAACTGCTACGTTATCGTACCAGATATACTCTGACCGTACGCTTAATGATACTGTTGCTATCGGTCAACTTCAGCAAGGTGACTCTATAATTTCAGTCGAAGGATTAGCATCGTCATCGTGGTATTATGCAACTCTTCGTTATCTCTGCACCGATTCAGACAGTTCGGCACTCTCAGTAATATCTTTCCGTACAGCATGCGACACCATGTCTCAGTATCCATACATTGAAGATTTTGAAGAACTGGAAGTTCTCAATAATTCTTATTCATACAATGTTCTTAATGATCTTTGCTGGCAAGCTGAGTCGTCTCAAGTATCTGCATACTATGCTATTTCGACGAATACAGACCAAGTATATCGCGGATTGAAGTCACTTGCCGTAAACAATGGCAAAATAGGTGGTGGAATACAGACATTCGCACTCCCTTATACAAATAACCTCAATGGTAAACGTCTCACACTTAATTATAAGCATTCCACTAATTCCTGGTTATCCCTTGAAATCGGTTACTTCACACAACCAGATGATGCAACAACATTTGTATCTTTGTATACTGCTCCATATTCGTCAGAATTCAATATGGCAGAAGTAATTTATTCAAATGTGCCAAACAATGCCCGCGCAGCCCTGCGTACCTCAAGTTATTTCTCAGTTTACATTGATGACATCCGTCTTAACAATCTTGCTTCATCAGTTCCTATTACAGACACCATCTGCAATGGCGCAGGATATTACGATTATGGTTTCGCATGTCCTGCATCTACACTATTCCCAGGTGATACAACACTCACCCGTATTAAAGAATCTACATCTTTAGGTGTATCAGATACAATTATTTCAGTCAATCTACATGTCCTTGACGAAATAATTGTAACCACACAGGATACCATTTGTGCAGGTGAGGATTATGTCAAGGGATATTGGAATCTTGTCAAACCTACTTCAGGAATATATTTTGATACATATACATCATCCAACGGATGTGATTCAACAGTCAATCTCGTCTTGACAGTAATTCCAACAACAAGGACACTTCAAGATACAATCTGCATGGGAGAAACGTACTCGTTCTATGGACAAAATCTCACTGCAACAGGCACATACGTTGGCCACACAGTCAATTCATTTGGGTGCAACGATACAATAATACTGACATTATATGTAATAGACACTTTGGCCACAACCAATGCCACAATATGCTCAGGCGATTCATATATGTGGGAAGGCAACACATACACGCAAAAGGGAACATATACTGTCAGCAGGCCAGGTGCTCATGGCTGTTTACTCACAAAAGTTCTTAACCTCAATGTTATTCCTACTGATTCTACAATCAATGTATCTATATGTCAAGGAGGAAGTGCTTTGGTGGTTGATACAGTAATATCGGCTGCCGGGAATTATACATTAGTCAGAATGGGCTCTGAAGGATGTCCTTTGACATATCATATCAATGTAACCACTAATCCAGTAATCCATGAAGATGTAAACGATTACGTCTGTGAGGGATATACCTATTCGGGCAACGGCATTTCCAATTTGCCAGTTACAAATGATACAGCAATCACAGTAAACATTCGTACCTCTGACCAACTTTGTGATTCTTCAGTTACGGTTCATATTTCAATTTTACCGACCCAATATTCGGATACAACTGTTTATATTGAAGAAGGAGAGTATTTTACATGGTATGATGAAACATATACGACTAATGGCAACTACACAACACGCCTCAATGATGTGAATGGCTGTGATTCAGTAGTTACCCTTCATCTGATTGTAAAGACTTCTGTTGAGGATGTTGAGCATATGTTCAACATGAAGATTGTTCCTAACCCTGTAGTTGACATTCTTAATGTTTATTCAGAAGAAGTTCCGATTTCAGTTACAATCATCACATCAACCGGACAGGAACTCTTCACTACTGACCAAACAGAGTTTGATGTCTCTACGCTGGCAGACGGAGTTTATTTCGTAAAAGTCATTACCAAGAATGGTGTCAAGACACAACCATTTATGAAGGTTCATTGATAGAACAACAATAATAAGAACAATAAGAATCGGGCAGGCCAAGAGATTGACCTGCCCGGTTTCACAAACTGATGTAACATCTATTTTGCAAAATATAAAAAATAATTAACAAAACATTTGCTAGTTTAATTTTTTATTTGTAACTTTGCAAACTCATTTATATGAAAATATATCATCAATGACACGAAATACCAAAATAAAGAAAACCCTAGCGACTATTTTCATATTCACCTCATGGACTGAGGGGGGGGGATAACACACTTATTTGCAACGATATACAAAAGCAATATAAGCCACAAGCATGCTATTAGCGACCTTTTATCTGGCAGATTAGCTCGTTCTCCTGATAACTGATTGATTCTTCACTATTTTATATAATCAATCAATACAAACAAAAAAATTATTATTAAACGATGAAACATTTTATTCATATTATATTATTAGGAACATTTCTCTCATTTATATTGCTTGGATGCACTAACAATGAATCCATCGAAACAACAAAATCCTCCGACATAGAAGAAACTATCATTTCTGAAATTACAGCTCTCAATCCAAATTCAAGGAAAACTTCAATGTGGAAAAAGTCAGAAAAAGATCAAAACAATGAAGAGGAAACCAAAGAATTGAAAGATGAAAAAGCAGAAAAAGCGACAATGATTGCAGTAAAAGATGCATGTGGAGCTTTTAAATGGGCATCTTTAGGAATTTGCTTAGGTGTGCCTGCACCTGCTACCGCATTTGGAGCTCTTGCTGGAGCAATTTGGGAATCAGTTGATGAATATTGCAATCAAAAAGATGAAAACAAGAAACAAAACGAAACTCTTCCTTATGTTGACAACGGGGAATATGAGCCCATTGATTTACGAAATCCTACTACTACAATTTCTTTAACAAACGACTTTTTAGCTGGCGATTTTGGCGAATTGCACAACTTATTTATAAACTTACTAATAGAAAACACTCAATTTTGTTCATTAAAAACAGAAGAAGAAAAAATAAATTATATACTCAATCTTCTTAATGAACACATTACAGAGTTACCAGAAGTTATGCAATATGAGCCAAAAGATTTTGAAGATATATTGAATTATGATACACACTTTGATATATCATCAACATTAAGCGGACGAATTTTTATGGAATTCACAAATCAAGTTGCGAACATAAAAGATATAGAAAAAGAACAATATGCATACAATGTAATGTCTATAATAAATAACCATTATGTAGATGGGGACATTTCTCAAACCGATGCTTATATTATAAACAGTGCGATTTCAACTTACATTAATAGTTTTTACTTATGGCGCACATTTGTTCCTTCTCAAGATTTAGCAACATCATTTATTGTTAAATGCAACAATTATGATTATTGGTTATTTGTACAGTCTACAGATGAATTATTAGATATTGCAAACAACCATGACATCCAATACGTAGGAATTCCTAAAATTACTAATCAAAAAATTACAGAAGTATTCTTTTTTGAGGACATTCAAGAAAGTATGGACCAATATGAAATTAATGTTGAGGTTCTTCCTAATGGCCCTATAGAAATGGATGTTGTACCATTTAGTCCTTCATGCGAAATCGAATTGCCTCAAGCGAATACATATGAACCTAACCATATTCAATCATATCCAAACATATTTTATATAGCATTATGAACATATTTCAAAAAATTAGAATTACCATGTTCCCATGGTACTTTTGGATAGTGGCATTCCCTTTCTTCGATCATCCACTTAACAATACTTTCAGTATTGTGACAGCTTGCATTTTTATTTGTGCATTTATTACAGCATACATATTTATCTACAAACGCTTAATCCAAGAGAGTGATTCAAAAATTGGTGCATTGGCAGTGTGCTTGTTGGGAATTATTATGGGAACATTCGTGTTGGTGTCCCGAATATATTCCATGTCAGATTTAGTATTAAATTTTTTGATCCTTATTATGTTAATTATTGCTTTAATTGGAATGGTATTCTCGCGTTTTGAAAACAATACACTCATTAAAGAGTGTATTGTCAATGTGACAATGGCTATGGCATTCTATTCAAGCTCTTTAATAATCTAGTATTCTTTATATTCCAAACAAATCGGGCAGGCCAAGAGATTGACCTGCCCGATTTTTTAGGGAATTATATGATATCTTGCTATTCGCAGTCGTGGACTAGGCGGACGGCACGTCCGTAGTCGCGAGGGTTGTTGTTGTCGTCAGGACTCATATATGAACTTTCGAAAGTGAGGCAATAAACACAATCCTCGAAATAGGTTTTCTGGCAGCAAGTCACCGACCAGTATTTGCCGATTTCGTTGACATATGCCATCTCGGCATACGGCTGACGCGAACCAGTGACAGGAAGGAAGACTGCTCCAGCCTTCTGCATCTCAATCCACTGTTCCTCGGTGTAAGGGTTGTGCATGGCAAAATACTTTGTTCCATCGTTTGCGTCAAGACCTGGAGTGAATATGAGTCCCTCGGGAAGTGTGAACTCGTCTGGCAAGAGCACCAATCCATTTTTGCCCGCAACATTTGCGATTCCGTATTTCTTGGCAGCATCAGCGCGATCCTCCATCAGGTACTTCCACTCATTATGAGTCAAAGTACGCCACTGGCCTGAGGCATTGGAGATTTTTGCATAGACACCCCAATCGCAATTAGCATAATCACCGACAAGGTTTGTGCCCATAGGCAGAGGTCCATAGCCAAAACCATCGGCATCGGCTCCAGTCTCAGAATCGTAAGGCATGAAATAAGTATTTCCGCAGTCGTAACCACTTGTAGCCCAACCGAAAAGGTCAATCCATCCTGGATAATATGGCGAAATGTTCTCATTGTCGGAACCCATGCTCTCGAACTGAGTCTCAGCCATACGCCATGTTGCGGTGCTCGGCTGGTACTGCAAGTTGCCGCGAGAAAACATCACCTGACGGTCGGCAGCAACAGAGAATTTTGAATTGACGGCACCGAAAGAGGTGATACCGTCAGTAACAGTCACTTTTCCAGGTTTATTGCAACCCATCAAAACGACCAATGCTAATAAGAAAACAGCTAATTTCTTCATAATATAGGTTTTAAATATTTTCCATTTTTATTCCAGATACCGCCAAGATTGAAACGGACTGTCAGTTGCTGCTGATGAGCGAGGCTAACTCCATCATAATGAAGGTTGTAGGAGAAATGACAGTCAACGAAACTGCTGCGGTAGAGGTAAACGAAGAGATCCAGTCGGTTGTAGATGCGCGACTGATAGAACGGGTCGCCCTGGTTGAGGTCGGCACCATATATCCCGTAATGTGGCATAAGCGACTCGCCGACATAGAATTCGTCCTTCACGCCAAGGAACCACCAGTTGAAATAGAGTTCGGCATTGAAACCCTGAGGATGCTGATAGTCCTCGGCTGCACGATTATTCTGAAGACCAATTATATATCCCAGTCGCAGAGAAAATGAATCGACCGGAAGGTAGTCGGTGACGTCGAATCCGATCTGCGGAGAAATGTAGATATCGTCGCAAACTCCTTCCCATGGTGCTGGAGCCTTACGGCGCGCCTTATGGTTCATCTGGAGAAAACCGCCGAGGGTGAACCATTTGTACTGATACTCACCATCAACAACCAGACGAAACATCTCACGACGCTCAACGGTCTGACTGCCACGCCAATCGCACATGAACTCCACAAAGCCGCGATGGTCGCGATAGGAGATGAGAGCGCCTTGGATATTTGGATGCCAATAGGCGATGGAATCGTACATCAGCCAGTTGGGAAGTGACTGCTCGCGATAGGTGTAAGGAACGGCTCCGAGCATGAGATTGAGACCGCAATAGTTGTAATGATAGAAAGCCGTAGGGTCGAACTTAGCGTCCCGCCAGTTGCCGCCAAGGGGCTGAGTATAGTGAACTCCAGCCACTACGCGATGCACTCCACCTGCCAAATCGTTAATTCTCACGCCAATCTCAGGCGAGAGTCGGAAATTGAAGATAGTCTGCGGTATCTGAAAAGGCTCGCGGTACTCGCGATTGTCGAAATAAGTGGCGAAATCGAGGTCGTAATGGAAAGAGACTTTCTTGCGCATACGAGCAGCATGGATACTGTCCGATGTGCGGTCCACCGCCACCATGCGTGGTTTGGAATAGCGAGTCCAGAATCCCACTTGCAGTGCCGAATCCTGACTTTGAGGAACTGAGAGGGAATCCTGCGCCATGAGACGCGGAGAAAAGAGAATGGTTAAAATAGTTATTATCAGCAGTTTTAGTCTCATTATCATTTATGCGATTGTGAGAGTGCAAAGGTAGTAAAAAAAAATCAAATATCTGATTGATAAAATAAAAAATTAACCGAATGGTGATTTTGGGCAGAAAATGGGAGAAGGAAAGAAGAATTATGGATAAAAATGATGCATTTTTCATATTTTTACAGAAAAATAATAAGTCTAAAAAAGGCAGTTCGTACAGAATCTATTACATGCCATACAACAACTACCCCATCTGATACAAACGACATTTTTATTGATATCAGTTTCATATAAATGCACTAATTTTGTCATCGCAAAAACATAGTGTTCTTGCCTTGAAACAAATAAACATTTGAAAAAATGAAAACTTTAAAAAGAAGAGGCAAATGTCCAGGTCCAAACTTTCCTTCAACAACACCTAATCGAAGTGGAGGAGGCAGAGCGAACTTACCTGCAAAAAAGTAATTGTTTAACCAACTAAAGAAAATCACTATGGCTTGGAATTCCGATGCAGACCACTGCGATGCTGATTATGACAATCATTCAAATCAGTTAAATCCAAACAATGAGGAGTATTATCATTGTCGTGAGAAGTAACATTATCTCCATGAAGTTTTTAAGTGCCGGTTGCAACACCGGCACTTTTCTTGAAAAAAATTTTGTCATGTCACAAAAATGATTTACCTTTGCGATGTGAAATTTGATAGACTATGGAGTCAAAACTGATATTACAAAACTCACGGGAAATGCATGCCATCAGCATCAGTGAATTACTGTTCATAGAAGCAGATGGTAATTATTGCAACATTTGGCTTACAAACAACGATCCATTTGTGCGTTTGCTTAAAGACAAGCGTGAAGAAGAAAGCATAAAAAACCGTGACGAAGCGACCGAGAAAAAACGAGCCATAAACAAAATCACTTTGGTAATGCAAATTGGCGATATTGAGAACGTAATAAAAAAATCAAGCAACAAGGTTAAAGAAAATTTGGTACGCATCGGCCGCAGTTACATTATCAACCTGCATTATTTATTCAAAATAGACCTGAATGAATCATTGCTTTGGTTGATGGATACCGACCACAACATATTCAAACTGAAAATGGAACATAATCAACTTACTCAACTGAAAAAAGGACTTGGAAAATGAAAGACGATATTTATTTTTATGGTGACGAGCACCATTTCAACCATAAGTGGCTGTGGATGATACCAGCTATTGCATTTGTAGGACTTCTTGTTTATCTTTTGGCATTCAAGGGAAAGAAAACTCCAGAAGCCACCGATGTTCAACAAGAGACCAAGTGGCTAAAACAGGAGATTGAAGATACAGAACCTCAGACAGAAGAATTGGAACTGGCTCAGGCAGACTCTGACTTGAATGTAATTGACACTGTAATCAACGGAATCAATGTGCGTCTGTACATTCCACCGACAGGAAGCACTCCACATCTCAAAATGGGTTATGAGGTAATAAAAGACACTGCAAACACCATACTTTGCTTTGCAGCTGCAGATGCAGGAATAAGCGACGAGATAGTAGGTGCATTCGTTATTGATGGAGAAGTTAAGAGCAAAGGATTGTCAATGAAAGGATTCTGCGCTATCATAGAAGATTCAGTGACTATTGGATTTTCAGAAAATTCACCATTATTTGAACAAGCAATCAATACATCAGGATCATTCTTCCGCCAGCGAGCACTGGTAGATAGCGGAGACATTGTCAATAACGAAAAACGAGGAATCTTCATGTGCCGTGCCCTCTGCATAAAAGATAACCGACTGTTTGTAGCCCATTGCATTGATAGGTGCTCATTGTATGATTTCTCGCAACTACTGCAAGATCTTGGTGTTGAGCATGCCATTTATCTTCAAAGCGCAAATGATGCAAAAGGTTGGTATCGTAATTCCGATGGACACTACGAACTGATTGGAGACTGGAGTTCCCGCAAATATCCAAAATCAGCGAACTATTTAGTTTGGTCATTTTGATCTATATTTCTCAGGGTTGACAATCCTATTGAAAGCATGGATTACCTTCAACACATCCATGTCGTCGGTGTTTTGTCTTGACTCAAGATATTGCCGTACCAAGCAAACATCCTCATCGCTCTCTATGGCATAGGAAACATCCATCTTACTGATTGACTCTATCAACTCTTTCTCAATATTGCCATTACTGCAAACATTTTTGATTGTTTTCCAGTCCAGCAGTTTGATATTGCATTTATAGACAATCATTTGGCCGTTATTCCAACAAGGAGTGATAATCTCACGAATTCCACCAATTGCAAAAAGTTCAATACTACGCTCTGCATCGAATTCATAGATGAATGTGCGACACCGAATTTCTATAGAAATGTGTCCGTTAACGAGTATGACCAGTCGTTGCTGTTGTCTACCAGTGACCTGGTCGTCATCTCTACGAAAAAAACGTACTTCGACTATTTTTGTAGTCAGAAGTTCTTGCATCTCATGAAATGTAAGTTCAGACACTCTCTTTTGACTGTTCCACAGATGTTCCAATGATCTCGTCTGCATGAGACGGATAGAAATTACCTCATTTTCCATAACAAATAATTTACTGTTTGACGATGCAAAATTACTGCTTTGTCAAGTTGTGACCAAATGTTTTTGCACTCATTGTACGAACTCGCCGTTATATTGTACGGGAATGGAGATGAATATTTTCACTAAATCATTTGGTCGTATGAAAAATTATACATATCTTTGCACTCGAAAATAAAGCATTTCTGCTGTCCTTCTTTTTTTGATAGAATTTGGCGATTTTACGAAACATGAAGAATGACATACGAAATGCCCATGCTGCATTGCGTGGGCTCAATTCATCGCATGTTTCAGGTTACGCCAAATACCTTTCAAAAGCGAGGACTGGGTTCACGCTTTTTTTGTTTAACAACCTAATAATAGAAATTATGAAAAAGGTATTAAAACTTTTCGTTGCCATTATTGCAACAACCATTCTCTGCGGATGCGGTGAGACAAACACTCCACAAAATCCAAATTCTCCGAAAAATCCAGATTCTTCGGAAGATGTGAAGAAAGTACAAATAGTTTTCAGCAATCAAAGCGAAGACAATTACCATGTAGTGGTGGAATCCCCAATTTTGTCTGACCAGTTTGACATTGCAGGCAACAAAAACATCACAAATGTTTATGAAACGTCTAAGAACTGGTTCTATGTAACCATTCGCATGACTCAATCTGATGGATACTATTTTTATCCAACAGAGCATGTTGCAGAAGTTCAAATAGTGGCTGGAAAATTGACCATTTGTTGGGACAATGACAGTTGGTGGACTAAGTAAGGTACACATTTTATTAATAGAAAGGAGGCGTAATCGAATTAACGATTACGCCTATTTTTTTATAAAAACCAGGACAAAACAACAGACATATCAGATTGACTTCAACCTTATCAAAATATCTTCCTTAAAGACACTTTTTTTTCATATTTTTTCATCCTCACGCAAATTTTACGACTGTTCATCCCTATTTATAGTGACGGACTATGCCATTTTTCCGGCATTTCGACAGTCGCTTTAACATTTTTTATGCGCTCTAAAAGTGCAATTCTCCTATCCCATACACAATCAAGTACACCTCGTACAGTGAAAGAAAATATTATTTCCCGCTATTTCAAACTGGCTTATCTTTGCAATACAAAAAAACAAAAGTACTAACATTTAAAAAATTAAATTATGAAAACAACAAATTCTTTTCAGCAGTTGAGCGAAATCACTCGTAGAAATGATGCTCGTAATTATTGGTCAGCAATCATTGATTCCATGACTCAAATCATGGAACTTGAGAAGAGGAATGAACGCGTTACTCGTTGGAAGTACCCGGAGGAAAATGACAAAAGCATCCTTCGCATATTTTTCGACACTAACAAAACAGAAGAGACAATGTTGAATCAGATTTGCAGGTATGCCGGAATAGACAGTCGGGATATTGAGATTGCCGATGATGAAAAATGGGGCAAGTCGCTTTTCATTCAATGCGGAAAGTACGACGATACGACACTTCAAGTTGCAGAATCAATAGCCAACTTATATGGATATTGTGTGCCAAATGACGAAAGATACTACAATCCGTTCAGAATGAAAGAACTTAGACATAAGCAAGAAGAAATAAACGATGCATTGCAAAATGACTATGAGGAAGAATATGTATATCTGAACGAAACTGAAATAGGTAAATGCATAGTACGCAATCTTCAGGGATGCATTGTAGAACTTGATGAAACCACAAAGAAAATGTGGAAAGACAAGTGTCTGATTAAGAAAGGGATGTCAATACGTTTCGGAAATCAAAAAAAGGCAGCACAAATCAAATGTTTCAGAGACACCATCGATCGCCTGTTCCATAGAAACAATGCTCCATACCCAGAAAACGGGAGATTGTTAGACTTTATATTTGACACTACACTTGCAAAAAAAATTGAGAGGTTTGAAGAAATACAAAATACAGGAAAAATGAATGAGGAACAAATTGAGGCTGTTGCAAAAGCACTTATGACTGATGACCTATCAATCATCCAAGGTCCTGCAGGAACTGGCAAGACAACGGTTATTGCAGAAATAGTGAAAAGACTGCTGGCAAAAAACGGCGAAACAAGAATCCTGATAGCATCACAAACCAACGTTGCAGTTGACAATGCTATAGAACGATTAGTTGAGAATAATTCCATCATTCATCCTTTAAGAATCGGAAGACCGCTCAAAATCAAAGATGATGTTAGGAAATATTGTTATCAAGTAATCAATGACTGGATTGAAGTCAAAACGAACGAAACTTGCGCTGCTGAGAATTGTTGTCAAAGAGTGGAAGATGAAGAAGAAACTCACTTCAGAGCAAGATGCAAAAGTGAATATATGAAAAAAGTAAATGTCTTTGGAGCAACTTGCTGCAGCAGCGGAATGGGCTCTATGCGAACAGCATACAACGAAGTATTCAACAATTCAGGTTATAAAGAGCAACCTTGGTTTGATGTCTTAATCATCGACGAAGCGAGCAAAGCGACACTATTGGATATGGCAATACCAATGGTTATGGCAAAGAAGATTATCTTGATTGGCGACCACAAGCAACTTCCTCCATACTGCGACAAAGAGAAGAGCCAGATGATGCTTGGATTGGTAAGAAAGAGCAATTATATCAACTACATGTACGACAAAAAGAAAAAGAAAATGAAACCATCACAATTCGAAAGAATGATAACGAAAGCCAAGGAACTTAACAGCAGCATAGTTACGACACTTCGGACCCAATACAGGATGCACGAACAAATAATGAAACTTTCAGAGCCATTTTATAAAGAAGAGGGCGGCCTGAAGTGTGGAATTGATTCAGAATCTCGCCAGCATGAACTAGAATACGGACGTTTTTTAAACAAGAATGACCATGCGATATTTCTGAACATCGATGGCATTGAAAAGAGATCAGGCACAAGTTATCTGAATGAAAAAGAAGAAGAAGCGATAAAAAAGGTTGTAAAAGCACTTCAGATGTCTGCTCGCGTATTAAACAAGAAGGAGCCAGAAATCGGAATCATCTCCTTCTACAAGCCTCAAGCACAAAAGTTCGAAGATGTAGATGGAATAACAGCAGCCACAGTGGATAAGTATCAAGGAGCAGAGAAAGATATAATTATCCTTTCGACTGTCAGAAGCGAAAAACTTGGTTTCATAGAAGATCGCCGCCGTCTGAATGTAGCATTGTCAAGAGCCAAGAACCTGTTAATCGTCGTGGGGAAAAAGGAGTTACTGCAAAAGAATGATGATTATCGTTTTGTAATTGAAAATATGAAAGTCGTCAATTATGAAGATATAGAACGTTACTTGTAACCGAACGATAGGCAAATTATAGCAAAGATGGCAGATATTCAGCAGAATATTTGCCATCATTGCATTTAATATATTTTAACTTGACCGATTTTTAACAATTGGATTTTGAGGACTTTTTTAGGAGGATGTTTGGAAGATGTTGTGTATTAAGTGGTTATGGCGAATTTTGAAGGCTTTAGAGAGGGGTTTGTAAATTACTGATACTCAATCTATGGTTCGATGGAGGCTCGAATAGGGCTTGGATGAGGGGTGTTGGAGGGTTTTTGGCGTTTTTTGGGATTTTAGATAGGAGTTGTTGGGATGGGAGAAAAGGGGGTGTTTGGATGGGGGTGGAAGATTTTTCGGGGAAAAGTGTTGTGGTTTGGGAAAATAGTTGTATCTTTGCGGGGTGAACTTTTAAATGGTTATGTTATGAAGAAGTTATTTGTTATGGCTGCGCTGGCTTTGGCTGTTTCGGCTGGGGCATGGGCTCAGGCGGCGGGTTATGATGAGCCTGTGGATCAGGATGTTCCATGTGATTTGGCGAATAAGCACGGTCATGTGGAGGGGATGGGAAGGTATTATCATGGGGCGACGGCTTATCTGGTGGCTGTGCCTGACGATGGTTATTATTTCGCGGGATGGTCGGACGGCTCGACTGAGAATCCTAGGGTTTTTGTGGTGGAGTACAGTCTGGAGTCTCGTTTTGAGAGGGTTCCTGAGAAGATTGTGGGTGAGGTGATGACCGGCGAGGGGCTGGAGTTTTATACGGAGGGGTTGACTTTGAGGGTTGAGGGTGATGTGAGGAGTGATTTTCAGGTGTTTACAGCTGCCGGTGTGCTTGTTTACCAGGGGAGGGAGAATAGGGTGAGTCTGCCGATGGCCGGGATTTATTTCCTGAGGTCGGGGGGTGAGTCTTATAAGTTGGTGGCTAAGTAATTTCGGAATACATTATAAGATAAAGAAGGCAGGTCCGCGGGGATCTGCCTTCTTTGTATGCTGGTGGTTTGTCAGAGCATGTCCATCATGTCTTCTTCGCCGCCCATGCTGTCGTCCATGCCGCCTTCGGAGCGTCGTTTCTGTTTGTTGTCGCCTGTGCCGAAGTTGTAGGTGAGTGTGAGTTTGAAGTTTGTGCCGTGAGGGAGGAATGCGGAGTATTGCCAGAAGTTGTCGCCCCAGGTGGTGTTTGCCCATTTGCGGGAGTTGAGGAGGTCGCGGATTGAGAGTGCGAGGTTGAGTTTGCGGTTGAGGAAGCTTTTGCGGAATCCGAAGTCGAGTGAGTATTGGTCGACTGACTTACCTTGTGCGACGAGGTTTGCGGAGCGGTACTGGCCGGTGAGTTGTGCGGACATTCCGTAAGGGATTAGGAAGTTGAGCATGATGCGGGCGGACCAGGAGAAGCTGTTGGTTTTTGGGTAGAGGAGGACGGGATCGCCTGTGCCGTAGACGTCGTAGTAGACGTCGGCCATGTTGGAGAAGTAGCCGTTGAGGGTTGTGGTCATGTTGACCCAGTTGGCGAATTTGTTTTTTGCGACTATTTCGAGGCCGGCGGACTGGCGTTTGGCGACGTTTTCGAATGTTGAGTTCATGACGCGGTCGGTGTCGAGGAAGCGGACGCGCTCCATGCAGTAGTCGGAGAAGCGGTAGAATGCGCTGACGGAGAGGACGTGCATGTCCCAGGATTTGATGTAGTTGAGTTCGACGGCTGATGAGATTTCAGGGGAGAGGTATGGGTTGCCGAACTGTACATTGGTGGAGTCGCTGAGGTCGCGGAATGGGTTGAGCTGACGGCCGCGTGGGCGGTTGATTCGGCGGGTGTAGTTTGCCTGGAGCTCATGGCCTTTGCCGAAGTCGTAGGAGAGGAAGGCTGTTGGGTAGATTTTGAAGTATGAGGTGTCAATAGGGAGGGCTCCGCCTTCTTCGGTGTCATTTGAGACTACGCGTGTGTTGGTGTATTCGCCGCGGAGGCCGACGGAGAAGCTGAATCCGCCGAAGCGGGCGCCGTAGGTGCAGTAGGCTGCTCCGATCCACTCGCGGTAATGGAAGTCGTTGTATTGCTGGAGGAGGGAGTCGCCGTCCTCGATGTTCCAGGTGCGGGATGGGGAGAGGCGGTCGTCCCAAGAGCCGTAGATTCCGGCTTCGACTTTCATGTTGTCGCGGATTTTCTGGGTGTAGTCCATTTTGAAGCGGGCGCTGCGCATGCGGCCATCGCGACGCTGAATCTGGTCATACTCAGGCATGAAGCCTACGTCGGAATATTGTTCGTAGTAGAAATCGCCGGGGTTGTTGTGGTATGAGTATTCGAGCGATGTGCGGATTTCGGAGCCGATGGAGTCGATTTCGTAGGTGTGCTCGAGGCAGGCGCTGTAGGATGGGCGGGTGCCATCGTTAGAGGAGATTCGGCGGTAGAGGGAGGTGTCCATTGTCGCCCAGTCGACGGCGGTGTAGTAGTTGATGCTCTCGGAGTTGCGGCGGCCGACGTGGAAGGTGCCTGAGAGTGAGAGTGTGTTTTTGTCGTTAAGATGGAAATCGAGTCCAGTGCGGGCGAATGCACCAATACCTTTGCTGTTGCCAAAGACCTGATTTTGGAGGAAAGAGAGTGTGTCCGAGCGTACAGGGTCGGTGCCAGGGGTGAATGCATAACGGTCGGTGAGTTGAGAGTTGCGGAATTTGTCCCAATTGAAGCCTGCGTTTATGTAGAAATCAACGACTTTGTGGTTGAGGTTGAAGTTTACGCTTGCATTGGCACCTGGGTTTTTATTGGTGTTGATGGAACCGGCTGCCGAAACTGAGCCATAGTAACCCATCTCGCGGTCCTTCTTGAGGACGATGTTGATGATTCCCGCAGTGCCCTCAGGGTTGAACTTGGCCGAAGGGTTGGTGATGATTTCCACCGACTGGATTGAGCCGGCAGGCATCTGCTGGAGAATTTGTGCGCGGTTATCCTCGTTAAGTCCTGAAGGACGGCCATTTATCCAAATTTCGACATTGGCGCTGTTGCGGAGTGAAACCTCGCCGTCCTGGTCCACATCAACCGAAGGGATATTCTCGAGGATATCCGTAGCAGAAGCACCGGCGGCAGCGACAGCAGCATCGACATTGAAGACCTTCTTGTCGATGTCGAAGCGGACCTGCGATGCCTGACCCATGACCTCAACCTCGCCAAGCATGGCTGCATCCTCGCGGAGGGTGATGATGCCAGTGCGGATGGTCTGAGAGGCATCAGTGATGTTAATAGTCTTAGTGACAGTGGAATAACCCATGAAAGAGACCTCAAGAGTATAAGTGCCCACAGTCTTGATATCCTTGAGTTCGAAGAGACCATTCTGGTCGGTGGTTATTCCATAAAATGCTCCTCCCTCTGTTTTCTGGCGGAGAGCGACATTAGCGAAAGCCAGCGGAGCCGACTGCTCGTCGACTACCTTGCCCTTGACGACTGCCGCGTTGACAGCGACCGACAAAAGCATGGCAAAACATAAAAACCAGTATTTCATATTATTACAATTTCAAAAGAGCGTTAAGAGCGATTTCGTAGCCATTGATGCCAAAACCAATGACAGAACCACGTACTGCCTTGGACAACAGAGAGAAACGACGTTCCTCCTCACGGGCAAGAATGTTCGAGATGTGCACTTCGACAGTCGGCGCCGAGACAGCCGCCACAGCATCGGCAATAGCAACCGAGGTATGGGTGTAACCGCCGGCATTGAGAATGATGCCGTCAGAGTCGCAAGCCTGCTGGATGAAGTTGACAATCTCGCCCTCAACATTGCTCTGGCGATAGTCAATAGTCACAGTGTCAGCATATTGTGCCTGCAATTCATGGATATAATCGTCCATTGGCTTCAAACCGTAGATGTTAGACTCGCGAGTTCCGACAAGGTTTAAATTAGGGCCATTGATAATTACAATTTTACGCATAATAATGGATTATAATACAAAGGGCAAAGTTACAATTTTTTGACAAAATACCAAAAGCCGTCGAAATATTTCTTTCTACTTTTTATCAGTGTTGATTATCAATATCTTACAATTTGCCAAAAATAAAAATCAAATACACATATTAAAAATGGATATTTTCTTTGCAATGACAAAAAAAAATCGTACCTTTGCACCCGTATTTTATGCAAATTATATATTATAAAAAATAAACATGAACACAATCAAAATCAAGCGAGGACTTGACATCAAAATCAGCGGAAAAGCCGAGGCACGCATGGGTCAGACCATACTGTCAAAAGATGTGGCTATTATCCCTGACCACTATGTCGGACTCGCTCCAAAACTTGCTGTCAAAGAGGGCGATATGGTAAAGGTCGGTTCGCCAGTACTCTTCGACAAAAACCACCCAGAGCTGAAAGTGGTTTCTCCAGTTTGTGGACAAGTGAAATCGGTTGTCCGCGGTGAGCGACGCAAATTGATGAGCATCATCATCGAGCGTGGTGAGACAGCAGAGCAGACAGAAAATATGCCAGCACTGAACGGCTCCGCCGCAGAAATTTGCAAGGCACTTGAGACACTTGGATTCGCAGCAATGCTCCGCCAGCGTCCATACGACGTAGTAGCCAATCCTGAGGTAATGCCGAAAGCCATCTTCGTATCGGCTTCCTGCACAGCACCACCCGCAACTGACTACAACTTCGCATACTCAGAAGAAGCTGGGCACATCCAAGCCGGTCTGAATGTCTTGGCGAAGATAGCAAAGACCTACTACACGGTCAGTGCTACGACTGACGCAAAACTCCGCAACATGACAGGTGTTGAGATCAACGAATTTAATGGACCTCACCCAACAGGAAACGTAGGTGTGCACATCAACCATCTGGATCCAGTGAACAAAGGAGAGACAGTATGGACTATCTCGCTGCCAGCAGTGGCCATGATAGGCCGCTATGCAGCGGAGGGCAAGTTGGACTTTACAGAGACAATTGCTGTAGCTGGTCCAAAAGTCAAGAATCCAGCATATATCCGCACGGTAATAGGCTGTCAGATTGGCTCAATTGTGAAAGACAACATCATCCTCGACGAAAACGTACGTATCATCAATGGTGACGTGCTGACAGGTCTGAAGTCAGGCAATGAGGATTTTCTCTCGCCATTTGCCAACTGTGTGACAGTAATCGCCGAGGGCGACCACGAGGACGAGCTCTTCGGATGGATGCGCATACGTCCAGACAAATTCTCGGCTTCGCGTCTTTACTGCACCAAGCTCATTCAGTGTCTGTGTCCAAAGAAAGAGTTCAAGTTTGACGCACGCATGCTTGGCTCGGAGAGAGCATTCATCATGAGCGGCGAATATGACAAAGTATTCCCAATGGACATCCTGCCAGAGCAGCTCTGCAAGGCCATGATTGCCCGCAACATTGACAAGATGGAGCAGCTCGGTGCCTATGAAGTTGCACCAGAGGATTTCGCTCTTTGCGAATTCGTCTGCACGTCAAAGATCGAGACGCAAAAACTCGTACGCGAGGCACTCGATTTCATGCGCAAGGAACTCGAATAACACATTATTTATATTGTAAATTAAATAAACACAATAAACATTATGAACTTCATTACAAAAATGTTCGACAAACTTGAGCCAACCTTCTCGGAAGGCGGTAAGTTGTCGGCTTTACATTCATTGTATGATGGTTTCAAATCGTTTATGCTCATTCCGAATGACACAGCGAAATCGGGTGTGCATATCCACGATGTGAACGATTCGAAACGTACAATGATTATGGTGGTGATTGCTCTCGTTCCTTGTCTCCTTTTCGGTATGTGGAACGCTGGTTTTCAGCACTTCCAGGCTATTGGAGTAGATGCAGGCTTCTGGATACAGTTCTGGTTCGGCTGCCTCGCAGTGCTTCCAATTCTCATCGTTTCCTACGTTGTGGGTCTCGGTATTGAGTTTACCGTGGCACAGTGGAAGAAAGAGGAAATTCAGGAGGGATTCCTCGTTACTGGTTTCATCATTCCACTCATCGTGCCTGTTGACACTCCACTTTGGATGATTGCTATCGCTACAGCATTCGCCGTTGTATTCGCAAAAGAGGTATTCGGCGGCACAGGATACAACATTTTCAATGTTGCCCTCATTACCCGTGCGTTCCTCTTCTTCTCCTATCCATCAAAGATGTCGGGCGACAAAGTATGGGTCCGCACCCGCGATGCCTTCTGGTGGGGCGCAGGCGATGCAGTCGATGGGTTCTCTGGTGCAACACCTCTCGGCCAGGTGGCTACTTCCACTGGCGCTGACGTGCAGCTCCACGACACTCTCGGCAACAGTCTTTCGTTTACCGACGCATTCATGGGCTGGATACCTGGTTCAGTAGGCGAGACTTCGACACTCTGCATCTTGATCGGTGCTGCCATCCTTCTCTGCACTGGCGTTGCTTCTTGGAAGACAATGCTCTCTGTATTTGTAGGTGGTGCTCTTACTGCTCTCGCGTTCAATACTTGGGGAAGCGCTGACAATGCCGCAGCAATGCTCCCTTGGTACATGCACCTCGTACTCGGCGGATTCGCATTCGGTGCTGTGTTCATGGCTACAGACCCTGTGACTTCGGCTCGTACCGAGACAGGCAAATGGATCTATGGATTCCTCATCGGCGCACTCGCCATCGTGATCCGCGTGCTCAACCCTGGCTATGCAGAGGGTATGATGCTCGCAATCCTTCTCATGAACATCTTCGGCTGCCTCATCGACTGGTTCGTTATCCAGGCAAACATCAAGCGCCGCATGAAACGTGTAACTAATAAATAAGGAGGGTCGCTATATGAATACAAACAAAAACAGTTACGTTATAATCTACATGATTGTAATCGTTGTTATAGTTTCACTGCTTCTCTCTATAACATCCGGCGTACTCCACAGCCGCCAGGAGGACAATATACGCCTCGACAAGAAGAAGCAAATCCTCATGTCGCTCTCTACTTTCGAGAATGACGCTGAGGCTAAATGCTACGATGACAAGACTGCTGCCGATGTCTTCGCTGAAATGGTCAATGGCTATTTCATGATTGATGCCGAAGGCAACACTGTCAAGGAACTCGATCCAGTCCAAGACTTCGACGTCAAGGCCGGCGACAATGAGTTCCCTGTTTACGTGGCAACTGTTGGAGGCGAGACTAAATACATTCTGCCTCTTACCGGTGCAGGCCTTTGGGGCGGTATCCGCGCATTCCTCGCTCTCAATGAGGACAAAAACACCATTTACGGCGTTTATTTCGGACATGACTCCGAGACCCCAGGTCTTGGCGCAAACATCGTCACTCCACGCTTCCGCCAGCAATTCTCAGGCAAGCAGATTCTCCGCAATGGTGAACTCGCCTCAATCGCTGTCATGAAGAAAGGTACAACCGCCGAGAATCAGGATCAGGTGGACGCCATCTCTGGTGGCACCATCACTTCCAAAGGCGTTGAGACTATGTTCGCTACTTGCCTCAACAACTATAAGGCATGGCTCACCGACGGCGCTGCCATCGAGGCTGCAGAGACTGAAGTCGATGCCCAGGGTGCAGAGGAATCTGCCGATGAAGAAATTGTTGAACCTAATGATGGAGGAAACAAATAATGACTGAAGAAACTAAAAACGCATTCCTTGGACCTCTCAACAAAAACAACCCTGTTGCCGTTCAGGTCCTCGGTATCTGCTCAGCATTGGCCGTCACTGCCGAACTTAAGCCTGCCCTCATCATGGGACTCTCAGTGACCATCATCGTGGCTTTGGCAAACGTGGTTATATCTTTGATCCGCAACACCATCCCAACTTCCGTACGTATTATCGTGCAATTGGTTGTTGTTGCTGCACTCGTAACAGTAGTGTCCGAAATACTCAAGGCTTTTGTCTATGACGTCAGCGTTCAGCTCTCTGTCTACATCGGACTTATCATTACCAACTGTATCCTCATGGGCCGTCTCGAGGCATTCGCCATGCAGAACAAACCATGGGAGTCATTCCTTGACGGTCTTGGCAACGGCTGCGGCTACGCACTGGTGCTCATCATCGTCGCAATCTTCCGCGAACTCCTCGGTTCCGGCTCGCTCCTCGGATTCAGAATCATCCCTGAAAGCTGGTACATCGACAACGGCGGTTGCTACTCTAACAACGGTATGATGATGATGCCTTCAATGGCCCTCATCCTCGTTGCGTGTGTAATCTGGGTTCATCGTTCAATTAATAAGGATCTTCAAGATAAGTAATTATGGAACACGCTATTAGTCTTTTATTCCGCTCTATCTTCGTAGATAATATGATATTCGCATACTTTCTTGGTATGTGCTCTTATCTTGCGGTTTCCAAAAATGTGAAGACATCGTTTATGCTGGGTATAGCTGTGACATTCGTCCTTCTTATCACTCTTCCTATAAACTATCTTCTTGATACATACGTTCTTAAAATGGGCGCTATCGTCGAAGGAGTCGATCTGAGCTACCTCAGCTTCATCCTCTTCATCGCCGTTATCGCCGCCATCGTACAGGTCGTTGAGATGTTCGTCGAGAAATTCTCGCCATCGCTCTACGCATCCCTCGGTATCTTCCTCCCATTGATCGCCGTCAACTGCGCCATCATGGGTTGCGCACTCTTCATGCAGCAGCGCACCGGTCTCGAGGCTGCCGACCCTAAGTCACTTAATAATATTGTGGATGTCATCTTCTACGCCATCGGTTCCGGCATCGGTTGGATGCTCTCTATCGTCGGCCTCGCCGCTATCCGCGAGAAAATGGAGTACAACCAAGTCCCTGCCGCTCTGCGCGGACTCGGAATCACCTTCATCACCGTAGGCCTCATGGCAATGGCATTCCTCTGTTTCTCTGGTCTTAAAATCTAAAAAACAATTGGCATTATGAACACTTCAGCAATAATCACTAGTTTGATTGTCTTCCTGGCAGTCATCATATTGTTGGTAATCATACTGTTGATTGCCAAAAGATTCCTTGTTGCCTCAGGCGATGTCACCATCACCCTCAACGGCGACAAACAAATGACAGTCCCTGCAGGAAGCTCACTCCTCAGCACCATGGCAAACGCCGGCACATTCCTCCCATCCGCCTGCGGCGGTAAAGGCTCTTGCGGCCAGTGCAAATGCCAGGTCCTCGAAGGCGGCGGCGAAATCCTCCCTACCGAGACAGTCCACTTCACCCGCAAACAGATGAAAGACAACTGGCGCCTCGGTTGCCAGGTCAAAGTCAAGAACGACATCTCAATGAAAGTACCTGAGTCCGTTCTCGGAGTCAAAGAGTACGAATGTACCGTCATCTCCAACAAAAACGTCGCTACATTCATCAAAGAGTTCAAAGTTCAGCTCCCAGAAGGCGCCCACATGGACTTCCTTCCAGGATCATACGCACAGATCAAAATCCCTACATTCGACATCAACTACTCATCCTACGACAAGGAACTCATCACTGACGAGTACGTCGGAGCATGGGAGAAATTCGGAATGTTCAACCTCCGCTGCGTAAACACAGAGCCTACAATCCGCGCATACTCAATGGCCAACTACCCTGCTGAGGGCAACGTATTCATGCTGACCGTCCGCATCGCGACACCTCCATTCAAACCAGACCGCAGCGGCTTCATGGATGTCAACCCAGGTATCGCATCATCCTACATCTTCTCGCCCAAACCAGGCGACAAGGTCACTATGAGCGGCCCTTACGGCGACTTCCACCCACACTTCGAAACCAAGAACGAAATGATCTGGGTCGGCGGGGGCGCCGGTATGGCTCCTCTCCGCGCGCAAATCATGCTTATGTCTAAGCTCCTTCATACCACCGACCGCGAGATGCACTACTTCTATGGTGCACGCGCCCTCAACGAAGTCTTCTACCTCGAGGACTTCCTCGGCATCGAGAAGGAGTATCCTAACTTCCACTTTCACCTCGCCCTCGACCGTCCTGATCCAGCGGCAGATGCAGCAGGAGTTAAGTACACAGCCGGATTCGTTCACAACGTCATGTACGACACATACCTCAAAAACCACGAGGCCCCAGAGGACATCGAGTACTACATGTGCGGACCTGGCCCAATGTCAGCAGCAGTTGTCAAGATGCTCGACTCACTCGGCGTAGACCCAGAGTCAATCATGTACGACAACTTCGGCGGAAAATAATCCAAACCCAAATATCAGAAAAAGGGTATTGCAGCCAAAACTGCAATACCCTTTTTTTATCACCAACCTCCATCCGAATTCCCTCCATCACCCATACCTTTCCCATACAGGACATGCATTGAGAATCAATTAGTTATCGACAACGAAAATATACTGAATTTAGATTAACGCTTATCATCATTTTACAAATTAGAATATGCAAAAATAACTATTAAAAAAACACAGATTTTTTATATCAACCTATTTGTCCATTTCAAAAATAAATTGTACCTTTGCAAATCAGTAAAACAATTTTGCCTATGAGATAAAACAAGAAAAGACATTTGATATAAAGCGGTTGCTTATATTTGGACGTTCTCAAACTTCGACACTTTGAATTCCGCATCCAAAATATCAGTAACGCTCATGCTTTGCGTGGGCTATAACTGTGTATTGTGCGGAATGGTAGTCGAAGACCTAAGAACGCAATATGCAAGTTTTGGTCCACGTTTTATATTGTCACCATTGGATGGACTTTTTTTTATTTAACTAAATTAATTTATTCTATTATGACAAAAGTAAAATTATTTATTTGTGCAGCACTTATTGCACTTGTTTGTTCTTCTTGCCATTCAATTTACTCAATTGAATCATTGTACGATAATTATAATTCAAGAATGCGTTCAGAAGAAGAACTTGAGATTAAAGGTAAAGTTATAATCTATTTTACCGAGAATGAAATTCATAGCAACTATAGTATTATTTCTGTTAATACTTACAAACCTTTCTGCTTACTGCCTTTCAATTCTATTTTTACAAAAAAAATGAATAAGAAATTCCTTTCTCAAGCAGTTAAGAAAGCTTATGAAGAAGGTGGAAATGCAATTCTAGTCAGAGCGGGAGGTTTCTACTATGTATTAAACTTAGAAAATTGGAATGCAGATGATGCTCCAGCCGCATCATTCGTAAATCCTATTTACAAAACAAAATATTCTGACATAGTAGCAAGCGGTGCACTTGACCTATGAAACGAAGTGAGAGAATCAGAACAGAAAAAGCCTTTATGGATGAAATTGAAGCCAACATTAGCAATGTAAAAGATACTAATGAAATTAATGCAATCCGCGCAAAAGTCAAAACCTTAAGTGATTACAATTATAAATTAAAACATCCAAAGAATTCAATAGAGAAGAAGGTAAAGAAATATTCAAAAAAACTTAATTGGGCTGTGTCTTATCCTGAAAAAAGTTGACTCCTAACATTTAAAAGAAATGGAGTTAAACAACATTCAGAGGAGCGGCAGGAAGAAGCGGTGTTCTGCCGTGAGTGCGGAGCTTCGGGCCGAGCTTTACCGACGTCATTATGCTGAC
>JAZUKZ010000041.1:0-64409 GCA_045643545.1 Candidatus Aphodosoma sp. | reverse complement strand
CTATACAAATACCACCTCTCCTCTCCCCCTCACCCCGCTTTTTTCAAAGTGGTCAAATGGTTAAGTGGTCAGAGGTCACCTTTTCCCGTCATCGTAAAATTTCACCCCCAAAATCACCCCAAATCTCAAATCTCAAATGAGATTTGGGTGAAGGCACATATCGGGATACGTAACTGAACAAAGTCAAGAATATGCAAAAATAACCGAAAGTGGAATTTAACTATGAAAAACATATAGGTTTACTCATACAAAAACAAATATCGCATTGACAAGTTTGGTGTATAATATGTTTCGTTTTATCCGGATTTTGAGTCGCAATTCAGGATGGGCAAGAATCAAATACACACATAATACACTGAATATCAGCTATTAGGTAGAGGGGGGGGTAATTTTATGCGAAAAATATTTGCAGACATCAAAAAAAGTTGTAAATTTGCAGCTCTGAATTTAAATATTAGTTGTATCTAACATATAATAATCAATTAAAAACAAAACCATAATGAAAAAATTAATCATCGTGCTGGCTTTGGCACTTGTCGCAACAGCAAACGCTGATGCTCAGTTCCTCAACCGTCTGGTTAAGTCGGCAACAAATGCTGCAAAGGACGCTGTCGAGCGTAACGTGGACAAAAAAATCGAGGAGGGCGTCGACAAATCTTTCGAGAAAAAGGACAATAACAAGAAAAACGATAAATCTGTCAGCGGATGGACCTGCCCTTCTTGTGGCCATGGGGGCAACACTGGCAAATTCTGCACAGAGTGCGGAACCAAACAGCCTGAGCCATCCGACGGCACTTGGACCTGCCCTTCTTGCGGCACAAAAGGCAATACCGGCAAGTTCTGCAACGAATGCGGAGCCAAACGCCCTGACGGAAGTTCTGCTACAGCAACAGTCACTGAGAAAAAAACAACCACAACCGAATATGCAAAATGTGATTTCGTCCCAGGTGACGAGGTCTTCTTTGACGATCCTGTTGAGGGTGAACAAGTTGGTGAGTTCCCTAGCAAATGGGATATGATCAGTGGCTCTTCCGAAATAGCCGTCTTGAATGGAGAGCAAGTCATCACAATTGTTGAGCCTACTAGAATCTTGCCGCTTATGAAAGACGCCCGCAATTTCTTGGGTGATGCTTTCACTCTCGAACTCGATTTCTGGGGCACCGAACTCCAAGGCAGCGACTATGCCGAATATCTTCTTAATTTTGAAAGTGGCGATTATGGCATTAAGATGTTTGTTTATAGCTCGAGCACCTCGTATGAAGTGTGGTGGCACAACAACTCAACAGGCAACTGGGCAAATGCAAGTGGCGAAATACCAAATATCAATATCAACGGATGGAACCACCTTGCTGTCTCTTTCAACAAACGCGCTCTCAAAGTCTATATCAATGGCACACGCGTTGCTTCTGCTCCTAATGTCAAGCCTTCCACATGGTTCAATATCGGAAATGAGCTCTGGAAATCTCATGGTTACATCAAAAACATCCGTTTGGCAAAGGGCGCAGTACCTCTCTACGACCGACTTGCTTCAGAAGGCAAAATCGTAACCTATGCTATCACTTTCGAGACAGGCAAGGCTGACCTCAAGCCTGAGTCTATGGTCGAGATTATACGTATTGCCAAACTGATGAACAACGACGCTTCTCTCAACTTTGAGGTGCAGGGTCACTGCGACAATACCGGCTCTGACAAAGTTAACGATCCTCTCAGCCAAAAACGCGCCGAGGCTATCGTCAATGCTCTCGTTGCACAGGGCATCAAGTCTTCACGCCTCACCGCTGTAGGCAAAGGCAGCCACAACCCTATCGCAGATAATGCAACGGAAGAGGGTCGCGCTAAGAACCGCCGCGTTGAGTTCATCAAAAAATAACAAACAACACATTTATTAAATAGGTAACTTATGAAAAAATTAAGCATAGTGCTTTTCTGCATCGCAAGTCTCGTTTTCGCTGCTTGCAACAACAATGAATCTACTGAGAACAATGAGTCTGCTCAGGAGACTGAGGAGGTAAAAACTGCTAAATGCGGTCTCTCTATCGGAGACAAGTTCGCTTTCGCTGGCCTTGAGTCAGAGAATCTAGTCCCTTGCTTCGCCAAGGAGATTAGCGAGACTGAGAAATCTCTCGCTGGCGACCACCCACAGAAGGATGGTGTCTATTTCTATACCGGCGAGAAGGTTTCAGTTGTCTCTGTCGACCAGCTTAACGCCTATTTCGCTAAGGTGTTTGAGACTGCCAAGGCTGCTTCTGCCGACGGCAAACTCTACAAGCCAGGTCTCTTTGGCGATACCCAGCTCCGTGGCGAGATCTTGGAAACTCCAAAAGTCGACAAATCTTTCGGCGAGTTCTCTTGCTGCTTCAAAAACAATGACAGGTGGTTCCGCCTTGATGTCTCCCACAAGGTTCAGTACGAGAAATTCGTAAAGGAGTACCCAGGCGAGAAGTACTATGGCGTTAAGGTTTATGTTCAAGAATATAATGTGACTGAATGATTATGAAAAAAACACTGTTCGTTTCCGCATCTTTTATTATGCTCTGTGCAACTGCTTTTGCACAGCTTACTCCTGAGGGTGTTATGGCAAAGCTGCCTGATATTCCTACAGTTGCTCAGATGATTGACAAGGAAAGTAACCCTGACACAAAATTCGATAACATCTACAGCGAGTTCCATAGCAAACTGGAAAAGGCTATCAGAGAGAGCCAGGAAATGTATGATAAAAGCCATGCCGGACAGGCAAATCAGCTCAAGAAGGAAGCAATGAATTCAAAGGTGCCTGGTACAAACGTCACTCCTGCTCAGGCCAAGAATATGAGCAAGGATGAGTTGAAGGCAATGGCTATGGCTACTGCAAAGGGTAGAATGGCTGCATCGGGTGTCAGCATGGCTGACCTTCAGGCCGTCCAGTCTGGCAAGATGTCAGAAGAGGAACTTGCAAACAAGATGATGGCTCAGCAAACCGGAGGTCTCACAATGAAGGATATCGAGGCCATGCAGAACATGACTGAGCAGGAGAGAATTGAATTCATCCAGCAGTCTGGCCTTGCCGAGAACACCTCAGCAGCTGCTAAAAAGAATATGCAGAACGCCGGAAACGATGCCAAGCTCGCTGCCGTAATGCAAAAAATCACTTCTCTTGAAAAGAGAATCAGTGTCCTCTCCCAGAAGAGCATCAAACTCCGTGAAGATGCCCGCACTTTTGGACATACTCTCTACGACAAAAACTACAAGAGCAAAATCGAAGCGCTTATAAAAAAGACACAAGACCTTATGGCTACTGTCGAACAAGGAGAGCAGACTGCGGCAGAAGCTGCAAAAGCACAAGAAGTTGGCCGTCAGGTTGCTGCTATCAACAAACAGATTGACGGTTTGAACTACGATTTCTATTCAAAGTACCTCCCTGTATGGCGTAACGCAGTAGTTGACGCAATGGATGTCTACAGAGTTGAGATTCTCCCTCTTCAGTACGAGCTGAAGAAAGCATACAAAGAGGCATACGATATGACAAGAAATTACGAGTACAACATAGGCGACATGCCTCCATTCACGGCAGCATTCTCCTATCTCGAGGTAGCAAACGACATCGACAATTTCAATTGGTAATATACATAATGTATAACACAAAATAGTCCGGCAGTTTTGCCGGACTATTTTGTTTGTCTCAATTTTTATAGTGAAACCCTGAAACCAAATTTCAACTCTTTCAAACCACTTTTTCCAAAAGTGGTCAGATGGTCAAGTGGTCAGTGGTCACCTTTTTTCCGACATCGGAAAGTTTCAGCTCCCAAAATCAGCCCTTCATCATACGGACTATTGGCGATTCCTTAAGCATATTCATGAAAACTGTTGCTGTCTGCTTGCGGTAGTTGTCCACAAGATAGTAGACGCAGCCGCTGAGTTCGGTGTGCTCCATGTTGAGAGGAACGGCGACAAGGTCCTTGTGATAGACAGTGGCACCACCGGCAAGGATGGTGACCAGGCGGTTGCCCTGAGAGACAAGGTCAAGGAGGAAGTTCGCATCGTTGAGTTCGATACGCACGCGGAGTTTAATGTCGGGATTGAGTTTCAGTTCCTCGTCAATCCAGTGACGGCCCTGAACACCATTCGCAGGCAATGCCACCGGATATGGCTCAAGGTCCTTGAGAGTGACCTTTTTACGGCTGGCGAGATCATGTCCTTTTGGCACAATGGCACAAAGGTTGTCACTGAATAGTTCGTACGATAGGATGTCGTCGTAGATGTTGTTGGAGCGGAAAGCCAGGGCGAAGTCTATCTCTCGGTGGCGGAGCATGGTGACCAGCTTCTCGGAGTTGGTATAAAAAACATTCAACTTGACTCCTTTATAAGTATAGAGGAAATCGCGCATCGTGTGCCAGAGGATCGAACTGAAGGAATGGGTGACGCCAATATTGAGGGCGCCTATCATAAGATTCTTGATATTAGCCACTTCGAGGACGCAGGCGTCAGCATCCTGCAGGCATTTCCTTGCCATTGGAAGCAGTTTCTCGCCATACTCGGTGAGTTTTACCTTATGTGCATCACGCTCAAAGAGTTCGCATTTCAACTCGCCCTCGAGTTGCTTGATCTGCTGACTGAGAGTGCTCTGAGTAATGTACAACTGACGCGCTGCCTCGCTGAAATTCAGCGTATTGGCGGTCTTGACGAAATACTTTAACTGTCGTAGTTCCATAACAAGTCACAATTTGGCACTGCAAAGATAGTATAATTTTGCGGAATGGCAAATTATTTTGCTATCGTTTTTTTCAATAATAACTATTGAAACAAAATTCAAAAAATGTGGTTGCGGGGTGCAGGAAACATACTACTTTTGCAGTGTCGAAAGACAAGAATTGTCGAACTTAAAATTATTTGTTATGAAAACGAAATTTTATCGTTGCCGGGTTTGTGGCAACATCGTGACGAAGTTGCACGACAGTGGAGTCGGTCCTTACTGCTGCAGCCAGCCAATGGAGGAACTCAGAGCCAACACCGAGGATGCCTCGCATGAGAAGCATGTGCCAGTGCTGACAAAAACGGATGACTCGCACCTGATGGTGAGGGTTGGAGCAGATCCGCACCCTATGACGGATGAGCATCACATTATGTTCATCTATCTGGAGACAAAAGACAAAAAAGGGAACCATGAAGGACATTTTGTGCTGCTCGACAAGACTGGCGAGCCTATGAAGGAGTTCTGCGCATGCTCGGGTGAAGTGGTGGCCGTATATGCCTACTGCAATTTGCACGGACTTTGGTGCCAGAATTTTGAGGAGCCTAAGAAGAGGTGATTTTATCTAAAATTGCTGCGAAATCAGGGGGCGGTCGACGGGAGTTGACCGCCTTTTTTTGCGTCTTGTAACAGCCTGATTCTCAATGCATGCCCTGTATGAAAAAGGTATGGAATTTGCAGCAGACTTGGATGGGGCTCGGTAATGCTACGGCAATGTTACGGTAATGTTACGGTAATGTTACGGAGCGGCCTTGTTTGGGGAAGGTCAGTCGAAAATCAGGCAGAGACCTGTCTGGAGATAGTTGGGAATGCTGCGGAACTGACCATAAGGGCAGTTGCCGTAATAGAAACGCCAGCCGATGGAAATGCCTGAGAAATAGCCGTCGTAATGGGGCATGTTGTAGCGGACTCCGGCAAAGAGGTTGACGGTGAAGATTCTTTTTTCGATTGGACAGGTGGTGTTGTCTTTGGCGAGGAGGTCGTAGCCGTAGAGAGCGCGGTTGCGGAGTTCGGCTGAGCCTATTCCCTGGAAGCCATGGCGGCTGGTGGGCGACTGGTACTGGTACTGGAGGTAGGCTTCCCATGGGGAGCGACGGGGGGATGCGCATTTGGAGTCGCCATCGGCCTGGTCGATGAAATACCAGCCTTTAGCCCAGTTGTAGAGGAGCATGACGCCGAGACGAACTGTATGAGTCTGCCGCATCTTATCTTCTGGCTCATTGAGCGTTACGGCTAATTCGGTATAGTTATAACTGACATTTACTCGTTTGAGGGCATAGCCGTTGTCGATGCGCTGAATCTGCATTTCGTCGCCTATATGAGTTGATTCATGGCGAAAAGGGGTCCATGAGATGGAGTAATTTCGGGCGTATTTGTTGTCGAAACGCTGGATGAAGGTGGTGGTGGGTGCGCTGATGCGGTAATCGGTGTTGACTACCGGCGCTGTGACAGGTTCAGCCACATCAAGCCATAGGTCGGCGGACATTGCGAAGGAGAAAAGGAGTCCGAACTGTCCGTCACGCCACTCGCCACGCCAAATGTCGAGGTTGAATCCGAAGAGGCCGTGGGTGGTGAATCGATATTTTTTATCGAGGCTTGCGCTGTAGTCGTAGGAGAGATGGTTGGTGTTCATGCCTATATCCAGACGTGGCATAAAAGGGTGAACATCAGCGTATAATGATCTGCCGTAAGGGGCGTAAACGAACCAGCCTCCACGGGGAAGGTCCTGAGCACATAGATGCTCCGCTATGGTGAGCATGCTCAAGATTATTGTGAATATCAGAACTTTACGATTCATAGTGCAAAGGTACTACTTTTATTTGGACTATGCAACATATAATTCGTTTATTTGTAAATAAAAAAGGCGACTGACTTTGAAGGTCAGCCGCCAGGAATATCGGAAATTATTGATTATTTGCCGATTACGCGAGCCATCTCACATACTTTGTTTGAATAACCCCACTCGTTGTCATACCAAGAGATGAGTTTTGCGAAGTGGTCGTCCAAACCGATACCTGCAGTAGCATCGTAGATTGATGTCAATGGGCAGTTGCGGAAGTCAGTTGCAACTACAGCGTCCTCTGTGTAACCGAGGATGCCCTTCAACTCGCCCTCTGAAGCCTCTTTCATTGCTGCGTTGATGTCAGCCATTGTAGCAGCCTTGTCGAGAACTACTGTGAGGTCAACTACTGATACGTCAGAAGTTGGAACACGGAAGCTCATACCAGTGAGTTTGCCGTTGAGAACTGGCAATACTTTGCCTACAGCCTTAGCAGCACCTGTTGAAGAAGGGATGATGTTCTCGAGGATACCGCGGCCACCACGCCAATCCTTCTTTGAAGGACCATCAACTGTCTTCTGAGTTGCAGTTGCAGCGTGAACTGTAGTCATCAAGCCCTTAACGATACCGAACTTGTCGTTCAAAACCTTAGCGATTGGAGCCAAGCAGTTTGTTGTGCAAGATGCGTTAGAGATGATGTCCTGTCCAGCGTAAGTCTTATGGTTAACACCGTAAACGAACATTGGAGTTGCGTCCTTTGAAGGAGCAGACATGATGACTTTCTTAGCGCCAGCCTGGATGTGCTTGCGAGAAAGCTCGTCTGTCAAGAAGAGACCAGTTGACTCAACAACTACCTCTGCGCCTACCTCGTTCCACTTCAAGTCAGCAGGATCTTTCTCCTGAGTGAGGCGGATGCGGTTACCGTTGCAAACGAGATAGTTACCGTCGATTTTGATGTCTGCATTGAACATACCGTGAACTGAATCATATTTCAGCATGTATGCCAAATAATCAGGATCGAGAAGGTCGTTGATACCAACTACCTGGATGTCCTGAGCGAAGTTCATAACGGCAGCACGGAAAACCATACGACCGATACGACCAAAACCATTGATACCTAATTTAATCATGACTTTATTGTTTTATTTTATTATTAGAATTCAATAATTGTGTTCCAGTTGTGGATATCTGGCTCTGTACCATACTGAATGCCACGGAGTTTGTTGTAGAGCTCTGTGCACTTCTTGCCTGGTTTGCCGTCCTTAGAGATCTGATAGATCTTGTTGTTGTCGATATCAACAATCTTGTCAACTGGAGAGATTACTGCTGCTGTTCCGCATGCACCTGCCTCATCGAACTCAGCAAGTTCCTCAACCATGATCTGGCGACGCTCTACTGTCATGCCGAGGTCCTCAGCAATCTGACGGAGTGACATGTTGGTGATTGAAGGAAGGATTGAGTCTGATTTTGGAGTTACATAGCTGTTGCCCTTGATACCGAAGAAGTTAGCAGCACCGCACTCGTCGATGTACTTCTTCTCTTTAGGGTCGATATAGAATACTGCGCTGTAGCCCATGTCGTGGCTGTCAACTGTTGCACGCATACCTGCAGCATAGTTGCCACCGACCTTGAGGTTACCTGTTCCGAGAGGAGCAGCACGGTCATATTTACGGCTGAGCATAAATGGAGTGGTCTGGAAACCGCCCTTGAAGTAAGGACCAACTGGAGTTACGAATACTACGAATGTGTAGTCTGTTGCTGGCTTAACACCTACCAATGGAGTTGTTCCGAAAAGAACTGGACGGATGTAGAGTGATGCGCCTGTCTCGTATGGTGGGATGAAACGTGCGTTGAGTTTAACAACCTTTACGATTGCCTCCTCGAATTTCTCGATTGGAAACTCTGGCATGCAGATGCCACGGCATGATGACTGCATACGTTTTGCATTCTCGTCCATGCGGAAAACGCGTACTTTGCCGTCTGCGCCGCGGAATGCCTTCATACCCTCGAAGCACTCCTGTGCATAGTGAAGAACTGCTGCTGAAATGTGCATTGGCATAGTTGGCTCTGCATGTACCTCGAGCTCACCCCATTTACCATTGCTGTAGTTGCAACGTACATTGTAGTCGGTTGGCATGAAACCAAAACCAAGGCTACCCCAATCAATGTTTGCTAATTCCATAATCTTTGTTTTTTATTTATTGTTAATTATTTGCCTCAAATAAATACGCGATTCGTTCCCCATATTCATCATCAAATCTATGATTGAAAGATTGGGAACAAAACCGAATTTTGGAGTGAAAACTTGATAATATTCCACCCCTAAATTTATGTGTAAAGGTACAACTTTTTTCTTGGGATGCAAAGTTTTTCTCAAGTCTTTTATCCCCGCTTTCTCTTCTTCAATCCAATCAGTTGTATATGAAGGTTTTGCACCCTCCAATTTCAGCAATTTCAGCACTGTTTCCTCCAGTTTTTGGTCAAAATCAAGCAGAAATTCGGTCTTCTTCTCATACAGCGGAGCCAAATCATCGGCATAAAATTCAAAAAAAGGTGACGAACTGTACGCCGCCCTCAACGCTCTCCAATGCATCGGCTGCCACTCTTCGTCATACGCAATCCGCACATCTTTGAGCATCACATGATGCCATGGCTTGGCTACCGGAATCATCAAATCCATCGGACCGTTTGCCGACAAAATACGGCATCTGTTGGCATAGGTCTGCTTTTCGTAACTGTTGCAGCATTCCACAACGCACTCTCCTTCAATAAGATGCGCATAATACTCAATATTTCCCAAATATGTCGTTGGCAGCAGGGTCATCTCCATTTCCAAAAGTATTTAATCATGTTCCACGCATGTATCCAGGTCATTCTCAGCGATTTATACGACTCACGTCTATGGTCGTGGATTATCGTTATAAATGGCAAGTAAACTGTCCTTGCCATCTGATGCAGTCTTCTGGTCAAATCCAAATCCTCTGGATAAAGGAAGAATCTTGGATCGAAAATATATCCGTCTCTCTCTCGCAACTCTCTGAGCGACTGGCTCCTGAGCATCATGAAACACCCCGACAGATACTCCACATCATACTCTCTGCTTTGGTCCTCAAACTCTAACTCGCACCTATGCGAATGGAATAATCTTCTGTGTATCAAGTCAAAAGCAGTCGGCACCCGTTTTGCCAGATGTTGGTCGCTGCCGTCTGGATTGAGCACTTTTGGCATGGCCTGAGCCACATCTTTATACTGGTCCATCCAAGCTACTATTTTCTCTATTGTTCCCTCTTCAATCACTATGTCTGAATTGAGCACCAAATGATATTCTGCATTGGTTTTCAATGATTTATCTATTGCGATATTATGCCCTTTGCCATATCCGATATTGCCGTGGCCATGGATGTAGTCGCACTCCATAAACTGGAAGCGCTCGGTCATCAACTCTGAGTTGTCCACAAGCCAAATCGTCCCTACCAACTCGCTTTTCCTGAGTTGGTCAACTATCTTCTTGACCTCGCCAATGGAGGCGTGATAGAGCACTATCGAGCAATTGACTTTCAAACCTGTCTCTTTCAAATCAGCTCTGAATCTCAACCTTTTCCCATACAGGGCATGCATTAAGAATCAGCGGGTTACAAACATTATTTTCTGTACTTCAAAAAGCCTTTCACAGCCCAGCAGCAGAGATAATAAACCGACGGAATTACTCCCAATTTCTCAACTTCTCTATAAACTCTGTACTGTGGCTTTATCATTTTTTTCTTGTTATGGGACACTGAACTGCCCAGAATCCTATATGAACCAATAATCTCCTGATTACCAAATGCTTCTCCGCATTTTTTGATTATCTCAAGCCAATAAATATAATCGTCTCTTAGGGATTTGAACTCTTCATGCAAGAAGACTTTACCATAGGGTTTTGCATCATAAACACCTGTAAGACAGGATATTGAGCATGTCTTAAGCATATCTCTATAGGTAACTCTCTCAGGCGCTATGAATGGCACGAGGCACTCTTGCTCGTTTTCATCAATTCTGAGGTGTGAACCATACACAAGCACTGCGCTTTTCTCTTTCATCAACGCCAACTGGGACTCAAGGAAATTTGGCATCCATGTATCATCAGCATCTAACAATGCGATATAACGCCCTGTGGCTCTGCGTATTCCATTGTTCCTCGCAGCTGCCGACCCTCCGTTCGGTTGTGAATACAACTGAATACGGGAATCTTTTTCTGCATACTCTCTAACTATCTCAGGACCACGGTCTTTTGAACCGTCGTTGACCACAATCATCTCCCAGTCTTGATAACTCTGGGCCAAAACGCTCTCTATTGTTTTTGCCACAAACCGTTCCCCGTTATAAAGGGGTGTGATTATCGACACTTTAGTCTCTTCCATTAAACGTCTGATTTATAACAATTCCCCATTGCCTACAAATTTTCCCAGGCGAGTATGTTTCTCTTATCGCCGATGTCTCGGCACTCAATTTTTCCCTTAACTCGACATCGCCAACCATCTTCACTATTGTCTCTGCTAATGCCTCAACGTTCTGATTCTCAACAAGTAATCCTCCGCCTAACCCCAAAATTTCTCTGGGACCAGTTGGGCAGTCAAAGGCCACCATTGGCAGTCCTGCAGCAGCAGCCTCCAAAAGGACCATTGGAAAACCTTCAAATCTTGACGGCATCACTCCAAAGGCTGCATCGGCATAAACCGCCTCTATATCAGTCACTTCACCCATCATCTCAATCTTTTCAGTCATCCCCGCCGCTTCTATCTGGTTCTTCAACTGCGGCATCTTATCCCCACCTCCATAAATCTTTAATTTCCAGCCATCTAATCTATCCGCAACTTTTGCAAAAGCGGTTATCAGTATGTCAAATCCTTTCTCTTCAGCCAATCTGCCGACTGCAATTATCTCGCGAGATTTCTCCTCATGCTGAACTTCTTTTATGGAAATCATATTGGGAATAACCACAACATTCTCTATACCAGCGGCTTGAAACTGTTTTTTATAGTCACTGGTCAGAACTACAACTGTCTTTGCCATTCCATAAATTCGGTCTCTCAGCCACCTGACAGGCTGCTTATATTTTGCATATGGAAAATGATCTCCGACTATCAATTTCGCTCTATATCTGGCACTTACCGCAGCAATAGCCGCAAAAAACTTCTGGGCTATTATCACATCAGCATCTCTGAGCAACTGGCTTTTCTTTACTTTCCGAACCACTTTGACCATCTCAACCCCACGTCTCAACGCACTCATTTTCAAGCCATAGCGCACGTCTGACAATATCTCGAACTTAACAGAATCTTCCAATTCAAAAGCACATCTGCCGTTGACGCCGAAAATAGAGACTATCGACACTTGATGTCCCTGCCGGGCCATTTGGTTGGCTAAGCAGCAGGTGGTCCTCTCGGTTCCGCCGATGGTCGTATTGTCTTGTATCAAGAAACTGATTTTCATCTCTTTACAATCTTGCGTCTCAACAAATGTCTTATTTTATAATAGAACCATCTGGCCTCGCCTTCAAAACCAGCATCTCTCAAAAATGGTTCTACTCTCTTAAAATCTCTATGCATCTCCCATGGCTTGATTATCAGCGAGATATAATGCCGAACTTTCGCCGGCTCAGCACCGCAGACGTTGTCGCCATGTTGTCTGTAAAGCATGGTTGGAGTCTCTAACACACTGATTATCCCATCTTTGGCAACTCTCAATGCCATCCACCAGTCATGAATCAATGCATTCTTTGAAAATGGCAGCACCAATTCTCTCGCTTTTCTGTTGAGCATGGTGGTACATCCTGCTACACAGTTATTTACGCACAAATTCTCAAATCTAAGCGCAAAAGGGAAATCGAAATTGTTTTGCTGGAAGAAGGTTTTGCCCATTGGCTCTAACTTGCTGTCTACCAATTCTATCGATGTAAAGACCATCACTGCTTTCCCAGGACTGCGAAGTTCTTCTTCACGCATTTTCTCCATGGTCCACTCAATTTTCCCCGGAAGCCAAACATCGTCTTGATCGCAAAGCATAACATACTCTGCATCAGCCATTTCGAGCAACTTTTCAAACGAGCGTGTCACCCCCACGTTCTCGGCCTCAACGATTCTCATCTTTTCGCCAAGCCTTGATTTCCAAGCCTTTAGGATTTCCATGGTTCCATCGCTCGAGCCGTCATCCCTCACGGTCAGTTTCCAATCGCTAAAGGTCTGTGTCTCAAGCGACTGCAACTGCTCGTCAAGCCATTTCTCACCGTTATATGTCGAAAGAAGTATGTCAACCATTTGGCGCTTCTTGCTCTTTGTATTGTTCTACGTAGTTCTTGCTTCTGTGCTCGCGGTCGCCTTTGAGGAAGGCATTGTCCCAAAAATCCTCCGCACGCTTCATCTGTCTCTCTTGCAGATCTTCTTTGTCTTCGCTAACTAACTCAAACACAGTGCTCATCATAAGCACATCGCCGTCTTTCCGACTGTTTTTGTCGAAGGCAATGGTCTTATACCCCATAAAGAGGAGCATCAGCAGTATTGCCGCTTGGCTAACCACCTCAGCATAAGGCACTTTGTTCTCCCGCGCAACATGTCCTTCCCTCAAAATATACACTACAATCATCGGCACGAAATACGATCTCAGTCTGTTCAATAGGTAATAGAACTGATAGAAAGCAACTATCATCATCATGCCGACCATCACCGACGCCAAAAGAGCAGTAGTCCGCGATGCGCGTCTGCCGAAATGAGCCATCAGGATTATGGCCATGAAATATAGCACGAAATTCGACTGTATGGCTTTGGAGAATGAAGCATGCATCTTCAGCGACTTGGCTGTGGTCTTTGGCAAAGGAAGGTTGTTAACTACTTGTTCTACAAAACTTTGCATCGACACCACAAGCATAATCACAAGCACTATTCCCATCACTTCCACCGCACTGTTCTTCACTTCATACGACTGGAGCGTATAATAGAAAATAGTCGGCACAACCACGAAAACCGCTGATTTATGCATCGTTACAGCCAGCACGGCAAGCACCATCGCCCATCCGAACTGCCTTTTGTCTGCCGTCAGAACGGAGAAAATAAACAATGCCACCGCCATTGCCTGTCTGAACTGCGCATACAGCAAATCAGGCAGCAATATCACTATAACTGCCAGTGCCAGAGTCTTTTTGCTATCCAACTTGCTTATCAGACCATACAAAGCCGCAAAAAGCAAAACAGACACTACGGCAGTCATCCCCCAGTACGACAGCCCCAATGTCTTGCAAAACGAGCAGAAATAGACAAAACCCACTTCATAACTCGTCGGATAATGTCCCGCCAAGGTATGCGCCAACTTGCCAATGCTCTCATACAGAGGCACGTAGGTCGTTATGTCAGGACCATAATAATATTTCGAGGTGAACAGCACCGCAGTAACCGCCACCACGACATTGAACCAGTCTGACTGCAAACGGGGCATTCCCTTCAGCAACAGCTCAACTACAGCCGCCACCAAAAGAAACACCGATATTGCCGTGACCAGTATCATCTCCTAAAAAAAAGCGGAAGCCCAGTGTGAACCAAACTTCCGCGCTAATTTCAAAACAAGCTTGATTTTATGCCTCTGCTGGAGCAGCCTCCTCAGCTGGAGCCTCAGCAGCAGCTGCCTCTTCTGCAGCAGCCTTAGCAGCAGCCTCCTCAGCAGCAAGAGCCTCTGCCTTCTTGCGGGCAATCTCCTCTGCCTTAGCCTTGTTCACTGCCTTCTCTGCCTCAAGACGAGCCTTACGAGCCTCATCCTTAGCAGCAACTGCCTTCGAAGCCAATCCCTCGATAGCCTTAGTCTTGTTTGCCTTCCAAGCCTCGAAACGCTTCTGCGCCTCCTCAGCTGTGAATGCGCCCTTACGAACACCACCGTTCAAGTGCTTCATCATCATCACACCCTCGCGCGAAAGAATGTTGCGAACAGTGTCTGTTGGCTGAGCACCTGTCTCTACCCAATACAAAGCACGCTCAAAGTTGAGGTCTACCTTTGCTGGGTTAACATTTGGGTTGTAAGAACCAATACGCTCAATACAGCGGCCATCACGTGGCGCACGAACGTCTGCAATGACAATGTGGTAATAGGCATACCCCTTGTGTCCATTGCGCTGCAATCTAATTTTAGTTGCCATTTAGAATAAAAATTTTTAAAAATTAAACCTAAAATGCTTTTTCTCGAAAAGCGCTGCAAAGGTACGACTTTTTTTTCATTCCGCCAAGACTTTAGCCAATTTTTTCAAAAACCATCTCACCTCCCTTCCACATAACACCTTCAAAGCAACCTCCAAGCACCCCCAGACGCTATCCCAACGCTATCCGGACGCTATCCGGACGCTATCTGAACGCTATCTGAACGCTATCTCGCATCGTCCACCCCACGAAACTCCAATTCCCCATGCAAAAAAACATAAAAACATAGAAAAAAGCGCCCGACAACTGGGACTGGAACAAAAAAATGGGCAACCTGCCAAAACACGAACCGATTGCCCACGGAATTATTAGTTAAACAAATTATCTTACATTAGATTCTTCAACAACTTCTTTAATCTTCTCCGCCACCTATTATTATACATCTGATTTTCAGACCACTTCTTCAGCGCAAGCACATCTTTGTCCAATATCCAACCGGAATATTCCTTCAATCTCTCACTTCTTTCTTTTACATGAGCAGCAGCCCGCCTAACCTCTTCTGAATTGCAAATCATCTCAATCCGATCATCACAATTCTTATCATGCTCCATCTCCGACAACACACATGTTTTGCTGACATTCACCAACTCGACATCCATTAGATATTTCCAATCTTGAGGCATCGGATATTTTTCCCCATACTCCCTTTTGTAATTATACAGATTCACAAAATCATCCAACAAGTCCGGTGCATACTTTGACGAAAACCCGCCAATTCTATAATTATATATCGTATCAGGAATAATGGCAATTTTTTCTGCTTTGGCAACCAATCTTATACTAACACTCAAATCGTCTCCCATGAATCTTACTACCGGAACAAAATCTATCTCTTTTCTGACATTCTCAAGGAGATATAACTTTGAATATAAAGTAACAGGGAAGTCAGTAATTCCGAAATAACTTATCAACAACTCTTTAAGGACTTCGTCATGCGCATAGACTCTCTTTTCCCTAAAACAAGGAGAAACATACTTTTTAGGAAATTTGAAGCCTCGATACATACTGCGTTTGTCTGCTACTACCATGTCTGCACAAAATTCCATCTGAGCATCCATCAACAATTGCAACGCATTTCTCTCTAATGTATCATCTGCATCGCAGAAAGTAAGCCACTTGCAGTTTGCATTTTCATTGGATAGCACACCAGCTTTCCTCGCTTCAACAGACCCCTTGTTTTCTTGATGAATCACCCTAATCCTAGAATCTTTACATGCCCACTTATCCAGTATTTTTCCACTTTTATCCTTTGAGCCATCATCAATCGCGACAACAAGCCAGTTCTCGTAAGTCTGGTTTACAATAGATTTCAAACATTTTCCAATGTACTTCTCGCAATTATACACTGGAATGACAATGCATACACTGTCATCTCCTAATCGGAGTTTATCCTTTGCCATAAATTGATAGAGATTTTGCATAACTATCAATTTCACAAAGATATAAAGTAGGCTCCCCCTATTCGCGCTCACAGGAAGTCCGGAAAGAAACCTGCCACACCATTAAGAGAAGCCCACATAACTGGACTTCCTACATGGTGTGTAGCAGTTCCTTTTCTGAAACCACCTAAATAAACGCACTATATCTCACTAAAGAAAGTAGTTTTCCGGACTTTTTTCTTGAGCGCGAAATAATAGAATATGCTATTGTTATTATGAATCGCCGCCACTGCGGCAAATATTTCAATTCTTTTTAATCGCCATCATCACCACCGAAATCCCCACATACATTCCTATCACTAATGGCAATCCTTTGATTCCGAAGCATATAAGCAACACAAGCGACAATGCCAGGAACACATATCTTACTATATTAAGTCTTGTCAGTCCAAAACCATGAAACTTGAGCGAGAACATCGGTATCGGCGACACTAACAGCCACGATGTCAGTAATATAAGCACTATTATTGTTGGAATCTTCAATGTATCTGCATAACCAGCCGAAAGTCCGAGCCAGAACAGTGCGTTGGCTGGAGTGGCAAGTCCTATGAATGAGGATGTCTGTCTTTCGTCAACATTGAACTGGGCAAGTCTGAGCGCTGAGAACAATGAAATCAGGAATCCAATATAAGACAACACGCACCAATACTCGGCCAATCCGCCAAGCAATTTGAAAGCGACCATTCCTGGCACTAAACCTGAAGTTACCATATCTGCCAGTGAGTCAAGCTCTTTGCCTACAGGCGATACAACTCCAAGCGCTCTTGCAGCCGCTCCGTCGCAGAAATCAAAAAGCACTCCTATCACGACAAACAGCAACGCCATCCGAAAATCTCCGTTATATGCAAAAATAACAGCTATTATTCCCGACAGCAAATTGCACAATGTCAATATGTTAGGTACATATTTCTTCATAATCAGTCCATTAAAACCCAGGCATGAATACCGTTTTCGTCAATATACGTCTGCGCTGCGTCAAAATCCTCAAATCGTCTCTCTGACACTCTGTAGAATCCGCCTTTGTCTATCAACTCTCCGGTCCCTTTCTTCAGGATATAATTCATCGCGGACTCTCTCGACGGCAGCGAAGCCACTATGACGCAGAACCTGCCCTTATCAACCGCCTCTTCTTCAACTTGCTCTGTAACTATCTCTTTTACACAGCCATACACATCCGTTCCGATAGCAGCCTCTGTCATATTGTCATATGCAGGACCTACTGGAATAGCCAAATCCACCAAAACCGCCACGACTGCCGCTGCGGCATATTTCCAAAGTTTCACCTCTAATGGCTTCTCTTTTGGCAATGCTACTTTCACTAAACCGAAATTAGCTGGCAAAAATGACAAATCTTTCTCCAACTCTCTGAAATCCAAATCTCTTGCCTCTGCATCTATCAGCGCAAGGGCCTCTGCAGCACTCACTTTTCTGTCTCTTACGTATGAATCGACAAGGAGTCTGTCATTTGCCGTTGCCGCTCTTACCACCTCTAACTCAGCACCTGGAGGCATCAACTCTCCCTCTTCGACCTTGGCATGACGCGCCACTACGCGAATCAATCCTAATCCGCGGACTTCGACTCTGCCGTACTTGGCCAAAATCAACTTTATATGTTCTTCTATTCTCATTCTTCCAATGCTCTTATGGCATGATGAAATTTCAAATCCTGACGGTCTTGCTCTTTTATCGATTTTATTGCTTTATCTTTCTCTGCGTCAGTGAGTTCTGTTGTAAAATTCTTTTTCCTTCCTAAAGCATGATAAGCAAGGAGTCGCTGAAGGTCTTTGTCAGAGTTTTCCATTTCAATCAACTCTGTCACAATATTTTGCACTCTCGAAACCAAAGCAAATGACAATATCTCTGCTGTCTCGGTATTCACTAAGCCTTCTGCCCACTCTCTCACTCTCTCAGCATTCATCTCGGCAGCGGGACAAATCAAAGTTGCTATGAGTTTGTGTTCTCTGACATTTGAGCTCCACAACTCTACCGCGGTCTCATAATCTTGCTCGAATTCTGAGGCAATCTCTCTGAGTCTCACCCAATCAACTCCGAAGCATTTCTTATACCCCATCCCCGACTCACGGAATTTCTCAGCGCAAATTCCATTCATTGAGAGGGATATCTTTCTCTTTATCTCCTGAATCTTGCTCATTTCTTTGGCGGAAATTTCGACATTTTTGGCATGAGCCACATTATCTGTCCCTGACGTTTTCTCATATATGGACCTGGATTTGTGACACTGTATCTCCTCGGACTAGGCAATGCTGCTGCCAAAAGGGCTGCTTGCTGGGCATTGAGTTTCTTAGCGCTTTTATGGAAATAATGCTGGGAGGCTGCCTCTACTCCGTAAATTCCATCTCCCAACTCTGCTATGTTGCAATAGACTTCCATAATTCGCTCTTTGCCCCAAAGTACTTCTATCAGGACTGTGAAATATGTCTCTACTCCCTTTCTGAACCAGGTTCTGGTGCCGAAGGTGAAAACGTTCTTGGCTGTCTGCTGCGAAATAGTGCTTCCGCCATGAATGTTCTTGCCTCCTTCTCTGTTATGCTTTATTGCTGCTTTGATGCCTTTCTCCGAAAATCCATAATGTTTTGCAAAGAGGTTGTCTTCACTTGCTATACAAGCAGTTACATACTTCGATGAGACTTCCTCCAATGGCACCCACTTTCTCTCGAATCTCACTTCTTTGCCTTCGAATACGCCGCTGACTGCTCTCCTGAGCATCAACGGTGTGTAATACACTGGAACCCAGCGCAACAGCAGTGTCCACACAATGGTGGCAAGCCATAACCACAGCACTACTTTCCAAAAGGTTCTCTTGCCTTTTTTCTTGCTCTTTTTCTTCTTTGTCTGCACTTCCTCTTTTGATATCCAGCCTTGCCCCACCGCCAGTTTCTCCATCGATTCCGACAGTTCATCGAGGCTTCCGCTGTTATCTATAATCCATGTCGCATCCTGTGGCGACAATACTTGCGAACCGACTCTTTTCTCAACTGCTTCTCTCTCTGCATTGTCTCTCTGCATGGCTCTCTGAATCCTGACTTCCTGGTCGGCATTCACATAAAGCACTCCGTCTACAATGTCTTTCAATTGGCACTCTCCGATAATGGCACTCTCCACGAAAACTATCTCTGTCTCTTGGCTGTAACTCCAACTCATAAAATCGGAAACTACAGCGGGATGCACAAGTCTGTTGACGGCATTTCTTGCCACTTCGTTGCCGAAAATCTTGTCGGCAAGAACTTTTCTGTTCAGTCCTTTCTCATCATAGACTTCTTCGTCAAAAAGGCTTTTCAGGGAGTTCCTCAAATCTTCCGACTCGTTCATGAGTCTCCTCGCCTCGCTGTCTGTATCATATACTTTGAACCCACGTTCTTTCAGCCATGCCGAGACTGCACTTTTCCCTGAACCTATGCCTCCTGTTATGCCTATTCTTTTCATCAGTATTCCAAAATATATTCTACTTCCGCAGGTACTATCTTATACTGGAGTCCGTCCAACTCTTCGTTGCCTTCGAGATACAGTGGTATGGTATGACTTATCTCATTTCTCAAGTCATAGTCGGCCACTATGCTGAAATCGTTCTCTTCAAGTGTCTTGAACTTGCTCAGTCCTACTACAGTAATAAGCGAGACTTCGGCAGGGAAGGTCTTGACGGTCACTCCTTTTGGCACATTCATCAGCACTAATGGCACCGTGAATGTCTTCTCTGTGATTCGCTCTATCTGGATATTTAGGGTTGTGTTTGTTCTCAGCAACTCTACTCCCTTAGGTCTTATCAGTTCCACTGTCCTTCGGCCGCTTTTCTCAACGGTCTCTTCAAGTGTATCTGCATAGATGTACTTGACGGAGTCTATCAATCTCCTCTCTCCGCGTATGAGCACGGTGGCAGGATCTAACTCCACTGAGTCTGTCAATGTGAACTGCGGTCCGAGCACTATCTGGTTTTTCAAGACGATTGGCACTCTTCTGGTGTACACATTTATATATTTCGACACATAACTTGCAGGCTGGATATCGACGACCTCGAATGTTGAGGATATCGGCCTCAGCAAATCTTCAATATATGGCTCGAAATTCACTTTAACCTCTGAATGTCTGTTCTTGACGAACTGACCCGAGAGGTCTATCTCCAAAGTGTCAAGTTCTTTGAAGAAATAATTCACCAACTGGTTGCCTTCTTCTTTGATGGTAAACTCTATCACGGAAGGCAGCTCTTTCTCTAACTTCACATCATCCGGCAATCCCCAATAGACTACCTGCACTTTTGTCTGTATCGAGTGCTTGGTGCCCACTGTGTACATCAGCCAGAGGATGGCAGAAATCAGCAGAAACAGGATGAATGTCCCGGTTTTCCTCGAGAACAATCTGTTTTTCAAGCCTTTCCAGTTCATGAACTATATGAAGGATTTTTTACTTCGCCTGATTTGCCTGATTTGCGTCTGCTGCCTCTGGCGAGTCAAACACCATGCCTTTGTTTACTTTGATAACTACGTTCTCTGCTATCTCTACAGATACGGTCTGCTCATCTACGCTGCGGATTTTACCATAGATACCGCCCTGGGTTATCACTTTCTTGCCTTTCTGCAGGCTGTCCTGGAACTGTTTGATCTCTTTCTGACGTTTCGACTGTGGACGAATCATGAAAAAATAGAAAATCACAAAAATCAGAACAATCATTCCGATGTTCATCCAACTGCTTGCACCGCCCTGCTGCGCTGCCTGTAATAATACCAAATTCATATCTTTCTACTATTTATTATCAAAATGCTGTTTCTTTATTTCTTTTCTTCTTTCACTTCAAGTGGCTGCAGTTTCTTGCCTACCTGATAAAGCACACCGCTCACAAACTGAACGCTGTTCTCTGCGCAATAGGTCTTGGCTATTTCGATGTACTCGTTCATTGTCACTCCGACATGAATATCGTCGAATGCCTGCATCTCCGACACTGCTGCTCTGATGATTGTGAGGTCCATCATAGGGATTCGCTCCAACTCCCATCCTTTGAGGAATGGCTTGATCATCTCGTCTGCCTCTTTGAAATGAACAATAGCATAACTTACCAGTTTTCTTGCATAATCCATCTCTGATGCACTCTTGATAATCGGCATCAATGGCTGTCCGGCACCTTCTTTCAGCGAGAATTTCTTGATGGTCTTCACTACGAAACTGATGGCGTTGTAGAGATCGTCGTTCCAGTAAATGTTGACATCCTCAATAGCCTGCTCGAAATCTTCATTGCCCATCAACTCGTTCTGCAGCACTTGCTTCCACAGACGGACGTCGTTCTCAAAACTCGACTTGTCAGTGGCGTATGTCTCAAAATACTCCGACTCTTGAATCCTCTGTCCGAGTTTCTTGAGCACATCTTTGTGAATCTGCCATATCCACTCTAAATCATGACTCCCGATATAATCATTCAACTCATCGTTTATCTCAAGCTGCATTGCTAATTTATTGTTCACAAACTGCTTGCATGTCAACAACTTGTACAATGGATCACTCTCTGGTTCATCCAGACTGCAAAGATGCTCTGAGGCTCTCTCGGCATATTTCCGCATATCCACTATCAACTGCAAAACACAGTAATACAAATCTGATGCTTTCGATATGCTGTTCGACAACTCTTCCTCTATTCTCTTCGCATCTGCACTCTTCGACACGTAAAAAGAATAGAGCACCTGCACCGCCTTGATGCGCAACAAATACCTATTAATCATATATTTATTTAATTTTCTATCAGTTTTTTCCAAACTATGCCACGTCAGGCACAAGTTTGCTGCAAAGTTACTTATTTTTTCTTAATCAAAGCAACTTTTTCCAACTTTTTTCTACTAAAATATTTTTCCAAAAATAATTCTCAAAACTCTTTGCAGTTTCAAAAAAAATTCTCAACTTTACAACCGATTTTTTGGAGCCGCCCCACAGCGCGGCATTTTGATTCTATTTATTCATAAAAGCCTTATCTATTAGGCTTTTACAAACATTCTATTCGTTTTATGGAAGATTTCAGAAATGACAAGAAAGAACAAGAAATTATCTTTTCAAAGGCGGTGAAGGCTGGCAAACGCATCTACTATCTTGATGTCAAGAAGAGTCGCAACAACGACCTGTTCCTCTCTATCACCGAAAGTAAAAAGAAATTCTTAAGTGAGGATGAGAATGCTCCTTTCTCAATCGAGAAGCATAAAATCTTCCTCTACAAGGAGGACTTCGAGAAATTCCAGGATGCCCTCAACGAGATTATCGACTTCATCAACCGCAACAATGAGGCTAACGGCGCTCAGGATATCCGTTTCCGCAATTACGAGCAGCGCGATGAGGCAGATTCTGCCGATGACAATATCGCTGACAAATACGACGTCAAGGTAGACTTCGAAATCTAATCTCCTAATACTTATTATCTTAAGGGACTCTTTCAATAAGGGGTCCCCTTTGTGATATAGAATAACTTAAACATTATTTATATTATGTACAACGATTTTCAAAAGTTTCTGACTAACGAGCTCGCTTCTATCAAGGAGCAGGGTCTCTACAAGAACGAACGCGAAATCTGCTCTCCTCAAGGCGCAGAAATCATGGTCGCAGGTAAAAAAGTATTAAACTTCTGTGCTAACAACTACCTTGGCCTCGCCGACAATCCTAAACTTATCGAGGCTGCCAAGAAGGCTATGGACGAGCGCGGCTACGGTATGTCGTCTGTTCGCTTCATCTGTGGTTGCCAGGACCGCCATAAAGAACTCGAGCGCGCTATCGCCAACTTCTTCGGCACTGAGGACACTATCCTCTACGCTGGTTGCTTCGACGCCAACGGCGGTGTTTTCGAACCACTGCTCTCTGCTGAGGACGCTATCATCTCCGATGCACTCAACCACGCCTCTATCATCGACGGCGTACGCCTCTGCAAGGCTCAGCGCTTCCGCTATGCCAACGCTAATATGGCTGAACTCGAGGAGCAACTCATCGCTGCTCAGAAATGCCGCTTCCGCCTCATCGTTACCGACGGCGTCTTCTCTATGGACGGTAACGTCTGCCCACTCGACAAGATCTACGAACTTGCCAACAAATACAACGCTATGGTTATGGTCGACGAGAGCCACTCTGCTGGCGTAGTCGGCAAGACTGGCCGTGGTGTCACTGAGCTCCACAACCTCCGTGGCAAAATCGAAATCCTCACCGGTACCCTCGGCAAGGCATTCGGTGGCGCAGTAGGTGGATTCACAACAGGTAAGAAGGAAATCATCGACATGCTCCGTCAGCGTTCACGTCCTTACCTCTTCTCTAACTCTATCCCTCCAATGGTCGTTGGTGCCGCTACCAAGATGTTCCAGATGATGGAGGAGACCAACGAACTCCAGGACCGTCTCCACGCCAACACCGACTACTTCCGCGAGAAGATGATGGCTGCCGGCTTCGACATCAAACCAACTCAGTCAGCAATCTGCGCAGTAATGCTCTACGACGCTAAACTTTCTCAGAAGTTCGCAGCACGTCTCCAGGAAGAAGGCATCTACGTAACCGGCTTCTTCTACCCAGTAGTACCAAAAGGCGAGGCTCGTATCCGCGTACAGCTCTCTGCAGCACACACCCGTGAGCACCTCGACTTCGCAATCGCCGCATTCACCAAGATCGGCAAGGAACTCAATATTCTTAAATAATTAAATTCTCGACACAACAATGAAAAAACTTTTAATCGTAGGCGCAGGTGGTCAGATCGGTTCTGAGCTCACCAAACTCCTCCGCGAAAAATACGGAAACGAGAATGTCGTATGCTCTGACCTCCGTCCTCTCAAGGGCGAAATCTACGAGTCAGGTCCAATCGAGCGCATCGACTCAACACAAATCACACAGATCGTCGAGGCTGTCAAAAAATACAACATCGACACAATCTTCAACCTCGCAGCCATCCTCTCCGCCACAGCAGAACTCAACCCAATGCTCGGCTGGAACGTAGGTATCGGCTCACTGGTCAACTGCCTCGAGACAGCACGCCTCTTCAACTGCGCAGTCTTCACACCATCATCAATCGGCGCATTCGGTCCTTCCACTCCGCTTGACGGCACCCCTCAAGACACTATCCAGCGTCCAGGCACCATCTACGGCGTAACCAAGGTAACCGGCGAGCTCCTCTCCGACTACTACTACAAACGCTTCGGAGTTGACGCGCGCTCAGTACGCTTCCCAGGACTCATCTCCAACGTGACACTCCCAGGAGGCGGTACTACCGACTACGCTGTTGAAATCTACTACGCAGCAGCCAAAGGCGAGAAATTCATCTGCCCACTCAACGAGAACACTCAGCTCGACATGATGTACATGCCAGACGCCCTCAATGCAATCGTCAACCTCATGGAGGCAGATCCAAAGAAACTCGTTCACCGCAACTCATTCAACGTCACTGCAATGCACTTCACTCCAAAAGAAATCTACGCAGAAATCAAGAAACACTGCCCAGACTTCGTAATGGAGTACAAAGTGGACCCTATCAAGCAGTCAATCGCCGACTCATGGCCAAACTGGATGGACGACTCTTGCGCTCGCAAGGAGTGGGGCTTCCAACCTAAGTACGACCTCTCAGCCATGACAGTTGACATGCTCACAATCCTCAAAAAACGTTTCGCAAAATAATCAGAAACGAACATAACATCAAGCGAGGCTGACCCCAAAAGTCAGCCTCGCTTCTTTTATACCCTCCCCACAAACCTCCTCCATTTCCCCACCATTTCCCATCCCTCTCCCATACAGGGCATGCATTGAAAATCAACAGATTACAAGAATACAAAATTCCCTTCAACAACCAACATTTCTCCCTGTTTTTTCAAGCAACTCCATATATCTGAAACAAAAAAGGAGAATGTTTGCAAACATTCTCCTTTTTACTATTGTTGTTTATCAATTACTGCTTATAATGGTTGATTTTCAAGAATCCGCCCTTTCCATCCGTCACAATATACATACCGTTGGCATAATATGTCAAGTCAAAATTGCCTGTTCCCTTATTCAGCAACTTGCCATCCGCCGTATGAAGTCTCAAATACATTCCATCTCTATTAACCACCATATTCATGAAATAATACACTCCATAATCCTCCAAACTATATTGATTAGCATTAGTTCCATCATATTCCAAATATACCGTATCAGTTTCGTATTCCGTTATATATAATGTGTCTGTCAAATAAAGTGTATCAGTAAGCAATAAAGTATCTATCAGATAAAGTGTATTAACTATTGTATCTGTATAATATTCTGGCACATATACAGTGTCAGTCAATATGTTTATTATCGTGTCAGTTTTGTATTCTGTCACATACACGGTATCTGTCAATGTATTTGTTATTGTGTCTCTAACAATCACAGTATCAGATGCGCCATAGGAAAACACTGCAATAAATGATGAATCTATTGTCACTGTTACGAATCTAGGATTATCTGTGTTGCCATCTGACCATCCATTAAACGCATACCCCATATTAGGCATAGCCTTTAATGTTGCAATCTGATTTTCAAAATATACACCAGAACCATCTACTGATCCCATCGTCGAGTCTGCCACATTAGAATTAACATAATATGCTATACCGGCTCCCTCTATATTATTAAATTGCCCCCACAACGAATCGTTCTGATATGCGTTGACACTAGCATTTGGCACATACAGCGTAGCTGAATAATCACTAAAAGAATTAGTCGTGCATATTGGAGGAATTAATGCATTGCAAGTTACCGATATTAATCCACAGTCTTTAAAAGAATTATATCCTATATTTATGACACTTGCTGGAATACTTATCGAGGTCAAACTACTACATCCATCAAATAATGCGTTCATTATAGCAGTTACTCCATCAGGAATATTTACCGATGACAAATTATTACAATCCTTAAAAGCGGCTACTCCGATAGATGTCACACTACTAGGAATATCAATCGATATCAAACTGTCGCAATCCATAAAGGCACTAACTCCAATAGATATTACACTATTAGGAATAGTAACAGACACTAAACTGCTCCTCATGAAAGCATTTTCTTCTATTGTTATTACAGTATTTGGAATAACAACAGATCTTAAACTAGTACAGCCGCCAAATGCTGGCCCCACTGATGTAACCGTATACAATTGACTTCAATAGTAAAATGTCGCAGGGATAATCACATCACCTGAATATTCAGGATAATTGCCAACTAATGTAGCCGTATGATTTTCAGTGTCAGTTAACAAAAAACCGAAATCACCTACCGTTACATATTCATACCCAAAAGAATGTAACGAAAAAACAAACATTACAAACAACAAACAAAATTTTCTCATAACACGAAATTTTAGTCCGATCAACAAAACCAATCAGCGCAATTTTGATTTCATCAATCATTTGATTTTTGCGATTTTGTTATTTGGAGACCCGCCCTGCGCTATAATAAGCAAATCCCCACTTGCAATAAAGACACAAAAAAAGCGTGAACCAATATTAGTTGTCCTGCTTAAAGAGGTACTAGCAAAACCCGAATAGTCAGAACAAGCAACATAGTCCACGCCGTATGTTTTGCATACCCGAAATCGGATATGGACATAAACACACCTATGGACATTTATGCCGTCTTGTTTTACACTATTCATCAGAAAGTTGCTAGTTTTCTTTAAGTTAAAACAAGCGTAATAAACGCCTAAAAATATGTCCGCAACTCCACTCTCAAAGAACAATCTCTCAGCATGGAATTACGCTTGCAAAATTACAACATTTTCTTAATATGACAAAACAATTCAAATACAAATTCAAAAAACAATAAAGGTCCAAAGGCCTAGATGAACCTTTGGGCCTTTTCATATAAGTAGACCAGTATTATCTTTATAGTTCAACTATCTAATTTTCTTATTATAGGAACTAGTATATTGTCAGACAAAAACCAGCTCAATGCCATTCCATTGCCTTTCTCCGCTTGTTATCCATTCTGCATCAACAAAGAACGGTATGCTGTCTGTACCATACTTGCGTACCCCAACTTGTGACGACGAAGAAATGGTCCTGATTTTGAATTATGCAAATTCCATAATGAAATTTGCATAAAAAGCATATTTTTTACGCACAACCTATATAAGATTAGAGACTTAAGCAATATAAAAACAATATCATGTTTATGTTATATCTTCATTAATAGAATCCACCATATATATGTATGAATTCTATTTCTGCAAGTCCTGTATTTTCCCAAAATCCAACAAGCACCTTGAACGCTGAATTTCAAATACATACCATTCACAGCCGCAAAAAAGACTTTCCAAAATTAGCATTTTACACACCCCAAAACTTTCCAAAATTAGCATTTAGCATACCCCAAAACTTTCCAAAATTAGCATTTTACTTCATTTTTCTTTGTCAGTTCAAAAAAAATCGCTACCTTTGCAGCGCAAAAAAACATCAAAATTATGGACTTGCGCACAATCTTAAGCAACCAACATCAGGAACTCCTCGACACTGACTACAATCAGTACATATCACGCCCGGAGGAAAAACAAATAGACCTCAACAGCCCCTTGGCACAAATAGTCATAGGAGTACGTCGTTGTGGCAAATCGACTCTTTGTCAAAAGGTACTCATGGAAAGCAATATCAACTTCGGTTATATAAACTTTGACGATGAGAATCTCGCTGACTTGAAGGCGGAACAACTCAATGACCTCATAGAAATCCTCTATGAAATGCACGGACAATTCAACCATCTCTTCCTTGACGAGATCCAGAATGTCCCATCTTGGCCACTTTTTGTCAATCGTTTGCTACGCCAGAAAATGCACATCGTCTTGACTGGCAGCAACGCAAACCTGCTCAGTCACGAACTTTCTACTCACCTCACAGGCCGCTACAATCAGATAACTCTCTACCCGTTTTCGTTCCAGGAATTCTGTCTGATGAATAATATAGACACAAAAGGTCAGGCTACCAAGCACATAGGTCTGCGTCAACATGCTCTTAATAACTATCTGCAACAAGGTGGAATGCCAGAATTACTCAACATCAAAAATCAACGAACATACACTCAGTCTCTCCTTACAGCAATCATAGAGAAGGATGTCTGCCGACGATACAAGGTTCGCTATCCATCGGCACTGAGAAACATAGCGGATAATCTGTTGGACCAATTCTGTCAGGAGCAGTCTTTTTCGGATGTCGCTAAACGTCATAGTCTTAAGTCATTCCACACCGCTCAGAAATATATGGACTATCTGTCTGAGGCTTTTCTGCTCTGTAATGTGCCAAAATTCTCGTTCAAAAGCGCCGACCGACAGAAAACTCGCAAATGCTATACTATTGACCTCGCTTTCGTAGACTACCACCCAGAAACTGTCCAAGCTGAAAATTTGGGCTGGCGACTGGAAAACATTGTTGCTATTGAACTTATGAGACGTATGCAATATGAAACTCAGGAACTTTTCTATCTCCGCAAGAACAAGGAATACGAATGCGACTTTGTCCTAGTATCACGTTCCAAACCTGTGGAACTCATACAGGTGACATACGATTTTACTAACCCATCTACAAAACTCTACAACCGCGAAATCAATGGGTTAATCCGTGCCGCCAAAGAAACTCATTGTCAACAGCTTACACTGGTAATGATGTATGGTGAGAAACATGATATACAAATCGATGACATGACAATCCATTGCATCCCTGCCACCGAATGGCTCCTCTCAAACAACTGACTACACATTATATAATAATACCAATTCCCTCAAAATTGCACAAAAAAAGTCCAGAAGCAAACCGCTCCTGGACTTTCTATTTTTGTAAATCAAATTCTGTATTATTCAGCAGCCTCCTCAACTACTGGCTCTACGCTGAGCACCTGAAGATAGTAGCCTACAACTACATAATCCATTCCGTTCTCAACATTCTCAGCCAACTTAGCCTTGAGTTCCTTAACCTCTTTCATTGGGCACTCTTCGCCTTCCTCGTGGTTCTCACCACAGCACTGGTGCTCACCTTCTGTCTGCTCTGCATTCTCGCCGCAGCACTCGTGTTTCTCAGCGTTCTCAGCGCAGCACTGGTGCTCTTCGCCCTCAGCCTTCTCACCACAGCAGTGATGCTCAATGCCATTGATTGAATCTTCCACCATCTTTGCAATGATAGCCTCTTCCATCTTCTGGATATCCTCAGCTACAAGACGCTGCTCGCAAATCACACCGTTGATGCGAACTTTCTGACCCATAAGTGCCTGGTCAAAAGCCTCCTCTGCTACGCAGTGGAACTCTGCACCTTCAAGCACCAACTTCATGCCGCTGTGCTGGCAAATGTGCTCTACTGTACCCTCAACGAGGAGTGTGTCACCTACGAGTGTGTCGATTGAAGCGTTAACTTCTTCTACCTGCACTGGAACTACTTCCTCTGCTTTCTTGCTGCAAGACATCATTGTACCGAATACAAAGACGATTACAAGGGCAGCAAAACCAAAAATTGATTTTTTCATTTTCTTTTATTCGTTTAATGTATATTTCACTCTCAAAATGAGACTGCAAAGGTACAACTTTTTCTCTAATAAAATGACTTTTTTATCAAAAAAATATTTTAACTTTGCAGCGGTTTTTGATTTTAATGCCTAATGCGTAATTTTTTATCCAGATTCTTCACTAACGAACGATTGGTCGGCATCGCTATCTTGCTGAATGTCACCAGTATAATCCTGGAGGAATATGGAATAAATCACCCGGCAATACTCGCCATAGACGACATCACGACCCTCTTTTTCTTGGGCGAAATGATCGCCAAACTTGCAAAACTCGGCATTCTTGACTACTATCGCAGCGGCTGGAACCGCCTGGATGGCGCCTTAGTGTTGATCTCAATACCGTCAATCTTCGACATTTTCTTCCCCGGTCTGCTCGCAAATCTTTCAAACATCCTCATCCTCCGAACTTTCCGCATAGTCCGTATAGCACGTATCTCACACTTCTTCCCAGCACTTCCGGTCATCATCCGCAATCTCCGCAAAGCACTCAAGGACTCTTCTGCCATCATGATCGGTTTCGTAATTATGATTCTCACTTTCTCTCTACTCAGTTGCTCGCTCTTCCGCAATGCTGCTCCACAATTCTTCATCAACCCTACAGAATCTTTCTATGCCACTTTCCGTCTCTTCACAATCGAGGGATGGTACGAAATCCCTGATGCCGTAACTGCCAACTTCTCAGCGGCTCAGACGTTCTTCACTCGTCTCTACTTCAGTTCTATTCTCATCATCTGCGGCATTCTTGGCATGTCTCTGCTGAACTCTATCTTTGTGGATGCTATGGTGAGCGACAATAATGATGAACTAATCAATGAAATTCACCGTCTTGAGGAGAAGGTGGACAAACTGCTTGAGCAGCAAAACAATTCCGACAAGAATGAATCTGAAAATTAAGATATTATCTTTTCTGTTGATTCTGAGCACTCTGAATTGCTTGGCTGGAGACAAATCTGGCCAGGACTGGTTCTCTCTTGGCGTCAAGGCTGGCTATACTTACACTCTTGAGAAACGCACTCGTCCAAACGCAGCTTATTTTTTCCGCGACACTGAACGTAATGGCGGCAATCTGGGACTGATGCTTCGTCTCGGCCGTAGCGTCTACTGTCAGGCAGAAGCTAACTACACACTCAATACTTTCTCTAGTTATCGCGAACTGAATAATTACGATACTGTCGCACAAAAACTTCTCACTCACACCATCGATGTACCTGTCTTACTGGGATATAACATCGTACACCGACCTAATTTCAAACTGCGCGTTCTCAGCGGTCCTTCTTTCAGTTTCAATGTGAATCGTCAGGAGAAGAACAATCCTGTCCAAGCACCAGAGGGTTCTCCTTTCGTAACAGGCATGCGTCAGACTCGCGTGGGATTTGAACTAGGAATCGGATTCGACTTCTGGCGAATCACCCTCGATGCCCGATACCTCATAATACAGGATGTTTACCGCTACCGTTACAATCAAGACAATATGAGTTTCAAGGCAATCCCTTATCCAAACAATACTTTCAATATTACAATCGGCTACTTGATAGTCCGACCAAGGCACTCAGCAAAGAAGAAATAAAAAAGCAGTCTTTCGACTGCTCTCATCCATTATCTGGGACTGAATGTCCCATCTTCCTCAAATACCAAATGAGGATTTTCAAAATCTTCCTCAGTCAAAGCCTGAATAGCATGGGCAACTCTGTTTTCAAAATCTATTTTTGGTCCTTTGCCTCGCACTTGAATATATGAATGTATTTTCCCCTTCTTCAGTTTGCCGTCTCTCCCGACTTCTACAACTATCACTGGCGAATGTCCCATAATCCCTGTAATATTGATACCCATCGGTGTACAGAAATTTCCTAAACTATATGCTATGAAATGACCGTTATACACTTCGACGGCTCTGCAGACATGCGGTCCGTGACCGAAAACAACATCCGCTCCTTCATCTATGCATAAATGAGCAAACTTTCGCAAAGAACCTCGGTCTTCGCCCAGATACATCTCTGTATCCTCTGGCAAATGTATTTGGTCTTTGCCTTCGGCTCCTCCGTGGAATGACACTATCAGAATATCTACTTCGGCCCTCAGAGAGCGCAATATACGCTGAACTTCTTTCTCGCTCTTGTGGTTGCAGCAATACCAGTTGTGCCCAAACGCACAAAAGCCATATTTCACACCGTTTCTCTCAACTACTGTTTTCTCACACAGTCTTTTTACACCAGCACACGCAACACCTACTGAATCAAGAAGTTCCATAGTTCGCCTTATGCCGGACATTCCAAAATCATGGCTGTGATTGTTGGCAATGCTGAGAAAATCAAATCCAGCCTTCTCAAATAAACCGACATAGGATGGCTGCATACGGAAGGCATATACATATTCCCCTGAATCTTTGGCACATTCATACTCTTCATCACATATCGTTCCCTCTAAATTTCCCGCTGCCACATCTGCCTCTATCAGCAACTTACGCACATCATCAAAAAGATTCTCTCCATTGTTCCTTGGCAACTTTGGTACTGGGAATGTAGTCCCGACCATCATATCTCCTACCATGGCAATAGTGAAAGTACTGTCTTCTTGTTCTTCCTGCACTGAGGCATAACTTGCTATTGGCGCCTCTTTCTCAGGCACTGCATTTGCAAAATGAGTGCTGAAACTGAGCGCGTTTATCGCCAGAATAGCAGTTAATATTCTAACAAACAGATACTTCATTCTATCAACTAATTATTGGAGCAATGGCCAGAAAAGTGCAGCAAAGATACTACATTTTTTCTATATGAGAAACTTTTCAAAACAGAAATAGTATAAATATCAAAAAAACAAACAGGGCCGACCCAAATGGCCAGCCCTATATAAAAAAAATTATTCGCTGAATAATCGCAACTTTGACATTGAATACCGAATCAAATTTACTTAGTCTACCTTTAATTTTAGTTCTCCGCTGCAAAATTACTATAATTTTTCCAATTTTGCAAGTTGTCTAAATTTGGGGGACTATTATAACGTAACCTCAAGAAAGAATATCTGACTAATCACAAAATTGAATATATGCTTCTTTCCTTGAGCGAAAAATAATTCCAGAAATAACAATTGCAAGCAAAGGCAATATACACAGCCATACAACACCTGCGAAAATACCAATAATAAACAAGACAAAGCCTATAATACAACAAACAACAAATGCTTTTCTCGCATTTTCCTTTTTTTTAAGAGCAAATGCCTTTTCAAAAGGATCAATGTATCCCGGTTCAAGCTCCTTTAGTTTAGACACAACGCATGAATAATCAAACCCATATAAAAACGAATGGCCAAATTCTGGATCTTTGTAACATGCTCTTTCAAAAAAAGTAGTAACTGCAAACTTATATGCACTTATTGCTTGCTGTTTGAATCTATCACCATATGAGGCACAACAATCACCTAACGTTACCAACATAGCCATAATTCCATCAATATATGAATGCTCTCTCACATCTTGCGATGCTCTAATCATAGGTACTGATAATTCGAACAATTGTTTCTGAATATTTTCAATTTCTGAAACTATTTGAGTTTCATCATTGATGTCTGAAATAATCATTGCAATTGTACCCTTCAAACAGTTTGTAATATTTTGAGCTTTTATCCCAATTTCGCCCTTCTTACATGATGCAGCGTCATAAAAGACGCTATAAAAATTTGCCTCCCAACTATTAGGATCTTTCAACAAAATTTCATTATAAAACTTACATGCATTCTCCACATTATCATCATCTTTAGCTCTTCTGGCAAGAACATACAGTTTATTCAATTCGTCATTCGAATCCACTTTTACAGTGCCTACAACAGAAACCGTACCTTCTACCATCATTTTTTTTGCCTCTTCAACAGAGTACTTTGCGCCACATGACTGACACACGTAAATTCCATCTTGTTTCACCAGATCTTGGCTACCACACATTTCACATACTAAACTTTTCATAATACATTATTATTTTTTAATAAATTAGCGACTCAGCCACTCCTTCTAATCTAAAATCCACATTCACTCCTTCTAGATTATAAAAATACGCTCCGTTTATGTTAACAACTTTTCTAACCACATAATATGATTGCGTATCAGATATTACCCTTACTTCATCACCTATACTAAACTTACTTTCCATAGTTTTAAATTTCAAAAATAATTATTCATGCTTTTTATTTTCTCAAGCAAACATTCAGACAATTGTCGTTCAAACATTTGATACATTTTATCAATGTTAAACTTGTACACTTTATTCATATCACTAATAAATTGAGCAAGTTCAATATGACAATAACATTTCCAATCTGTGGAATGAAATAAAATTTCATCCTTACATAACATTTTGCATATTTTAGCAACAAATTCCTGATCACTTTCCCCTGATTCAGGTTCTTGAATAGGAACAACTTTCAGGGATTCCTTTTCAATATAATACCACATACAAATCAATTATTTATTTTATTAGACATAAAATTAGTTATAATTAACATAGAGCACTCAATACACACACATAACAACTCAATCAATAAATAACAGTTATCTTGAAAACAAGCAGGCATTCTGCAACCTAGAACAACTTGAAAAACTCCCATAGCTACAAACAAAAAAGACAATGAAATTTTATATCCATCCTTTATTGTCAAGCAATATGTCAACAACAAAAATATTGTTATTGAGAATATCACAACACCATTTACCACCATATTGAATAATGGATACTTTGAAATTATCAATCCAAAGCTAACATTTAATAAAAGCACCAATGCACTTAAAATAATTATTAACCGTTTCATAACTTTTAATTTTGAGATGGAATTGGTGGAGGTGTTTGCTGTTGAAACAAAACGCTTAATTCAGGAACCTGAGACAACTTCATCCAATTAGTCATTCCGTTACTCCACACTAAAGTATCAGCATTAATAATGCCGCTTGACATCATAGTTGCTATAGTCTCTTTTGTTTGTCCACTTATTTGCTGACCATTTACATATACAATATACGATGGAGAAAAAACACCCATCGAATTAGAATTCCGATTTAATGTTTGTGAAGCTAGATTTCCCATTAATGTTCCCGCACTAAGACCTGCGCCAACACCTGCACCCATAGATAGCATTTGTCCTGCGCTCCCATTATTAGACGCGGCAATTTCTAATACATCAAAACTTCGTTCCATTTGATATACATCTCTACCAGTTACTTTAAGACGAACTGCAGTGTCCTTTGCAGTTTTCAACCGAATAATACTTGGATCATCTTGAGGGACATTGATAGATATAATATTAAAATCCACAATTTCCACTCCAAACTTTGCAACAAAAAATTCATTGAGTTGTTCTTGGCAAAAGCTCGACATTTCCAACACCATTAGATTAATGTCAAGTATAGAGACTTTCATTTGCACTATTTTTTGTGCTATTAAATTACATATTAGACTTACTATCCGTCCTTTGAAATAATATTCTATTTTATCAGCCGAAAATGAAGCCATATTTCCAATTAAACTTTCCAAAAAACATCTCGGCTTAGCAATTCTAAAGCCATACTGACCATATGCCCTTACTGGCACGATAATATTATACTTTGGATCTTCAATCAACATAGGTTGAGGTGTTCCCCACTTCACACCCAACAAAGAAACTTGATTAACGAACCAAACTTCTGCTTTGAAAGGAGATTCCTGCCCGAATGGAAGATTTATCAACTTATTAAGAATGGGAATATTCTCATTATTTAGAGTATATGTTCCTGATGTGAATTCATCACAAATTTTTCCTCCATGCAAGAAAAACGCGGTCTGAGCTGGATAAACAACAAGTTGAGTTCCCAATCGTAAATCATCAGAAGGATACTTATAGACAAAATTGTTATCACTAACTTCACTTTTTACTACATCAATAAGAGCCATAAATTATTATTTAATTTTGGTCATTAATTTCATTGAGCATAAGTACTAATAAAAACAAAAAGCGTGAACTAAATTTCTTGTTCAGCTTAAAGAGGTACTAGCAAAACCCGAGTAGCCAGAACAAGCAATATAGTCCACGCCGTATGCATACATGCCTGTAAGGCATGAGAAAATGCACACCAACGGACATCTATTGCGCTTTGTTTTGATACTACTCAGAAGAAAATTGCTAGTTTTCTTTAAGTCAAAACGAGCATGAATAAACGCCTTGATTATGTAATGGAGTCCGTTGACTCCACATGTCATTCCACCCTCAAAGGACACGTCCCCCCGGCATGGAACTTCACGCTTGCAAAATTAGTAATAATATTTGATATATAAAGCGTATTTATCAATAAATTTGCAAATAATTTCCCCAAAAATTAAAACATTGCACTATATCATTAATTATCAGTAATTTATAAAAAATAGGACTAACCAACGGTCAGCCCTATACAATATAGTTTGTAATTCAGAAATTACTCTTCTGCAATAACGTGGAGGTTGATGTTTGCAGAAACTTCTTTGTGAAGTTTAGCAACACATGTGTAGTCACCTACCTCTTTGATAGCATCTTTGATAACGATGCACTTGCGATCTACCTCGTGACCGAGTTTAGCAAGCTCTTCTGCAACGAGAACAGAGTTAACTGAACCGAAGATTGTTCCGGTTGAGCTTGTCTTTGTTGCAATTGTAACTGTGATGTCGTTGATCTTAGCAGCCAATGCCTCTGCCTCAGCTTTAATCTGTGCAAGTTTGTGTGCACGCTGACGAAGGTTCTCTGCCAAAATCTTGCGAGCCTGCTCTGTTGCGATAACAGCCTTACCCTGTGGAATAAGGTAGTTACGGCCATAACCACGCTTTACGCTTACTATATCGTCTTTGTAGCCCAAGTTAGCTACGTCTTCTTTCAGAATGATATCCATAGTATTTCCTCCTTATTATTTCATTAAGTCTGTTACGTATGGAAGCAAAGCCAAGTGACGTGCACGCTTAACTGCCTGAGCAACCTTACGCTGATATTTCAAAGATGTACCAGTGATACGGCGAGGGAGCAACTTACCCTGCTCGTTCAGGAATTTTTTCAAGAACTCTGGATCTTTATAATCAATGTACTTGATACCGCTCTTCTTGAAACGGCAATATTTCTTCTTCTGGCTATCTACTGCGATAGGAGTGAGAAAACGAATGTCAGTGTTATTTGCCATAATTATTTGCCCTCCTCATTTTTTTGTTTGTTCATACGTCTCTGTGCATACTCCAATGCATACTTGTCAAGACGGAATGTCAAGAATCTCATAACGCGCTCATCACGGCGGAGCTGAAGCTCGAACTTAGCGATAAGCGATGGATCTGCAGCAAACTGCAGAAGGCAATAGAAGCCTGTCGACTTCTTCTGGATTGGGTATGCGAGTTTGCGCAAGCCCCACTCCTCTGCGTTCTCGATCTCTGCACCGTTCTCAGTGAGGAAACCTTTGAACTTCTCTACTGCTTCCTTCATCTGGACATCAGACAAAACGGGAGTCAAAATGAAAGCAGCCTCATAATGGTTCATCATAATGATTTGTGTTTTATTAATTTGTTAGTAAATATGATTCTTCGAAAATCGGCTGCAAAGGTACAACTTTTTCTCCATTCTGCCAAGCTTTTTCCACTTTTTTTACATATCATAATCAGCACCCTTGATTTTCAGCGCATTACATCAGCCATTTTTCAGTACATACACATTATATATATTATATATCTGCCGCCTGATAAAATACTTTTCCTTTTTGGCCTCAATCACAAAATAAATTAGTAACTTTGCACCGCAAAATATTTCAACATCTAACCTATGAAATTTACTCTCTTCAAAAAAATCAAGGAGTTCCAGAATGAACACTCTTCCTGGCTGAACAGATATACCATAATCTTTGCAGTTTTCATCATTTTCATTGCTTTCTTTGATTCTAAAAGTCTGGTTCAACGTCTGAAGGTCGCTGTCAAACAGAAACGCGTCGATATGGAAATCCGTGAATATCAGGAGAAAATCGAAAATGCGAATGCCAACTACTCTGACATGGACCACAATGACACTACTGTCGAAAGATATGCCCGTGAGACTTACTACATGCATGAGCCTGACGAGAAGGTCTATATTATCGACGAGGACGAATAATCACAAAAAACAAAAATATCACTTATGCGCAATTTCTTTCTTTTCTGCTTTGTGGCTGCTTTGCTTCTTGCTGGCTGCACTAAAAAACAGGAACATCATCTTATGAATTATCGTACTCTCGGCAATACAGGCATTGAGGTCGCCGAACTGGGTTTGGGCTGCGAGGCTTTCAAATCTATGGATACTGCCCAATCTCGGGAATATATGGCTCTTGCTCTGGACAGCGGAATGAACTATATCGACATCTACGATTCTGACCCTACCGTTCGCTCTAATATCGGCTATGCTCTCCGCGGCCGTCGCGACGAGATGAACATTCAGGGACATATCGGCGTTTTCCATAAGAATGGCCAATACTGCCGCACTCGCAATGTGGAGGAGGCAAAAATGGGATTCGAGGACCTTCTCAGTCGTCTCGAGACTGACCACATCGAGGTGGGCATGATACATATTACTGACAATCTCGCTGACTGGGATTCTCTCCAGAATTCTGATTTCTTCCAGTATGTGCTTGACCTCAAGAAGGAAGGCAAAATCAAGCATATCGGTATGTCTTCACACAACGCAGAAGTTGCTCTGAAGGCGGCACAAAGCGGTTACATCGAGGTTATCATGTTTTCTCTCAATCCTGCTTTCGACCGTCTGACTTCGGATATGAACATCTGGGATAATGACTCTTACAAACATGCTCTCTCTGGCATTGACCCTGTCCGCATCCAGTTCTACGACTACTGCGTAAGTCATCAGATTGGCCTTGTCGTCATGAAGACTTTCGGCGGTGGACGTCTCCTGGATGCCGAGAAATCACCTTTCGGATTTGCTATGACTCCAATCCAGTGCATCACTTACGCTCTCGACAAACCAGCCGTTTCTTGCGCTCTTACCGGTGCTCATACTATAGATGAACTTATGGCTTCTCTCGCTTGGCTCACTGCTTCGAACGAGGAAAAGGACTACTCATCTGCTCTCGCCACTTACGAGAAATCACGCGAGCAGTCACTCGGCTGCACTTTCTGCGGTCACTGCGCTCCTTGCAAAATGGGCATTGACATCGCTGAGGTGAATCGTCTCCTCGAAGAGGCCAACAAATACGAGTGCGTAGGTCTGCCAGAGGAACTTCAGCAGCAATACGATGCTCTGCCTCACAAGGCTTCTGAATGCATAATGTGCGGTGGATGCGAGACAAGATGCCCATTCCACATTTCAATCCGCGAGCAGATGAAAATGGCCGCCAAAATCTTTGAGAACAAGGAGTTATAAAATGAAATGCTTGGACGCTGAGGCTCTACGTGTTATTAAGCAAATGCAGAAATGGAAACCTGGCAAACAAAAAGGAAAAAATGTTAGATGCAAATATAGAATACCAATATCATTTAGACTAAGACGAGAATGACAAAATTTACAGTTAAACATGATGCCGCGCTTTTAGCGTATATGATTGAGGTGATGCCTGAGAAAAGTCGCACTACGCTGAAATCGTATCTCTCTCACCGCCAGATTCTTGTCAATGGAAAACTCTATACGGCTTTTGACACACCTGTCCGCCGTAACGACGAAATTCAAATACTTGACGTGGGTGTTGAGACTCAAAACCCTAACAATCGACTGCGCATAATCTTTGAGGATGAGCACATTATCATAATTGAGAAGAAAAATGGCCTTCTTTCCATGTCAACCGGCAAGGCTGGCGAACAGACAGCATACACTATTCTCAATGAGCATGTCCGCCGCCGCAAAAAGGACGCCCGTGTTTTTATAGTTCACCGTCTGGACCGCGACACTTCAGGTCTCATTCTTTTCGCCAAGTCTGAAGATGTTCAGCAGACTCTCCAGACTAATTGGAACGATAATGTCATCGAGCGTAAATACGTTGCCGTCGTCGAGGGCGAACTTCCAAAAAAAGAGGATACAATAATATCATGGCTTACTGAGAACCCTAAATCTCTCAAGATGATATCTTCGCCTAAGGACAATGGCGGCAAAAAGGCCATCACTCATTATAAACTGCTAAAGTCAAACGGGAAATACTCTCTCGTGGAACTTGAACTGGAAACTGGCCGCAAAAACCAAATCCGCGTTCAAATGGCTTCTATCGGTTGCCCTGTTGCTGGCGACAAGAAATATGGGGCTGTCACTAACCCTCTCGGACGCGTCTGTCTTCACGCCCAGACTCTTGCATTCCGACACCCTGTCACTGGCGAACGGCTTCGCTTCGACACCGGCATTCCTCAGACTTTCAACTAATCAAAATAAAAAGCGGCATTTCCAATCACGAAAATGCCGCTTTTATTATCAGTACCAATCAGTTATTTATTCACCATTTCATTCAATCTGCTTATTGGACGGGACACATCGAAGAATTTCACATGTTCCTCACCGTTTTCATCCTTGAAAACTATCTTGTCACAAATTCCATCAAAACTTTGGTTAACCCTTTGATCATATTTACATTGCGACTCTAAATAATAATACTCATCCGCAACATAAATAGTATGGTATGCTGTCTCCCTGCTCTCTCCATCCCCGGACAATGTAATGACATAAATTAGTGCCTGGCTCTGAACAGCATAGCGTTTTGTTTTCACCTCATCTCCAAGCAAATATGCTGCCAGCATTGCATGAGATGTCGCCTCAAGGTTGAATGGCGCCTTTGCCATCTCTTTCTCTGCATATTTCATCGCCTTTGCCGCTTTTCTCTTGTTTGGCTTTTTCAAGTCGCCGAGCATGGTGAAAAACTTGTCATTGTCTATATGGTAATACCCAAAATAATCTTTCGAATAGGTATATCCATAATACAGATAAGCCAAATCCTCAAAACTCAATTCTTTATCAGCCTCCTTAAAATGTTTCCACAAAGCATTGTACGCATCGGTAGAATCTCTGTAAAACTTCTCAATATCATCATAATCTATCTCATGGATAGGAACATTTCTCTCTTGCGCACTCGAATATATCGACATCAAACCACACAACAATGTAATAATAAATGCTTTGACTTTCATATCTATTATTTTTTACTTTTTTGTTTGTCCTTGAACTTCCACATCCAGCCGAACGAAACTGAAATGTTCTGATTCGATGAAAGCACATATCCATCAACTCGCTGTCTCTCAAAGATATTGCCCATCCCGAAATTATATCGTCCGCCTATAGTATAGATTCCGGCCACTGTATTCAACTCAAAACCGACTCCTCCTGTCAAACCATAGTCAAACCTATGAGCCACAGGGAGTTGATGCGTCAATGCACCTGAACCGGAATTCTCAACATCTCTAATCATTACGGCAATCGATGGACCTAAGTTGAAATAGAATCTGAACATTTTCTTGCCGAATGTGAAATGAGCCAGAAATGGCATCTCTATATAATCCATCTGTCTGCGATAGTCCAAACCATCTATACGGTCCTGAAAACCACGCTGTTCGTAATTGACTTCTATCCAAAGTCCGAAATATCTCTCCAAAATCATTCTGTACTGAATGCCTGCATTCACACCCATCGGCATTTTTGGCTGCGAAATGGATGGATCTGACCTAAGGAAAGACCATGTCAGTCCGCCCTTTACTCCCAAAGCATACTCTGGCGGAGTCAGCGATTGTCCAAAAGCACCCGCTGCCACCGAGACACTCAGCAACAATATGATTATCAGTCTTTTCATTCAACAACAAACTTTGTGCCGTTCCAGAATACTCTATAAATTCTTGTATTGAGCCAACGGCCGTCTATCGCTTTGAAATCAATCTCTGACTGGAGATATTTGCCATCTTTGTTTACTACAAAGGTAGTGATGTCATAACCCAAAAGGTCATAACGGACATCAATACCGGTTGCCTTGAAATTATAAAGTGTCTGATACAAAGTCTCATACGCCTCATCCTCAGCATAATAGAAAAGCGAGCCATAAAGCGTCCTGTTGTATTTCTTAATAATGCTGTTGCCCCAACGGCCAAACCCCCAGACAGTTACGTTGCTCATTGGATTTTCCGCCATCTTGTCCAGAATGCCTCTCACCTCCGGACCGGAATTGCTTGCCAGAAGCAGCACTGTGTTGCCTTTTGCCTCTGCTCTGACTATCGAATCCACATTCCCGGCGCTCATCTCAACATTTACGTATGGTATACCCTTCTGTCTCAGCATGTTGGCCGTTGTATTGCCAAACGACATTCCTTTGTCGTTCCTTCCGCAATAACCGATTATCACTTTATCAACATTTGCCGAAAGTTCTTTACGCAATGCACGTTCCCACCACCAGTCTTGAGCAGGATTGAACTGATAGAGTTTGTCGAAATACCAACTTCTCTCAATCTTCGACGAGAATGGCACTATAATCATCTTCTTATTTGCCTTGGCGAATCTCAACACTGGCTCAAGCTCGTTTGTATATCCAGGACCTACGATTACATCGACTTTCTTCAACTCTTCAAGACGCAGGATTGAGTCCAAAACGGACTGCTCGCCCTTTGTGTCATAAGTCCAGATTTCAATGTCTTTCTCTATCGCATTGTCAATTCTCGCCCTGTCCAAAGCCAAAAGCGCCCCTCTGTAAAACTCCACAAACATCGACTCTGCCTTGCCTCCCTTGCTCAATGGCAGGATATAAGCAATCTTCATCGCATTCCTGTCAGCCACAACCATCACTGCAGGCTCATCTTCTTTCTCTTCTTCTTTTGCCGCCACTTGCTGATTCTCAGGCTCTTTTGTCTCTACAGCAGCAACAGCAGGCACTTCCTCTTTCTTTGGCTCTTCTTTCTTGAGTCGCAATGTCATTCCTGCCTTCAAGCCCTCTTCTACAGATGGGTTCAAATCAATGATATCATGAATGGCAATGTTGTATTTCTTTGATATTGAGTACAATGTCTCGCCTTTTGCCACCACAATAGTCTCTGGAGCAACAGCATTTTCCTCAAGCACTGTCCTCACAGCAGTTCCAGCCTTTTTCTCAATGTTCTGCGCTCTCGAAATCACCAGTGTATCACCAGGATAGATCATTCCACGACGAATCTGCGGATTATTCCTAAGCAATGAGTCCAAAGTAATGTTATACATCTTGGCAATCATGCTCGGAGTCTCCCCCTGAACCACAACATGCTGTGTCTTAACGTCTTGACTCTTGGTTACTTTATACTTGGTCGGAATATACATCTTCTGCCCTTCTTTGAGGTTCTCTGTCAACTCCTCATTCGCCGCATACAAATCCGACTGTTTGACGCTGAACTTCTTGGCTATACTGTAAAGTCCGTCGCCACGCTGAACTGTGTAAACATAGTACTGTCTTCCATTGCGCTCTACAGTCGGATAATTCTGACCATAAACCACAACCCATAAACAAATGGAAATCAACAACAATGCTACTCTTTTCATATCTTTTTCTTTTATTGTTTTCTTCTTTTTTCCCATCAATCACCCCGCCCCGCCGGCCTTCTGCCTCATAGCAGCCTCAATCGGGTGCTTATCGGATGCTTATCGGGTGCTTGAATTCATTAGTTGCACAAAGGATACAAATCGCCCCTTGGATTGATCACCATAACTGGGACTGACGATTTCATAATGGTCTTCCGCTCTTTCGGACCGAAAATTATATCATCCCAGCCATAATCTCTCGAAGCCCCTATTATCAGAAAATCAGCATCAAACCCAAGTGCCTCTCTTTCTATGCCATCGCTGTTCTTCTTGCCTTTTTCAATCTTATATGCAACCCCCTCTTTCTTCATCAATTCTGTCATGGACTCAATGTTTCTCTGAGCCATAGAGCCATAATCATTTGGCTGATAAAATGTTACATCGCTTCCAAAATTCCTGGCAAAACTTCCGCAATAAGGACCTTTCTCTTTGTCTTCTTCAAATCTGGTCACTGGAACTGCTATCTTGCTTATCTCAAGCGGCATTCCTTCTTTCACAAAGATATATGGCACTCTCAAATCTCTGAAATAATCCAGATACTGCTGTATTTTTGTCTTTTCGTCTATTCCGCAAACCACCAAAGCGGCATCATGAGTCTCCACCCACTCGCTGATTGTCGGAAGTGTCTCGCTGTCAATATCTTCCAGAACGAATTCCATCTTCTGGGCTATCGTCCGAGCCAAATCTTTCGCTCTTTCGGAACCTTTATTTTGATTGTTTATTATCGCTATTGGCCTCATTTTCCATTCTTTTTTTGCGTTTCTCCGCTTTCTCTTGCTCTCTGATTGCCCGTTTCTGAGCCTCTATCTCTTCTTTGGTCGCCCTCTTCGGACGCGTGAAAATATCGTCTTTGTCTTTTGGACGGGCTTCTATCTGCCATGTAAAATTGGCAAGTTTGAGCATCGGCTCAATCACCTGTTCCATTGGATACATTATCGCTGTCGGCGACGGAAAGACTTTTATTCTCTGCACTTCGCCATCCCTGAAATAGACATGCATGTAACTGCTCTGCATCTTGTTCAATCCAATCAACTCGCCATCGTCCGTCGGATAAAATATCGACTCTGCATTTCCCAAAATCTCAACATGCTCTAACTCGTTGTCATACATGTATCCTATCAAATCTTTGCCAGAAATCTGGTCATAATGTATCGAATCTTCTTTCTGAACCACCATGGCATTGCCTTTCACATGCATTCTGTCAACTTCATCTTCGTTCTTGGGATAAATTCTTATGGTGTCACCGGTTATCTGCATCTCTTCGTTCCACATGATAGGTATCTGCATCAGATGTGTAACGGAGTCTATGGTATTGAACATCACGGAATCACTAATCGCCTGGTACTCTTTACTATATACTCTGGCATTATGATAAGCAATAGCCACTTTATTTGTATCTACCGCAAATGAATACAATGTGTCTGCATGCGCAAAAATCGTATCTTCGTCCTGATAATTGATAATCCTTGCGGAATCTGTCACAAGCATTATCTCATCTGTCTCTTGATAATAACCGTAATGACCTGTCAGCATCATTTTGTTGCTGGTGTCATTCATCTCTATATTATGGAAGCATTTTCCAAAACCTTGGTCGTTGTCATAGAATATTGTATCCCCTGTCAGGAAATTATGCTTGTCATGCACTATTCGCGAACGATTCAGAAGTTCTGCCTGGTCAGTTTTTGTGTCATACCATCCCAAATCACTGTAAATCACAGTTTCCACTGAATCTGGATCATCATGATCTATATTGTGTATTACAGTCGGACCGACCATTCCGGCTATCTCTGTCGAGGTGTTGTAGGTCAGGGTATCACTCTCTATCCTGGTATCTTCATTATAGGCCACGACATCATACTTGAACTCAGCAAGCTTGGTATCTGAATGATAATAACCGTTTTTGGAAACGAGGGTATTTTTCTTGTCTTTCAGTGTTCCTCCACAGGTATAGTAACCTAAATTCCTGTCTCTCTCATAGGTCAAGGAATCAGTTGTCAAGGTCACATCTCTGTTTTTCATCTTCACTTTCTCATGGAGATACGCTGTCTTGGTATCACCATTATAAATAAGGTGTCTTGATGTTATCACAAGAGTATCTCCCTGAGTCATCTTGACACGTCCAAAGGCCTCAAATGAATTGGTCACTTGGTTCAGATACGCTGAGTCGCAATACAAATACGCGTCATCATGTCTCAGCAACACATTCCCCTCAAGGACCTGGATATCCGGAAGCGCCTCATTGTCAAACCTTATCAGGTTACTTCTCTCAAGATAAATCAATGTCTTGCCTTTATCAATCTTGATGGAGGTGTCTTTCTCTATCTCTATCGGCAAGGCTATGCTGTCTGGATGAGGCCCCTGTCTTCTGATGGTTCCCCAGTTGTGTTTTTTGCTTGTATCTGCATTTCTGCTGAATCCCGGCTTGGCTATTCTGACTGGCTGACGCAACTGCATCAACTCTGTTGGAGCCTTGTCTTCCTGGGCATTGGCATACCCGAGACAAAGTCCCAGCATCAAAACAATCAAACCAAAAATTCTTCTCATCTAATCCACTCTTTATAATGATACTCACAGTCTCTCCACTCTGGCGAGATAAATACGTAAGTTTCTTTTATCTTGTTTATCAGCCACTCTTCTATCACTTTCTGCTTTCTCTCGTTCTCACACATGGTCTTCAGCACTTGATAATCATCCTCAATATTTGCTTTGTGGTTGGAGGTCTTGCTCTTAACTCTGACTATCGCAAACACTTCATGGTTTAACTCTTCTGAGAACATGACAAATGGCTCCGAAATCTCGCCTTCTTTCATATCATGCACTTTCTTGGCTATTTCTGAAGGAAGGTCTTGATATTCGAACTTGGACGATCCATCGTTCTGGTTCATCAGCACACCGCCATTCATCTTTGTATTTTTGTCGGACGAGAACATCTGAGCTGCGGCCTCAAATGGAATCTTTCCCATTCTTATATCTCCAGCCAGTGTGTCAAGTTGCTCTAATGCAGCCACTTTGACTTCGGCAGTAACTTTTGGCCTAAGCAAAATATGACGACAGTTTATTCTGTCATCTCGTCTCTCTATAAGCTGAATGATATGGAATCCAAACTCTGTCTCTACAATTCGGCTTATCTTTCCTGGCTCTGAAAGAGCAAAGGCTGCTGCAGCAAACTCTGGCACTAATGCTCCCCTGCCTACAAAACCTATCTCTCCACCTCTCTTCGCAGTCTCGACATCATCTGAATAAAGTCTTGCCAAAACCGAGAAATCTGCTTTTCCACTGTTCACTCTATCAGCAAAATCTCTCAACTGGTTCTTTGTCTCTTCTATAGCCTCTTGCGGAATCGGTGGTTCTATCGTTATTATCTGCACTTCGACTTTGGCAGGAACCATCGGAATGGAGTCTTCATGGAGGTTGTTGTAATATCTCTTTACTTCGGCTGGAGTTACTTTCACATTCTCCACAAGGGACATCTGCACCTGCTGCACAAGCGACTGGTCTGCAACAGATTGACGCATCTCTTCTTTTATCTCAGCCATAGTTTTGCTGAAATATTCTTCGAGTTTCTCTTTGCTGCCTACTTCTCGCAGATAAAAACTCAATTGGGCATTTACCTGCATATCCACCTGACCGTCGTTTACTTCTATACTGTCAATCTTTGCTTGGTGTTTGAAGAGTTTCTGTATCGCAATCTGCTCTGGCACAAGGCAATATGGCTCACCCGGAATTCGAGTTCCTTCATACTGGGCTCTGATTCTCTCTTGCTCTACCTCCGAACGGAGTATGGCCTCATCGCCCACCACCCATACAACACCATCTATCAACTGGCTCTCTGGGGGCAACTGCGCTTTGCGGTCTGTTGTATCGTTCTCGTTTGCACAATACGATGACTGCCAAAGGAGCAACAACAATGCGAACAGGATGTATCTTTTCATATTATTCGGTGTATTCTATTGTATACTTTTCTCTGAGTCTCTCTATCCACTGCTGGTCAAGCCAGTTCTGGTAGTCTGTGGTCACAATACCCTTTACTTCCTCATATTTCAAAGGATGTTTCTTCACAATACTGCCTCTCTTGTAAACCACTGGCAATCCTTTTATCTCTTTATCAGCATACTCCAACTCCCATTCTCCTCCTACAACATAGACATCTGCCATGCCTTTGAGCAACTTGAATGCCTCTTCATCACTCTTCTTGGCAATGGTTTTCTTCACGTTCTTGAGTGTGGTTTTGTCTTTGCAGTAGATTATCAGGCCTTTGAACTTTGGTTTGCTGTACGCATAGTCTTTTTTGTGTTTCTTATAGAATTTCTCAAGTCCGACACTGTCTTTTGCGGCTTTGTCCCAAACTTCCTGAGAGGATATCTCAAAAAGAAGTATTCCATCATGATACTCTCTGACAAGATTTGCAAATTCTGGATGTTTTGCCTCAAGCTGCATGTTCTCATCTTCTGTCACAAGAAATGCCACAAAATGGTCTATCCATTTGTTATACGCTGAGTCTCTGAGGTTTGTTACAGCATATGCCATGCAATATTTCGCAAAATCTCTCTGGGAGAATTTATTGCTGCCGTATGCCACTACAGTCTCTGTCATGTTCTCTGTCAATGGCTGGAAGGCTGAGTCTATTGGATTCACTTTATACATCAACTCGCTGACTGCCATCGCCTTTGCTGTATCTACTGTCAAACCGAGTTCCGCAACTTTCTTTCTCACAAATGATTCAACAGCCGCTGTTGACCTTGAGTCAAGTTTCATCTGTCTGCCTATCTCGGCTTTCTTTGACTCGAAACTGCCTATCAGTCTGCGGTCAAGCACTTTGACAATATGCCATCCGAATTCTGTGTGAAATGGCTCTGAGATCTGACCCTTGTTGAGCGAGAAGGCTACTTTCTCAAACTCAGGCACCATTTTGTTGATGCCGAACCAACCCAAATCACCGCCTTTGTCTTTTGACGCACGGTCTTCGCTGTACTCTTTGGCCATTGCCGCAAAGTCTTCTCCGTTGTTGAGTCTTCTCTTGAAATCTTTTATCTCTATCTCTGTCTGTTCTCTGACACTTGGATGAATTCTGTCGTTATCGACTTTCATGATATGCGCTGCATGAATCTGCCCAAGAGCAGGTCTCCTGCTGTGTACCAGAATGATATGATAGCCGTATGGAGTACGGACAGGGTCCGACACTACTCCAATTGGCAGGTCGTACATGGCTTTCTCAAACTCCCAGACAGTCTGCATGGCTGTGAAATAACCTAAATAACCATGATTGGTCTTTACTGATGGGTCATCACTCACTTCGTCTGCCACTTTGCCGAAATCCTCTGTTTTGAGTCTGGCTTTTATTCTTCTCGCTTTCTCAAAAGCGACTCTGAGGTCATTCTCCGAAGCATCCATTCCGGTTTTTATGAGGATATGGCTCACTTCGCAGTCTTGTTTGTAATGCTCGTATGCCTCTCTGTAAAGGCTGTTGTTCAATGAGTCGTCTCTCAGATATGGCGCTGCCAACTGGGCTCTGTACTGGGTGAACTCTTTGATAAATTTCACTGTTGTATCCATGCCAAGGTTCTCTGCCTCAATCACTTTCAACTTGAAATTCTCAAACAGTCTTCTCTGTTCTGCCTCATCGGTCGCTGCACCATTGCTGTTTGCCATGTTTTTGTTCATGATGTAGTCGAACTCGGACTTCATGATCTCACGGCCCCCAATTTTCATAAACACATAGTCATCTTGTGCCTTTACCGACTGGCAAAATCCATTTGCACTTATCGCCAGAACTGCCAAAATAAAAGATATCTTTTTCATAATCTCTGTATTTTTCAACCAATTAAGTTGTTTCCGGTCATTTCTTCTGGTTTATCTACTCCCATTACTGCAAGCACCGATGGAGCAACATCTGCCAAAATTCCGTCTCTCACGCTTCCCTGATAATCATCATCCACATATACAAATGGCACTGGATTGAGCGAATGGGCAGTGTTCTCAGAAGCATCGCTATTCAATGCGTTGTCGCAATTGCCATGATCTGCTATGATTATCACTTTGTACCCTTTCCTCCTTGCTGTTTCCACAACCTGCTTAAGGCATTCATCCACAGCCTCCACGGCTTTCCAGATAGCTTTGTATTTTCCAGTATGGCCTACCATGTCGCCATTGGCGAAATTCACTACGGCCAAATCATAATACTGTCTGTCAAGCTGTGCCGAAAGGGCATTTGCCACATCGTACGCACTCATCTCAGGCTGCATGTCGTATGTCTTGATTCTTGGCGAATCTATCAATATACGGTCCTCATTCTCAAAGGCATCCTCACGTCCTCCATTCAAAAAGAAAGTCACATGCGCATATTTCTCTGTCTCTGCTATGTGCAACTGCTTGCCGCCTGCCTTTGCTATCGTCTCCGCCAGTGTCTCTTTGACATTCTTTTTGTCAAAAATAATATTTACATCCTTGAAATTGGCATCATACGGAGTCATGCAATAGAACTGAAGATCAAGTCTCTTCATAGCCCATGCCGGCATGTCCTCCTGGGTAAGCACCCTGGTGATCTCTTTTGCACGGTCATTTCTATAATTGAAGAATATCACGACATCACCGTCCGCAATAGTCGCAATAGGCTTTCCATCATAATCCACATGAATTATCGGCTGGATGAACTCATCAGTTATCTCTTTGAAATAAGTAGCATTCATAGCCTCCATCAAATCTTGGTACTTAGCACCAAAACCATAGACCATCGCATCATATGCAATCTTGATTCTCTCCCAGTGCTTGTCTCGGTCCATCGCATAAAAACGCCCAATCACCGAAGCCACCTCTCCACCGTTTGGTCTGATGTGCTCATCAAGCTCTTTTATAAAACCAACCCCACTGCGCGGATCTGTATCTCTACCATCCGTAAAACAATGCACATAATGATGAGTAATACCCATTTTTTTCGCAATATCCGACAAACACATCACATGTTTTATCTCACTATGCACGCCGCCATCGCTCACCAAACCCATAAAATGCAACTTACAATCATGCGTCTTGGCATATTTCATTGCACGCTGAATGGCTTTATTCTGCATAATAGACATGTCTTCGCACGCCTTGTTTATCTTCATCAAATCCTGATAAACCACCCTTCCGGCTCCAATATTCAGATGTCCAACCTCCGAATTTCCCATCTGCCCGTCCGGCAAACCAACGCTCTCCCCCGAAGCAAACAACTGTGAATGAGGATATTTATCCAACAATTTATCCCAATACGGAGTAGCAGCCTGCGAAATAACATCACCCTTGCCGCCATCTCCTATTCCCCATCCATCCAAAATCATCAATAATGTCTTATTCATATTTTTTATGCCTTATTTCTTTACTTATACTCAACCACACCTTCACATACTTTCCAACTTGCAAAATTACAAAAAAAAATTCAAATACACATTATATATTACAATATTTAACACACAACATTCCCTTTAACTTTTGTGCATAAAAAAATCCCCATTTTTTACCTCCGTATTTGGAATTTTTTGTACCTTTGCCGCCGTAAAATCTAAACACAATCATTATGCTTAAGAAGATTCTTTCAATTTCTGGAAAGGGCGGACTCTACAAACTCGTCTCGCACAACAACTCAGTAATCATCGTTGAATCGCTCACCGACGGCAAACGATTCCCTTCATACCCACGCGACAAAGTCGTTGCACTCTCCGACATCGCAATGTTCACCGAAACCGAGGATATTCCACTCCGCGAAGTACTGAAAATGATGCTCAGCCTCGAAAACGGAGCCAAATGCTCAGTCGATCCCAAGGCCGACGGAAGCGTTTTACGCGAATATTTCGCCAAAGTACTCCCTAATTTCGACCGCGACAGAGTCCACAACGGCGACATTAAAAAGCTGATAATGTGGTACAACATCCTCGTAGAATCAGGAAATACTGACTTCGACGAAGAAAATGAAAAAAATTCTTGACAATTCGCTTGCCATATCAAAAAATTGTTGTACCTTTGCACCCGAAATGAGATAAGGATGTATCCGTAGCTCAGTTGGTAGAGCAATTGACTCTTAATCAATGGGTCGTGGGTTCGAGCCCCACCGGGTATACTACTCTTAAGAGAGAGGCTTGCTATTCCGCAAGCCTCTTTTTTTTACCAAACACCGCCCACAAGGCCATAAAACACAAAAAAACATGCTCTCCCCAAAATGGAAATCATTCTTCGCTGAATACACAAACCCAGCACTCCACAACAACGTAAACCAAGTCTACGCCACCCAGACAGTCTACCCGGCACGCGAAAACCTCTTCCACGCATTCGACTTCTTCGAACCCGAGCAAACCCGAGTCGTAATCCTCGGACAAGACCCATACCCACAGCCCGGAAACGCAATCGGACTCGCATTCGCCGTCCCAGAGACACAGCCAGTCCCAAGCTCACTGCACAACATATTCAGCGAACTCGACCTCGAATTCGGCACACAAAACACCCCCCGCAGCACAAACCTCCACAACTGGGCACAGCAAGGCGTACTCCTCCTCAACACAATACTCACCGTCCAGGCCGGCACCCCGATGAGCCACTCCACACTCGGATGGCAAAGCTTCACCGACTTCACAATCCAAAAACTCTCCGCAACAAACCAAAACATGGTCTTCCTCCTCTGGGGAAACCCATCACAGGCCAAAGCACAACTCATCGACCAAACCCGACACCTCATAATCCGCTCAACACACCCATCCGGACTTTCCTGGGGAAAACTCAGCGACGGAAACCGCAAAAGACCCGATTCCTTCTGGGGCTCAATGCAATTCCAACAATGCAACCAATACCTCATCCAACACGGACACAACCCAATAAAATGGTGAAAAACATAAAATTTGTAAATTTATTTGGCAGTCTCAAAAAAAAGCACTACCTTTGCACTACAAAACATAAGAGATTATAACAAAACAGCGGAGATCTGGCTAACTGGCTGGGTTTCTGTTTATTTATTACTTTTTTGAACAAAAAAATTCAACCTATGGCTTACACCTACATGACCGAGGACGGCTACAAAAAACTCATCGAGCAAATCAAACAACTCGAATCAGTAGAACGCCCCCGCATCTCAGCCCAAATCGCAGAAGCACGCGACAAAGGAGACCTCAGCGAAAACGCCGAGTACGACGCCGCCAAAGAAGCACAGGGAATGCTCGAAATGAAAATCGCACAACTCAAAGACACCCTCGCAAACGCACGCGTCATCGACGAGTCAAAAATATCAAACGACACAATCCAGATCCTCTCAAAAGTCAAAGTCAGAAACAAGAAAAACGGCGCCGAGATGATCTACTCCCTCGTATCCGAGTCAGAGGCAAACCTCCGCGAAGGCAAAATCGCCGTATCAACACCAATCGGCAAAGCACTCCTCGGACACAAACTCGGAGACACAGTCGACATACAAATCCCAGCAGGAATCCTATCACTCGAAGTCCTCGAAATATCAATCTGACCATGACAATATTCTCAAAAATCATCAAAGGCGAAATCCCAAGCTACAAAATCGCCGAAGACGAAAACTACTACGCCTTCCTCGACATCAACCCACTCCAGAAAGGCCACACACTCGTCATACCAAAAATCGAAGACGACTACATCTTCAACCTCGACGACAAAACATACGCCGAACTCATGCTCTTCGCCAAAAAAGTCGCACTCGCACTCAAAAAGGCAATCCCCTGCCAGCGCGTCGGAGTCGCAGTACTCGGCATGGAAGTCCCCCACGTACACGTCCACCTCGTCCCAATGCAGACCGAAAAAGACATGCTCTTCTCAAATCCAAAGCTGAAACTCACTGATGCTGAGATGACTGAGATAGCACAGAAAATCGCCGAAAAAATAAAATAAAAAAAATTCCGATTTTCCTTGGTCACTTGAAGAAAAAGTTGTACCTTTGCAGTCGCAAATTTGAGAAGGATTTTTCATCTAACTCATTATATATTTCGGCGGGGTAGCTCAGTTGGTTAGAGCGTCGGATTCATAACCCGGAGGTCTCGAGTTCAATTCTCGATCCCGCTACCAAAAAAGGAGTCAATTTCCATTGACTCCTTTTTTGTATCAAAACACCACCACCTCAAAACTCATCCCCCAAATCCCCCACACAACAATCACCACCACGCACAAAAAATTCACTGCCACACACAAAAAAAACTCACTGCCACACACAAAAAAACTCACTGCCACACACCAATTTTCCCCATCAATAGCCCAAAGCAGGAATGATCGAACCATAGATTGATAATCAGCAACTTACACAAGACCTATTTCTGCACAAAACAACCCATTTGTGCAGAAAATACCACAAATTCTAAAACTGGAACTGGGACTGAAACATTCCCAAATAAGATGAAAAGAAACCGAAATCCGTCAGCAATAAATCAAAACAACCACATAACCCACATACAGAGCCAACATCACCGCTCCTTCCCATCTCGACAGGGTCTTGTCCTTGTCATCAAGCAAAAACGCCAACAGCAACATGCTGCTTGCCAATGCCATAGCCGAATCTATCAGCAAATTGCCGTACGATGGCAACGGCTTGATCAACGAACTGACTCCCAAAATGAAAAATATATTGAAAATATTCGAACCTACCACATTCCCGATCGCCAGATCGGTATTCTTCTTCACAGCAGCCACCACCGATGTCGCCAACTCTGGCAACGACGTTCCCAACGCCACAATGGTCACTCCGATAACAGCTTCACTCACACCCCAACTCTTCGCTATCACAACCGCATTGTCAACTATCAGCTTTCCGCCAGCAGTCAAACCCACAAGTCCGACTATCACCAACACCACTGCCTTCCAAGGCTTCATCAACTCTTCTACAGGTTTATTCACAAGCACAACATCCTCAGCCATACGCTCTTTCCTGTTTTGAATGACACTTTTCACAGAATGCCCCATAAAAAACAGGAAACCAACCAACAGCAGCAGTCCATTCCACCACTCCACACCCTCGAATCCATCCGCTCCGACTAATCGGCTGAAGCAATCTGATCCAAGCACCATCACAAACATCGCCGCCAAAATACTCAATGGCACTTCAAACCTTATGGTCTCTATCGAACTTTTTATCGGACAAACCAGAGCCGTCAGTCCCAAGATCACAAGTGTGTTCAAAATATTGCTGCCCAAAACGTTAGTCATCGCTATCTCATTGCTTCCACCCAACGAGGCAAACAAATTCACAACAAATTCCGGCATTGACGTTCCAAAAGCTACAATGGTCAGACCAATTATCAGGTCTGAAATATGAAATCTTTTGGCTATAGCAGACGCTCCATCAACAAGCCAATCGGCACAAAAAGCCAAAAGCACAAAACCAACTATCAATAATGCGTATGTCATTTCTCCAATTCTTTAATTGCCCTCTGAACGGTCTTGTCATACTTGTTCAGTATCTGATAAAAATCATCCTCGGTCATCACATTTCTCACAATATAAGAGTTAATATGCTGACTGATAAGCGATTTGGAAATCGCCAAGTCTTTCGCTGTTACTGTCACACCCTCCGCTTTCGCAAATGCCACAAGTTGCTGAACAAGGTTCTGCTTAATCAAATAAGCCTCAAGGCTTTTCCAATCTTTGTATTTCTTGAGTTCTGATCTGTGCTTGTCTGTGTATTGCAACGAGAATCTGTAAATCAGAGTTTTATTAACCAAATTACTGAAGGATTCCGAATAACCAGTTGTATCACGCGGAATAAATATGTCAGGCATGATTCCACCTCCGCCATAAACAATCCTTCCTTTCTTGACAGTCCTATACTCAACTGAATCGTTCTGTTTTATCGAATCTGCATTATAGAACTCTCCATGCAGATACCTGTTCCAGATATCCTGGTCGTAATCTGTCTGACGACCTTTTTCGTATGGTTTTTGTATGCAACGGCCTGATGGCGTGTAATATTTTGCGGTGGTAATCCTCAACTCGCTTCCGTCTTTGAAGTTATATGGTCTCTGCACCAAGCCTTTGCCAAACGATCTTCTTCCAATAATCAATCCGCGGTCGTTGTCCTGAATGGCACCCGCAAAAATCTCAGATGCTGAACCCGAGAACTCGTCAATAAGGACAACTAACTTCATTTTCTGGAATGAGCCAAAACCATTTGCCTTGTAATCAGCCCTTTTGCACTTGCGCCCTTCCAAATAGACTATCAGGTCCCCACGGTCAAGAAACTCGTTGATAATATTTGCAGCAGCATCCAGATAACCGCCTGTATTGCCCCTCAAATCGACAATCACGGCTTTGGCCCCCGCTTTATTTATTTTAGCCAATCCGCCAAGAACCTCATTATAAGTGTTTTGTCCAAATGTATTTATATTGATGTAGCCTATCTTATCTGTAAGCATATGAGCAGCATCTACTGTATAGACTGGCACATCTCCCCTGGTTATCACAAAGTTAAGGGGCTCTTTGGCTCCGTGTCTTACTACTTTCAGTTTAACAGTCGAACCTTTCTCTCCTCGCAGTTTCTTGAATACTTTGTCGTTATTGATGCCTTTGCCGACAAATGCAGAATCATCCACCGCCACTATCCTGTCTCCAGCCATCATACCTGCTCGTTCTGATGGTCCCCCTGAAACTACATCTACTACGTAAATGGTGTCTTGCTGAATGTTGAATTGAATTCCAACACCTGAGAATGAACCGTTTAACTGCTCATTTGCCTCTGCCAGGTCTTCTTTCGGAATATACGATGAATGTGGGTCCAACTGCTCCAAAGCATACACCAAAGCAGCCTCATCTATCTTTTCAACATCCACTGAATCAACATACATGGCATCCAAAACGGCATAAAGTTCTGTCATTTTGTTGTCTGCATGCTTGCCGACGGACACATTATTATATATATTGCCCAACAATCCTCTTACATTTACAAGTGCCAACAGTATTCCTACGAAAATACCAAGTATCAGCACCAAAATATATATCAGGACCTTTTTCATCTCTGCGAAAATTAAAAATCTATCTTCTCTACCTGGACTCCTGCACGTTTCAACAGGTCAATTCCATCTGTGATTCTGTACTCTTCGTAATAAACGACTCTCTTGATTCCAGATTGAATTATGAGTTTTGCACACTCTATGCATGGTGAAGCAGTCACATACAAAGTCGCATTCTCACTGTTATTGCCCGAACGGGCAACTTTAGTTATCGCATTTGCCTCTGCATGAAGCACATATGGAAGCGACGCATTATTGTCATCCTCACATTTATTGGGAAATCCTGAAGGTGTCCCATTGAAACCGTCAGATATTATCATATTGTCTTTCACCAATATGGCTCCTACTTTCCTTCTCTCGCAATACGAGTTTTCTGCCCATATCAAGGCCATGCGCATGTACTTCTCGTCAAATTTCTGCTCTTTTGTCATTTTTATTTGGTTTTGATATAATAACAAATGAGGCAAAAGACCCGCGTCCTCTGCCTCATTAATCTCCCTCGCGGGAATCGTTTTTGCTCTCCCTCTTGGACTTGAACCAAGGACCCTCTGATTAACAGTCAGATGCTCTAACCAACTGAGCTAAGGAAGAATATATGTCTTTGGGCTCTCCCTCTTGGACTTGAACCAAGGACCCTCTGATTAACAGTCAGATGCTCTAACCAACTGAGCTAAGGAAGAATATTTTCAAGAGGATTTTGCCCCTCTCATTTGCGACTGCAAAGGTACAACCTTTTTCTCATTCAACCAAACATTTTGAGAAAAAAATATCAAAAAATCGTCAGCAGTATCTAACTCTCTGATTATGAGATAAATTTACCAGTAAGTGACTTCTCACAGTCTTTCATTCCTTTCACTGGTCCCTCATACACTATCTCACCTCCGTTTTCTCCGCTTCCGGGTCCAAGATCTATCACCCAATCTGCTCTGTTTATGACATTTAGATTATGTTCTACAACAATTATCGTATGACCGCAGGCTATAAGTTCGTCAAATGATGTCATCAGTTTCTCAATATCTGCCGTATGCAAACCTGTCGTCGGTTCGTCAAAAATGAACAGTATATGCTGATTTTTATTGCTCTGCGACAAATAATACGCCAGTTTCACACGCTGGCTCTCGCCTCCGGACAAAGTGCTTGAACTCTGACCAAGTTTTATGTAGCCGAGTCCGACTTTCTGCAAAGGTTTTATCTTCTTGACTATGCTTGCACACTCTGGCGACTCTTCAAAAAACGCTATCGCTTCGTCTATCGTCATCTCAAGGACGTCGTGAATATTCTTGTCGCGATACTTTACTTCAAGTATTTCTCTCTTGAATCTGGTTCCATGACAGGCTTCGCACGGCAAAACCAAATCTGCCATGAACTGCATCTCTACAGTCACTGTCCCCTCACCCTGACACTCAGGACATCTTCCGCCATCCACATTAAATGAGAAATACGCTGGCGTATATTCCATCTGTTTTGCAAGTGGTTGGTCTGCAAACAGTTTCCTTATATCATCGCATGCTTTCAGATAGGTCACAGGATTTGATCTGGAGGACTTGCCTATTGGATTCTGATCCACCAACTGGACATCATCTATCAGTTTTGTAGCCCCTATCACATCGCTGTAATGCACTGTGGTATCGACTGTTGACCCTTTGTCCAACTTTTTGCTTAGACCTGTGTAAAGCACATCTTTCACTAATGAGGACTTTCCTGAACCTGAGACTCCGGTCACTACTGTTATCACTCCAAGCGGGAATCTCACATTCAGGTTCTTCAGATTATTCTGCGTCGCTCCGACCACTTCTATGTAGTTTGTCGATTTTCGCGGAATAATATTGCCATAATTGGCAAACTCACCTCTCAATGCTTTGCCAGTCAGCGATGTCTTATGTTTTGCCACTACGTCTGGAGTACCATGCACTACGACTTCCCCACCATACATTCCAGCCTGAGGACCTATATCAATAATGTAATCTGCCGCTTTTATGATATCTTCGTCATGCTCGACGATAATAACTGTATTACCCAGTTTCTGCAACTGTCTGAGCACTTTCATCAGTTTCTGCGTATCTGATGGATGCAATCCGATACTTGGCTCATCAAGCACATACATTGAGCCGACAAGAGCCGAACCCAACGATGTTGTCAGATTGATTCTCTGACTTTCTCCTCCGGAAAGTGTGTTGCTCTGGCGGTTCAGTGTCAGATAGTCCAATCCCACATTTTTCAGATATTCCAACCTTGATGTTATCTCTTTTATGAGTCTGTCTGCCGTCTGGTGCTCTGTCCTGGTGAGTTTCAGGTTTCCCATGAATTCGCTGAGCCTTGAAACTGGCATCTCTACAAGTTCGGAAATGCTCTTGCCTCCGACTTTCACATAACTTGCCTCTTTCTTCAGTCTGGTTCCATGACACTCCGGACAAACAGTCTTGCCTTTGTATCTCGCGAGCATAACTCTGAATTGTATCTTATCTCTCCTGGTCTCTATCTCTTCGAAGAATTGGTTCAATCCCGTAAAGTACTCATTTCCACTCCACAGCAATGCTTTCTGTTCTTCTGTCAACATGTAATATGGCGTGTGGATCGGGAACCCGAATTTCTCTGCATTCAGAATCAACTGTCTCTTTGGATAACCCATTGTGTTGCCTCTCCATGGCAAAACAGCATCTTCATAAATGCTTTTCGACCAATCAGGTATCACTAAATTCGGATCTATTCCAAGAATCTTGCCAAATCCATTGCAAACCGGACATGCCCCTAAAGGGTTGTTGAAGGAGAACATTTTGTCGGTTGGCTCATTGAACTTTATGCCGTCTGCCTCAAAAGCATTGGAGAAATTTCTCGTCTCTCGCGATGTATAAACCTGCAGTTTTCCCTTGCCTTCATAAAAAGCAGTCTCTATTGAGTCGTAAAGTCTGTTTATCAACTCTTTGCTTTTATCTGCTTTTACATGCGCCACTACAAGTTTGGCTTTCTTGGAGATTTCTTTCAGACTGCTGAGTCTCTTGAACTCACCGTCTTCCATCACTCTGCTGAAACCCTGGGCTACGAGTTGATCTACACTCAGGTCAGTATCTATAAGCACCGAAACTGCGGTCCCCTCTTCCAATGATGTGATGTACTCTATGACATCATCTATGGTATGTCTCTTGACCTCACGCCCGGAAATTGGAGAATAGGTCTTTCCGATTCGGGCATAAAGCATTCTCAGATAGTCATATATCTCGGTCGTCGTTCCTACGGTCGACCTGGGATTGTTGTTTACTACTTTTTGCTGGATGGCTATGGCAGGCGGTATGCCTTTTATCAAATCTACCTCTGGCTTGTTCATTCGCCCGAGGAACTGTCTGACATAACTCGAAAGCGACTCTACATATCTTCTCTCTCCTTCGGCATACACTGTGTCAAAGGCTAACGAGGATTTGCCCGAACCGGATACACCTGTGATTACCACCAACTTATTGCGCGGTATCTCCAGGCTTATCCCTTTCAGGTTGTGTACTCTGGCGTTCTTTATTATGATATTATCGCTTTTCAAGGCACTTTGACTTTCAATCTGAATATTTCACCAATTCGCCGGTCTCTGGATTCAGGACTACTTCATCTATCTCTGTCCCTAACCACTTCACATATCCGAACTGCGGCATCTTTACTGTGACTTTTTCTGTCACATCGCCACAGGTAACTGTCACTATCGCTGTACCACAGACGTTTACACGATATCCTTTCTTTTTTGGCTCTTTTTTCAAACTTGGCATCACTACTTTATGCGCCTCTATGTTCACAAAAATAGGAGTGCCTATCATTTCGTCTGCCTCCTTCAACCCCTCTACGGTACTGATTCTTCCTGCGACATAATTGCTCAAATCATCGTCAGCATCAATCTCAAACTTCCTCATATCTCTGAATTTGACCGTTTTGCCTACAAACAAAGCAACCAATTCCTCTTCCTGTCTGTCGAGTCGGTCCATCATTATCTGCAATGCTTTCCCGTCTGGCTGATGGTTGACATCTCCTGTAAGCAAAGCCATTCTCGATTCTCTGATCTGATAAATCTGCTTTGCTGCCAGTTCTGCCATTTTCGGAATGGATGTTGACACAAGTGCTTCTTCTCCAAGGCATTCCATGCCAAAATGAATAGTAGTGTCTGTTGTCTGAATGAGTTTCGCCACTCTCTTTGGCTTCTTCTCTTTTGCATACTCTAACTCGCCTTTGCCTATCACTGCAAACATTTTAGTACTGTCATCCACAGACTGCTCTTCCACCTCTACTCTCACGAGGCTCCAACGTCTGCTCTCACTCATAATCGCATTATCTACAGCAAGATACCTCTTGGCATACTGAGCAAATGGTCCTGGCTTTTCCATTGTGCACTCTGCCACTGCTGCTATCACCAGTTTTTTCTTTGGCAATATATATACAGCATGTCCGTTGGTATTCATCTGTGAGTCAATCTTCCTCACTTCGACTTGACCATACGAACTTACAAAAGCAGTTATTCCTAACACGAGAAAAATCACTCTTTTCATAACTATCAGTATTTTACGTTTTTAGCTTTCTGCCACAATTCTTCCATCTCATCAAGGCTCAACTCGGAGACTCTCTTGCCTTGAGCCTTCGCCCCTTCTTCTATCTGGTTGAATCGGCCTATGAATTTCCTGTTTGTTCTCTCTAAGGCATTGTCTGGATTTACCCCCCAAAGTCTCATGGCATTGACTATCGAAAAGAGCAAATCCCCAAATTCACCCTCTATATCAGCATCTTGTCCGTTTTTCATCTCTTGTTCTACTTCTCCTATCTCTTCACGGACTTTCTCCCAAACGTCTTCTCTTTTCTCCCAGTCAAAACCTACCCTGGAGGCTTTTTCCTGAATCCTGCTGGCTTTTATCAGGGATGGCAATCCTTTTGGCACTCCATCAAGCACTCTTTTCTCGCCTTTGCGCTCTTTTTCTTTTATTTTCTCCCAATTATTGAGCACATCCTCAGCGGTTTTGGCTTTTGCCTCACCATAAATATGAGGATGACGGCCTATCATTTTCTCGCAAATGCCATTGCAGACGTCTCCGATGTCAAAATCGCCGGTCTCTTCTGCCATTTTTGAGTAGAATGCGAGATGCAGCATCACATCGCCCAACTCTTCTTTTATTTCTCGCATATCTTTATCTTCCACTGCCTCAGCAAGTTCCATCACTTCTTCAATGGTATTGCATCGCAATGAGTCAAAGGTCTGCTTCCTATCCCAGGGACATTTCTCCCTGAGTTCATCCATGATGTTGAGGAGTCGCTCGAAAGCGGCGAGTTTCTTTTCTCTCTCTTTCATATCAAAGGCTCCATTCGAAACCATCTTTCTTGTCTTTGACCACAAAACCTAATTTGGCCAACTCATCTCTGATTTTATCTGATGTCGCCCAGTCTTTATTGCGTTTTGCCTCAAGGCGCATCTCAAGCAACAGATCTACAGCACCTTTGAATGCAGAGTTCTCACCACCGCCTGCATTCTCTTTCTGCAAACCGAGGATGTCTTCTATCATCACTTTCCATGTTGCTTTGAGTTCTTCGAGATCTTCTTTGGAGATTGTCGCCTTGCCGTCTGAAACCAAATTGATGGCTTTGGCTGAATCAAAGAGATGCGAGATAACTATAGGTGTGTTCAAATCATCGCACATTGCTTCTTCGCATTTGTCCCTCAAGCCTTTGACGTCTACCGAACTGGTCTCTGCACCCTGAATCTTCTGCAGGCGTTCGTATGCTTCCATCAGTCTGGCGAATCCCTTTTCTGATGCTATCAATGCCTCATTCGAGAAATCTACTGTCGAACGGTAATGAGCCTGAAGTATGAAGAATCTGATTGTCATTGGCGAATATGCCTGGGTGAGCAACTCATGATTACCAGTGAAGAACTGATCGAGGGTGATGAAGTTGCCGAGCGACTTGCCCATCTTCTGTCCGTTGATGGTGATCATGTTGTTGTGCATCCAATAATTCACAGTCTCATGCCCCAGTGCAGCAACACTTTGCGCAATCTCACACTCGTGATGAGGGAACATGAGGTCCATTCCGCCTCCATGGATGTCAAAACGCTCGCCTAAATACTTTGTCCCCATGGTGGAGCACTCAAGGTGCCATCCTGGGAATCCTTCGCTCCATGGCGATGGCCAATGCATAATATGCTCTGGCGCAGCCTTTTTCCACAATGCGAAATCCATGGTTCTGCGCTTCTCGCTCTGTCCGTCCAACTCGCGGGTTGTCTCAAGCAACTCATCGATATTTCTTCCGGACAACTTGCCGTAATGGTATTTCTTGTTATATGCCTCTATGTCAAAATATACCGAACCCTGGCTCTCATAGGCAAAACCTGCCTCAAGTATCTTTTTCACAAACTCAATCTGCTCTATGATATGGCCAGACGCATGTGGTTCTATCGATGGAGGCAGCACATTGAGTTTCTCCATTGCCTTATGATACCTAAGTGTATAATACTGAACCACTTCCATTGGCTCCAACTGCTCAAGGCGCGCTTTCTTTGCTATCTTGTCTTCTCCTTCATCCGCGTCATGCTCCAAATGGCCCACATCAGTTATGTTCCTCACATAGCGCACTTTATACCCAAGATGCATCAGGTATCTGTACAATGTGTCAAATGTTATCGCTGGACGGGCATGACCGAGATGTCCATCACCATAAACCGTTGGTCCGCAAACATACATACCTACTCTTCCTTCATGCAACGGCTTGAAAACCTCTTTCTTACGGCTGAGCGTATTATAAATAACCAAATCCATCTTATAATCTTTTTAATATGTTACTAATGTTTCCATTCCCATCGCCTTGACTCTCTCGGCTATCACCTCAAGTTCCTGTCCCTCAACCTTGGTCAAGGTGTCATAAGGAGTCGGCCTGTCTATCGAATAAAGCTGAACGCCTTTAGGCTTTATCTCGGCAAGTGCTGCCACCCAAGCATTTATCTCTTCTTCAGTGGTATTGTCAACAGGAACTCCATTCACACTGCCCCTCAGGAACATGGTCTGAACCCAATACTCGCCATTGAACTTCTTCATATTCTCAATGACTTTTGCCACCGAATAATTGCCTACAGGCTTGTTGATTCTCTCAGCTGTCTCCTGAATGGCTGAATCCAACTTCAACACGTTGTTGTCCACCAACTTGAGCGCCTCTCTCACTTTCGACAGTCCAAGCATGGTGGCATTCGACAAAACAGTCACTTTGGCCTCTGGGTAATAATGATCCCTCAACTCTATTGTGTCCTTGACTATCTCATAAAACTTCGGATGTGTCGTAGGCTCTCCGTTCCCCGCAAATGTTATCACATCTATCGGTTCTCCCTCTTTCTGAAACTTCTTCAGACGCGCCTTCAGCGCATGACGGACCTCCAACCTCTGCGGAAGAGGACTCTCACCCGAGAAATTCAAACCACACTCACAATAAATACAATTGAAGGAACATATCTTAGCCTCTTTATGCAAGATATTGACTCCCAACGATTTACCAAACCTCCTGCTATGGATTGGACCTACAATAATCTGATTGAAAAGCATATATTCTATACCTAATTATATATTCATATTTAATCTGCAAAGTTACTAATAAATACCAACATAACCAAACTTTTTCGCAAAATTCAACTCTCATCCCCAAATTTCATCTCCAGCACCAATCTTTTTACAAAAATTCACGCTCACCTCCGACACCAAACGTCACAACAAGGCCGCTCCGCAACATTGCCGTAACATTGACCTGCCGCCTGTCATCCCGCTCCCATTCCCGCTCCCGGACCCCACAAAACCAACTCCAAATCAGTCCCATTCCCCATACATCTCCCATACAGGGCATGCATTGAGAATCAACAACTTACAAAGGTCATTTTCATCACTTTAAAATCCACTCATTCAAGCCGGATCTCCACCTGTTTTCCTTCACAAAAACCCATCCACACATTATATATTATATATATTGTCCCAATAATTCAAAACCTAATCTCAAAACCATCAGCACATCCCAACTTTCAAAAAACTCCCGTAACTCGTTGAGTTTTTTCTATTTTTAGCACTTAAAAGCATTCAATTAAACTTTTTTGTTATTTTTTCTAAAAATGTTTGTCGGTGTGTAGTTTCCTGATTTTAGTTGACTATTTTTGTCTTATTCCTGACTTAGGTTGACTTGATTTAAATTATTACTGATTTTGGTTTACTTTTGACTGATTTTTTTGTTGCCAGGTATGCCTCACATGCTCCTCAGGAAATT
>JAZUKZ010000040.1:0-22484 GCA_045643545.1 Candidatus Aphodosoma sp. | reverse complement strand
ACTCGCGCATCTGCTTGAGGGCATCTATGCATTTGCGGTCCAATAATCTGAAATCACCAACATTTGGCAACACATCAACTCTTGACGATCTTTTCAAAATATTGTAATAGGTCATGGTCAGTTTTTTCCTCAACCATGATTCCTTTCCTCTGGTTTTTCTTGCCGCATAGACATCGTCGTATCCTTGTTCCCATTTCTCAATGAATTGGGGAATAATATAAGGCGGGTGCTGTAGGTCGGCATCCATTATGATGACTGCATCGCCTTTGGCGTAGTCAAAGCCGGCGAGCATGGCATTTTCTTTACCAAAGTTGCGTGAGAGGTCAACGTACGATACTCTGTTATCTTTTGCTCTCAACTCTTTTATTACATCTATAGTTCTATCACGGCTGCCATCATTGACAAACAGCAACTCAAAGTCATATTTGTCAATAGAGTTTATAACTTTACACAATACCTCGTATAATCTTGGCAATGATGCCTCTTCATTATATGCTGGAACTAATATTGTTATTTTTTTCATAATTAAAACCAGTTACTTCGCAACTCATACACAATATATTATTGTTGATATTCAACCGTAATTTCTTCCCCATTTATCACCATCGGAATATCAATACTTATAACATTTTCCACTTTCGGAAAGATAAGATAACTACTATCTCCTTGTTCTATATAATAAACTTTTTCTCTTGATTCTGTCGTTAAACTATTGAACAATCTTCTAATGGCCTTTTGTCTTGGCAATAAATAATCAGTACAATCCAAATACTTATATATAGCAAATGCATGATGCCTAACCTCTTGTTCTGATGGCAGTTTAAGCACATTAACTGACGTAAGTTGTAATAGCGTGTCATTTTTCCATGCTTCATACACATCATTTGGCAATGCTTGAAGATAATCTTTTTCGTAATAAAACTTTTTCAACCGAGTATGATCATAATTGTATGGTGTTAACGACTCCATACCTCCGTAAAAACAATATCTGGAACTCTCTGGAACTTTTTGCATTGGTATAACGCACCTACTTGGAGACGACAATACTAACTCTGTGGCTTTTTTATCTGCCACATAATATTTATAAGTAGCTGATATTGCGCTATACGAAGGGACAATACACAATAGACACATTGCTATTGCTAGATACCTATTTGTTCTTATTTTCAGTATTGATGGATACATCCATTTTAATACAATAACAAAACTAACTACAGAAACTCCAAAATATATTCTAGAATCAATCATTCCCAAGGTCCACAAAAACAAAACAAATGCTAAAAACAAGCACCCATACAAACTGCCAAATATCTTCATTGGTCGTTTAAAAAACTCTTTGATAAACTTATAGACAAGAACAACCAACACTATCAATGGGAATATTGTATTTATAAAGTTATAAAGCATATTGTAAGTGTGAATAAAAAAGAACTGATCGATGCACAATGGCACAATTACCATTTCATCACTTCCAATTCTACTAAATGTTCCTGGAGAAAAGATAACTAATGAAACTCCAATCGCATATCCAATAAAAGCACTAATATTTAACCCTTTAAATGTTTTAAGGTTGGCAATAAAATATATAAACAGACCAAATGCAATAGGCGCACTAACGCTCTCGTTTGTCCATGAAATCATCAAAGTAATTATTCCGACCAATGGATATTTCCACCATTTCTCTTTTTTGGGAACATAATTTTGCAACCAATATATATACAAAAGTGCTGCTGTAACAGGCCACAAATAATTCATAGATCCAGCCATCCATAACATTGTCTGTCCAGGATATGGTAATATGCACATACTCACAAGGTAAGCAACTGCCAAAACAAGGACAGAATATTTGTGTCTACTCAACAATACAAGGACATGCAAGAATGCCATAAAAACCAAAGCATTCGCAATATTGAATAAAATTTTACCCCACAACGCACAAAAGACTTGTACTATCACATGAGTAACAAATCTTCCATTGACTACTAAATAGTGATTCCACATTGACTCCAACAACATAACGAAAGATGTAACCCTTTCTGGGGTTGGACGCACAATTGGATTTTTGTCAAAGAAAAAGCAATAAACATAATCGTCACCTGACATTGGCGTTAAAAAATTCATAACACAAAATACAACGCCAAAAGTAAACAAAAGCAACAAATATATTTTTTTGTTATTCATATCAACTTCTTATTCTTCAAACATAGCATTTAACTATCTCTTCTTAATCCAGCAACTCCAGTTTTAGTCATATAGTACAAATACCCCACCAACGATGTTGCAACTAACGAAATAAAATAAACTATCACCGATGAGGAAATTCTAAGACTCAACAATTCAACAAATATCGGATGAGCACAATAAACGAATAGGCTTATCTTGCCGAGCAATGACTCAAATCGCATTGCTTTGTCGTTTGTCTCTGTCCTTCGGATGGAAATTGTCATCATGAAAAATGCCACACCACTCAACATTGCACTCGCTATATATGTCCACTTCTCATAACCAATACTTCTTAAATGAAATGCCTCTATTGTCTGCAAGACTAAACACAACAACAAAACAACTACTGCTATTTTGGTCTTTTTGACTGAAACTCCATTCATAATTCCGCCTATCAACATATATGGAAACAGCATCAGCACTCCTGCTACTGCGGTTATACTTGTCACTCCATGCAGATATATCCATGTATAACCAAGATACATCACTACCGCTATAACTCCTAACGGCAAGCAATACTCTTTTCTCCATGCCAATACCATCAGCGGCAAGGCAAAAAGTAATGCCAGGAGGTACCACAAATGATAATGGCATCCATACAGAAGAGTATCAACCGCATACCAATGTGCTATTGACAAAATACTCTCATCTCTTGTCAATACGGTGTATATGAAATAGATTGCTGTCCATACTGCATATATGACAAATATCTTGAGCCAATGCTTTTTCAGAATTTCAAAACGGCTTTTCTTTCCCTCATCTATCTGCTTTGCAAGATAATATCCGGTTGTCATGGCAAAGAATGGAACTGCCAGGCGACAAATAACCTGCACGACAACGAATCCCAGATTCTCGTTCACATCCGACAACAACTGAGTATGTATACCGACTATCATCATAGCCGCCACATACTTCATCAAATCTATCGTCGTATTCCTATTTGCCACTTCTTTTGCCATCAAGACTCTGCCTTACTTCGAAAATGATGTTGAGTTGACTTCTGATTTTAATTCATCTATGACTTATTATTCTGCAAACAATGATTTCAACTCATTCAAATCAACCTTATACTGATATTCACTTAAATACTTCAGAACATTCTTCAATGCCATCATCTCTGAATTTCCTGCTATAACAGAAAATAATTGTTTAAATCGTCCATCTTTATTGGAAGTAACCTGTTTTGTTTCCCTCGTAAAAGATTTCAAATTAGATGGCAAATAAAACCCATCCAAATCAACATTTTGTTCTTTTGCACAATCAAGAATAAACTTATCAACTGCTGGTGCAATAGTTATCAAATAATGATGTCGCTCTCTATGCTTATGTATAGTCAAATGTCCTTTTTGTGCTAAAACATCACATTCTCTCAAATATCCCAACTCCACTTTATCCTTATCTATGATACCTATTGCAAAACTATCTCCATAACTTTTTATCATTGTACCAACTACCTTTGAACAACAATGCTGATGATTGACATTGCAATCCAACAAAAGCTCAACAAGGTTCGTATCTACATAACATTCAGGTATCACAAAAGTGAGTTTATTTTTCATATGTACATCTCAAAATTAAAGAAAATATCTACCCCACCATCATACATTTCACGGACTTCCTCGTCAGAGAGACTTTTAACAGAATATTCATGTTCAACCGCCTCATCTTCATGAGTAAAAAATACTTTCAGCCCTTTCGGAACAAGTTTCACTAACTGATTAAGAATATACGGACTATGAGTGGTTATGAACAGCATATCGTCATGAATATCCCGCGCATCTACCAACCAATTTACTAACTGACATTGTGTTGGAGGAAAAAGATTACCTTCGGGTTCTTCAAGAAAAATCTCACTATGATCTACATTGATATACCGATTATATTGTTTTTCAAATCTTTCAGCATGTTTTTTGTTTGAAAAGACATAATTAAAACCATCTATGGTAACGGATAAAATAGAATCACCTGTCTGTTTTTTCTGATACATTTCATATATTGCAGAACGGAGATTCTTTCGTTCTTCTTTATCTTCATATTTGATTTGTGATGAAAAATCAGAATATTGACCTTTTGTCAAATAATCGATATGGACAAACATAGGCAACAGTGACTGAATGCCACTTGAACTAGATTTCAAACTCAATGTTCGACCATTTCCTAATATAACTGAATCTGTCCCAGCTGCAGCATCATATTCATAGTTCAAACCAAGATTCAAAAAATTTGACTCTTTCTTCAAACATTTACGTGCCTTGTCCCAATCAGACATAAACTCCAACATGTTTCTATCAATCGCCACACCGCTCCATGCTGGTATAGCAGCAACAAGATTCCTATCTGCTGGCACATAACTAATTTTTGGCCTGCGATAATCCCAATGATGAGTTCTCCACTGCATGTCAAACTTTCTCTTTGAATGATCATACCAAAAACGAATATAACTGCTTTCGTATTCTATATATGAAGTTTCTTTGACATACCCAATCATGTTATAGTACTCAGTCATCAAATCAATGAATGAAGTCTCTTTTCCAAAACCATTCATTTTCTGAGTCATTTCAATTCGCTTTTCCACCCATGTACAATAGCACGCAATCTTCAGCACACAACTTTTCCCGGAACTCTGCAACCCAGTTATTACATTAACTTTACCCAACTCAAGATCTGCTTCTTTTATCGGACCAAAATTTCGAATTATTATGTGTTTCATATAAAAATACGGGTTTTAATTTTTTCAACAATAGTCAGAAACTCAACGATGCCATAATTTTATATTCTTACTTCGAGAATGATGTTGAGTTTACTTCTGAATTTAATTCGTCTATGACTTTCAGCAAGTACTGGCCGTATTGGTTTTTGAGCATTGGCTGGGCTATCTCGCGGAGACGCTGCTCGGTTATCCAGCCGTTTCTGTAGGCTATGCCTTCGAGGCAGGCTATCTTCAGTCCCTGGCGTTTCTCGATGACTTCTACAAAGGTGCTTGCCTCTGACAAGGAGTCATGAGTCCCGGTATCAAGCCACGCAAAGCCTCTTGGGAAGACCTGTACTTTCAACTCGCCATCTTCGAGGAACTTCTGGTTGACACTTGTTATCTCTAACTCGCCTCTTGCAGATGGTTTTATGTTCTTGGCTACTTCTACCACTTTGTTCGGATAGAAATAGAGTCCTACTACCGCATAATTGGATTTTGGCTCTTTTGGCTTCTCTTCTATCGAGAGGCAGTTGCCGCTCTTGTCGAACTCTGCCACTCCGTATCTCTCCGGATCGGCTACCCAATATCCGAAAACTGTGGCTTTGCTCTCTTGCTCGGCTGTCCTTACGGCTTCTCTGACGAGTCCGGTGAATCCTGCCCCATGGAATATGTTGTCTCCCAAAACAAGGCATGCTGAGTCGTTGCCTATGAATTTCTCTCCTATGATGAATGCCTGGGCAAGTCCATCAGGTGAAGGCTGCTCTGCATACTCGAACTTTACTCCATAGTCGCTGCCGTCTCCCAAGAGTCTCTGGAATCCTGGCAAATCCCATGGTGTGGAGATAATCAGTATCTCTCTTATCCCTGCCAGCATGAGTGCTGAGATTGGATAATAGATCATTGGTTTGTCGTATATCGGCAGCATCTGCTTGCTGACGCCTTTGGTGATTGGATAGAGTCTTGTTCCTGACCCTCCTGCAAGTACTATTCCTTTCATAATTCAAATCAGTTTTTTATATTCCCCAGATTATCCATATAATCAGTACGATAGACTATCTTCATTAGCAAAACTTTAAAAAAATTACACTTTTGCTATTCAAATCCGTTAGGGTTCTTTTTCTGCCAGTTCCATGAGTCGCGGCACATCTCTTCAATGCCGTACTGGGCTTTCCAGCCTAACTCTTGGTTGGCTTTTGTCGGGTCGGAATAGCAGGTTGCTATGTCGCCCGCTCTCCTTGGCTTTATGCTGTATGGCACTTTGACTCCGTTGGCTTTCTGGAAGGCGTTGACTACATCAAGCACTGAATAACCTTTGCCTGTGCCGAGGTTGTAGATGGCAAGTCCGCACTTGCGGTCTATGGCTTTCAATGCCGCCACATGGCCTTTTGCCAAATCTACCACATGGATGTAATCTCTTACACCGGTACCGTCAGGGGTTGGATAGTCGTTGCCGAAGATGCCGAGTTCTGCCCTCTTGCCTATGGCTGTCTGTGTGATATAAGGCATGAGGTTGTTTGGTATGCCGTTGGGGTTCTCGCCTATCTTGCCGGATGGATGGGCTCCGATAGGATTGAAATAACGCAAAAGAACGACGTTCCACTCGCTGTCTGCCTTCTGGATGTCCATCATTATCTGCTCGAGCATGCTCTTGGTCCAGCCGTAAGGATTGGTACACTGGCCCTTAGGACAAGTCTCTTTGATTGGTATCTCCTGCGGGTCTCCATAGACTGTGGCCGAACTGGAGAAGATGATGTTCTTCACTCCATTGGAACGCATGGCGTCGAGCAATGTGAGTGTTCCTGCTATGTTGTTGTCGTAATACTCCCAAGGTTTCTGGGTTGACTCGCCTACTGCCTTGAGTCCTGCGAAATGTATCACTGCGTCGAAATCACCAGTGGCAAAAACTTTGTTCAAGATATCTTTGTCTCTGATGTCGCCTTTGGTGAATGGTATGCTCTCCAGTCCCAGTATCTCCGCCACTCTTTTGAGGGAGATCTCTGAACTGTTGCTGAGGTTGTCGAGTACATGAACCTGATGGCCCGCCTGTACAAGTTCTATCACTGTATGGGAACCAATAAATCCAGTACCGCCTGTTACTAATATTCTCATCTGTTTGAATACATGTTTTCGTAATACTTGAGGTAGTCGCCGGAGGTGACGTTATCCAGCCACTCCTGGTTGTCGAGGTACCACCTTACTGTCTTCTCTATGCCTTCCTCGAACTGGAGGGATGGCTCCCAACCCAACTCTTTCTGGAGTTTGCTGGAGTCGATGGCATAACGCAAGTCATGACCTGCTCGGTCGGTGACGTAGGTTATCAAATCTTCATCAGCACCCTCCGGTCTGCCGAGAAGTCGGTCAACGGTCTTGATGGGCACGTGGATGATGTCGATGTTCTTCCACTCGTTGAAACCTCCGATATTGTAGGTCTCTGCTATCTTGCCTTTATGGAAAATCAAATCTATCGCACGGGCATGGTCTTCGACAAAGAGCCAGTCACGGACATTCTCGCCTTTGCCATAAACCGGCAATGGCTTGCGGTGACGGATGTTGTTGACGAAGAGAGGAATCAGCTTCTCTGGGAACTGATATGGTCCGTAGTTGTTGGAGCAGTTGGTGACTATCGTTGGCATGCCGTAGGTGTCGTGGAATGCTCTCACGAAATGGTCGGATGATGCTTTGGCTGCACTGTACGGGCTGTGTGGCTGGTACTTCAAATCCTCGGTGAAGAATTTCTCACCGTATGCCAAATGGTGCTCTCCTGAAGAGGCTTTTGTGGTGAATGGTGGTTCTATTCCCTCTGGATGTGTCATCTCGAGGGCTCCATAAACTTCGTCGGTGGAGATATGGTAGAATCTCTTGCCGTCCCAGTTGCCGTCCCAATAGAGTTTGGCTGCCTGGAGGAGACTGAGGGTTCCCATGACGTTGGTCTGGGCAAAGGTGAATGGGTCTTTGATTGACCTGTCGACATGACTCTCGGCAGCAAGATGGATTATGCCATCTACTTTCTCTTCCTGCATCAATGCGTAGATGCCCTGGAAATCGCAGATGTCCATCTTGACGAAACGGTAGTTGGGTTGGTCTTCTATGTCTCGGAGGTTGGCAAGGTTGCCTGCGTATGTCAACTTGTCAACGTTGATTATCCTGTACTCTGGATATTTGTTGACGAATAGTCTTACTACATGCGATCCTATGAATCCTGCTCCTCCAGTTATGATTATATTCTTCATATCAGTCTCTTTTGAAAATATCTCGTGTATAAACTTTCTCTTTCACGTCGTCGAGCACTGCGTCATAACGGTTTGCTATGATGGTCTGTGACTCTCTCTTGAAGCGGTCGAGGTCGTTGACTACCTCTGAACCGAAGAATGTGGAACCGTCAGTCAATGTTGGTTCGTAAATTATCACTTTGGCTCCTTTTGCCTTGATGCGTTTCATGACGCCTTGGATGGATGACTGGCGGAAGTTGTCGGAATTGGACTTCATGGTGAGTCGGTAAACTCCGATTACGCACTCTTTTTCGCTGTCCGGACGGAAATCACCACGGTTGTAATAGTCGTAATAACCTGCCATCTTGAGCACTTGGTCGGCTATGAAGTCTTTTCTTGTTCTGTTGGAATCGACTATGGCTCTTATCAAATCTTCCGGTACGTCGGCATAATTGGCAAGCAACTGCTTGGTGTCTTTCGGAAGGCAGTAACCGCCATAACCGAAACTTGGGTTGTTGTAGTGGGTGCCGATACGTGGGTCGAGGCATACGCCTTCTATGATATGCTGGGTGTCGAGGCCTTTCAACTCTGCATAGGTGTCGAGTTCGTTGAAATAACTTACTCTGAGTGCAAGGTAGGTATTGGAGAACAGTTTAACAGCCTCTGCCTCTGTGCTGCCCATATAGAGCATTGGGACATCTTCTTTGATTGCACCTTCTTTGATGAGAGCCGCAAACTGATGGGCTTTTTTGTCCAATCGTTCATCGTCCTGTTTATAACCAACAATTATTCTCGATGGATAAAGGTTGTCGTAGAGGGCTTTGGACTCTCTCAAGAACTCTGGAGCGAATATTATGTTGCTGCTGCCTGTCTTCTCTCGGATCATCTCGGTATATCCAACCGGAATGGTTGACTTGATGACCATGATGGCATCAGGATTGACCTGCATGACTTTGGCTATCACATCCTCAACTGCGCTGGTGTCAAAGAAGTTCTTTACGCTGTCTTAGTTGGTAGGAGCAGCAATAACTACGAAATCGGCTCCTGCATAACCTTCCTGCCAGTCGGTTGTTGCCCTGAGGCTGAGATTCTTTTCGGCAAGATATTTCTCGATATACTCATCCTGGATCGGCGACTTTCGGTTATTCACCAAATCAACTCTCTCTTGTACGATATCCACCGCCACAACATCATTGTGCTGTGCCAAGAGTGTGGCTATCGACAATCCCACGTATCCTGTTCCTGCTACTGCTATCTTCATTTCTTGTCGTATTTCTCAAATTCTGAATTCTTGCTGATATACTCTGGCACTGTCTCTTTCATGAGCATGACCATTTCTGGAATCTCAATGTTGTAGGCAAAACTCTTGAGGCGGGTTGTAACGTCAACTGCCGTCTGGTAATCGTACTCTCTGACTTGGGCGATACGGATTCGCTCATGGGTTGTAGGAAGGGTGTTCTCTGTATTTGAAAGCACCTCTTCGTAGAGTTTCTCTCCAGGACGGAGACCAGTGTATGTGATATCAATATCTTTGCCGAGTTTGAGTCCGGCAAGTTCTATCATTCTCTTTGCAAGGTCGTCTATCTTGACTGATTCGCCCATGTCGAAGACGAATATCTGATTGCCTGTGGACATTGTGGCTGCCTCCATGACAAGTCGGCATGCCTCAGGAATGGTCATGAAGAAGCGGGTGATGTCCGGATGGGTGACTGTAACCGGTCCGCCTTTGGCTATCTGCTCACGGAAACGTGGGATGACGGAACCGTTGGAACCAAGGACATTACCGAAACGGGTAGTGACAAACTTGGTCCTGCCTGCCACTTCACCACGCTCTACTGCCAAGCCGAGCGACTGAACATAAATCTCTGCCAGTCGCTTTGAGCAACCCATGACGTTGGTAGGGTTGACCGCCTTGTCGGTAGAGATCATGACCATCTTCTCAACTCCATACTCTAAGCATTTGTCCGCCACATTGCGGGAACCGGCTACGTTGACCATGACTGCCTCGCATGGGTTCTCTTCCATCAATGGAACATGCTTATAGGCTGCTGCATGGAAAACTACCTGCGGATGATAAAGTCTGAAGGCTCCGTCAAGACGCTCTGTCTGACGGACGTCACCTATCATTGGAACAAATTTGAGATATGGAAAACGGGCCTCAAGTTCAAGGCGTATGTTATGAATCGGCGTCTCTGCATTGTCGAAAAGAATCAGTCGCTCTACTCCGAAGGTTGCCAACTGACGGCAGAGTTCTGAACCAATGGAACCGGCAGCACCGGTAACCATGACTGTCTTGCCATGGAAATTAGCTTTTATCTCGTCCATGGAGATTTTTATCTCGTCACGGCCTAAAAGGTCCTCAATCTTCACTTCGCGAATCTGTTTCTTCATCACTTGTCCATCCACTACTTCGTCGATGGCAGGAGCAATGAGTGACTTGATGCCATTCTGCATGCAAACGTTCAACAGTCCCGACTGCTCTTTCTGAGCATCAGCAGCAGTTGGATAAAGTACAGCATCAATATTCAATTCGCTCATTATCCGCACCGCATCATCATTGTCAGCATAATAGTAGATTGGAAGTTCGTTGACTGTCAATCCCTTCTCGTTCTTTGCATCAGAAAGGAAACCGACAACCTGATAATGAGGAGAATTAACTAAACGAGTAACGATAGATATAGATTTTTCGTAAGTGCGATAAACCATGATGTGCATCATCTGATCATTCTGGCGTTTATCCTGAATAAGCACATAAACAAAAGTCATCGTAACACGAACAAGCACCACAAAAATCAAAGTGATGCAGAAGTCCATGAAAAGGCCGACACAAAGATGAGGGTAATAATTAGGAAGAATGATAACAAAAAACACAATGCCCATTATTAGAATCTTCGTAAAAACAGACATCATGTAGATAAACATATCATTGAGGGAAGTATGACGGACAATGATACGATAAGGCTTGAATATCAAAAATCCAATTAGAGTTGCCACAATAGAAGCACCACCCCACCACAAAAGAAGCAGCACTCCCCATGCTCTAACGGATTGAGAGAATATCATCAGAAGAAGCCAAACCAGGAATGATGCGCCAAACGAAAGGACGTAATCAATCAGAAAAACTATTCGGTGACTCAAGTACTCAGTTGAGTATTTCTGAACAAGTTTCTTTAATCCCATTTTTAATTTTTACTATTTATTTTACGCCCGCAAAGTTACACAAAATATACTATTCCACCAAGGATTTCGCACATTATTTATAATAAAATTTCCCCAGAGTCAAAAATTACCAAAATTTCACAATCCAATTAACACACAAATCGGAATTTTCTTCAATTAAATTTAACACTAAATATTACCAAAAAATCTACAAAATTCAAGTTAACGGGGAATATAATTGAAATGATTTTGGAAAACAAAAAAGAGGTCTTCGGAAACCGAAGACCTCTTTTAAGAAACTGGTGCGCAGAATGAGACTCGAACTCACACGGCCTTGCGGCCACTACCCCCTCAAAGTAGCGTGTATACCAATTTCACCACCTGCGCATTCAATATTTCAAAGTGCCCAAAACAGGACTCGAACCTGCACGTTATTGCTAACATTAGTCCCTGAAACTAACGTGTCTACCAATTCCACCATTTGGGCAGGGAACAGAGCCGTTTGGACTTGGAGCGGAAAACGGGACTCGAACCCGCGACCCCAACCTTGGCAAGGTTGTGCTCTACCAACTGAGCTATTTCCGCAAGATTTTGTCAAGGAGTTCAACCCCCTCATTTGCGACTGCAAAGGTACGACATATTTTTGAACTGACCAAACATTTTTCAAATTATTTTCAAAAAATTTTTGTGGAGTATTTTTTTGCTTATTTTGTTGCGTATTTCAAGAATTAATCGTACCTTTGCAGAAATATATACACATTTTTATATAAAGGTATCATATAAATTATGAACACACAGGAAACCCCTAAAAATGAGAAGGTTAGCAAGAACTTTATCGAGCAGATAGTAGAGAAGGATCTTGAGGAAGGCGCCAATGGCGGCAGAATTCAAACCCGTTTTCCGCCTGAACCTAATGGTTATCTCCATATCGGTCATGCCAAAGCAATATGCATGGATTTCGGCATCGCCAAGCGTTATGGAGGCACCTGCAACCTCCGTTTTGACGACACAAACCCCGTAAAAGAGGACGTGGAGTACGTAGATTCTATCCAGGAGGACATAAAATGGCTCGGTTTCCAGTGGAACAATATCTATTACGCTTCTGACTATTTCGAGAAACTCTATGACCTCGCCATCAGATTCATCAAGGAGGGCAAGGCTTATGTTGACGAGCAGAGTGCCGAGGAGATTGCGAAACAGAAAGGCACTCCCACTCAGCCCGGAATAAACAGTCCGTTCCGCGACAGGCCTATCGAGGAGAACCTGGAGTTGTTCGAGAAGATGAACCGCGGTGAGATAGAGGACGGCAAGATGGTGCTCCGTGCCAAGATTGACATGGCTCACAGCAACATGCACTTCCGCGACCCTATCATGTACAGGATCATCACTACCCACCCTCACCACAGAACAGGCACCAAATGGAAGGTCTATCCAATGTATGACTTTGCCCATGGCCAGAGCGACTATTTCGAGGGGGTGACACATTCTCTCTGCACACTGGAGTTTGAGGTTCACCGTCCTCTCTACGACTATTTCATCGACCAGTTCGCTGACTCTGACTACAGACCTAAACAGAGGGAGTTCAACCGTCTGAACATTACTTATACAGTAATGAGCAAGCGCAAGATGCTCGCTTTGGTGAAAGAGGGTCTTGTAAGAGGATGGGACGACCCACGAATGCCTACAATCTGCGGACTCCGCCGTCGCGGCTACACTCCTGAGAGTATCCGCAACTTCATTGACAAAATCGGTTATACAAAATATGAGGCTCTGAATGACTTATCCCTTCTCGAGGCTGCAGCACGAGAGGATCTGAAACCAAGAGCCAAGAGAGTATGCGCAATCATGGACCCTATCAAACTTGTGCTTGACAACTACGAGGGTTCGGAGATGGTGACCATCGAGAACAATCCTGATGACGAGAACGCTGGAACAAGAAACGTGAAGTTCGGCAAGGAGATCTGGATTGAGAGAGGTGATTTCAGAGAAGAGGCAGACAAGGATTTCTACAGACTGTCGCCTGGCGGAAGAGAGGTTCGTCTGAAGGGTGCCTATATCATCCAGGCAACAGGTATTGACGAGAACGGTGTGGTTCATGCAACTTACGACCCAACAAGCAAGTCGGGCACAGAGGGCGGCAACCGCAAGGTAAAGAGTACCATCAACTGGGTAGAATGCTCTTCGGCCGTTGATGCTGAGGTAAGATTCTACGACAGACTCTTCACAGAGGAGAATCCATCAGCATACGAAGGCGACTTCCGCGAGATACTCAATCCAGAGTCTTTGCGCATTGTTGAGGGAGCAAAAGTCGAGGCATGCCTTAAAGAGGCAAAGCCTGGCGACAAGTTCCAGTTTCTGAAAGTAGGATACTTCAACACTGATGACGATACCAAAGAAGGCAAGCCAGTATTCAACCTGACAGTAAGCCTTAAAGAACAAAAAAAATAACAAAAATAACAAAAAAAACAAAAAAAACAAAAATTATGACAGAGTGCAGACACTATTTTAGCTTTATTGAGGATACCATCCGCTTGAACGGGAAATCCCCTGCGATGTCAGACTTCGATGAAGACATTCTCTTTACCTACAATGAATTGCATGAAGAGGTATCAAGAATAGCATTGTGGCTTAAAGAACAAGGCGTAGAAGCAGGAGACAAGGTGGCCATCTGCGGCAGAAGTTCATCACACTGGGCACTGTGCTTCATAGCGGTGGCAGCGCTGAGAGGCGTGGTAGTTTCCATACTTCCTGACTTCACGGCTGATAACATCATGTACCTCGTAGAACATTCCGACTCAAAACTTCTTCTGGCAGGAGCCAATGTCTGCAAGAAACTTGAAGAACAGGGATGCGGCAACATCAAGTACTTTAATCTTGAAGCACTTGAGATTGACCACACTTCCGACGTAGAGAAAATCAAACTGCCAACAGACAATCTTGACGAGTTGGTTTTGATAAACTACACTTCAGGAACGACAGACAAACCGAAAGGCGTAATGCTGACCAACAGAGCATTGAGTTCGAACGTCACTTTTGCTCAGGAAACCATTCACAATCATGTGGGCGACAGCATTGTGTCGATGCTTCCGTTGGCTCATATCTTCGGATTGATGTTCGACTTCCTTTATCAGTTGGCTGGAGGCGTACATATAGTATTCATGAAACGCACTCCTACCCCATCGATGCTCGTAAGAGCCTTCGCAGAGGTGAAGCCATACATGATTCTGACAGTGCCTTTGGTCATTGAGAAAATAATAATCAACAAGGTATTCCCAGTGATCAACAAAGTCCAGATGAAACTGCTCTGGCACACTCCTACCATCAAGCACATCATAAGGAACAAAGTAAAAGAGAAACTAATCCAGACCATGGGCGGCAAACTCAGGTTCCTGATTATAGGCGGCGCTGCCATAAATCCTAAGGTGGAGAAATGTCTCCGTCAGATAAATTTTCCGTACACCGTAGGTTACGGCATGACCGAATGTGGACCGCTTGTAAGTTATGAAGACTGGTGGAACTTCAAGAAAGGAACTGTGGGCAAACTCGTCAACAGACTTCAGATGAGGATAGACTCAACTGACAGTTACACCATTCCTGGAGAGGTTCTTCTCAAAGGCGAGAGTCTTTTTTCGGGATACTACAAGAATGAAGAGGCAAACAAAGCCGCATTCGACGAAAATGGCTGGTTCCATACAGGAGATATGGGAATAGTTGACAGAGAAGGCAACATCGTGCTCAAAGGCAGATGCAAGAACATGATACTCGGTCCTTCGGGTCAGAACATCTATCCTGAGGAGATAGAGACCAAACTCAATCTTTTGGACAAAGTGATAGAGAGCGTAGTGGTGGAGAGAGCGGGAAAACTGATAGCACTCGTCTATCCAGACTACGAGCAACTCAACAAAGAGAAGATAAGAGAAGAGGTCGGAGAGTGGTTGATGAAGATAAACAAAGAGTTGCCTAACTACTCACAGTTGGCAAAGATTGAACTCATGGAAGAAGAGTTTGAGAAGACTCCAAAGAAATCCATCAAGAGGTTCATGTACAAGTAAAGAGAACTAAATACAAATAAATAAAAAACACAAAGCTATGAAATTTTCAAAGAATGTGGGCTGTTTCCGTCCATCGCCTATCAGATCAATGATGAAGGCAGTAGCAAATCCTAACGTCATCTCGTTTGCCGGCGGTATGCCAGGTGAGGAACTCTTCCCAGTGGACGACCTCAAAGAGATGATTGCAGAGATGCCACGCAAGGAGATGGACACAGCGCTTCAGTATGGTGCGACAGACGGTCTTCCAGTGTTCAACAAGTTCCTCGTAGAGAAGATGCAGGAGCGCGGTTTCGACATGACAAAGAACAAGATCATCGTTACAACCGGTTCGACACAGGTAATGAACATCGTTTCGAAACTCTTCCTCGACTATGGTGACACAATGCTCACTGAGGACCCAGTATTCTGCGGTTCTGCCGGTGCATTCTGCTCTTACGGTGCAAACATCAAAGGCGTGAAACTCGATGACGAGGGCATCATCATCTCAGAACTTGAGAAAGCCCTTGAGTGCAACCCTAAGTTCATCTACACCACTCCAACCTTCCACAACCCTGCAGGTTTGGCAATGTCGAGAAAACGCCGCGAGGAGTTCCTTGAGGTAATGGCAAAGCATCCAGACGTAGTAATCCTTGAGGATGACGCATACGGACAACTCTATTACGATGAGAGCGTGAAGAACGACATCGTGCCTATGAAGACATACGCTAAGAACGAGAACCAGATCATCTACTGCTCTTCATTCTCAAAGATCTTCAGCCCTGGTATGCGTATCGGATGGATGGTAATTCCAAACGAGATGTACGAGGCAGCAGAGATTGCTAAGCAGTCTATGGATGCTTGTACTCCATGCTTGTCGCAGATGCTTGCACTCAATTTCTGGAAGTCAGGCCGTATGGACCGTTACATCGCAATGCTCCGCGAAGAGTACGGCAAGCGTCGTGACGCAATGGTTAACTGCATCAGAAAATATTGCCCAGAGGGAACAACATTCGTAGTTCCACAGGGTGGTTTCTTCTTGTGGGCTAAATTGCCAGATGCTGTAGATATCGACAAACTGTTCGAGAACTGCTCACAGCGTGGCGTTGTATTCGTAAAAGGTATCGCATTCAGCGCAACTTACGAGAACAACCAGCATGTCCGTCTGTCATTCTCAAATACCAATCCTGAGGTAATCGAGAGAGGTATCAAGATGATGGCTGAGGAGATGAAGAAACTCATGTAATATATATTATATATAATGTGTGCCCTCTTTTTGAGGACAGAAAGAGGGCACATTTTATATTAAACGCATACTGCGGATAGAGAGTCTATATAGGAAAACTCACTTTATATGCGCCATTATTTAGATTATATCGAAGAGACAATCAAAACCCAGGGATGGAAAAAAGCCGTTTCTGATTACCCGGATAACATCACCTACACCTACGAAGAGTTGGGCAAGGAAGTGATGCGCATGGGCATGTGGCTGAGAGAGAGAGGCATCGCAGAAGGAGACAAAGTAGCCATCTGCGCCCGCAACTCATCGCGATGGGTGATAGCCTATTTAGGAATAATGACTATGCGCGGAGTCGTGGTGTCGATACTGCCGGACTTCACAGCAGAAAGCATAGCGAATTTGGTCAAGCATTCAGATGCAAAACTGCTTCTTGCGGGACCGAATGTGCTGAAAAGACTTGAGGGGACAGAGATAAAGGGGGTAAGAGTAGAAGACTTAGAGTTCCTCAGACTGGCTGATTACGAGCCGAGAGAGGTTCATTTTGAAAAAGGCGGCATGGATGAACTCGCCCTGATAAACTACACATCAGGAACGACAGAGAATCCAAAAGGCGTGATGATATCCAACAAAGCGTTGAGTTCCAACGTCAGATTCGCCCTTGACGTCTATAAGAGAGAAGAAGGCGACCAGATGCTCTCGATATTGCCGATGGCACATATCTTCGGGTTGCTTCTTGACCTTTTGTACCAGTTGGCAGGAGGAGTGCATGTAGTGTATATGAAGGCCCCTCCGTCACCGACACTTTTTATGAGAGCATTGGCTGAGATAAAGCCGTATATGATACCGACAGTTCCGCTGGTGATAGACAAGACAGTCAAACTATTGGGTTATCCCAAAGACAGAGAACTGCTGATGAAGATATTGGGAGGCAGAGTCAGGTATATCGTAGTAGGAGGAGCAGCAATCAGTTCAAAGACCGAGCAGTGTCTGATGGATCTCGGCATGCCATATTCCAGCGGTTATGGAATGACAGAGTGCTCGCCGCTGATATCCTACTCACTCCATGAGAATTTCAAAATAAGGAGCGTAGGAAGAGCCGTTGACAGAATGGAAGTCAAAGTGGCATCGCCAGATCCGGAGAGAGTTCCAGGAAAGATTCTCGTCAGAGGGGACAACACATTCATGGGTTATTACAAGAACCCAGAGAGGACAAAACTGACAAAGACAGAAGACGGTTGGGTGAAGACCGGAGACCTCGGAATCATAGACAAAGACGGATATATTTTCCTCAAAGGAAGGTGCAAGAACATGATACTCGGACCTTCCGGACAGAACATCTATCCAGAAGAGATAGAAGAGAAGATAAACCAGATAGACGGTGTGATGGAATCGGTTGTCGTAGAGAGAGATGGGAAGATTATTGCTATGGTTTATCCAAACTTCGACGCCCTGAACTCTAACGCCGCACAGGAATTGCGCAGTAGAGTCAACCGCGACCTGCCGGCATACTCGCAGATAGCAAAAGTAGAGTTCATGGAGAAAGAATTTGCAAAGACACCTAAGAAATCAATCAAAAGATATTTGTACAAATGAGAAAACTGTTTTGGTTTTTGGTTTGCGCCATAGTGATGGCAAGTTGCGGAGAGAGTGCAAGCGAAGGAGACAATACTCAGGAATGCTCCCAGATTGACGTTTTGGGAATGTGGGACGTTTATGAGATTGGCGGAATGAAGATAGAGAAAGCAGTTGACATGCCCTGGATAGAGTTCAGAGAAGAAAGTCTGTTCGGAGCGACAGTCGGTTGTAACGGCATCTCCGGAAAATACGAAATGACCGGCGATGTGCTGAAAATCGGAGAGACCGGCAGGACAGAAATGTACTGCGAAGGCATGATGGAGTTGGAAGACTCACTCTGTTCGCAGTTGTGGATTGGTGACGAGATGACAGTTACCATGCTGGATGACAGCACCTTGGACATCACAGGCAAATTATCCGGCAAACACCTCTTATTAAAGAGAAGTACTGATGTCAAAGGGATAGACTGAAGACAAACCTTAAAAAGATAAAACTATGGCATTAGCAATTAAATCCATACCGGTATTGTATGGAGACGCAGCAGAGCGTTTTGAAGAAGAGGCTGAGGCGAATTCGAAGAATCCGGTTCCAAGTCTCTCGAAAGAAGAGAAAACAAAATTGGACAATTTTATTGCCAAGTCCCGGAATTTTGTTTTCTGAACAATATATATTATCGCTGTGTCATAGTATAAATATTTATAGTTTAGTAAAAATCACACATAGTTGCCATAAGATGTAAAATAATGACAAATTATTTGGGGAATTATATGCCAGTTGGCAGTAAATGACTATTATAATAGCCACCTCAATCGGGGTGGCTATTATAATAGTCCCCAAAATTTAGACAACTTGCAAAATTGAAAAAATATAGTACTTTTGCAGCGAAAATCTAAAAGTTATGGGTAAACCAAGTAAATTTGATTCAGCATTCAATGTCAAGGTCGCAATCGAGGCCCTTCAGGAGAAGGAGCCATTGGCAGTATTGGCCGAGAAGTACAACGTAGCGCCATCCGTCATCACAAGTTGGAAAGAGGAGCTGCTACAGAACTCTTTAAAAGCATTTGAGCCCAGCACGACGGACAAGCGCGAGGTCAGACAATTGAAGAACCAGGACGAGCGTCTCATGCGTAAGGTCGGCCAGCTGACGCTGGAGTGCGATTTTTTTGCGCAAGCTTGCGAGGATGCCGGACTCAAGGTGAGATAGTCGAGTTGGAACGTCAGTGCTCCGCAGGCATCAGCCGCAACCGTTTCTGCCGACTAATGGGTATCATGTACCTGTATGCCATCATAGACGTATATAGCAGATAAGTACTGGGATGGCGTCTGAGCATAGGAGAACCTCCTGAAGCGGAACGGCATACATATATCCATGGACGGCAAAGGCCGCTGCAAGGACAACATCTGGATAGAACGCTTCTGGAGATTCATCAAACAGAAGTATATCTATCTCTTTTCACCAACAATGTCAAAGAACTCCGCAAGAAGATAGGTAGGAGGGTGCGGTACTACAACTATAAACGACCTCATCAAGGACTCGAGGGTGAGATTCTCTCTATCGTTTATAATCAGACTATATAAGTCTCGTTATACAAGTAAAAAAATTATTGTTTAACTGTCTAATTTTAGAAACTAGTATAACTGAGACAGAGGAAAAAATTCAATACTGAAAATCAACGAATTATAATAACACAAAATATTAGTCAGATAAAGTTTTTGTTCAATTCAAAAAATATTCGTACCTTTGTAGCCGAATTGCAAACTCGGCTGCACTCATCCAAATAAATTTGGCTTCTGCTCGCATTTGCATGACCTTTGCAGACTCGAACACACCCACGATAAACCACAAAAACAACATATTGTGATGTTGCGACAAAGATAATGAAACAATGTGATAAGCTAAACACGAAGTGTTTGGCAGTGGTGTGATAGAAGTATGAAGATAATAAAAAATCTACAATATGTATAGAATAACGATTAATAATTTCCGTTGTTACGAAAGAAAATCAATGATATTCCGTCGAGGGATAAATCTTCTGATTGGAGATAACTCTGTCGGCAAAACATCGTTGTTGCGTGCATGTAATCTTGTAATAAATTCTTTTTTCTGTGGCTACAGTGACGAAAATACAACGTGGAAAAGTGCAGAGGATGATGACTTCAGGGAAATAAAGAACCAAGATGTCGCTACGGATGAATTGCCTGTAAATATTTCATTTGAACTCGACAACAATGATTGTCCTGACATCACTTTGTCGGATGGTTCCACAAGGCCACTTCACGACCACGTTCCTTTAGCAGAAGAATTAGGTTATCCAGAATTTAGTATTGAAAAGAAATCAAAAAAGAATGCTCGCAACCTTGTAACGGGACTTAAACCCCTAAAGAAGTATGCATCATTATTGCAGAAGAATTCTCACGCAATCGTTGATGGAGTAGCTGTTCAAAGGAATGCATTGCCAATATTTGCTTATTTTACAACAGAGGATATTCATTCTATCAGAAAGTTTAACAGGGATATGAATGTTTTCAAAAAGTATCCTCAGAAACCTTCATTCGGCTACTTCGAAAGTTTTGACTGCAAAGGCCTGTTAGATTGCTGGATAAAGCGTCTGTTAGTTCTAAAAGAGGCAAAAAAAGGCGAGCAGGAAATAGAGTGCGTAAGAAAAGCCGTTGTTAGTTGTTTAGGTACCGAAGGATGTAACATCATAGCAGATATGCAGGTGAGAGATAATGATGGAAAGGTGTTTTTTATATATCGTGATGGAAGAGAAGTGCGCTCAGATCTTCTTTCTGATGGTTATAGGCGTTTAGTAAGTATTGTCGTCGATATTGCTTTCCGTACAGCATTACTGAACAAAGTCATCTTTGGCGGCGAAGCCTACAAATATACTCATGGTACAGTAATCATAGACGAGATAGATGAACATTTACATCCTGAACTTCAAGTACGTATTTTGAAAGCATTGCATAATACCTTTCCAAAGATTCAGTTTATCGTTAGCACACATGCTCCTTTAGTTATGTCTTCGGTGGAAACAAACGAAGACAATGTGATTTATAAGTTGGAATACAAGGATGGAGGTTATTGTCATAAAGAACTGAACACTTACGGTTTAGATGCAACAACAATCATGGAACTCTATATGGGAAAAGTTTCCCGCGATCTCGAAGCCACGTCAGATTTCAAGAAAGTTTTCGAACTGATAGACAATGAGGATTACCAAAATGCCCAGCAGATGCTTGATAACATACAGGAACGCTATGGAAGCGACACAAATCCAGAAATTGTAAGGGCAGAAGCCATGTTGTCTTTTTTTGAGAAATAGAATATGATACTGATAAATAAGAAAAATGAGCCGTACAAATGGAAACAGTATCGTAATACTCCCGATGCAAAGTATGAGGCGATGGATGAACTTCGTGATTCTTTGTATGAGGAGCAAGGGTACATCTGTGCATATTGTATGCGAAGAATTCCATGTAAAGACAGAATAGATGGCAAGCTTACACAAGAAGATCATCGCATAGAGCATATAAAACCAAGAGAGCACTATCAAGAACTTCAGTTGGATTATAAAAATATGGTTGCTTGTTGTCCTGGACATCTTGGTGGTAATGATCATTGTGATAGATTAAAAAGTAGCAATGAAATTTCTTTCAGTCCCTTGGATTCATCATTCATCGATACCCTTTATTATGAGGATGGAATAATAAAATCCTCTAATGAAAAATATACGGAAGAAATAGATGGCATTCTAAATTTGAATGACGAAGCACTTGTTAAAGCAAGGAAATGTATGCTGGCAGAAACCATAGCGCAAATAAAAAGGGCAACTGGACACAAGGCTTGGACAAAACAGATGGTTGAAAGATATATAGAGAAATACAGCACAAAGCACGCAGAAAATGGAAAAATGAAATATTACCCGTTCTGTGGAATTGTGACTTATTATCTAAAAAAGAAATTAAGACAATTCGCTTAATTCAATGCAACGAACAGATTACATAGAAACGCGCAAGGACATCATTTCAAACATCGAGACTTTGTACTCATACCTTAGCGGCGAAAGCGGTGAAAATTACAGACAATGGGCAGTTGACAAGTTGAAGCGAGGCAAAAATATGGTTGTCGAGGTGATTGATGGTCATATATGCTTTGCTCCAAGCAGGTTTGTCGGCTACATAAATAATACCAGAGAAAAACACGATAAAAATCCCGGTGACGGTACTGATACTGATAACGTTCTTAAAACGTATTACAAAAAAGTACAGGATGGCCGCTTGGACTTCATTTTGCAAAAAGAATTGGCAAAATATAGTGAATCTTCTTCAGAAAAGAAATACTGGATTCATAACAA
>JAZUKZ010000039.1:0-63259 GCA_045643545.1 Candidatus Aphodosoma sp. | reverse complement strand
CGAATGAGAGGAGGAGCAGGTTTTCGGGTGAGTAGGTGGTGCGGGTGTGGGTTATGACGGAGTCGGTCTGGGTGGAGTCGTTGTGGATTGTGTCGGTGGTGACCTGGGTGTCGCACTGTGGGGTGAGGATTGTGTCGAGGTATGCGATTCGTTCGCTTGGCATGTTGTAGATGAAGTCGCTTCCGATGTCGTCGAGTGCGAAGAGGCGGTATGAGCCTGGGGCTATGTTTCGGATTGTGAAGTAGCCTTTCTCGTCGGTTTTGGCGATTCGGCGGAATGGGGTTGTGGTGAATGCGGAGTCGTTGTCGGCTGGGTGGATTCCGACGTAGATGTCTGCTGTGGGGTTGAGTGACTCGGCGTTGAGGATTCGGCCTGAGATGCGGAGGGAGTCGAGGTGGTCGCCGGTGGAGAATGAGTAGGTGAAGCCGTTGAGGCGGTTGCCTTCGTTGTTGTCGGCGATGGCGTCGGTGAAGTCGATGCTGTAGGTGGTGGAGTCGATGAGTGAGTCGATGAAGTTTACGATGACCTTTTTGCCCATTGCCTTGATTTCGGCTGGGGTGTGCTGAGGAGGGGAGACGATGACTTTCTGGTAGGCGTTCTGGAGGACCACGATCTCGTCGAATGTGAGTTCGATGTGTCCGGTTTTCATGTTGACAGAGCCGTCGGCAGGGGAGTATTTCATGATGAGCGGCGGTGTGACGTCCTTAGGACCGCCTTGGGGGCCGATGCCGCGGTTGGCGCATGAGAAGATTGTGAGGATGCATGAGGCAGCCATCAGCGATATGATGATGTGACGCAGAGTTTTCATTTTTTTCGGAATTTATAGTCAAGTTCGTATCTGTCGCCCGGTTGCTGGCAGACGATGTCGTCGAATACCATTTCCGTGAGAGTGGCGGAGAGGATAGCGAAAGGGATGTCGGTGCGGGCGGAGAGTTCGTTGATTTGCATGGCACCCTGCTCGAGGAGAGTGTTGAATATAATCTGCTGGTTGCCAGTCAGTTCTGGAGTGTCAGAAAAAGAGAGCTCTGGTTGAGAGGCTGGTGCCCAGTTCATTTTCTTGAGGAAGTCGTTGGCGGAGAGAATCATCTCGGCTTTGTGGTCGCAGATGAGACGGTTGCAGCCGGAGGAGTATTGGTCCGAGGTGCGTCCCGGGAAGGAGAAGACATCGCGGTGGTAGTCGGCGGCGAGGCGTGCTGTGGCGAGTGAACCGCCTTTGTAGTCAGATTCCACGACTACTACAGCATCGCACATTCCCGCGACTATTCGGTTTCTCTGGAGAAAGTTCGGTGCCAGAGGCTGTGTGCCGGAGAGGAACTCAGTGATGATGCAGCCGTTCGTTTCGACCATTCTGGCGGCATCGGGACGGTGCAGGTTAGGGTAGATGCGGTCGAGACCATGAGCCAGGACTGCGGCGGTAGGGAGGCCAGCCTCCAGTGCGGCGCGGTGAGAGGCGATGTCGATGCCGTAAGCCAGACCACTGACGATGACGATATTATGGTCTGCGCTGGCAAGTCCGCTGACAAAATCGGCAGTGAGGTCCTTGCCATACGGAGTGGCATGGCGTGTGCCTACGACAGCCACCATGTGAGGGTTGTTGAGAGGCATGTTGCCGAGAGTGAAGAGCACTGCCGGTGCGTCGGGACAATCGCGCATGCGCACGGGATAGGCGTCAGAAGTGTAAGTGATGGCGTTGATGCTGTTCCTCGCGATGAACTCCATCTCGCGTTCTGCGGTGCGGAAAGCGTCGGAGCGGAGAGTGTCGTTGAGAAGCGATTCTCCGCAAGGGCCGATAGAGCGGAGAATGTCAGCGTCGGCGAGGAAAATGTCCTTTGCCGATTCGAAATGCGAGAGCAGCGTGTGGGCACGGAGCAGGCCGATGCCATCGAACTGCGTGAGCGCTATTTCGTAGAAGAGTTCTTCGTTTTGGAGCATGTTATTACTGATAATAAGATGAATACGACAGTGCCGATGAGTGCGCCTATTGTGTTAGCGATAAAATCGTAGATAGAGCAAGAGCGGTAGGGAAGGAGTGCCTGGACCAGTTCCATGATGCCTCCATAGCCGATGGAGGCAAGAGGAAGCACCAGATAGGACCATCTGCTGAAAGAGCGTGAGAAGTGGTGCGAGTGGTCGAAGAAAAGGCAGAAAGTCAGCAAAGCATACATGAAGAAATGGATAGGCGTGTCCACGTTGGGGATGTCAACCTGAGGGAATGCAGAGACCTTCATCACCGAAGCAATGGTGATGATAATCAGGAAGATAATGGACAAGATATATCTTTTCATAACAGATTGTCGAGGAGCGAAGTGGCACCGAAACGGAAGAGTTCGGGTGTGAGCCATTCCTTGCCCAAGACAGAGCGCACGATGGTGAAGTAAGTTATTGCCTGCTCAGGAGTGCGGATGCCGCCGGCAGGTTTGATGCCCACCTTCTCGCCAGTCTTGTCGTAGAACTCCTTGATGGCAGTGCACATTGTATATACTGCTTCTGGGGTGGCCGAGACAGATGTCTTGCCTGTGGAAGTCTTGATGAAGTCAGCGCCCGCAGCCATTGCCAGGAGCGAAGCCTGCTTGATGTCCTTCTGCGATGGCATCATGCCTGTCTCCAGGATTACTTTAAGTTTGGCATTGCGGCATGCTGCCTTTATTTCGTTGATTTCGTCGAAAGCGTCAGAGTGGTTTCCGTCGAGGTATTTGCCCAGAGAGAGAACCACGTCAATCTCGTCGGCACCAGCAGCGGCAGCCATTGCCACCTCTGCGATTTTCACCTCAGAGAAAGTCTGCGACGATGGGAAACCAGCGCAGACAGAGGCGATCCTGACACTTTTCAGTTTCAGATTGCTCTTGACGCACTCCACCATGGAAGGGTAAACGCAGAGGGCGGCGACATTGCCCATTCCCTTGTGCTCGCGTCCGAAGTTGTTGACGCGGTTTGTGAGGGCAGTGATTGAAGTGATGTTATCGTCGGTGCTGAGCGAAGTGAGGTCGATGAGACTGATTATTTTCTTGCGGATGGCGGGAGTGTCATTCTTGGCATACTCCTCGTCAATGATTTTCTTTACGGCAGCAGCCACCTCCTCGTCGGAGATGTTGCAGTTGTAGGCGTCGTAGAGCGGTTTGAGTCTAAGCATTTTTATTCTTTGTTTTGTGAATCCATAAGAATGGTTACCGGTCCGTCGTTGAGAAGATCCACCTTCATGTCAGCGCCGAAAGTGCCTGTCTGGACTGGTTTTTCGATAAGTTGCTGCACCGCCTGGATGAAATGCTCATAGAGCGGCACTGCGTGGTCCGGTTTAGAAGCACGGATGTAGCTTGGCCGGTTGCCCTTGGCGTAGAGCGCGTGCAGAGTGAACTGCGAGACTATAAGGATCTCTCCGCCGATATCATTGACGGAGAGATTCATTATTCCATTCTCGTCGTCGAATATCCTCAGTTTTGTGACCTTCTGGGCGAGCCAATCCGCATCAGCCTCGGAATCTGCGTCCTCGATACCGACCAGTATGAGGAGACCTTTGGCGATGGAAGATTTCAGTGTGCCGTCGATGGTCACCAAAGCATGGGATACGCGTTGAATGACGAGTCTCATTACTTAAGATAGAACTCAGCGTTGTTGACTACGCGGACCTGCTTCTCGTATTTAGGACGGCCCTCGATGTAGTCTACTGAGAAGTAACCCTGTTCAGCAGAAACGATGTCGCCCACCTTGCATTTGTTGTTCTCGGCGAGTTGCTCAGCAGCGATGCGAGCATTCTCGGTTGCAGTGGTGATCATCTCAGGCTTGATGCGAGTGAGGGCATCGTCGGAGAAAGTGTAAGTGAAAGAAGGGTAGTTGAGGAGGACGCCCATATCGATAAGCTGGTCGCGGTTGCAGTCGAAGTTGTAGAGATTCTCGACGAGAGAACTGTCGACATAGAAAGTCACGTTGCCGTCAGCGACATAGTAGGTAGAAGTGACTCTGCCGTTGTCGTCGTAAGTCGAGCGGGTGTAGATGTGGATAGAGCCGCGATTCATGCAGTCGGCAGGAATTTTGTACTTAGCGGCGAGCTTTGCGATGGAATCTGCCCATTCAGCGTGGACGCGCTTAGCCTCCTGCGGAGTGGCTGCAGTAGTCTCGAAATTGAGGTTGGCGTTAGCGCCGTCGGCGATAACTGTTTTTGTGGCGACGCCACGGACTGAGATGGTACGACCGTTGAAAGTGCGGTTGTCCATGCCGGCTTTAACGATAAAAGCCATTGCCACCATGCCGATAGCGAGGATGGCAGCGCAGATGATAGATTTGTAGTTCATTTTATAGTGTATTTAGGTAAATTCTATTAATTACGTACATTTGTTGTTCAAAGTAAGTTCCACTTTCGGCCGCTTTTGAATTTATTTTTGCATATTCCTGACTTTCGCTCAGTTGCATATCCCGATATGCGCCTTCACTCAAATCAGCAATCTGCTAAAAATAATTTTCAAAATCGTCTCGACCTAATTAATAGAACTTACCTTTAGTTTATTCCCGACTATTTCAGCGGCCAGGTAGACCAGTTCGCTGCAAGGACGTTTCTTGTAGTATTCAGGAGTGCGGACCTCGGCGATAGGGCCCTCGTGAGTGTTGTCGTTCTTTTTGAGAAGCTCGCGGCAGATGATGGAGCCAGTCTCGCGGCGGAAATCCTCGGCGAGAGACTGCACCAAAGCGTAGTTGGCAGTTTTAGACTGCATGTCGCCAGGGATGCTGCTTGGGCAAGCCAGGCCGGCAATGGCGAACATTCCGGTGCAAGTGCCGCATACCTCGCGTAAACGTCCCATGCCACCGCCGAAAGAAGATGCGATAGCCTTGGCTACCTCAATGTCGAGGTTGAAAAGGTCGGCATAAGCCATCAGGACTGACTGCGAGCAGTTGTAGCCCTCGTGAAAGAAGTTTCGTGCGCGTTCGGCGCGTTCCTTAACGTCTATATCCATGATTTTTAGTACTATTTTTAGTGTTATTAGAAGACAAATTCAAAGTCAAGTTGTTTTTTGATAAGGTCGGCGCGTGCGATTTTGACGGTAGCCTCGTCGCCGAGTTGGAAGCGGCGGTGAGTGCGGCGACCCACGATGCAGAAGTTTTTCTCGTCGAAGACAAAGAAGTCACCCTTGATATTGCGGAGAGGAATCATACCCTCGCACTTGTTCTCGTTCAACTCCACATAGATGCCCCATTCAGTGACACCGGAGATTACGCCGTCGTAGACCTCGCCGATGTGCTCAGACATAAACTCCACCTGCTTGTATTTGATGGAGGCGCGTTCGGCGCTGGCGGCGAGCAGCTCCATGTCAGACGAGTGAGTACATTTTTCCTCGAGTTCCTCGCGGTTGACGGAGCGTCCTTTGGCGAGATAGCGGGTAAGGAGACGGTGAACCATAAGGTCAGGGTAGCGGCGGATAGGCGAAGTGAAGTGAGTGTAGAAGTCGAAGGCAAGGCCGTAGTGACCGATGTTGGTTGTGGTATAGATGGCCTTAGCCATAGAGCGGACTGCCAGAGTCTCAATAAGATTTTGCTCCTTCTTGCCCTGCACCTCGTCGAGGAGATGGTTGATGGCGGCGGAAGTCTCAGAATTCTTGCCTTTTGTGTTCAGACGGTAGCCGAACCGCGCGATGAATTTCTGGAATGCATCGATCTTGTCAGGATTCGGAACATCGTGGACGCGGTAGACGAAAGTCTTGGCTTTGAGACCTTTTCCGGGATGCCCGATATGGACAGCCACGGTGCGGTTTGCGAGGAGCATGAACTCCTCGATGAGTTTGTTGGCCTCCTTTGATTCCTTGAAATAGACGCGGAGAGGTTTGCCGTCCTTGTCGATCTCGAAGGCTGCCTCGGTGCGTTCGAAAGCGATGGCACCCTCGGCGAAGCGGCGGTCGCGAAGTTTCTGGGCGAAAGTGTTCAGTTTGAGAATCATTCGTGCGACCTCGGAAGAAGTGTCGTTAGTCTCGATGATTTCCTGAGCCTCCTCGTAGGCGAGACGGCGGTCAGAGCGAGTGACGGAGCGTGCGATCTCGTAGTGCTGCACCTGAGCCTCCTCGTTCAGAGTGAAGACAATGGAGTATGTGAGTTTGTCCTCGTCAGGGCGGAGCGAGCAGAGCTTGTTGCAGAGTTTCTCAGGGAGCATAGGAATTGTGCGGTCCACGAGGTATATAGAAGTGGCGCGGTTGTAAGCCTCAGCGTCGATGACGGAATTCTCCTTCACATAATAAGAGACGTCGGCGATATGGACGCCCACTTCCCAGAGCCCGTTGTCGAGCTGGCGGCAGGAGAGAGCGTCGTCGAAATCCTTGGCATCCTTAGGGTCGATGGTGAAAGTGACCACATCGCGCATGTCGAGGCGGTTTTTGATTTCCTCGAGAGGAATCTCCTCAGAGATGAGGTCGGCGGCATCCTCCACCTCCTTTGGATAAGAGAGAGGGAGTCCGAACTCAGCGAGGATGGCATGCATCTCAGTATTGTTGTCGCCGACATTTCCGAGGACAGTGACGATTTCGCCTACAGGGTTGCGGTTGACATCGTTCCACTCAGTGATTTTTGCGATGCATTTCTGGTTGTTTTTCGCGCCATTGAGACTGCGGAGAGGGATAAGGATATCGTGCTCGAGGAATTTGCGGTCCACGTTGAGGAATGCGAAGTTGTCCTTATGCTCGAGAGTGCCGACGAAAGTCTTGCCGATTTTGGACTCAGCCTCGATGACGACAGGATCGGGGATGAGACTTTTGTATTTTCCGGCGTCGGTTTGCTCGACGAGTCCGACCATCTCCAGGTTAGAGAGAATGTCGATGACCAGGCGGCGCTCGTCGTTAGTGCGGAGGTCGAGAGCGGCGGCGACCTGTTTGTAGTTGAAAGAGCGTTTTGAGTTGTTGTCGAGGAAAGCGAGTATGTTCTGTTCTATTTCCTTACGTTGTTTCTTCCTGATTTTTTGTCTGTTAGTGTCTTTCTTTTTCATAGTTTTGGTATTGAAAATATTCGTTGCAAAGGTAATAATTTTTTGTGAGATTGTGAAGGATTTCCGTGTTTTTTTGCAAAGAGAAATGATATTTTTGTGGTTTGTGTGTAATGTGGTGATTTATAATGTTTTATGTTTTGCGGGGATTTGTGGCGGCAGATGGGTGGTAGGAAAGAGAAAACGGGGTTTGTAAGTGACTGATACTCAATGCATGTCCTGTATGGGAAAGGGATGGGAGATGGGGGAGATTCGAAGTGGATAGGTATTGGTGTTTTTGAGGGGAAATTTTGTTTTTGAAATTGTTGGTTTTTTCCTTGTCCGTGTGAAAAAAAAGTTGTATCTTTGCAAGTCAATTATATCATGTTTGTTTTATGACTGAAGAGAGGAAGAAAATAAAAGTTTGGAAGAAACATTTGCTATATTTTGTGGTTTATGCAGCCGTGGTGCTTGGTACTTTTTTTATGTTGCCGGGCAACAGCGAGATGGATAAATATTACGAAGTAGGCAAACCTTGGAGTTATGACATTTTGTTTGCTCCGATGGATTTTCCAATTTATAAGACTCAGCAGCAGAGAGAGTTGGAACGAGACAGCATGATGCAGCAGTTGGTTCCTTATCTCGATGAGGATACCGTGGGAGTGGCTGGAGTGAAGTATTCATTGGAGAGTGAGATTGCCAAAGGCGTGAACAAAGAGGCGTATGAGGCGATGGCGGAGGTTGTGGCGGAGGTATATGAGCAGGGAGTGATTTCGCCGGAGGAGAAGAGTGAACTTGAGCGCATGAAAGTGAGCATTGTGGCGGTTATTGACGAGGGAAATGCCGTTCGTGAGAGAGACCTTGCGGTGCTTTTCACGCCGGGAAGCGCTGTCGGCTATGTGGAGAGGAAACTCTGCTCGATGGGAATGGATCTTGCTTTTGTGAGAAATCTCAAGGCGCAGAAATATATACTCATCAACGTCAAGATAAACGAGAACAAGACCCGAATGGCCAGAGAGAAGTTGCTGGCATCGCTGCTGCCGACTGCCGGAATGGTGCAGAAAGGAGAGAAGATAGTGGACAAAGGCGAGGTGGTAACTCCTGAGATAGACATGATGCTGACATCGCTCAAGCAGGTGAGCCGAGAGGACAGCCATGACAAGAAGCAAAGCGGATGGACAGTGGCGGGCGATTTGATACTGTTGTTTGTTTTCTACGGGTTGATGCTGATATACCTGATGATATTCAGGCCAAAAGTGTTTGACGGCATGAGGCAGACGCTGTATCTGCAGTTGTCCGGATTCCTGACAGTGTGCCTTGTGGTAGTGGCGGTAAGGTTCCTGGGATATACAGAGTATATAGTGCCAATAGCGATACTCCCGTTGATAATAAGAGTGTTCTACGATTCAAGAACAGCGCTTTACTCCCACATTGTGGCAATGCTTGTGGCCTCGATGTTTGTGTCGAATCCTACAGAGTTCCTTCTTATACAGATGGTGGTAGGAATGGTGGCTGTATCCAGTTTGAAGAGCGTAGGTTCGAGGACAGAGATATTGAAGTCTGCCGTGATAATATATTTCGTGTATGTCGTGATGTATTTTGCGGTGAGATTCTCGGTCGGCACAGACCTGCAGAGCATGAACTGGTGGATGCCGGCAGTGTTCTTTGTGAACGCATTGATGCTGATGCTCAGTTTCGTGCTCATCTTCGTGACAGAGAAATTATTTGGGTTCCTTTCGGATTTGACACTGATAGAGTTGGGAAGCGAGAGCACCAAACTGTTCAGAGAGTTTGAGGATGCATGCAATGGAACGGCAGACCATGCGAGAAAAGTGAGCATACTGTCGTATGCCGCAGCAATGAAGATTGGAGCAAACGGCATGCTGGCGAAGACAGGAGCCATGTACCATGACATAGGCAAGATGGTTGTACCAAGCAATTTCACCGAGAACCAGCATGGTGAGACTCCATTTGACGGATTGAAGCCGGAAGAGGCGGCACAGATGATCATCAAGCATGTGGACGATGGCCTTGTGATAGCGAAAAAGTACAGCCTGCCAGTGCAGATAAGGGATTTCATCAGGTCGCATCATGGAACGAGCAAGCCAACCTTCTTCTACAACACATATCAGAACGAGAAGGCCAAGACAGGCATAGACAGAGGAATTCCAGATTCCGCATTCATGTATAACGGCAGGAAGCCATGGACCAAAGAGACAGCCATAGTGATGCTCGCCGATGTGGTCGAGGCCACCTCGCGCTCAATGACTGATTTCTCGGCAGAGAGCATATCCGCTATGGTAGAGAGAATGGTTGCCAAGCAGTTTGCTGACGGACAATTGGACGATGCTCCTCTGACGCTGGCAGATGTCGTGATGATAAAAGAGACCTTCAAAGAGAAGCTGGGCTCTATGTATCATGGAAGGAAAGCCTATCCGGAACTTGTGAAAAATGATGATAAGTCAACCAAAAAGACGAAAGAGATTGAGTTGAAATTCCCAAGATTTAAGAAGAAATGAAAAAGAATTTGTTGATAGCGGCAGCGGTGGTGCTTGTGGCAGTGTGGCTCATAGGTACCAGGAAGGCTTATTTCCGTGTGGATATGACCGAAGAGGGCAGATACAGCCTGAGCGAAGCAACACAAAAGCAACTCAAGGCAATGAAAGAGCCGTTGACCATGAAGCTGTATCTTTGCGGAGATCTGGATGCCAATATGCTCAAACTCAAGAGGGGCGTAGAGGAGATGGTAGGCGAGATGAACATGAAATCCGCAGAGAGAATAGAGATAGTGGAAGTTGACCCCAACGAGGCGAAGAATGATGATCAGAGATACAGGAATTATAATGAACTTGAAATTAGGGGCTTGAGAGGGATGAGTGTTACCCACAGAGAGAGGAACGGAGCGGTGAAAGAGAGTGTCGTTTTCCCATGGGCGGAACTTTGCTCAAAGAATGATACGATGGCAATATGCCTGATGCAGGGCGGAAATGCCGGAACCGGAGAGGCGGGAGTCAACTCATCACTTGAAGATTTGGAGTTCCAGATAATAGATGCCGTAAGAGTGCTGAACAGAGACAACGTGAAGAAAATAGCCTTTCTTGAGGGCCATGGCGAGTTGGAAGAGATGTACACATACGACATCACGATGGCGTTGAGCCGTTACTTCCAAGTGGACAGAGGAGAGATATGCAGTGACCCGACTGTGCTTGATCCTTATTCCTGTGTGATAATCGCCAAGCCAATGGAGAAATTCTCAGAGATAGACAAGTTCACCATAGACCAGTACATCATGAGAGGCGGAAGCGTGCTTTGGCTTCTGGATGGAGTGGTTATGAGCGACACCATGCTCTCAATGCAGGGAATGACTCCGCTTGTGGCAAACGAGCTGAACCTCAACGACCAGTTGTTCAGGTATGGAGTCAGACTGACTTATACTGTGGTGGAAGACATGCAGTGCGCATACATGCCGGTGAATATGTCGAGGAAAGGCGAGCAGCCAAGGTTTGAGCCGATTCCATGGACCTTCATGCCGCAGTTGCAGGTTTCGCCATATCATCCATCGACCAAGTCGGTGAGTGATGTCTGCGTGAAATATGCGTCAGGAATAGAGATAGTGGGAGATTCTGCGGGAATAAAGAAAGAGATACTGATGGTAAGCAGCAATGCGTCGCATGTCAGCTGGGCACCGTCGGAGATAGATGTCATGCAGGCTATCAAAGTAGAGCCGCAGGAGTATTTTGTGAATCAGTTCATACCTGTCGGTGTGGCATTGGAGGGAGAGTTCATGTCGATTTATTCTCACAGGATGCCACCAGCTGGTCTTGACGTTCAGAGACAGGTGGTGGACAGAAGCCAGCATGCGAAGATGATAGTCGTAGGAGACGGAGATGTTATTAAGAACGAGATACAGAGGTCAGGCGAAGGCGTCATGTGTGTGCCTGTGGGCTTTGACCGAGTTACTCAGCAGATGCATGGCAACAGAGATTTCATAATCAATGCCGTGCTTTACCTGACTGACGATGAGGGAGTGATGGAGTTGAGGAAGCGCCATTTGGACTTGAGACTGCTGAACAGAACATCTGCAGAGCAGTGGATTGGTTTCAATGTCATGAAGAATATCTTGCTACCGTTGGTGCTTTTGGGATTGGCTAGGCTGTTGTGCTTTGTGATAAACAAACGTAAGTATGGTAAGAAACGAGTTCGTTGATAATTGCAGGAGAGTGCTTCGTGTTGTTCGCGATTTTTGTGTGAGTGTGCCAAAAGGCATAGGTGCGGACTATATCTCGGGGCATTTTGAGGAAGAGCATGATTTCAGACGGTTGGTTTTGCCAGCTGGCGTGATGCTGGCGTTGGTTGGTTTTGCTGCTAATTTTGTTTTCGGCTGGTATGGTGGTAGTCTGGCAGAGGCTTTGCAGAAGGGTACTTTCGCGATGATTGATTCTTTTGTGCGTTTTGTGGTTTATTATTTCGCGAGTTTGTATGTTTTTGAAAAAATTGTGTGTGGATGGCGGTTCGGTCTGGCGGATGCAGACAGGAAAGCGAGAGCATTCTCGGTTGTGGTGATGCTGTCTTATTTTGCAGTTGAAGCAGTGGTGACTGTTTTGCCATTTTTGGATATATTCAGGTTTTTGTCGTTGTATTTAGTGTATCTGGCTTATTGTGTGGCGGATGAGTATTTCGGAGTGCCTGAGAAAAGAGTGGTCCATTTTCTGGTGTGGCTTGTTGCGACATATTATGTTGTTTTGAAACTTGTAGGTATTTGTGTATCGAAAATGATGCAATATGAATAAATTTATGAGGAGGTTATTATTATCTTTGGTTGTGATTGCGTTGCTGAGTTCCTGCGGGGACAGGAATTTTGCCACATGGAAAGGATATAACGACGAGTGGTATGCTAATTTTAGGCGCGACAGTCTGGGAAAAGATCCGGATGTGCTGAGAGTGGATACCTTGGCGTCGGGTGTTATGATTGAGGTTTATCATGACGGATACGGGGCTGTGCCCAAGGCTACGAAGGACCCTGTCCGCGGAGGTTCAAGTTCGATTTTCGTGTCGATGGACGGAAAGTTGGTCGATGGATCGACTTTTCTGATGAAAGGAAATGCCATTTATTCGGTTTCGGAACTTGTGGACGGGCTTCAGCAGGCATTTACGAAGATGCACCAGGGGTCGCATTGGAAGGTTTATGTTCCATACGAGGTGGGTTATGGCAAGAAGGGCAAGAAGGCTACCGGTGTGAATGCTAATTTCAGTGTGCCTCCTTATAGTGTTATGATTTTTGATATTGATCTTTTGGATGTTGAGAATCTTTAAGATATTGTTACTGCTGATGGTGCCGGTGACTCTGATGGCTGTGAAGCCTGAGGAGGTCAGGAATGTGCAGGTTGTGGATTCGCGGTGCTATGTGAGCGATATGTGTGACATGCTGAGTGCTGAGACGAGGGCTGAGCTTGATGCGAGGTGCGCACGGCTGAGGGAGTTGAGCAGCGCGGAGGTCGCGATTGTGATAGTGCCAAGTGCGGAGGGTGATGATGAGTATGAGTTTGCCTTGGAGCTCTTCAAGCTTTGGGGTATTGGCGGAAAGGAGAACAATGGCGGTTTGCTGTGGGTTTATGTGGCGGATATCCGTGCGATGTACATAATGCCTGGCCTTGGGCTGGAGGGTGTGCTGCCTGACGCTTTCCTGAACAGGGTGCTGGATGAGACTGTTTTCCCGCTGATGAGAGAGGGAAGGGTGGATGAGGCTTTTTTGAACGGTTTCGGGAGAATTGAGGAGAGACTCGGGTCGGATGAGGCTTTGGCGGAGTTGGCTCGGGAGAAAGTGCGGGAGAAGACCTGGTGGGTGTATATGCTGGTGTGGTATTTTGTTATGGCTTTTCTGGCGCTGATGGGACTTGCGATTTATTTCTACCATGTGTCGAACAGACTGAGGGGGAATAATGCCGAGCGGTATAATCAGTTGATGAAAGTGGAGCAGTGGGCCAAGGTGCTTGGGGTGGTTTTTGTGCTGCCGGTGGGTTTTCTGACACATTATATAAAAAAGTATAGGAAAGGGCAGAGGTATATGCCTGTGAGCTGTTCGTGCGGGGTGAAGATGAGGGTTATGAGTGAGGCTGAGGAGGATGCTTTCCTGAATGAAAGGCAGCAGACTGAGGAGCGGTTGGAGAGTGTGGATTATGATGTGTGGGTTTGCAGTGAGTGCGGGGAGAGGAGGATTTTCAGATATGACGGTCGCAAGGCTGTGCTTTATAAGAAATGCCCGAACTGTAAGGCGAAGGCTTACAGCAAGGTGAGAGAGCGCATTGCTCTGCCGCCGACTCCGATTACTCCTGGAAAGGGGGAGAGAATTTATATATGTGCGGCGTGTGGGTATGAGCATAGGGAGAGTTTTGTGATTCCGCCGGTGCCAGTCGTGACGGGCGGAAGAAGTTCGGGTATCAGTGGCGGCGGTTTCCATGGAGGTGGTTTCGGTGGCGGAATCACTGGAGGCGGCGGTGCCGGGGGAAGGTTCTGAGTCTTTTGGGGAATATCAGGGGCTCGTCAATGTTACGGCAATGTTACGGTAATGTTACGGAGCAGCCTTGTATGGGATTGATACTTAAAAATAATGAAGATATGAAAAAATCAATTTTGGGAATTATTATTGCTGTTGCAGTGATTGCTATCCTGGTTTTGTGGATGGCCGGTGGTTATAACAAGATGGTGGCTGCTGACGAGCAGGTTTCGACTAAGTGGTCGAATGTCGAGAGTCAGTATCAGCGCAGGGCTGACCTGATTCCGAATCTTGTGTCGACTGTGAAGGGTTATGCGGCTCATGAGTCGGAGACTTTGGAGGCTGTTGTTGAGGCGAGGGCTAAGGCTCAGTCGATTACGATTGATCCTGCGAATATGACTCCAGAGCAGTTTGCTGAGTATCAGAAGGCTCAGAATGAGGTTGGTGGCGCTTTGTCGAGGCTGATTGCTGTGGCGGAGAGTTATCCTGACTTGAAGGCTAATCAGAATTTCTTGGATTTGCAGCAGCAGCTTGAGTCGACTGAGAACAGGATTCAGGTTTCGCGCAGGGAGTTCAATGAGTCGGTTGAGGTTTACAATAAGTCGGTGCGTTCGTTCCCTAACAATATTCTGGCGGGGATGTTTGGTTTTGAGCGTAAGAGTAAGTTTGAGGCTGAGGCTGGCGCTGAGAATGCTCCTAAGGTAGAGTTCTGATGAGAAGGTTTGTGTTGTTTTTGGCTTTGTGTCTGCTGGGTTTGGTGCCTTTGTGCGGACAGAAGCTGGGTTTTGTAGTCGGTCCGTCGATGCATTATGGTGTGTTGTCGGGGCTTGATGAGGGGGCTTATGCGAGGATTGTGCCTAACGGGGGATTCCATGTGGGTATGCAGTTTGAGTATGATGTGACGAACAGGTGGGGTTTTGACGTGCAGGGTCTTTATGAGTTCAGGAACATCAGGTGGAGGCTGGGTTATCCGTCGGCTGGCTCTTTGGAGAGGATTATGGATAGGCAGATGGGTTATCTGAATGTGCCTTTTCATTTTTATGTGAATTTTCCGCTGAAGAATAAGGTTGTTGTGAATTTGTTCGGTGGTCCGGTGTTTGCGTGTGGTCTGCATGCGCATGACTGGGCTTATGAGAATACGGATCTGAGGAAGCCTGTGAATGAGTTTGCGCGTCCGGAGACGAGTGATGAGAAGAGTATTTTTGCGAAGGAGTATGGAAGGATTTTGCGCTGTGAGGCTGCTCTGGAGGTTGGCCTGGCGGTGAAGTACAGGAATTTCCAGGGGAGGATCGGGTATCAGCATTCTCTGACGAATGACACTTACAATAAGTTTTATTATACTTTGCCGTTGTCTAATGCGCCTTATATGACGCAGGGTGAGGTGAAGCTTTCGTTTGTGTATCTGTTTGATTTGAGAAAATAATAATTGTCTAATAATAAATAATTTGATTATGGTAAGTTACAAGGAATTGGGTCTTGTGAACACTAGAGAGATGTTCAAGGCTGCAGTGGATGGCGGTTATGCTATTCCTGCTTTCAACTTCAACAACATGGAGCAGATGCAGGCTATCGTATCTGCTTGTGCTGAGACTAAATCGCCTGTTATTCTGCAGGTTTCGAGCGGTGCGCGTAAGTATGCGAATCAGACTTTGCTCCGCTACATGGCTCAGGGTGCTGTTGAGTATGCTAAGGAGCTTGGCTGGGAGAAGCCTCAGATTTGCTTGCATTTGGATCATGGTGATACTTATGAGTTGTGCAAGAGCTGTGTTGATATGGGTTTCTCGTCTGTGATGATTGATGGTTCGAGCAAGTCGTTTGAGGAGAATATTGAGCTGACTCGCCGTGTTGTTGAGTATGCTCATCAGTTTGATGTTGTTGTTGAGGGTGAGCTTGGTGTGCTTGCTGGTATTGAGGATGATGTTCAGGCTGAGAAGTCTAACTATACTCGTCCTGAGGATGTTATTGAGTTTGTAAAGCGTACTGGCGTTGACTCTTTGGCTATTTCGATCGGTACTTCGCATGGTGCTTTCAAATTTACTCCTGCTCAGTGCACACGTGATGAGAATGGTCATTTGGTTCCACCTCCATTGCGTTTTGACATTTTGCATGAGATTGAGCAGAAATTGCCTGGTTTCCCTATCGTGCTTCATGGCTCATCGTCTGTGCCACAGGAGTTTGTTGAGATTATCAACTCGAACGGCGGAGCTTTGAAGGATTCTGTAGGTATTCCTGAGGATCAGCTTCGTGAGGCTTCTAAGTCGGCCGTATGCAAGATCAATATTGACTCTGACGGCCGTCTTGCTATGACTGCTGCCGTACGTAAGTTCTTGAATGAGTGCCCTGATAAGTTTGACCCACGTCAGTATCTTGGCCCAGCTCGCGAGTCGTTGAAGCAGCTTTATATCCATAAGGTAAAGAACGTGCTTGGTTCTGCAGGTCACGCTTAATTCTGACCATTGTACTGTTTGAAAATATTTTTGAGGCATATTGTTGATGCAATATGCCTTTTTTGTGTCTTTATATTTTTGCTGGTGAATGGGAATAATCGAATTTAATTAATAGATTTTTACTGATTTTTGTTGAAAGTTGGTGTTTTTGTTATGCGTTTCTGCAAAAATATAATATTTTGTGCAATTTCTTAATTATTTTATGCGATTTATTTGTATGTTGTTGGGAAAAAATTAGTTACTTTGCATCCGATTTGAGAACGATGGCCCGTGTGAATAAAAGTGGGCTAATTACTAATTAAAAAACAAAATTATGAGTGTAGAAGAAGAAATCAAGGCGATGATTGCTGAGAAATTGAATGTGGATCTTTCGCAAGTGACTGATTCGGCAAGTTTTACTAATGATCTGAGCGCAGATTCATTGGATACGGTAGAGCTTCTTATGGACATAGAGAAGAAGTTTGAAGTAAAGATACCAGAGGAGGAAGCTGAGAAGATTGCTACTGTTGGTGATGCGATAGCGTTTGTAATGAATGCGAAGAAATAAGATTCGCTCCTTATGGAATTGAAATCTGTGGTTGTGACTGGACTTGGAGCTGTCACTCCAATTGGTAATGCTGTCCCGCTGATGTGGGACAGTGTTGTTAATGGACGAAGCGGGGCTGGTGAGATAACGTTGTTTGATCATCATTTGATGAAGACACATTTTGCTTGTGAGGTCAAAAATTTTGATCCGTTGCGGAGAATTGATCCTAAGTCTGCAAGGAAGATGGATCGATTCAGTCAGCTCGGAGTCTGTGCTGCTGGAGAGGCATTGGAAGATGCTGCAGGTAATCTTGAAGGTCTCAACAAAGACAGAATAGGATGTATTTTTGGAATTGGCGTCGGAGGATTGCAGTCGTATGAGAATGAGATCATTCCTTACGGTCAGACAATTGAAGAAGGCCCAAGGTTCACTCCTTTCTTTATTCCAAGGATGATTCCGGATATCTGTACCGGACACATATCAATAATATATGGTCTGAGGGGACCTAACTATGTGACTGCATCGGCATGCGCGTCGTCGTCAAATGCGATAATCGATGCATTCAACCTTATTAGGCTAGGAAAGGCAGACATGATAGTCGCCGGAGGCTCTGAGGCTGGTGTAAATGTCTCTGGAATAGCTGGTTTTGGTGCTATGCGTGCCATTTCGACCAGAAATGACGATCCGCAGCATGCATCCCGTCCTTTTTCGAAGAGCAGAGATGGTTTTGTCCTAGGCGAAGGTGCGGCGGCACTTGTGCTTGAGGAGAAAGAGCATGCCATAGCCCGCGGTGCCCATATTTATGCGGAAGTCGCAGGTGGTGGATTATGTGCTGATGCTCATCATATTACGGCCCCTCATCCAGAGGGTGAAGGTGCTGAGCGAGTTATGAAATTGGCATTGGAAGATGCCGGAATGCGTCCCGAGGATATTGATTATATAAATGTACACGGCACTTCAACCTTATTGGGCGATGTGTCTGAGGTCAAGGCGATCAAACGTTTGTTTGGTGATTATGCCTATAGATTGAATATTTCGTCGACCAAGTCGATGACCGGTCATTTGCTTGGCGGAGCGGGTGCTTTGGAGGCTGTGATATCGGTTTTGGCAATAAAGAATGGAATTGTCCCTCCAACTATCAATCATGAGGATGGGGATGATGATCCTGATATTGATTATAAATTAAATTTTACGTTTAATAAATATCAAAAACGCGAGATAAGGGCTGCTATTTCAAATACTTTTGGTTTTGGTGGTCATAATGCGAGCGTGGTTTTAAAAAAGTATAAGTAATGGCATTAATTAAATCGGTAAGGGGCTTCACTCCTGAAATTGGTAAAGATACTTTTCTGGCTGATAATGCGACCATTATCGGCGATACAGTGATTGGCGAAGGATGCAGCATCTGGTTTGGTGCGGTGATTCGCGGTGACGTCAATTCAATACATATAGGCAATCATGTGAATATTCAGGATGGTGTTGTGCTCCATACGCTGTACCAGAAATCAACAATAGAGATCGGTGATTATGTGAGCGTTGGCCACAATGTGACCATTCATGGCGCAAAGATTGAGGATTATGCGTTGATTGGCATGGGCTCGACTGTGCTTGACGGCGCTGTGGTCGGTGCAGGTGCCATTATTGCTGCAAATGCATTGGTGCTCTCAAATACAGTGGTTCCTCCAAATACTATTTGGGCTGGAGTCCCTGCAAAACAAGTCAAAGAGGTTGCACCAGAGCAGGCGCGTGAAATAAATCAGAAGATAGCGCACAACTATGCGATGTACGCTTCATGGTATAAAGAATAATGTAAAAGATTATGGTTAAACATATTGTATGTTTTAAGCTTGCAGAAAGAACAGACGAATTGGTGGCTGCAACACGTGATATTCTTTTGTCAATGATTGGCAAAGTGCCTTCGGCTGAGTCAATTGAGGTTCATTGCGATGAGTTGCATTCATCGCGTTCCTTTGACATCATGCTTGAGGTGGTTGTCAAGGACTGGGCTACGCTTGACGTTTACCAGAATGACCCATATCATTGCAATGTGGTTAAGAAACATATGCATGCTGTGGCTTCGCAGACAGTAGCCATGGATTTCGCTATATGAGACGTTTTTGGCTGATATTATTGCCAATAGTGCTTTTTGCTGCATGCGGTGGCAAGACTGATACTCCTGAGTCTGAAGAGAAAGAGCCAACTGTTCAGGTGCCTTCATTTTCAGGAGATTCAGCGAAGGCGTATGTTGAGCGACAGTGCTCTTTCGGCCCCCGAGTGCCTGGCTCCAAGGCTCACTCGGAATGCTTGGAGTGGCTGGTTGCTGAGTTCTGGAGGTTGGGTGCAGACACCGTCTGTGTTCAGCGCGGCGAGGCAAATATTTATGATGGCTCGCTTAAACCTATTGCAAATGTTATTGCATCATTCAATCCTGATGCCGAGAATAGAATATTGCTTGCATCACATTGGGATTCGCGTCCTTATGCTGATCAGGATGCCAAGGAAAGCGAACGAAGAACCCCTATACTTGGCGCTGACGATGGTGCTAGCGGAGTTGGCGTACTGATGGAGCTGGCAAGAGTACTTGGTGAGAATAAACCTACTGTCGGAATTGACATCGTGTTTTTTGACCTTGAGGACTGGGGCGCTCCCGATTGGGGCGAGAAGCGAATCAATGCAAACGACTGGTGTCTCGGTTCTCAATATTGGGCAATGCATAAGGCCGGTTACAAGGCTCAGTTTGGCATTTTGCTTGATATGGTCGGCGGCTCGAATGCATGTTTCTATAGAGAGTATTTCTCTGAGCATGAGGCCAAATGGGTGAATGATAAAGTCTGGAACGAGGCTGCACGTCTCGGTTTGGGACATAGATTCATTGACTCAATGGGTGGAGCCATCAACGATGACCATAATTCTGTGATGGAGATTGGCGGCATTCCATGTATTGACATCATCTCCTATAATGCCAACAATGAGTCTGGATTCCCTGAATATTGGCATACGCATCACGATGATATCTCTAATATCTCGGCACGGACTCTTGAGGACGTCGGCACAGTGCTGCTAAATATCATTTTCTGATGGCGCTGAAATCGCGGTATAATATAAATAATGTGTATGAGGCTGGTGTCGATGAAGCAGGCAGAGGATGCCTTGCGGGTGATGTCTATGCGGCTGCTGTGATATTCCCTAAGGATTATGTCAACGGGGATATCAACGACAGCAAACAGCTTTCTGCGCATAAGCGCGAACAGTTGGCTGAGATAATCCGTCGCGATGCATTGGCTGTTGGAGTTGGCATTGCTACAGTAGATGAAATTGATCGTTTCAACATTCTGCAGTGCTCCATGATTGCCATGAAAAGGGCGTTGGAGCAAGTTCGCAGTCAGGTTGGAATAGATTTCATTCTGGTTGACGGTAACCGATTCCCTGGTGTTGATTATGCTCCACATAAAACCATCGTCAAAGGTGATGCGACATATTTGTCTATTGCTGCAGCATCTATTATCGCAAAGACGGAGCGCGACAAGGCAATGATTGCTCTTGATGCGGAATTTCCGCAATATGGGTGGGCGATAAACAAAGGTTATCCCACAAAATCTCATAGAGAAGCCATCCTAAAATGCGGTTTGACACCTTGGCACAGACGCACTTTCAAGGTCAAATTGTGACGTTTTGCATAGGTTGAGCCATAAAAAACGGCGCTCTATACAATATGTCAGTGTGTTAAAATGACTGGAATCTATCTAAAACAGCATATAACAAGGTGTTGTGTGATGATCCAACATATTGATATATAACAAATTGCATCACTTGTAAAAATATTTATAAAATTATTTGTAAAATAGAACGTGATTGCAAAATAATTTCTAAATTTGCATCGATTTCGTTTAGCAAATATTTGTTCAACAATTTAAAAATTAAAAGAAAATGAAAAAGTTAGTTTTGTTCATGGCTGTTGCTACTGCTGTAGCATTCGCATCTTGTGGTAACGAAGAGGCTGCTGAGGAAGTAGTTGAGGAAGAGGCTATCGAAGAGGTAGTTGAGGAACCAGCTGCTGAGGAGGTAGTTGAGGAAGTTGCTGAGGAGGTTGCTGAGGTTGCTGATGAAGTAGCTGAGTAATTCAGTCAGAACACAATCCAAGATTGGGATTATCTAACTCCGGTTAGGTAATCCCTTTTTTTGTCCAAAAATATTTGGACTATAGAACTTTTCTTTGTACCTTTGCAAAAAATTTATGATATGCTTAGAATTGCAATTCAATCATCTGGCAGAACTCATGATGAATCGCTTAGACTCCTTGATGAAGTTGGCGTTCGTCTCTCTTTCAGCGAAGCAGAGCCATTCATTGTCCGTTCTGTAAATTTGCCTATCGAGGTGCTTTTTGTGCAGAAAGAGCGTGTGCCGTCATTCGTCGCTGATGGAGCGGCTGACATTGGCATTTGCAGTGAATTCCTCGCTCATGAGTCCGATAGCCTGGATGTGCGCGTTTTGAAGCATCTTGGTTTTGGCAAGGCTACTCTTTCGCTTGCAGTGCCTCAGTCAGTAAAATACAGAGGTATTGATTGGTTCCGTGATCGTACGATCGCCACTCCATATCCCGATGTTCTGGCCCGTTTTTTCAAGGAAAAAAGCATCAGGACAAACATAAAATATCTCAGCGAGCGTGTATATATAGCACCGCAGATCGGTTTGGCTGATGCCATTTGCGATAGAGTTTATTCAGGCACAACACTCATGAGTCACAACTTGAAAGAGGTAGAGACAATAATGCAGTCAGAATCAGTGCTTATTTCATCGCGTAAATTGCATCCGTCCAAGCAAATCCTTCTTGATGCGCTCCTTTTGCGTATCGATTCCGCGCAAAATGCGAGAAATCGAAAAATCCTCAGAATGCTTGTTCCGAAAAAATCAATTGATGAAATCATTTCAATCATCACACTCACCAACAAGACAGAAGTCTGGACTACTGTGGGCGAATCAATGGCGAAACTAGAGGCTGTGGTTGATGAAAAATGGCTGTGGGACGTCATTGAGCATTTTAAAGAGTTGGGTGCCGGGGAGATATCGATAATCCAAATTGAAAATTTTATAAATTAAACATATTATGACTATTGATCAGTATCAGTTCAAAGGCAAACGTGCCTTCGTCCGCGTTGACTTCAACGTGCCTATGGACGAGAATTTCGTAATCACCGACGACACCCGCATCCGTGCTGCTATGCCTACTTTGAAGCATATCATCGAGAATGGCGGCCGTCTCATCATGGCTTCCCACCTCGGTCGTCCAAAGAAAAACCCAGATCCAAAATTCTCTCTCAAGTACATCTTGCCACGCGTGAGCGAGTTACTCGGTGTTGAGGTCAAGTTCGCTGAGGACTGCAACAAGGCAGACGAAATCTGTGCTTCTCTCAAGGATGGCGAGGCTGTCCTGCTTGAGAACCTCCGTTTCTATGCTGAGGAAGAGGGCAAACCACGTGGTTTGGCTGAGGATGCTTCCGACGAGGAAAAAGCAGCCACTAAAAAAACAGTCAAAGCAGGTCAGAAAGAATTCGCAAAGCACCTCGCTTCCTATGCTGATTGCTATGTAAACGACGCTTTCGGAACTGCCCATCGTGCTCATGCATCAACCGCAGTAATCGCCGATTCTTTCGATAAAGACAACAAAATGTTCGGCTACCTCATGGAGAAAGAGGTTCAGGCAGTCGACAAAGTAATGGCACAGACAGTACGTCCATTCACTGCAATTCTCGGTGGCTCAAAGGTTTCGACTAAGATTGACATCATAGAAAACCTCCTCACCAAGGTCGACAACCTCATCATCGGCGGTGCTATGATGTTCACATTCATCAAGGCACAGGGCGGCATGATCGGAGCATCTCTCTGCGAGGACGACAAACTCGATCTCGCACTCGACATCATCAAGAAAGCCGAGCAAAACAACGTTAAACTTTACCTTGCAGTTGACGCAGTTATAGCCGACAAGTTCGACAATGACGCTCACCGCAAGACAGTCGAAATCCACAACATCCCTTCAGGATGGATCGGAATGGACATCGCAGAACTCTCAGAGCGCATCTTCGCAAAAGTCATCAAAGACTCAAAGACAATCCTCTGGAACGGCCCTGCCGGCGTATTCGAGATGGAGAACTTCGCTCACGGCTCTAAGGCAATCGCACAGGCAATCGCCGACGCAACTCAGATGGGCGCATACTCCCTCGTCGGAGGCGGCGACTCTGTAGCATGCATCAACAAGTTCGGCCTTGCCGACAAGGTCAGCTATGTATCAACCGGTGGTGGAGCACTCCTCGAGGCAATCGAAGGCAAAGTCCTCCCAGGTATCGCAGCAATCAACGACTGATTATGATTGACAATAAAATTCAGCGCGAGTTCTTCCTTAGCGGAGCAACCCACGCTGTTTCTTTTCGCAGAACACAACTACTTAAACTCCGCAACGCGCTGAAATCCAACGAAGAGGCAATCTTCGACGCCCTTTGGAAAGACCTTCATAAATCCCGCGAGGAAGCCCTCCTTACCGAACTCAGCATCGTTTACGGCGAAATCAACTACGCCCTTAGGCATCTCAACCGCTGGACCCGGGACAAACGCGTCCGTCCAAACCTGGCAGTCCTTCCATCCCGCAGCTGGATTCACTATGAGCCACTCGGCACCGCACTGATCATCGCCCCATGGAACTATCCCGTAAACCTGCTACTCTGCCCGTTAATCGGCGCAATATCAGCAGGTTGTAACGCAGTCTTGAAATCATCTCCCTATTCCAAGAATGTCGATAAAACACTCCGTGAAATCATAACAGCCACATTCCCAGAGGAATACATCGCATATTACAGCGGAGGCCGTGAAGTCAACACCGAACTTCTCTCGCTCCGCTGGGACATGATTTTCTACACAGGCTCCCCAAAAGTAGCCCATGTAGTAGCCGAGGCTGCTGCTAAGTATTTGACACCCTGCGTGCTGGAACTTGGCGGCAAATCTCCCTGCATCATCGACAAAACAGCAGACCTCAAAGTCGCAGCACGTCGTGTGGCATGGGGCAAACTGATCAACGCCGGTCAGACCTGCATTGCCCCTGACTACCTTTTCGTTCATAAGAGCGTGAAAGCCAGCTTTATACACCTTCTCTCCGAAGCAATTCTCGAATTCTACGGCGATGATATCCAGAACTCTCCATATTACCCTCATATCATTAGAGATGAGGCAGTTGCGCGCCTTCGCACACTAGTCCCGTCCCAAATTGATTTCAACGTCACATCCACTCGGGCCCTCAAACCGATAATCCTTGACAATGTTCAGGAAAACGACCCGGTCATGCAGCAGGAAATCTTCGGTCCCATCTTTCCAATCCTTGATTTCGAGGACATTGACGAAGTCGTATCATTCGTAAATCGGCACGAGAAACCCCTTGCCTTCTACTATTTCGGCAATGTCCGCCAAGGCAAGGAAACCATCGCAAAAACCTCCTCAGGAGGTGCCTGCATCAATGATGTCATCATGCACATCACCAACTCAAACCTCCCATTCGGCGGAGTCGGCAACAGCGGCATGGGCAGATATCATCGCCACGAGTCATTCCTCACCTTCTCAAACCGTCGCGCAGTAGTCTCATCCTCCACGTATTTCGACATAATCACGAAATTCGTCCCCTTCCGAGGCCTCAAATACCTCAAGAAATTCCTCTGACCACTCATCTGCTTCATCAACACACCTCAAGAATACAAAAAAACGGAGACTTTCCAAAAGCCTCCGTTTTTTTATCCAAATCAACCCGCCGTCCAAAAATCCCCAACCTATAACAATCAGATTATCAACTGATAATCCCAAACCTACCACTCTATTTTCTGAAAATTTTCCCCATCCAAAGCCCAAAGCAAGGATGATCGCACCATAAATTGATAATCAGCAACTTACAAACCCTATAGAAATGGTCTTATTCTCACAAAAAGAGAGAACGGAAAGTGGGACTGGTGGAACTTGGACATTGGGCAGAGAAAACACTATGCTATTTCTCTTACTCGTATCTCAAAGCATTTATAGGGTCAAGGTTTGCAGCTTTCTTTGCAGGATACCATCCAAAGAAAATACCCGTCGCAGCGCAAACAAAGAATGATACCAAAACAGCCTTCTGACTGATGATAAATGGCCAGTTCAGTGCAGTAGTAACCACATACGACACCAAAATGCCCAAAATAACTCCTATCACACCGCCAATAAGCGACAAAATCGTACTCTCAGCCAAGAACTGCATCATGATATCTTTTCCTCTTGCGCCGATTGACATTCTAAGGCCAATCTCCTTTGTTCTTTCAGTCACAGTTACATACATGATATTCATGATTCCAATGCCACCCACAATCAGCGAGATTGATGCAATAGCGGCAAGCAAAGCAGTCAGGAATCCAGTGATTGAAGTCATCATGTTCAGCATCTCGCTCTGAGTCCTGACGTCAAAGTCATTCTCCCTCCCATCCGGGATATTGTGCTGGCCCCTGAGGATGGTCTCAATCTCGTCAGTCGCCTTTTCAGCCACCTCCTCCGATTTTGCCGAGGCATAAATCATGTGAAGATAGTCCACTGCGGCCACACGTTTCTGTATGGTAGTGAAAGGTGCTATTACTATGTCATCTTGGTCCTGGCCCATCTGGTTCTCTCCCTTTTCTGCAAGCACACCAATCACTTTGAAAGGAATCTTGTTGAATCTAATCTCTTGACCAATAGGATTCTCTCCATCAGGGAAAAGATTCTCCACAATGGTCTGACCTATCAGACAGACCTTGGCATAACTCTCAATATGGTCATCTGTGAAACATGTTCCCGACGAAAGCTCATATTTCCTAATGCTCATATAGCAAGGTTCAACGCCATTGACCGTTGACGGCCAGTTGTTCGACCCTCTGACCAATTGTCCAGAAGCAGTAATATATGGAGTCACCTCATCTACATACTTGGCATTCTTCCTGATAGCCTCTACATCTCGGTATTTCAAAGTCTCCACATTTGCGCTGCCGGTATTCACTCCCGCACGTCTGAACTGACGCATCACCATAATAAGGTTCGTTCCCATGCCGGAAACCTCTCCTTTGATATTTTCGGTTGAACTCTGTCCCAACGACAGCATAGTGATTACCGACGAAATGCCAATCACAACGCCAAGCATAGTGAGCAATGCCCTCATCTTGTTCCTCAGCAGGGCTACAATGGCAATATTCAATAAGTTATATAAATTCATATCAGTAATCTTGTGAAATAGGCAGAGCGTCAAGCATCTCTTTTGCCGAAATTGGAGTTATTTTCTCGTCTTTGATGATATGACCGTCCCTAAGCATGATGGTTCTATTCGTAAAACGTGCAATATCAGGCTCGTGAGTCACGAATCCAATAGTTTTGCCTTTCGCGTTTAGTTCCTGGAACAGTGTCATTATCTCGTAAGATGTCCTGGTGTCAAGGTTACCTGTGGCCTCATCTGCAAGGATTATCACGGGGTCTGTCACAATTGCACGGGCAATTGCAACACGCTGCTGCTGACCGCCTGACAACTGATTCGGCAGATGTTCCATTCTGTTTTCCAAACCAACCATCTTTAGCGCTTCAATGGCTCTCTCCCGGCGTTCTTTCCTAGAGATTTCATTGTTGTAAAGCAACGGAAGTTCCACATTCTCAATGGCAGAAGTCCTAGCCAGCAGATTATAACTCTGAAATACGAAACCAATCTTCCTGTTCCTTATTTGCGAAAGTTCATCTTTTGTCCTATGAGAAACAGGAATGTCGTCAATGAAGTATTCTCCTTCCGAAGGACTGTCCAGACACCCGAGAATATTAAGCAATGTCGATTTTCCACTGCCTGAAGTGCCCATAATCGATACAAACTCACCTTGGTTTATCTCGAATGAGACTCCTCTCAGAGCCCTTACTGTCTCAGAACCTACCTGAAAATTGCGTTTCAGATTCTCTATCTTGATTATCGACATTTTACTTCTTGTTTTCAGTTCCTGTTCTGCGTTGTGGTGGCCCAGGCATCAAAGGATTGCTTCCGCCTTTCTTGCTTTGCTTTTTCATGATTTCATTGGCGGAAACTATGATTGTGTCACCTTCATTCAAACCTTTGATGATAGTTGCGTTCACTCCGTCATTTATGCCTATTTCAACTGGCACTGGGTGAATGGAATTGCCATTCTTGACCCAAATCTGCTTGCTTCCCATGTGCTCATGTCCGCCCTTAGGAGCATCGCCCTTCAACTCTTTTTTGTCAAGGCTCATCAAGAGCTCCATTGATGGCTCAAAGTTTAATGCCTCCATTGGTGCGAGCAATGCTGTGTCGCACTGTGTCAGAATAGTCACAGAAGCAGTCATGCCTGGAAAGAGCTTTTCTTCTGGGTTTGGAGTGTTGATCACGACAGTATATGTCACGACATTGCTTGTCACTGTAGGCTGGAGTCTGATTTGTCCCACAGTTCCTGTGAATGTCTCTTTTGGATAGGCGTCAACAGTGAAATCTACATGCTGGCCTACCTTCACACGGCCTATGTCTGCTTCATCGATGTTTGCCTCTACCTGCATGTCCTTGAGGTCTTTGGCTATGATGAACATTGTTGGCGTCGAGAATGATGATGCTACTGTCTGACCTATTTCTACCTGTCTGTCAAGTACCACACCATCTATTGTTGAATAGATTTCCGCATAACCGAGATTGACTTTTGCCTCTCTTACATTGGTCTTTGCGTTCTCATATTGCGATTTAGCCTGGACCAATTGCGATGTTGCCTGCTCAAAATCCGATTGTGTGGCTGCCTGATTCTCGTAGAGCTGTCTTGTTCGGTCATAGTTCTGCTGGGCAAGAGTCAAGGCTGCCTGAGCACTCTTTTCTGATGCTGTTGCCTGTGTCAGTCGCTCGTTCAGTGTTGACTTGTCCAGTTCTGCAAGCAGTTCGCCTTTCTTCACATGGCTGTTGTAGTCAACATAAATGGCTTCAATCTTACCGGAAACCTGTGTGCCGATTTCAACTTTCTCTACTGGCTGAACATATCCGGTTGCAGTGATTGACAGTTGTACAGAACCGATTTCTGCCACTTGTGTGTTCCATTCAAACTCTTTCTTCGAAGGAATAAGTTTTATTATCAAGAGGATAACCACTACAGCGGCTATAGTCCCCCATATAATTCCTTTCTTGCTTGTCTTTTTCATAATCCCATATAAATATTGAGTATTTCTCTTTGCATCATAAAGTTGTATTTCGCCTGAATATAGTCGTTCAGTGCCGAAATGTAGTTGTTCTCTTGCTGTAAAAGGTCAACTGTAGTGATGGCACCGAGTCTGTATTTTGTATTGTAGGCATCCATGGTTTTCTGCCATGCCTGATATTTTTTTGTGGTGGCATCATATCTCGACATGGAGGTCTGTACATTTGTGTAAGTCTGTACTATGGTGTTTTTGATTTCTAATTCAGTCTGTTTCTGGTCATACTGAGCCTGTTCCAGAGAAATTTTTGCTTTCCTGACTTGTGTCTGTGTCTGTGAGCGGTCGTAGATAGGAATGGAAACTGAGATTCCTACAGATTGGGAGAATGATTCTTTGAGTTGCTCTCCGAAGTTTTCGAAGTTGTTGTGCCCGATTCCTATTGATGCTGATGCACCTATTGTAGGAGCATAGCTTGATTTTGCAACTTTCAGCGACTGTCGGGCCTGGTCAATTGTATTCTGCGATAGTTTCATCTCAGGCATATTGTTCAGTGCTCTTTGTATGGCATCTTCTCTTGATGGCATTGATTTCAGTCCTTCAATGGCCTCATCGCTTGGCAATGTTACAGAGAATGGGGTAGTGGGGTCCATTGACATGAGAATCTTCATCTCCAAGAGAGAATTCTCAAGAGAGTTCTTGGAGTCAAGCAAATTGGTGGCATTGCTTTGATATTGTGCCTCAAGCAACAGGTAGTCACTCTCAAGGATAGAGCCGACATTGTATTTCTTCTCTCCTTCTGCCAATTGCTGTGCTGAGGTCGCCACTATCTTTTCCTGATATTTTATCAATTCCATTTCGCCTATGATGGTCACATAGGTCCTAATGATATTGATATTCATGTTCTGGTCAAACTGGTCCCTGTTCATCAGTCCCATCTCTGTCATTATTTTCTGCTGCTCGATGTTTCTGATGGTCCCCATATTCAGAATTGTGATGTTTGCTCCTAATTGTGCATTGCCGCTGAAATTCACATCTTCATCAGACCTTCTGTGAGTCATATTCTCTCCTATTGATGCAGATATGGATGGCGCGTATGCCAATTTTGCTCCTCTGAGTGATTCTGCAAGGAGTCTGTTGTTGAGTTCCATCCCTTTGCGTTCATAACTGTTGGCTTGAGCATATCTCATGCAATCATCAAGAGTGAATACAATGGTATCTTGAGCCGCGGTCGTCAGACTTATTATTAGGACCGCTATAGCCGCTACAATTTTTTTCATATTGTTATTTGCAAGTTTACAAATTCAGTCGGATATAATATATATAAATATGTGTACAAACAAATCGACTGTTATATTCGAACAGTCGATTTGTTTTTGATATTGCTATTTCACATTTGCCTTTAAGGCATCGGAAATCATTTTCTTTAGTTCAAGTGTCCGTTGCTCTACTTCTCCTCGTTTTTCAGGTTTGTAGAGTGCTTTGTATTGGCATGGCACAAGTTTGAACTTCATGTCGTCATACGACGGACCGTACAAATCCAGTCCCAATCTTGCTGGCAGAGGACAATCGGTAAGCGAAATGTGATAGTTGAAGCTCATATCCAGATTATGACGGCCTGCCAATACGGCCTGCCATTTGTCTATTGATACAAGGAATGGATATACATCAACTTCATTTCTGAACAATGTTGCTTCTACCGATAATGAGTCAACAAGGTTTCTTGTCTTTTTGTTGAACATCATCAGTTTTGAGATCTTGGTGAATGTTTCGTTGTCTAAAAGTACAAGATCTTTTCCCTCAAGTGCTGCCGCACCTCGCAATGTTGAGAATTTTATGTTGTAGTTTGACTTGAGGTATGTTTCTGCTGCCAGATGGAACTCCGCTCTTCCTTCAAATGATTTGAGCATTGGTACAATTGTGTCAAGCGAAGGTATCAAATCAATGAGTTCGTGAATATTAATGTCCAGCAGGTGAAGGTCCAGTCCACAGAAAATATGATTTTTTCTTTCTGACCTATAGATTCCTGTCAATTGCATTTCGGCAGCATCTGATGTCAAACCCATTTGTTCAGCAATCAGCACTCCATCTTTGACTGTCAGTTTGCCTTTGATGTTCCTGAGTTCTTTCTCATTGAATATGGCTTTGTTGATTTTTGTATTGAGGGCAATGTCCACGCCCTTTGGAACCATGAATGGATTGTCTTCTGTTTGAGCATCCTCTTTCGCTTCTGAAGATTCCGATTTGTTTTCCGACTCTCCTGCTCCATTAACCAATGCCATCAACTCATCTACATTGGTCTGGTCAGATTCAAACTGAAGTTCTCCTTTGAGCAGTTTGTTGTCTTCCAGAAATCCTCGTATGTTTGTGATTTTTCCAGAGAGATTGAAATCTGAGTTTTTGACCTGAATGCGTGATTTGTTGATATCCATCTCCTGAGGAGTGAACTTGAAGTCAATGTTTGGAATGACAATATCTGGTTCAATTGCAGTTGTCTTAAGAATACCGTTCTTGAAATCGATATTAAGTGTCGGATTAAGTTTGAGCAGAATGTTGTCCTTCTTTTGGTCGTAGGTCGTGAAACCATTGAAGTTGAGTGTCTCAGAGTTAAACGAAAGTGTACTTCCCATAGCGAAATCCACTTGACCACCTTTATAGGACGCGGTCACGCCTGGTTGCTTTTTGTTGGATTTCATTGGGAAGAGTGAAGCGGTGCCTGATGGATTAGCCAGTTTGAACTTGATTGTATCCATTTCGCCTTCCAGTTTCGCAAATGCGAACTGACAATCTGCCTCATAGAATTTCGTTGTGTCGAGAATATTGCCAATGCCAACTGTCAGATTGGCATTTTTTGTCTTGGCTTTCATAGTGCCGGTCATGTCGAAATTCAGGTTCGTTCCCTTCAGACCAACTTGACCAAGTTCTTTGAAATGTTTGTTCTTGTGATTACTGGGAAAATTGATTGTCAGGATGCCTTTGTTGTCGACCACATGAATAGAGTCGTTGTATTTGACATCAAGGTCGGTGTACTCAATGGTTCCTTTGGCTTTTATTTTGTCGAGCTTTGTTTTCAGCAGGTCTTCAAGAGCAAAATTCGCAGAGAGTTGCACATCGGCATCTCCTTTGATGTCGAGATTCATATCCTCTGGCAAGAACTCTTTCACATCTTCCAGTTCAACATCTCTTGACTTGACATTGAGATTGCATTTTCTTTCTCCGAGGACGTCATTGATCTCGCCGTCTGCTTCTACCACTATGTCGTTTGCCTGTGCCTTGAGTTTGTTGATTTTGATGTTTGACTTTTCGTTGAGATTGATGTCAGCATAAACGTCAGCCTCGTCAACGCGGAGTTTGTAGTCAACATTCTTGATGGCAATTTTGCATTTCTCAAGTTTCACATCGGCAAAGATCAAAGGCATGTTGTCCTCGGCGTATGTGCCATTAACTTTTCCATCTACATGGAGTTTTCCAGAGACTTCGTAATCTTTGAGGGCTTCAGCCACATTTTCCGGCATCAGTTTCATTGTTTCTTCGAGGTCCCAGTCATTAGTCTCGAAATTGATGCCCATGTAAATGTCGTTATTGTCGCAAAGTTCAACTTTTCCTTTGAGGTCAATTTCATTGTCTTCCAATCTCACTTTTGAGCCCTCATACAGGTTGGCGTACATGTATTGAATGTTGGCATCGCAAGGAAGATTGATTTCGACATCTTTGTCCTCAATCAGTTTGTTCTTTCCTGTTGTTAGGTCAAAGTCTTTTGCTTTGGCGTTAATCTCACCGCTGAAATGCATTTCTTGGAATATGCCTTCTCCATTTGCTTTCAGTTCTTCAGCGGCAGCCATAAGACTGTCTGTTTCAAAAAGCACTCTGTCTGTCTTGATGTTGAACTTGCCGTCGGCTGAGACTTCCTCTGCGAAATAGCGTCCTGCCACTTCCATATTCAGGTTGTCAACCATAGCCTTCATGCTGTTTGTAGCATAGCATGCATCAATATCGTTCAGACGGATGTCATTCAAACCGAGATAGATGAACACCATTGATGTGTCTTCTTTCTCTTCTTTTTCTGATGGAACGAAAATATCAAAGTTCTTTCGGCCGTCAGAACCAATATATACATTGGCGGTACCGTTTGATATTGCCAGACCATCTACCAGAATTGCTCTGCTTTTAATGAACTCTTTTGCATTCACTATTCCAGAGAGCATGCCGACATGGAGCAGAGTGTCGCTCGGAGCACCTTCCATAGGGTTGACAAGAGTCACGTTTTTTGCTCTGAGTGCAAAATGAGGAAAACTTGAGAAGAAAGTCAAATCAACTTCGTCGAGGTCATATTGACATGTGATGAAGCGGTCTGCATTGTTTTTGACTATTGGAGTCAGTTTTTCTGGAGTGAATATAATGTTGCAAATCACGGCAATGGCTATTGCCAGGACTCCGACTATTGAGCCCAATGTGATTCCGAATATTTTCAGAAACTTTTTCATTGCTCTACTACTCTTTCGAATGAATAATTCTTACCATAATTATCTTCATACTCAAGTGTCGTGCTGTTGAGTGTCTTGAGCGTGTAGTCTTTAGGAATGACTTCGCCCATCTCGCCAATATGCATTATTGTGAGTCGTGAGCCTTCCATTTCCCAAGTGTATTGCTGGGCCTCGTCTTCTGTTACGTCGTCTGCCGTATCCCAAGTATAACCGATTCCGGCATCTTCATATACCCAGAATTCAGTGCCCGTTGCCCATCTGCCGATAATTAGAGCCTCGTCAAATACAGTTTGGCGATTTCCGCAACCGCAAAGAAATAATGTGCCAAGTATAATAGTTATGGTCAGTATTCTTTTCATCTTACAGTAATTTTAGTTGCCTTGTTGTTTACCTTGATGATATAAATTCCCTTTGGAAGTGCATCGTTGAGATGGACTTCATTGTTCTGGACAGTGAAACTTCCGATACGCATGCCGGTGATGGCATAGATATGGAGCACCGAGCCGTCGGGCACATTTGACAGTCTTAAAATATTCCCTTCAATCCGTGCAATGAGGGAAGTGTTTTTCTGTTGCGATATGCTCGAAGAAGTGTTGTTTGTAATGGTGTCTGGAGCGCATTCGTCAAAAGTTGGGAACGCGGAAAGACTGGCGAATGTCAATAAAAATACCGCCAATGTTGCAATTTTTCTCATACGTGCATGTATTAAATGTTGGGTTTGTTGTGTAATTCGTTGAATGACAGTGTATAATACTATTTGCATAGTTATGCACTGATTTATTCGCCAAAGTTAAGCAATAATTTTTGAATAACAACCTAAAAATTGAAATTTTTTTTTGTAACTTTGCAGCGTGTTTTTCAAGGATGTAATAGGGTACGAAAAATTGAAAGCCAACTTTACCCAAATGGTAGAGAATGGCCGTGTTCCGCATGCTATACTTCTTTCTGGTCCACAGGGGGTTGGTAAGCTGTCAATGGCACTGGCTTTGGCTCAAGTTTTGCTGTGTGAGTCGTTTGCAGAAGGCGATTCATGCGGTCGTTGTCGTTCATGCCTTCAGGCTGCCAATCTTACTCACCCTGACCTTCATCTGGTGTTCCCTATCATTGCCAACAAGGATGCGCATATAGCTGTCTGTGATGATTTGGTCAGTGTGTTCCGACGTACTGTTCTTGAAAATCCTTTCATTACGATTGACGAGTGGTTTGCTATTATCTCTCAGGTTATCAGCGGTGAGAATGCCAAATCAAAACGTGGAATGATTTATAATGCTGAGGGCGACGAGATTATACGCAAAATTTCGATGAAACCTTATCAAGGGATCAATAAGGTGATGATTATCTGGCTCCCTGAGATGATGAATCAGAATTGTGCCAATCACGTGCTGAAGATTCTTGAAGAGCCGCCAGCAAATACTACTTTCATTCTCGTGAGCGACCATCCTGAACAATTGCTTCTCACTATCCGCAGCCGTTGCCAGAATTTTGAGATGCCGGCATTTGACAGGGACGAAATTATCGGTCATCTGAAAAGTAATTTTGTCGGTTTGACTGATGAGCAGATTGGGTATCTGGCACATACGTCGCGTGGAATATGGGGCGAGGCTTTGTCTCTGATCAGTCAGACTGCTGAGTTGGATGAGAATTTCGAACTTTTCAAACTTGTGATGCGTACTGCCTTAAACATTGATCCGGTAAAAATCAAAGGTATAGCAGAAAGTTTCGCCAAGAAAGACCGAAATGCTCAGTTGTCGTTCTTGAGATATGCTCAGAGGATGGTGCGTGATAATTTCATGTATTACATAGGCAATAGTGATTTGTCGTACCTCAATTCTGCAGAGTCTCAGTTCGCATTAAAATTCTCGACGTGGGTTACAGAACGTAATGTGTTGAAGTTTAGCGAACAGTTGGCTTTGGCCGAAGAGCATATTGCACAGAATGTGAATTCCGAAATCGTGATGTTCCATACAATTTGTAAATTATATTCTTGTTTGCATAACCATTAATATTTCGAAAATGGATGATATAACTCTTAATGACCATGCTTCTAACCCTGGCGTGAAAGGTTTTTGCGGCAATACTCGCCAGCAATTGCCTGTAGTTGATTGGCTTGCGGATATTCCTGAGGCTCAGTTGGAGACAGATTTGGTGGAAGTACAGTTCAAAAATACTCGTAAAGGATATTTCGTTAACAGCACTCATATTCAGATTGAGAAGGGAGACACTGTAGTTGTTGAGTCAAATCCTGGCCATGATGTCGGTATTGTGACACTTATGGGTAGATTGGTGCTCAATCAAATCAAAAAGTCCAAACTCAATATGGAGCGTTATGATATTCGTCGTGTCTATCGTAAAGCAAAACCAGTTGATATGGACAAATATTATGAGGCAAAAGCTAAGGAGCAGGCGACAATGATTCGTGCGCGTCAGATTTCCAAGGACTTGGGTCTTGAGATGAAAATAGGTGATGTCGAGTATCAGGGTGATGGAAGTAAAGCTATATTCTATTATATTGCTGACGAGCGAGTTGATTTCCGCCAGTTGATTAAGGTTTTTGCTGAAGAGTTCCGTGTCAGAATTGAAATGAAGCAGATTGGAGCCCGTCAGGAGGCTGGACGTATTGGAGGCATCGGTCCTTGTGGCCGTGAATTGTGCTGTACGACTTGGATGAGTAATTTCAACAGCGTGTCGACAAATGCTGCTCGTTGCCAGGATCTTAGTACCAATCCATTGAAACTTGCCGGTCAGTGTGCAAAAATCAAGTGCTGTGTGAATTTCGAAGCAGCAATGTATGTTGATGCTCAGAAAGATTTTCCACGCAAAGATGTTCAGCTTGAAACTCAGGACGGCATATTCTATCTCTGCAAGTCAGATACTTTCAAGCGTCAATTGACATATTCGTCATCTGCTGATGTGATGGCAAATCTTCAGACAATTTCTGTAGAGCGTGCTCGTGAGGTGATTGCGATGAATCGCCGTGGAGAGAAACCGGTTTCTCTTGTGGCAGAGGCAGTCAGCACTGAAAAGAAAATAGACTTCCACAATGTAGTGGGTCAGGACAGCCTTACCCGTTTTGACAATAAGAACAATCAGCGTCGTCGTGGCAACAACCATCGTCGTCGTGGCAACAACAATAACAATAAGAGTAATTCAAATCAGCAATGAAAAAAGTTCTTTTCTTTTGTTTAGTTGCTCTCTTATGTGCATCATGCACGAAGTTCTATGAGAAATCAGTCAAAGTCGATGACTCTGGTTGGGCGGTAAATTCTCTTGCGCGTTTTGAGTTTGATATCCAGGATACCAGTGCCACCTATAATATTGGTATTTTGGTTCGCAACTCGCCAAAATATGACTATCAGAATCTATGGCTTTTCATGAAGAAAGTCAATCCGGATATGGAATATCACAACGATACCATTCAACTTTTCCTTGCTGATGACATGGGCAACTGGAATGGTAAAGGAATCGGCTCAATATGTTCAGCGACATATAGTTATCAGGATTCTGTCAAGTTCACGCAGCCAGGAAAATATATGTATATTATCCAGCATGGCATGAGGACTGATTCATTGTCTGGTATTTATAATATTGGTCTCATCATCGAGAAGAATGGGGAAGAATAAACTCAAGAAATTTGCCGATATGGAGCAGTTGCCAAATGTTTTCCAACTCTCCTATAATGACATACTTCATAATGGTGCCAAGTTTGAACTCCGCGGCAACTGGCATGAAGGCTATTTTCACAATTCCAATCCGATAGTTCTGGAGCTGGGTTGTGGAAAAGGAGAGTATGCTGTAGGATTGGCACAGCGCTTCCCAGAGAAAAACTTCATAGGTGTAGATATAAAAGGAGCGCGTATGTGGACTGGTGCAACTGAGGCTAATCGTCAGGGAATTAGTAATTGCGCGTTTCTCCGTACGGGCATCAATGCCATTCCTCATTTCTTCGCAGAGAACGAAGTCGATGAGATTTGGGTTACATTTGCAGACCCTCAGATGAAGAAACGCAGCAAGCGCTTGACATCTACAACTTTTCTTGCCCTCTATCGTCAGATAATGAAAGACGGCGGCAAGTTGAGTCTGAAGACCGATAGCACGTTTCTTTATGAGTATACCAAGATGATGGCTGAAGAGAGCAGACTTCCAATAGAAATGGATTGCGAAGATCTGTATGCTGCCCAATTGCTTGACTCAGAACGTTCTCTGACGGAGATTCAGACATTCTATGAACGCCATTGGCTTGAGATGGGAAAAACAATCAAGTTCTTGCGCTTCGGACTGCTGCATGATGCTCAGTTGACAGAGCCTGCAGAAGACCCTGAGCGCGATGACTATACCATAAAGACTAAACTTTCAGAACCAGACAAAACTCCGATACCTTGAAAATTACTGCTTTGACTGATGCCGCTCTTGATGGCATCGAACTTGAACTGGCAGAGGCTATTCATGCCGGATTTCCCTCACCTGCAGCAGACTATGCCGGAGAGCGCATAGATTTGGTGAAAGAGATGAATCCTCATCCCGAATCAACTTTCTACGCTACTGTCTCAGGCGAATCAATGGTTGATGCCGGCATTTTTGACGGCGATATCATTGTGATTGACCGCAGCCTTGATCCAAAAGATGGCGATTTCGTGATTGCTTCTATTGACGGTGAGTTCATGCTGAAAGAGTATCACGTTGATAAAAACGGAGATGGCTTTTGGCTTATCCCTCACAACAACAAGTATCAGTCAGTTCATATCACAGACACTATGAGGCTCGAAGTCTGGGGAGTTGTCACATTCAACGTCCACAGAGTATGTACGCACTCATAGATTGCAATAATTTCTTCGTTTCTTGTGAAAGAATTTTCCGTCCGGACCTTGAGGGCAAACCAGTGATGGTGCTTTCGGGCAATGATGGTTGTGTCATAGCCCGTTCAAATGAGGTCAAGGCTTTGGGAATAAAGATGGGTGTTCCATATTTTCAAGTGAAGAATATAGTGGAGAAAGAGAAAATCACCTGTTTCTCAACTAATTTCTCATTATATGGTGATATTTCTGCGAGAGTTATGTCGATTCTTTCAAACCATACCACTCGCCTTCAGCAATATTCAATAGATGAGGCATTCATAACATTGGACCATGTGGCACCAGAGCATTACAAGCAGTATTGCGAGGATTTGGTGCGCAAGATCAGAAAATGTATAGGAGTGCCTGTTTCCATAGGAATTGCCCCTACCAAGACCTTGGCCAAAGTTGCGTCGAAATTTGCAAAGCAATATCCTGCTTACCATGGTGCTTGTGCTATTGTGACAGAAGAGCAGAGACTTAAAGCACTGAGTATGTTCCCAATAGAAGATGTCTGGGGTGTTGGCAGAAGGATTTCTTCGAGGCTTGCAATGGCAGGTATAAAGTCGGCTGGCGATTTGGCTGCGAGGGATGAGGTCTGGGTTTCTAATTTTTTCACGAAACCTGGTATGCAGACTTGGCAGGAACTGAGAGGCATAGACAGCATTATTCTTTCTGATTTGCCGGAGAAACAGTCGATTACAGTGTCGAGGTCATTTGCTTCTTCAGTCTGCAGCAGAGAATTGCTTGAGGCCAATCTTTCGGATTTTCTGTCGTCGGCATGCGCAAAACTGCGTCAGCAACAGTCGGTGGCGGGACGTTTGGTTGCATTTGCGTCTACTTCGCGATTTATAAATAATGAGATGTCGCATGCGATAGTGGCTCAGGTTGTGATGCCTGTGCCGACTTCCAATGTGCAGGAGATGCTTGGTTATATGCTTGAGGAAGTTCGCGGTCAGTGGAGACAAGGCGCGGAATATAAGCGTGCGGGTGTGTATCTTACAAATATTGTTGCCTCAGAAGCGGCGCAGCAGGATTTCTTTGACGAGCGCGATAGAGAGAAAGACGACCGACTTCAGCATGCACTTGACTCATTAAATAACCGTTATGGGAAAAATCAAGTCCGTTTTGCCGTTCAGTCGTCGGCTGACGAAAGAGAAAAGACTTTTCGTCTGGAACATCTGAGTCCGCGCTATACTACGCATCTAGATGAAGTGATGGTCGTAAAAATATGATAGCCGTCCTAAACGTTTTGGTGTAAAACGTATCTAATATAATGTGTGGCCCGAAAGGGTAAATATGTCTAACTTTAATATTAAAAGGACAATGAAAAAATTACTGGTGCTTTTTGTCGTGATGGCAGTCGGCGTACTGGTTGTTGACGCACAGACATTGGAGGAGGTCTATAGAAAATTGCCAAGGCTTTCTGGTAAACAGATGCTTGATGAAAAAGCCAAGGCAAATGCTATGGAAGAGTATTCAAAAGCCGTTGATTTTGTGACTTCAAAAGAGGCTGTGAATTATGATATTGCCCCGGCGGAAGATGAGGATATAGTGATCGGTGGTTTCGTTATGGACTCGCTTGAGAGAGTTGCCACCGCCTTGGGAGAGAATTTGCTGGGTGAGCTGAAGAGTGCCGGCATTGACTTGGAGAAGCTTGAGGAGATGTCAGAAGAAGATATACTCAATGGCATCGTGGCTTTTTTTGCGCAGCCAAATCTTGAGCCATCCGAGGCTTTGATGAGGGCCGGTGACATCTTCAGGGAGAAACTGATGGGTTTTGTTGACGGCAATTTCGGGTCTATGGACGGATTGCTGAACAATGTCATGAGTTTGCTTGGCGGACAGGATATACTGGAGCAGTTGATGGGCACACAGATGGGAAGCGTGGTGAGTGCGCCAAAGAAAGTGGAACTCAGTAAGGCAGACCTGGCAAAAGTTGACAGAATTGTCGAGATTCAAGAGTTGATGGACAAGAAACTCTCGGCTAAGGAAGAGTATGCCACATACGGCCGTGCCGAGTGGGATTTGACGGAGCAAACCCATGCCCTGTTTGATTTGAACGATAGATTCAGGGAGACGAAGTTTGATTCAGTGATGAAGAGTCTGAGAGAAAGAGTCGGCAGAGAGAATAAAAACAAGGTCGGGGAAACGGTGAAGATGCCGTCGTATGCAAAGAAGTACTATAAAGAATTAAATCAGTTGATTGATGAGTATAATGAAGAGGTGATAAAGTCGTGGAATGTTTTTTCGGCTGAGAAAGTCAGTGTTGTGGCCGGTGTGCTGGACGACTGTCTGCCTCTGCTGACTGAAAAGGAGAAACTCTATGACTCACTCTCGAGCGATGCCGCAAAAAGGGCAGTCGCTGATGAGATGAGCGATATGAGGATTTACGGCGTGATGCTGAGTTATCTGAGGATGATTATTCCTATAGCGGGAAATAATAATCTTACGGAGCGACATCAAGAGATTCCGAAGACAATTTGCGTCGCTGAGTAAAAGGGTATAAAAACGATATTTTTGGCGGGTTCCGGAAGACTGGAACCCGCCATTTTTGTGCCTGAAAACGTGGTTTGTAACTGATTGATTCTCAATGCATGTCCTGTATGGAAAAGGTATGGAATTTGGGATCGGCTCGGAGCAGATTCGGATAAGAAAAACAGAGGGGATGGCTGGAGGGTCTCACCCTCTGTTTTGTGTGTTATTAAATAATGTGTTCAAAATTTCGTGATGCCGATATTTTTGTGTAACTTTGCACCCGTATATTATAACTTGGGCGGAATGGAGCAAATTTTGAAATATTTTCCTTATCTCACTGAGAATCAGCAGAGACAGTTTGCGGCTCTCGGTGCATTGTATGAGGATTGGAATGCGAAGATAAATGTAATTTCGCGAAAAGACATCGAAAATCTTTATGAGCATCATGTGCTGCATTCTTTGGCGGTGTCTAAAGTGTTGAAATTCACTGATGGAACAACGATAGCCGATGTCGGTTGCGGTGGTGGTTTCCCAGGAATTCCATTGGCCATAATGTTTCCGGAGTGCCATTTTACGTTGATAGACTCAACCGGGAAGAAATTGAAAGTGGCTGATGCTGTGGCTGATGCGATTGGTCTCAAGAATGTGGAGACCAGACATGAGAGGATGGAGGACGAGAAAGAAAAGTTTGATTTTATTGTGTCGAGGGCGGCTATGGAACTTGGCGTGCTGGCAAAAATGACGTTGAAGAACCTCAAACCCGGGGGTGAGAATGCTTTGCCAAACGGCATTATTTGTTTGAAAGGCGGTGAGTTGGCGCAGGAAATGGCGCCGTTCAAAAGTATGGCGACACTTTATGACCTGTCAGACTGGTTTGACGAGGAGTATTTCAAGACTAAAAAAGCGATTTATCTGCCAAAATGGAAGTAAAACAGTTCATATTCAATCCTTTTCAGGAGAATACTTATGTTGTATGGTCTGAGCCGTCGATGGAGGCCGTGATAATAGATTGCGGTGCGGCGACAGACTCGGAAAGAGAAGAATTGGAGTATTTTATTGAAAACAAAGGCCTGAAGATTAAGCACTTGATAAACACACATCTTCATTTGGACCATTGTTTTGGCAACGCATGGGCTGCCGAGAAATGGAATGTGCCTACAAAAGCCTCAGAATCAGACCATAAGTTGTTGAAGAAATTGCCGGTACAGGCAGCCGCATTTGGTGTTCCCGAAGAGTATGTGAAGGGAGGAAGTGATGCGTTTAGTGCTGTGTCTGAGGGGGATGTGATGGAATTCGGAGACTGCAGACTGGAAGTGATTGAGACACCTGGCCACACGGAGGGAGGAGTTTGTTTCTATGAAAGGGAGGAGGCAGTTCTTTTTGCCGGAGACTCTCTTTTTAATGGTTCGGTCGGAAGGACAGATTTGCCTGGTGGAAGTTATAAAGACTTGATAAACAGCCTTCAGCAGAAGGTTGTCGTATTGCCGGGGAATGTGAAAGTTTATTGTGGTCATGGACCATATACCTTTATTGATGATGAGAAAAAATACAATCCATATTTATGACAGCATTTATTAATTGGAACGTAGATCCAACATTGTTTTCGTTGGGTCCTTTGGAGGTGAGATGGTACGGATTATTCTATGCGATAGGATTCCTTGGTGCCATAACCCTTGTGGACAAGGCTTTTAAGAGAGATAATGCACCGGAAGGGTGGCTTGACAAATTTTTCCTTTGGATGGTCATTGCCACAATTGTGGGAGCAAGACTCGGCCATGTGTTTTTCTATGACTGGGAGTATTACTCTCAGCATTTGTCGGAGATTCCGAAAGTGTGGCATGGCGGCCTGGCATCGCATGGCGGAGCGATTGGTGTTGTGATATGCGCATATTTCCTGTCGAAATATGTGATGAAACAGTCAATCTGGTGGCTTGGAGACAGGGCTTGGCTCGGAGCACCGTTCCTTGCGATGATGATCAGATTAGGTAATCTGATGAACAGCGAGATTTATGGTACGCCGACAGATTTGCCTTGGGGATTCATCTTCTATCGTGGCGCTGAGGTGTTTACTGATGCGGACGGCAATCTGCTTCCTTGTCATCCAACCCAGCTTTATGAGGCTTTGGCATATCTGATCACTTTGTTGCTGACCAATTATCTGTATTGGAAAAAAGGCGCGTGGAAGTATCAAGGACTCATCACTGGAGTGGGATTCCTCGGTACGTTTGTCACCAGACCAATAATTGAGATTCTGAAGAATGACCAGTCGGCTTTTGAGGCTGATATGACTTTCAATATGGGTCAGTGGCTTTCGGTGCCATTCATATTGCTTGGAATCTTCCTGGTGATATATTCCCTCAAGAGAGGCGAACAGATTGTCGTGCTTGAGGGTGACAAGCCAAAAGGTAAGAAAAAATGACGAAAGTAGGAAAATTTTATAAACCGCATGGCTTCAATGGCGAGATAAACCTTGCGCTGGAAGTGGGGTTCGACATAGAAGAATGCCATTTCATCTTTGCGGAAATTGACGGACTCATGGTGCCGTTTGAGATAGAGACTGTCAGAGAGCGCGGGAATGACGGATTGCTTGTGTCGTTCCAGAGGATGAATGCGAAGATGCTTCAGCAACTCATTAATAAAGAGGCTTTTGTTGATGACGAATATGTTTTGGAAGAAGACCTTGATGAGACATCTCCCGCCTTCTATGTCGGCTTTGAGCTGGTGGATGAAAAAGGCGCAACACTTGGGACAGTTGATGATTATGATGACTCAACGCCTAATGTGCTTTTCGATGTAAGTGGTCATCTGGTGCCGGCAGGAGCATTGGAAGTCATTGATTTAGATGCTGAAAAGAAGAAGATAGTTTGCAGATTGCCAGAAGGAATTTTGGATTTATGACAGAGAGAACAGTAATTACCATATTTGGTCCGGTAAATGCGGGAAAATCGACCATCGCAAATTTGCTGACGGGTCAAGATATGAGTATAATATCCTCACAGCCAGGCACTACTACTGACCCAGTGAGGAAAACAATGGAGATAAATGGCATTGGCCCATGCGTTATTGTTGATACCGCGGGCTTTGACGACAAGTTGGAAGTCGGCACAATGAGAGTCTCAAAGACAAAAGAGACACTCAGGGCCACCAATATTGCTATTTTTGTTCTGCCATCAAATATTACTGCTGAAGGCTTGGTGACTGCAAAGAACTGGCTGAAGATGATAAGTGACCATTGCCCTGAGACAGTGCTTGTTACTAATGATTTCGGGGACCATAGGCAGCATGAAGGCTCAATATTGATAAATGCCAAAGATAGCGCGTCAAGGGATAAGTTGCTATCAGCACTTGGTTTTGCGAAAGACAGAGTAGAACAGAAGCAATTCATTGTGGCTCATCTGGTTAAAGCCGGAGACAGTGTGATGCTTGTGATGCCACAGGACAATCAGGCTCCCGCAGGAAGGTTGATTTTGCCACAAGTACAGACCATTAGAGAACTGCTGGATTTGGGATGCACTATAACATGCTGTACGACTGAGAACTATAAAGATTCACTGAAAAAATTGGCAAAAGCGCCTAATCTTATCATTACCGATTCCCAGGCGTTCAAAGTAGTTTATGAGAATAAGCCTGCTGACTCGCTTATAACATCATTTTCTGTGCTTTTTGCTAAATGGAAAGGAGATATCGACACCTTTGTGGCTGGAACAGAGGCTTTTTCGCGATTGAGACCAAATAGCAAAGTGCTGATAGCGGAGGCTTGTACGCATGCTCCATTGTCAGAGGATATAGGCAGAGAGAAAATACCTAATCTTATCAAGAAGGCTATAAGTCCTGATATTCAGTTTGATATAGTGTCCGGAAGAGACTGGAACGAAAACATAGAGGATTATGACCTGATAATTCATTGCGGAGCATGCATGATAAACCGACAGGAAATGCTTTCAAGAATCGGAGAGGCTAAAAAAGCCGGAGTGCCAATAACAAATTACGGCATAACGATTGCGTATTTCACAAAAATACTTGACAAGATAGTTTATTGAAAAGGGTACTGCTAATATTAGTGTTGATGATTATGACTTTGGGTATTTGTGCTCAAGGAATAGTTGTAGTCGGTCAAGTCATAGCAGAAGACTCAGTGCCATTGACATCAGCCGAAGTCTGGTTTGCCAATACCAATACAGGAACAATTACAAACGAGGAAGGATTTTTTTATTTAAGAAGTACAAAACCTCATAAATATCTGAATGTCCAGATCATAGGGTATAAACCTCAGCATATAAAACTTGATTATGGTCATGATCAAATGTTGCAAGTAGTGATGGAAGAGGACATCGCCCTGCTGAGTGAAATTACTGTCGGACCTGATGACAAACAAGTGTCCCAGTTGATGAAAAACGTGTATCTGAACCGTGATAATCATCCTAATGTAGCAAGTCAGGAAGTCAATACCCAACTCAATCTAGCGAACATTCCGAACAAAATGCTGCAGAAGAAAATATTCCGTGACATTAAAGATGGTGTGATTGACAAAAATGATACATCGTTTTCCATACCGGCATATAGGGCGAGTTCGGTGACTCAAGAAACAGGTCAGGTTTTTCTGTATGAAGAAGGGCTGCCGGTTTTTGACAACGGACAATGGCGGGAGCTGATAGCATCGTACACTCCTTCGATAAACCTGTATCGTCCAAATGTCACCATAGCAGGTGCAAATTTTGCGTCGCCAGTATGCAAGTCGCCAAAGTTTTATTACAAACTTTATCTGGTTGATTCTGTGGTGGTTGATGGCAAAAAACAATATCAGGTGCTTTTTAAGCCAAAGTCCACCAATGGATTGTATCTGCAGGGAACACTGATGATTGATTCGGCGACTTATGCTATTGAAGGAGCAGATATTGAGACGTCGCCATATACCAATGTCAATATACTCAATAAGTTCAGTTACAAATTAGAGAAAGGCAAAACAACCCAAGCCCTGTCGCTGGGATATAATCCTTTTAAAGTGGAAGGAATGGATGTCTTCGGCTTTATGCTTTTCACTGATAAAAACGACTTGAGTTTCACAGATTCCCAAAATGGGAATCTCGACAGCTTGGTTCAGGCACGCGCTGACTCTCTGGCTCAGGACTCAGTTTCCAAATTCATGAAACTCGTGTCATCGTCTTTTGTCGTAAAGACAGTGGCCTTTGTGGTGGATTTTTTGATGACCGAATATATTCATGCAGGACCAATAGACATAGGTCCGGTATGCAACATGTTCCATTACAACACACATGACGGTGCAACTCCAGTTATATCTTTGAGAACCAATGCCAAGACCTGCAAGTATTTCACAATTGGCGGATATTACGGGTTCGCTCATAAGATACATGAGCATTTGTATGGAGGAAACCTGCAGTTCATGGCAAAAAATGAGCATCATATTTTCGGTTTGCATTATGACCATAAGCAGTATAAATTCGGCTTCGATGAGAACTATGTGCTTTTTGAGAACAATGTGCTTGACGCCGACCACCTGACAAATTCCATAAGACAACTTAAAGTTCAGAATGTCAGTACCATGATTCGCTCCATAGCGGCAATAAGGTACACCTACAGCAATCGCTATGACAACACCAATTTCATGTTCAGGACAGATTTGTTCGGACAGAGAATAGGCGAGATCGGTTTGGACAACATAGGTTTCCATTATGACATAAGACTCTCGTGGAATCAGAAATATCTTGATACATTTTTCAACAAATACTGGCTTGGAACGAAGTATCCAGTGGTGCATGCATATGGCGAGTTCGGATATTATGATGCTGGGGGAGGAGTGAAAAGCCATTATGGAAAAATTGGCTTATACGCCAACCAGATAGTTCCCGTAGGATTCGGAAAGTTGTCGTGGACATTCAATACGGCGGCAGTGATTGGCTCGGCGCCATATCCAATGCTGATATATCCAAGGGCGTCAAGAGGAGCGTATGTGATTCCTCCAGATTTCTCGTTGCTCAACCAGATGGAATTCGCTTCGGATATCTACTTCGGACTGACATTAAGATATCAGACACAGGGTTTCATTTTCGGTTATATACCCAAAGTGCAGAAGTTGGGCATCAGAGAAGACATATATTTTAATATGTGTTATGGAACACTTAGTGAAAGGCACGGAAATGTAATGCCGTTGCCAGAACATATTTACCAGTGGAAGAAAGTGCCATACATGGAGTGCGGCTTTGGATTGAGCAATATCCTGTCGTTGGCAAGAATTCAGTTCATGTTCAGATTGACATACAGGGATAATCTTCATGCTCAGTTGTTTAAAGTTAAATGGTCGGTTGAGATATGAATATTACTATTGATCCTCAGTCGGGTTTTTGCCCGGGTGTGGTGAGGGCCATCACCACTGCAGAGAAAGAACTGGCGGTGCAACCAACTTTGTATTGCCTGGGGGATATCGTGCATAACGGACAAGAAGTAGAGAGATTGTCGAAAGCAGGACTTAAATGTATAAATCAAGAACAGTTTGCCGATTTGAAGGATACGTCCGTGCTGCTTAGGGCTCATGGAGAACCACCGGCGACGTATGAGATGGCCGAGAGAAACAATATCAAGATAATTGATGCTACATGCAGGGTAGTGCTCCAGTTGCAGCAGAAGATCAAAAAAGCATATGCTGATAATCCTGATGCGCAGATAGTTATTTATGGAAAGATAGGTCATGCCGAGGTCGTTGGACTTAATGGCCAATGTGACAATAAGGCAATAATAGTCGAGAACGAGGATGACCTTGGAAAGATAGATTTCAATAGACCGATTATTTTATTCTCGCAGACCACGAAATCGATTGTGACCTTCAATCAGATTGTGGCAAAGATCAAAGCCTCCTTGCCAGAGAAAACGCCATTTACGTATTACGATACCATTTGTCGACAAGTGGCAAACAGAATACCAAATATACGACTGTTTGCATCACAATATGACTTAATTCTGTTCATTGCCGGGCAAAAAAGTTCGAATGGACGAATACTTTTCAACGAATGTCTGAATGTAAATGCCAATTCTCATCATATATCGTCGATAGAAGAAATAAATCCCGAATGGTTCCAAAGTGTTAATTCTGTGGGTATTTGCGGTGCCACATCGACTCCGAAATGGCTTATGGAGAGCGTTGCGGAAACCATTAACAAATTTTAACTACGAAAGTGTTGGTCAATTGAAAAATAAGTTGTACCTTTGCAGTCGATTTCAAAAAGGAATAATATCGCGGAGTGGAGCAGTGGTAGCTCGTCGGGCTCATAACCCGAAGGTCGTTGGTTCGAATCCGGCCTCCGCAACTAAATCAGAAAAATCCAATTGCCCACAAGCGGTTGGATTTTTTTAAAAACCAACAAGAATTATGATTAACTCACAAGACGTAAAAAATGGCGTATGCATCCGTATGGATGGCCGCCTCTACTTTGTTATCTGGTTTGAGCACCGTAAACCTGGTAAAGGAAATACTATCATGAACGTTAAGTTCAAAGATGTTGTTGACGGCCGCGTGTTAGAGCGTCGTTTCAATATTGGCGAGAAACTTGAGGATGTTCGCGTAGAGCGTCGTCCATATCAGTATCTTTACAAAGAGGGTGAGGATTTCATATTTATGAATCAGGAGACATACGAGCAGGTGCCTATCGCACATGATTTGATTACTGGCGTTGATTTCTTGAAAGAGGGTTTTGTTTGCGATGTAGTTATTGACTCATCAACAGATACAATTCTTTTCGCAGAGCTTCCAACAAAAGTAGAGCTTCAGGTTGCATACACAGAGCCAGGTTTGAAGGGCGATACAGCAACCAACACTCTTAAGCCAGCTAAGCTTGAGACAGGTGCTGAGATCCGCGTACCTCTCTTCATCAACGAGGGTGAGATCATCCGTGTTGATACACGTGACGGCAGCTATTGCGAGCGCGTTAAATAATTTTGGAAATTTTTCTAATAAACATAACTTAAATGTTTGTGAAGGTGCTGTGCCGTGTGGCTTTAGCACCTTTACTTTTCATAGTATATGAAGAAACTGGAGACAGAGGAGATTCTGAGGATAACGACCGATGAATTCAAAAAAGCCGAGAAGACACCGCTTGTGGTGGTGCTTGACAATGTGCGCTCACTGAATAATGTCGGTTCGATTTTTCGTACCTCAGATGCATACAGAGTTCAAAAGATAGTGCTTTGCGGTATTACTGCGACTCCTCCGCATCCAGAGATTCACAAATCAGCCCTTGGAGCCGAGTTCTCGGTGGATTGGGTGCATTATGATGATACACTTCAAGCAATCATTGACCTGAAAAAGGAAGGATTTACCATTCTTGCGGTAGAGCAGGCAACAGATTCGACCATGCTTGATGATTTCTGTCCTAAACAAGGAGAGAGATATGCAATAATCATGGGAAATGAAGTGAACGGAGTGATGCAAGAGGCTATTGATATGTCAGACAAGTGCATAGAATTGCCTCAATACGGTACAAAACACTCACTGAATGTGGCGGTTACGGCTGGAATAGTGATTTATAACCTTAGTTCTAAAATGATGCTAAATGTCTGAATGTGCGAAATATAACTCGGTCCTGCTTGCCTTGTCAGGCGGAATAGATTCTTCGGTGGCGCTTATGTTGCTGAAGGAGAAAGGGTTATTATTGCATTCAGCAACTTATCAGACGACAGAAGACCTGACGTCAATTGAAGAGGCGAAAGCTCTGGCGTCGTCGGTTGGTGTTCCCCACTATCTTTTGGATATCAGAGAAGAATTCAGAAATACCATTATAAAGTATTTTATAGATGAGTATCTTGCGGCGCGTACGCCAAATCCTTGCGTGATGTGCAATCCTACCATCAAGTGGGGTAAACTGCTTCAACTGGCTGATACTCTTGGCTGCGAAAGACTTGCAACCGGACATTATGCGAGAATAGGCGAGAAAAACGGGCAATATTTTGTCAGATGTGGTGCTGATGCGCGAAAAGATCAGTCCTATTTTATTTATAGATTGAGTCAGGAGCAGTTGGCAAGGACAGTTTTCCCATTAGGAGACCTGACGAAAGATGAAGTCAGGGCAATAGCAAAAGCGCATGGATATCAGGAACTTGCCGATAAATCCGAGAGCCAGGAGATTTGTTTTATTGCAGATGATGATTACAGACGTTTCTTGAGAGATAATGTCAGGGATTATGAAAGTATCTGTTGTCCAGGGAATTATGTTGATGTTCAAGGGAAAGTGCTGGGTCGTCATGAGGGATATTCTAATTATACTATCGGTCAGAGAAAAGGACTGAAGATAGCCTTTGGAGAACCAAGGTATGTGACTCGGATAGATGCAGAGAGAAATGAAGTCACATTAGGTTTGAAAGAAGATCTGGTGGCGAAGGAGTGCTATATAAATAATGTGGTCTATCAGTTGGAAGAAGATTTTGAGGATGGAGTGGAGGTGATGACCAAATACAGATATAAGACAAAAGCTGTATCATCAAGACTTTATCATGCCGGGAACGGACAAATATTGATTAAGTTTGAGGGAAGTGCGGATGCAGTGACTCCAGGACAATCGGCAGTTTGCTATGTCGGAGATGCAGTGCTTTGTGGAGGAATAATTGCTAAAAAATTTTGACCATGGAGAGAATGACACTGCATGAAGTGGCTTTGCTGCTAAAAGAGCACATTGATTATTGGGATGAGAATGACTTCTGGGTCGTAGCAGAGATAAAATCGGCAAATTATCATTCGTCCGGGCATGTGTATTTGGAGCTGATTGAAAAAGACAAAGATTCTGACTCAGTGATAGCAGAGGCGAGGGCTACAATCTGGAGAAATGTTGCCAAAGGATTGGTTTCAAAGTTTCAAAGTTCCACAGGTTCACCTTTGAAATCCGGTATGAAAGTCCTTCTGCGGACCGAGTTCGTTTTTAATCCTAAATATGGCATATCGCTCAATGTCAATAATATAGATCCTACATATACACTTGGAGATCTGCAGAGAAGACGTTTGGAGATAATCCGTAGGCTTGAGGAAGAGGGACATATGCAGCGAAACAAGCAGTTAGACCTTCCAATCCCAGTTAAGCGCTTCGCCATAGTTTCGTCGGAGACAGCCGCTGGATATTCAGATTTTCTCAACACATTGAACAACAACGCATACGGATTCGCCTATAAAGTGGAATTGTTCCCTGCTATGATGCAAGGACAAGACGCGGATAAGTCTGTTATAGAAGCTCTTGAAAAGATATATGATAGATATGCGGATTTTGATGCGATAGTCGTGATAAGAGGTGGAGGAGCGTCGTCCGACCTTTTGACCTTTGATTCAGAACCGCTTTGCCGGAAGTGCGCAGAGTCGCCATTGCCTGTGATTTCGGGAATAGGGCACCAGAGAGATGCCTCGATAATGGATATGCTTGTGTTTCATAATGCTATAACTCCCACTGCGGCGGCCGAATACATAATTTCTCAGACATTGGTGCTGATGGCTGAACTGAACGAGTTGAGGAACAGACTGCTGCCCGTAGTGTCACAGTCACTTAAAAGACTGAATGTAAGACTGGAGGAATTGCGGTCGGGTTTGAGAAATGCTCCGATGAATACGCTTAAAGGCTTGACAGTCAAGTTGGAGATGCTCAGGAGCGGTTTGAAGACAGAGCCAATGATAACGTTAAAGAGCAGGGAGCATCAGCTGGAACTTTATTCAGCAAAATTAGAGTTGATGGATCCAAAGAATGTCCTGAAAAGAGGATATTCGATAACCACCTGCGGAGGAAAAGTGGTTAAAGATTCTTCGGTATTGGCTAAAGGTGCTGAGATTGAGACTGTTTTGGAAAATGGAAAATTGATTTCAATAGTGAAATAATTATGAATTATACAGAGAAGACAAAACGTATAGAGCGGATAATCAAAGAGATAAGCGATGAGAGTATAGATCCGGCAACCATTATCTCGAAGATTGAAGAAGCCAAAAAGTTGATAAACGAGTGTCAGGAACAGTTGACCTCGATAGAGAAAGAACTGAATGTCAGAGAGTAATAAATTCCGTGGTTATGTGGCCGGTGCCATAGCCGCAGCAGCGTATGGCACTATACCATTGTTTACCCTTCCGCTTTATGCGGACGGCATGGATCCTATTTCCGCTCTTCTTTGGAGATATATAATAGCCATACCGCTGGTAATGATGATGTTGCATTTTAGGGGAAGAAGTATGAAGCTGGAATCAGCCAGACATTTAGTGCCGATTGTGATTCTGGGTGTGATAATGGGTATATCGTCGCTAACACTCTTTCTGTCATATACTTATATGCCCGCAGGTATTGCATCCACGATATTGTTTGTGTATCCGTTGCTTGTGGCTATCATCATGAGTGTGTTCTTCAGAGAGAAAACAAAACTGTCCACAATTCTCTGTATATTAATGGCTTTTGTGGGAATTATGCTGCTGTACAAGGCTGAAGACGGAACGACATTGAATCTTGTCGGAACGATTCTCATTCTTTTGTCGGCTGTCTCGTATGCGGTTTATATTGTCGGGATTAACAAGACCGTGCTGAACAGTATTCCGACCTTGGTGGTGACGCTTTATGTTGTGATTGTGATAACCGTGTTTTTCTTTGTCTATGCGTTGCTGACTGGTGGAGTTAAAACCCCAAACCATTGGTATTTATGGTTTAACGTGCTGGCATTGGCGGTTTTTCCGACATTGATTTCTTTTTCGTGCACGACCTATGCCATTCAGAGCATTGGTTCGACTCCGACTGCGATTTTGGGGGCGTTGGAGCCTGCAACTGCCATAGTGATAGGACTTTTGGTGTTTGATGAGACTATGACTCCAAGAATTCTTTTGGGGTTGGTTCTTATTATAGTGTCGGTGCTTTTCGTTATAGCGTCTCCTGAAATTTCGGTTGCCTTGAACCGTTTCAAAAAACTTTTCCCTTCTTTAAGAAAGAAAAAATAATAATCAGCAGGTCCGTCAGTCCCACTTTCACTTCTCAATTTTTTCATTTTGAAAAATGGTATTTTTAGAAGTTGAAAAGTGGGTTTGTAACTTGCTGATTATCAATCTATGGTTCGATCATTCCTGCTTTTGGGCAGGTTTGGGCGGTATTTTTGTGTGGTTTTTGTTTAGTCTGTTGATGGTCAGTGGGTTGAAATCGGTGATTTTTGGAATTATTGTCTGTCTGTGATTTTTGCGAGTCCTCCTTCGGCTGTTTCGCGGTAGAGTGAAGGGATGTCGTGTCCGGTTTCTTTCATGACTTGGACTACGCGGTCGTAGGAGACGCGGTGGACTCCGTCGGAGAGCATTGAGTAGAAGTTGACGTCGAAGGCGCGGGCTGCGGCTACTGCGTTTCGTTCGATGCATGGGATTTGGACGAGGCCGCACATTGGGTCGCATGTGAGGCCGAGGTGATGTTCGAGTCCCATTTCGGCTGCGTATTCGATTTGGCTGAGTGTTCCTCCGAAGATTTGGTTTGCGGCTGCTGCCGCCATTGCGCATGCTACTCCTACTTCGCCTTGGCAGCCGACTTCGGCTCCTGATATTGAGGCGTTTGTGCGGGCTACGTTGGCGAAGAGTCCGGCGGTGGCGAGTGCGTGGAGGATTCTTTCTCTTGGGAATTTGCGGGATTGCTGGAGGTGGTAGATTACTGCTGGGAGTACGCCTGATGAGCCGCATGTGGGTGCGGTGCAGACGATGCCTCCGGCGGCGTTTTCTTCGACGGTGGCGAGTGCGTATGCGTAGATTTTGGCTCGTGAGGCGAGACTTCCGACGTATGAGTCAGCTTTGACGTAGTATTTTGTGGCTTTTCGTGCTACTTTGAGTTCGCCTGGGAGGACTCCTTCGGTGTTGAGTCCGCGTTCGATGGCTGCGGTCATGACTGTCCAGGCTTGGTCGAGGTATTCCCAGATTTCGGGGCCTTCGCATTGTTCGACGTATTCCCAGTAGGTGCGTCCTTCGCGGTAGCCCCATTCTTTGATTTGGTTGATGTGGCTCATTTGGTAGATGTGGCGGTGTTCTTCGGGGGGGTGTCCTTCCCAGTGGAGTGCTCCGCCGCCGATGGAGTAGACGGTTGAGGTTTTGAGTGGTTTGCCGTCTTGGTCTAATGCGGTGAATGTCATGCCGTTGGGGTGGTAGGGGAGTGTGGTCTCGGGGCGCCAGATGATTTGAGCGGGGCATTTCTGTGTGAGTACGGAGAGGATGGCACGGTCGGTGCCGTGGCCTCGTCCGGTGGCTGCGAGTGAGCCATGGAGTGTGACTTGGATTGTGCGGTATGGGAGGTTTTGGATTTGCTGGAGGAAGAGTTCGCTGGCGTGGTGCGGGCCCATTGTGTGTGATGATGATGGGCCGAGGCCGATTCTGAAGATTGATTTTATGGTTTCCATATCAGATACACATTATATAATATATATAGGGGTGTTTTTTTGTTGTTTTTGTCTGAATTTTGTGCAAAGGTAGTGATTTTTTTTGATGTGGAAAAATTATTTGAAAAAAAAATTAAGTATTTGTTTGTCAGTTCAAAAAATAGTTGTACCTTTGCAGCCGGAATTGTGTGGACTTGCTATGTCCATTCGGTTTCAAAGTGTAGTAAGTGTAAAATATTAAAAATCAGAAAGAAATGCCTACAATTCAACAACTTGTTAGAAAAGGTAGATTGACGCTGGAGGACAAGTCAAAGTCGCCAGCACTTGATTCATGTCCACAGAGACGTGGAGTTTGTGTGCGTGTGTACACTACAACCCCTAAGAAGCCAAACTCTGCAATGCGTAAGGTTGCGCGTGTGCGTTTGACTAATGGTAAGGAGGTGAACTCTTACATTCCAGGTGAGGGTCATAATTTGCAGGAGCACTCGATCGTATTGGTTCGCGGTGGTCGTGTGAAGGATCTTCCAGGTGTTCGTTATCACATTGTTCGCGGTACATTGGATACTGCGGGTGTTGCTAACCGTACTCAGCGTCGTTCTAAATACGGTGCTAAGCGTCCAAAGGCTGCTAAGAAGTAATCCGGCGGCTTGAAAAACAGATTAAAAACCTAACAAAATGTCTAATGGTTTTTGATATTTGGTGATGATGAAGGTTGAGTAAAACTCCGCGGGCCGGATGTTTGAAGCAACGACAGCCAAAGCAAAAACAAAATTTATTTTAGAAAATGAGAAAGTCAACTCCAAAAAAACGTGTGATCCTTCCAGATCCAGTTTTCGGTGAAGTTAAGGTTACGAAGTTCGTTAACCACCTTATGTTCGACGGTAAGAAGTCTATCTCTTTCGATATATTCTACAGTGCCCTCGAGATAGTAAAGAATAAGATGCCAAATGAGGAGAAGTCTGCCCTTGAGATTTGGAAGGCGGCTCTTGATAATGTGACTCCTCAGGTTGAGGTTAAGTCGCGCCGTATCGGTGGTGCTACTTTCCAGGTGCCAACAGAGATCCGCGCTGACCGCAAGGAGTCTATTTCGATGAAGAATATCATTCTTTATGCGCGCAAGCGTTCTGGTCACTCTATGAGTGAGAAGCTTGCCGGTGAGATTGTTGATGCGTTCAATAGTCAGGGCGGCGCATTCAAGCGCAAGGAGGAGATTCATCGTATGGCAGAGGCTAACCGTGCATTCGCTCACTTTAGATTTTAATTGAAAATGGCAAAACACGATCTTAATTATACAAGAAACATCGGTATCATGGCTCATATTGATGCCGGTAAGACCACTACTTCGGAGCGTATCCTTTTCTATACTGGTCTGACTCATAAAATCGGTGAGGTTCATGATGGCGCTGCTACCATGGACTGGATGGAGCAGGAGCAGGAGCGTGGTATAACCATTACTTCGGCTGCGACAACAACCCGTTGGAACTGGAATGACAAGCAGTATCGCATCAACTTGATTGATACTCCGGGTCACGTGGACTTTACTGCAGAGGTTGAGCGTTCGCTTCGTATCCTCGATGGTGCAGTCGCTACATTCTGTGCTGTCGGTGGTGTTGAGCCACAGTCTGAGACTGTATGGCGTCAGGCGGACAAATATTCGGTGCCTCGTATCGGTTATGTGAACAAGATGGACCGTTCGGGAGCAAACTTCTTTGAGGTGGTTGCTCAGATCAAGACAGTTCTTGGAGCTAATCCATGTCCAATTCAGATTCCTATTGGAGCTGAGGAGAAGTTCGCCGGTGTGGTTGACCTTATCAAGATGAAGGCTCTCTACTGGCATGATGAGACAATGGGCGCTGATTATTCTACTGAGGATATTCCTGCTGATTTGCAGGCTGAGGCTGAGGAGTGGCGTGACAAGATGCTTGAGATTCTCGCATCGCTTGATGATGCTTTGATGGAGAAGTATTTTGATGATCCTTCGACAATCACTGAGGATGAGATCCGTGCTGCTATCCGCAAGGGTACACTCTCTATGGAGATCAATCCTATAGTTTGCGGTTCTTCGTTCAAGAACAAGGGTGTTCAGACTTTGCTTGATGCTGTCTGCGCATATTTGCCATCTCCACTTGACAATCCATCAATCGAGGGTCATGATCCAAGCGATCCTGACACTATGATTACTCGTGCTCCAAAAGATGAGGAGCCAACTACTGCTCTTGCATTCAAGATTGCAACAGATCCATACGTAGGACGTCTCTGCTTCTTCAGAGTTTATTCTGGTAAGGTTGTTGCCGGTTCTTATATTTACAATCCACGTTCTGGCAAGAAGGAGAGAATTTCTCGTTTGTTCCAGATGCACTCAAACAAGCAGAACCCTGTTGATGAGGTTGCTGCAGGTGATATCGGTGCAGGTGTTGGTTTCAAGGATATCCGTACTGGTGATACTCTTTGTGATGAGGATCATCCAATTGTATTGGAGTCAATCGACTTCCCAGATCCAGTTATCGGTATCGCAGTAGAGCCTAAGTCTCAGGCTGATCTTGATAAGCTTGGCATCGGACTCGGAAAGCTTGCTGAGGAGGATCCAACATTTACAGTACGTACTGACGAGCAGTCTGGTCAGACAGTTATCTCTGGTATGGGTGAGCTTCACCTTGAGATTATTATTGACCGTCTGAAACGTGAGTTCAAGGTAGAGTGCAACCAGGGTCGTCCACAAGTATCTTACAAAGAGGCTATCACTAAGACTGTTGAGCTCCGCGAGGTTTACAAGAAACAGTCTGGTGGTCGTGGTAAGTTCGCTGGTATCATTGTTAAAGTTGGTCCAGTTGATGAGGGCTTTGACGGTTCGCTCCAGTTCGTTGACGTAGTTAAGGGCGGTAACGTTCCTAAGGAGTTTATCCCATCAGTACAGAAGGGCTTCCAGGCTGCAATGAAGAATGGTGTTCTTGCTGGTTTCCCAATGGATAAGATGAAAGTTACGCTTGTTGATGGTTCGTTCCATCCAGTTGACTCTGACCAGTTGTCATTTGAGCTTTGTGCTCAGTTCGCATTCAAGAATGCATGCGCTAAGGCTAAGCCAGTTCTTATGGAGCCAATCATGAAGCTTGAGGTTGTAACTCCAGAGGAGTCTATGGGTGATGTTATCGGTGACTTGAACAAGCGCCGCGGTCAGGTAGAGGGTATGGAGACAAGCCGTACAGGTGCCCGCATCGTTAAGGCTAAAGTTCCATTGGCTGAGACATTCGGTTATGTAACCGCACTCCGTACAATCACTTCAGGACGTGCAACAAGCTCAATGGAGTTCTCTCACTATGCTGAGCTTTCTTCTTCAATCGCTAAGGGCGTTGTTGAGGAGGCAGGCGGACATGCAGAGCTTCTCTAATTAAGAAAAACAGTGTAGGGTTAGCGAATGACTCTTAACCCTACACATTAATATAAAATAAACAAAAAACAAATTTAGAAAGATGAGTCAGAAGATTCGTATCAAACTTAAATCTTACGATCACGCTCTCGTTGACAAGTCAGCAGAGAAGATTGTTAAGACAGTGAAGGCAACTGGTGCCATTGTATCGGGCCCAATTCCATTGCCAACACACAAGCGTATTTTTACTGTTAACCGTTCGACCTTCGTAAACAAGAAGTCGAGAGAGCAGTTCCAGTTGTGCAACTTCAAGCGTCTTATTGACATTTTCAATTCGACTCCAAAGACAGTTGACGCATTGATGAAGCTCGAGTTGCCTTCAGGTGTAGAGGTGGAGATCAAGGTCTGATGGATTTAGCCTTGAGACAAACAGTGAGTTTATATTAACTAATTTATAAATTGCTTATGCACAGTATGCTCACCTCGGAGCCAATTCTGAGCCTCTAAGCACAAAAACAATTTTTTAAAAATGCCAGGATTAATTGGTAAGAAAATCGGAATGACTTCCGTTTTCGCAAATGAAGGCCGTGCTGTCCCTTGCACGGTGATTGAAGTAGGTCCTTGCACTGTTACTCAGATCAAAACCGTTGAGAAGGATGGCTATTCAGCTCTCCAGCTTGGCTTCCAGGACAAGACTGAGAAACACACAAACAAGGCCGAGAAGGGTCATTTTGATGCAGCTGGTACAACTCCAAAACGCAATTTGGCAGAGTTCAAGGGCTTTGGCGACGAGTACGCACTCGGACAGACAATTGCTGTTGACTTCTTCCAGGAGGGCGATTGGGTAGATGTAGTCGGCACATCGAAAGGTAAAGGTTTCCAGGGCGTAGTTAAGCGTCATGGTTTCGGTGGTGTTGGTCAGACAACTCATGGTCAGCACAACCGTCTCCGCGCTCCAGGTTCACTGGGTGGATCATCTTACCCTTCAAAAGTGTTTAAAGGTATGCGTATGGCAGGTCAGACAGGTGGAGACCGTGTTACTATGCAGAACCTTCAGGTGATTAAGGTTATCGCTGAGCACAACCTGCTCCTCGTTAAAGGTAGTGTTCCAGGATGCAAAGGTTCAATCGTATTAATTGAGAAGTAAAATGGAATTAAGTGTATTAAACATCAAAGGAGAAAAAACCGGAAAGAAAGTTACACTGAACGATTCTATTTTCGGTATTGAGCCAAATGATCACGCTATTTACTTGGACGTAAAGCAGTATTTGGCAAACCAGCGTCAGGGTACTCACAAATCAAAAGAGCGTTCTGAGCAGTCTGGTTCAACTAAGAAACTCGGTCGTCAGAAAGGTGGTGGTGGCGCACGTCGTGGTGACATCAATTCACCAGTTTTGGTTGGCGGTGCCCGTGTATTCGGTCCAAAGCCTCGCGATTACGGCTTCAAATTGAACAAGAAGCTTAAACAACTCGCCCGCAAGTCAGCATTCTCGTACAAATGTTTGCAGAATGAGATTGTTGTTGTTGACAGCATCAACTTTGAGGCACCAAAAACTAAGGCCTTTGTGCAGATGTTAGGCAATTTGAAAATTGGGGATAAAAAAGTCCTCGTAGTTTTGCCAGAAGCTAATAAATTTGTATATTTGTCAGCTAGAAATTTGCAGAAGACTAATGTCATAACAGTCTCTGAACTCAGCACTTATGCAATCATGGACTGCAATGCAGTGATACTTCCCGAGGCAACTCTCGAAGGAATTGAGAAACATTTTAATGCTTAAAAGAGGAGGATTAGATTATGGCAATCATATTGAAACCTATCGTAACGGAGAAAATGACTCGCGTAAGCGAGAAATTCAACCGTGTTGCATTTCAAGTAGCTCACGAAGCTAACAAGATTGAAATCAAGCAGGCTGTTGAGGAGCTCTATGGTGTGACTGTACTTTCAGTGAACACATTGAACTATCATGGCAAAAAGAAATCCCGCTATACAAAAGCAGGTATCATCAATGGTTTAACAGCAACCTATAAGAAGGCAATCGTAACTCTCAAGGAGGGTGACAGCATTGACTTCTATAGCAATATCTAATAGACAGAAATGGCTGTACGTAAATTAAAGCCCACAACTCCAGGGCAAAGACATAAAATTATTGGATTGTTTGACACAATTACCGCAAGCACTCCAGAAAAGTCTCTCGTAGGCGGTTTCGCCAAGACTGGTGGTCGTAACAACACTGGTAAGATGACCATGCGCTACATTGGTGGTGGTCACAAGAGAAAATTCAGAGTAATTGATTTCAAGCGTAGCTTCAAGGACAACGTACCTGCTACTGTTAAGAGTATCGAGTACGATCCAAACCGCACTGCTAGAATTGCGCTGCTTTACTATGCAGACGGTGAGAAGGGCTATATCCTTGCACCTAATGGATTGCAGGTTGGTCAAGTTATTCTTTCAGGTGAGCAGGTGGCTCCAGAGGTAGGTAACTCTCTTGCAATTGAGAACATTCCTCTTGGAACTATGGTTCACAACATTGAGCTTCGTCCAGGTCAGGGCGCAGCACTCGTCCGCTCAGCCGGAACTTTCGCACAGATCACTTCACGTGACGGCAAGTACGTCATCGTTAAGTTGCCTTCTGGCGAGACACGTAAGATCCTCGGCGTATGCCGTGCTACAGTTGGTGTAGTTGGCAATGGAGATCATGCACTTGAGAAATCAGGTAAGGCAGGTCGTTCTCGCTGGTTGGGCCGTCGTCCACGTGTTCGTGGCGTTGCAATGAACCCAGTAGATCACCCTATGGGTGGTGGTGAGGGCCGCCAGTCTGGAGGTCACCCACGTTCTCGTAAGGGTCTCCTCGCTAAGGGTAAGAAGACACGTCACCCTAAGAAGCAGACGAGCCAGTTCATAATTGAAAGAAAGAGTAAATAACCACAAAAAGAACTGAATTATGAGTCGTTCATTAAAAAAAGGACCTTATATCAATCTTAAGTTGGAGAAGAAAGTTCTTGACATGAATGAGAGCGGAAAGAAATCCGTAATCAAGACTTGGGCAAGAGCATCAATGATTTCTCCAGACTTTGTTGGTCACACAATAGCAGTCCACAATGGCAACAAATTTATTCCTGTTTATGTTACCGAGAACATGGTAGGCCACAAACTTGGCGAGTTCGCACAGACTCGTACTTTCCGCGGCCACGGCGGTAAAAAGAAATAATTAGTTGCACAAGTAAAAAAATTCATTAATCCAAAAATTGAAGAAAAATGGGTGTAAGAAAGAGAAATGCAGCTAATGCAGCTAAGGAAGCCCGTAAGACACAATACTTCGCTAAACTGAATGATGTTCCAACATCGCCTCGTAAGATGCGTCTGTTGGCCGACATGATTCGTGGCATGGAGGTAAATAAGGCACTCGGTGCTCTTAAGTTCTCTACAAAAGAGGCTTCTAACAAATTAGAGAAATTGCTCCGTTCTGCAATTTCGAACTGGGAACAGAAGACCGGTGAGAAGGCTGAGAATGGCAATTTGTATGTCAGCCAGATTTATGTTGACTCTTCACGTATGCTGAAACGTCTCCGTACCGCTCCTCAGGGCCGCGGTTACAGAATTCGCAAGCGTTCCAACCATGTGACTCTTTTTGTTGATTCAAAAGTAAATAATAACGAAAATCAAGACTAACCAAGATGGGACAGAAAACTAACCCAATTAGCAACCGCTTGGGTATCATCCGCGGTTGGGACTCAAACTGGTATGGCGGCGATAACTATGGAGAGATTCTCCTTGAGGATAGCAAGATTCGTAAATACCTTAATGCCCGTCTTGCAAAAGCCAGCCTTTCGAGAATTGTTATCGAGCGTACTCTCAAACTTGTCACTATCACTATCTGTACTGCACGTCCAGGCGTCGTAATCGGTAAAGGTGGACAGGATGTTGACAAGCTTAAAGAGGAACTCAAGAAGGTAACCGACAAAGATATCCAGATTAATATCTACGAAGTCAAACGTCCTGATATGGATGCAACTATCGTTGGCAACAACATAGCTCGCCAGATTGAAGGAAAAATTGCTTACCGTCGTGCAGTCAAAATGGCTGTCGCTTCTACAATGCGTGCCGGTGCTGAAGGTATCAAGGTTCAGGTATCAGGCCGTTTGAATGGTGCCGAGATGGCTCGTTCCGAAATGTTCAAGGAGGGTCGTACTCCTCTTCATACACTTCGTGCAGATATCGACTACTGCCATACTGAGGCATTGACTAAAGTCGGACTTATTGGTATCAAAGTATGGATTTGTCGCGGCGAAGTTTATGGTAAACGTGACCTCGCTCCTCAGTTCACTGCTCAGAAAGAACAGAGCAACAGAGGGAACGACAAGGGTCGTAAACCATTTCGTAAAAAAAAGTAAAAATCTTTTGAATTAAAGAGTTATGTTACAACCTAAGAAAACCAAATACAGAAGACCGCAAAAAGGTCGTGCTAAAGGTTTCGCTCACCGCGGAACACAGTTGGCGTATGGTTCTTTCGGAATCAAGAGCCTCGGTACGAAATGGATTACCGGTCAGCAAATTGAGGCAGCCCGTGTAGCTGTCACTCGTTATATGCAGCGTCAAGGTCAGATTTGGATCAGAATATTCCCTGACAAACCTATCACCAAGAAACCTGCTGATGTACGTATGGGTAAAGGTAAAGGTAGTCCAGAAGGATACGTTGCTCCTGTTACTCCAGGTCGTATGTTGATTGAAGTGGATGGTGTTCCATTTGAGATAGCTAAAGAGGCTTTGAGACGTGGTGCTCAGAAACTGCCTATCATTACTAAATTTGTAGTTCGCCGTGACTACGACGAGGCTCAAAACGTTTAATTAAGATATGAAAACAAGAGAAATCAAAGAATTGACTACAGCTGAAATCTCTGAGCGTCTTGTTGCTGAGAGAGAAGGTCTCGTTCGCATGAGATTAAATCATGCAATTTCGCCTCTTGACAACCCATGTCTTATTAGAGAGGCTCGTAAGACCATTGCACGTCTCGAAACTGAGTTGCGTCAACGCGAACTTAATCAACAATAATTAATTTATCCGTATTATGGAAAGAAATTTAAGAAAAGAACGTATTGGTGTCGTTTCCAGCAATAAAATGGATAAATCCATTACTGTTGCAGTTAAATGGAAGGAAAAACACCCTATCTATGGTAAGTTTGTTAACAAGACAAAGAAATACCATGTTCATGACGAGAACAATGAGTGCAACATTGGCGATACTGTACGCATCATGGAAACTCGTCCTTTGAGCAAAACTATCAGATGGAGATTAGTAGAAATCATTGAAAGAGCTAAGTAATTATGATACAATCAGAAAGTAGACTTAAAGTTGCCGATAATAGCGGTGCGAAAGAGGTTCTCTGTATCCGCGTGCTTGGCGGAACTGGCAAAAGATATGCCACTGTTGGCGATATCATTGTTGTCGCTGTAAAAAGCGCTATTCCATCGGGCGAGGTTAAGAAAGGCTCAGTTTCCAAAGCTGTCATCGTTCGTACTAAAAAGGAAATTAGACGTACTGATGGTTCTTACATTCGCTTTGATGACAATGCGTGCGTTTTGCTTAACAATGCCGGTGAACTCCGTGGCAGCCGTATCTTCGGTCCTGTAGCTCGTGAATTGCGTGCTGCAAATATGAAAATTATTTCACTTGCACCAGAGGTGCTATAAAATTAGTTGAGCAATGTCTAAATTACATATCAAAAAAGGTGATCTTGTCTTCGTAAACGCAGGTGAGGATAAAGGTAAGACTGGACGCGTTATGAAGGTGTTCGTTGATAAGCAACGCGCCATCGTCGAAGGCATCAATATGGTATCTAAGAGTACCAAACCTAATGCTAAAAACCCACAGGGTGGTATTGTTAAACAGGAAGCTCCAATTCATATCTCTAATCTTAATGTCGTTGATCCAAAGAGCGGGAAACCTACCCGTATCGGTCGTCGACTGAATGATAAGGGTAAATTGGTTCGCTATGCTAAAAAATCAGGGGAGGAGATTAAATAATGGATACACTCAGCTTGAAAAAAGAGTATAAGGATCGCATTGTTCCTGCTCTCACTAAAGAATTTGGCTATAAAACAGTCATGCAGGTTCCAAGACTTGAGAAGATTGTTCTCAATCAGGGTCTCGGTATTGCTATCGCTGATAAGAAAATCATCGATACTGCAGTTGATGAAATGACTGCTATTACAGGACAGAAAGCCGTTCAGACTGTATCTCGCAAAGATATCGCGAACTTCAAGGTCCGTAAAAAGATGCCTATCGGTGTCCGTGTTACTTTGAGAGACAAGAAGATGTACGAGTTTCTTGAAAGATTGATTCGTGTTGCTCTCCCTCGTATCCGCGACTTCAAGGGTATTGAGAGTAAACTCGATGGCCGTGGTAACTATACACTAGGTATCACTGAGCAGATTATCTTCCCTGAAATCAATATCGACAGCATCCAGAAGCTTCTCGGTATGAACATCACTTTCGTGACAACTGCTAAGACTGACGAAGAGGGATATGCTCTCCTTCGTGAATTTGGTTTACCATTTAAGAAAAATTGATAGATTATGGCTAAAGAATCAATGAAAGCCCGTGAGGTAAAGCGTGCACGTCTGGTTGCTAAATATGCTGCAAAACGTCAGCGTATGTTGGAAGAAGGCGATTACGAAGGTTTGCAGACCTTGCCTAAAAATGCCTGCTACGTTCGTTTGCACAACCGTTGCAAGCTCACTGGACGTCCAAAGGGTTTTATCCGTCAGTTCGGAATCTCCCGTATCCAGTTCCGTGAGATGGCTGCAGCAGGTCTTATCCCAGGTGTTAAGAAAGCCAGCTGGTAGGCTAATATAATTGTCCGTTCGGAGTGACTGCTCTCTCCTGAGAACGTCACTCCGCATCCCGGGCACTATTCCAAATGGAATACATTATTTATTAACTAAATATTGTTCCGACACGTCGGAATCAATTTAATTAAAAGCAGTATGACAGATCCAATTGCTGATTATTTAACTCGACTTCGCAATGCCATTAAGGCAAATCATCGCGTCGTTGAAGTTCCAGCCTCGAATCTCAAAAAGGAAATTACTAAAGTCCTTTTTGACAAAGGCTACATTTTGAACTACAAGTTCGTAGAAGAGGGTCCTCAGGGTACTATCAAAA
>JAZUKZ010000038.1:0-17087 GCA_045643545.1 Candidatus Aphodosoma sp. | reverse complement strand
CTATTCCGGAGGCGCATCAACAGAATTACGCTGCGCCTATGATGAGTCTGGCAATCTGACATATATGAATCATGAGGTCGGTCAGCCATTTCTCGGCGATGACTGCAACGGCTCTGGAGATGCTGTTGAGAATATTTTGACCAATTCGGCTACAGTGGTCTATTCTGACGGTTTGCTGACAATCTCTGCCGATAATTTCACCAATGCGGACATCTATTCAACTACAGGCCAACTTGTTGCATCTATCTCTACTTCTTCCTCTTCACTCTCCCTCATTCCAGGCATCTACTTTGCCCGAATCGCTGCTGATGGCAGGGTTTCTACCGAGAGGTTCATTGTGAAATAATCCCATTTATTCCATAAAGCATCAGGGCAGATATGCGAAACGCATATCTGCTTTCATGCTTTGTTTCGCAAGGAAGAAAAAACACAACGTTCCGCCTGTAAAAAAACGAATCTTCAGAATACATTAAACATATATGTCCTATTGATGTCTATAATTCATCAATCTGACATTTTTATATATAGCGCAAATTGTTTTGTGGTATGAGAAAAATCTTGCTGTCATTGGCATTGTGCCTCTGTTTTTCAGCCATGTATGCCTACACGCCAATGCTCAGAAATGGTTATACTTGGACTTATTCAAAATGCAGAAAATCTTTAGAATTACCAAGTGTCCATCCCAACCCGCCTAAATACTATTATGCGCAACATGGTGCTGCAAGGTTAAGAAACTATCAATATACTCTATATTTTGACACTATAATGAATGGGTTCACATATTACCATTTCACTAACACCACCTGCGATGAAGATTATATGTTGCGCGAAAACAAAAACAACCCATATATCAAACAAGAATTAGACAATTACAAACCTGATAATTCTCGTTATTTATTACGAGAAGACACTCTTCAACAAAAGGTTTTTATTTATGATAAAAATAATGGCAAAGAACGGTTATTATACGATTTCTCTTTAAATGTTGGTGATTCCACACAGGTTTTTTTTAGGTTGGTGGCAAATAACTTTGAAATGTATAGAGTCAGTCTAGATTGGCTGCATAGTTGGTGGGATTATTGGAGAATTGTACCTTCGTCCATGATGCTATATATAGAAGAAAAGTATAAGCCAAAGGAAGAGCAAGGAAAATTGCCTGCCGTATATTATACACTTGACGAAGAAATGGAAAAGGCATATCTGGATTCACTTTTGGGACCTATTGATGCTGCCGATTCGGCCATATATTCCACCATATATATAACAGACATTGATTCTATTGTTGATGCCTTTGGGGATACAATTAAAATATTCTCATACACCCAAAAAAATCTTTGGGGCTTTGAAAACACTGGAACATATTATGAACGTTATGGTTGTATGTACGGTTTCTTTTGGGATTATATTTCATATAAAGAGATGTACATATTTGATATAAAAGGATACGTGGATTATTTTTTCAGATGTGGTTTGAATGAATATGGACAACCTGGTTTGCACGAACAAGGTCATTTGTATAATGAAGACTTTGATTGTTTTTTTGACGACTATTCATTCCCAGAATCAGCCCCATTCACCTACATGTGGGATAGGAATGATTTGGACACACAAGAACTCGCATGGCCGCATTGGGTTCTTCGCTATCCGTGAATATTGTTATGGCATCTACTTCGCCCGAATCTCTGCCAATGGCAGGGTTTCTACCGAGAGGTTCATTGTGAAATAATCACACTATCCCATAAAGCATCAGGGCAGATATGCGAAACATGCATCTGCTTTATGCTTTGTTTTACGAGGAAGAAAAAACACGGCGTTCCGTCGGTAAAAAAACGAATCTTCAGAATACATTAAACATATATGTCCTATTGATGTCTATAATTCATCAATCTGTCATTTTATATATAGCGCAAATTGTTTTGTAATATGAGAAAAATCTTGTTGTCATTGGCATTGTGCCTCTGTTTTTCAGCCATGTATGCCTACGTCCCAATGCTTAAAAAAGGCTATGAATGGACATACGTATATACATTTCCATACATAGTACGTACATATCGTAACTTTGATTGCTATATCGTATCAAACACTGTGATGAATGGATATACCTATTATCGCTTTGCCGAGCGCTCTCATTTGGGCAAAATCGTTGATTGGGTAGTTGATGAGTTTGACAATTACTTTCTCCGAGAAAATACTGTTGCCGAGAGAGTTTATATTCTTGACCTATCCAAAAACAGAGAGTGCCTACTATATGACTTTTCAGTCCAACCTGGCGACTCTGTCGAGGTTTTCTTTCGTGGTGACCATCTCGAAGCATATTCTGAAAACCATAAAGAATTAGAAGAATTGATAGAAAACGATCCATACTTTGCCCAACTAGGAATCATTCTTACGCCATTAGTTGATTCAGCCACATACGCACGTATCCACATAACCAATGTCACTACTGTAACCGACTCATTGGGAAACTCTATTCGCAAATACGATTTTAGTACTGTTAGAGATGAAACTGTGGGCGGCCGTGTTCTTAACGGTTCGTATTATGAGCGTTATGGATGTCCTGGCAATTTTCTATTCGACTACAACTCATTCAAGAATTGTGGAGGTTCGTTATGGTTAAGATGCGGATTGGATGATATGGGCATGGTAGGCTGGCACAGGTCTTTTTCTTGTGACACTATTATCGGTTCAGATTGTTTTGCCGAAGGCATAAAGAATGCCCAAACAGCCTCGCCATCTGCCGAAGAAATAAAGACAGAAACTTTGCCGGAAGAGAATCCTTCTAATGAGGAGGATGAAACGCCAGTAGAGAAGAAACCGTTCAAAAGCAAGAATCTGAAGAGATGTACTTTGGGATTGGAAAAGTCTTATTCAAAGAAACAAACATCTCTTCATTCTATTAGTCCGAATCAATAATGGTACTGTTTCCACAAAGAGAATTGTGGAGATTTAGGCAATATAAGCCGGGACTGCCTTTGTCAGTTCCGGTTTTTTTCGTGTTTCTGAGTGGCGATGCGCTCAGGACGAACAGCAGAGACAGTAGGACAGTCATTAAGGGCGTCGGGGATGTACTGCGCCGTCAGACATACGCAGTGCGCAGAGAGAGGAACATCAAGAACGGCGAGACAGAGAAGATCCAGCCGTCGGAGGGTTCGACAGGGGGCAGATAAGGGAACAGACGCTTGATAATAGGCTGATAGTCAGTTAGAATCTCAGAGAGCATCCTCTCAACCATCAGACGGACAGGCATACGGCAGCCCTCACGCTCCATACGGGCAAGGGCGCGAGAGTAAAACGCTGTGATATAGTAGTATAGCATATTGTAGTTGCGCAGTTCGTGGGTGGGGTCATTGTGCTTGTTCAGTTGCCAAATGGTAAGCCCAAGAGCATTACGCAGTTTTTTGGCGGCGACATTATGGATACGCATCACAGCCTCCCAGCGACGGCGGCGGGAAGGAACGGCGTAATCCTCTCTTGCATAGACATTTGCCTCAGTCAGCCTCTTGCGGACCGAGATGACAGCCGCGGAATATCTGCCGCGGAAAGGGTTTATGATGGCATAGCGCTGGACAATAGCCTTATTACCACGGTAATACGTGCGGAAACTCATCTCCGCGTGATGGTGCGTATGGCCAGAGATGCTGATGATGTATGATGGGACGGAATACATAGCGATTAGATAAGGTGAGTTTAGATTAAACTGGATTAGATGCTGCAAAAGTACAACATAAAAAGCGCCAAAACAAGTTTTTTGGCAAGAAAAATTCCGGTAGCGGACAATAGTGAGTGTAAGTGATTGAGAGATAGTGATTTGTAGAGGCGGAAAAAATTATGAAGAGTGGATTTTATCGTTTTTCGATAAAATCCACTCTTTTATATAAACGGCTGATAATCAATGCATGCCCTGTATGGGCTACGGATGGCCTATAGAGCCGCCATGGAGCGGACAGGCATGAGAATCACCAGCGATTGATGTGGTAGTTAGAATCCAGCCATTTGTCCTTAGGAGTGTCCTCGCCGGTAGGGTGGCCTACAGGGATGACATTAAGCGGGATGATGTTTTCGGGGAGAGAGAGGATGGCAGAGACGCCATTGATTTTTGCTGTGTCCGGGAAAACAGCGGTCCAGACAGCGCCGAGACCCATAGCCTCAGCAGCGAGCAGCAGATTCTCGGTGGCAGCAGAGCAGTCCTGGATCCAGTACTGCTGACCGTCGCCCTCCAGAGTTTTGGAAAGGTCGCCGCAGACAATCATGGCAGCGGGAGCCTGTTTCAGCATCTTGGCATAAGGAAGGACAGCGCAGAGAGAGTCCAGCACCGCGCGGTCGTTGACAGCGATGACAGCCCAAGGCTGCTTGTTGCAGGCGGTAGGGGCAGCCATAGCGGCGCGAGCGAGAGACTCGAGTTGTCCGTCAGAGACAGCCTCAGAGGTGAAGTGACGGACAGATTTACGCTCAGCGATGTTGCTGAGAACTATAGCGGCAGAGTCAACGGGCTCAGCCTCAGGTGTTTCAGTGGTTTTATCACAGCAAGAAACAGCCATGAAAACAGTAGTGGCAAAAAGAGCCGCTGCTGCGAGTAAATACTTGATATTCATTGATTTTCGTGTTTATGATTACTTGAAAGAAGACCGCAGGCAGCCTGGATATCCTCGCCACGAGAGCGGCGGATAGTGCAAGTCACCCCATTATCAGAGAGATAGTCGCGGAACCAAATCATTTTAGATTCCTCAGGACTGTGAAGGTCAACGTTAGGGATTGAGTGCCAGCGGATTAAGTTCACACGGCATTCGATGCCGCGAGTAAGCCGGATGATTTCGGCAGCATGGCGGATAGAGTCATTCTTCCCGCTGATGAGGATATATTCGAAAGAGACACGACGCTGGTGCGACCAATCGTATTCCCGCAGAACCTCCATCACATCAGCGATATGGAAAGCCCTTTCGGCAGGCATAATAGCCTCACGCTCAGCAGAGAACGGATTATGCAGAGAAATTGCAAGATGACACTGACATTCATCCAAGAAACGACGCATCCCAGGAATCACACCCACAGTAGAGACCGTGATGCGGTGAGGACTCCAGCCGAAGCCCCAATCCGACGTAAGGATACGGATTGCCTTCAGGACCTCATCCATATTATCCATCGGTTCCCCCATTCCCATGAACACAATGTTAGTAAGCGACTGAGATTCAGGGACTGCTATTATCTGGTTCATGATTTCAGCAGCAGAGAGATTTCCGCTCCAGCCCTGTTTGCCCGTCATGCAGAACTCACAGTTCATCTTACAGCCCACCTGACAAGAGACACAGAGCGTAGCGCGGTCATCCTCAGGGATATAGACCGTTTCCACCAGACCGTGCTCGGTAGGGAAAAGATATTTCGCAGTGCCGTCGGCAGAGACTGCAGACCATGTAGGAGACTGCAGATCAACGCAATATGCTTTAGAGATATTCTCACGGACCTGCTTCGACAGATTAGACATAGAGTCGATGTCAGAGACACGCTTAGCGTAGAGCCAGTCAGCCAACTGCTTGGCAGCAAACGGCTTAGCACCGCATTCCACAGCGATGCCCTTAAGGTCCTCCAGAGACGAGCCTATCAGAGATTTCATAGAAAAATCATTTAGGGAGACGCTGCCACTCCTGCGAACGGCCCAGAATGCCGCGACTGTCAAGAGAACCGCGAAGAATCAGTTTTCCTTTTTTCGCGTCAAACCAGATGTGACCATAATAGAACTTACCATTGTTGGGGTCGAGCACCTTGCCGCCGCCAAGACGCTGATGCTCAGCATCGTAAACCATGTCGTAGATGATAGTCATCCCCTGCATAGGCTTACCGTGCAGTTCCCCTTTGCATTTCTCGCAGACAGCATTCTCGAAGCCAGGGTAAGTGATACGGACAATCTTGCCGTAGTATTTGCCGTTAGAACCCTTGAAAATCTTCACGATAGAGACAGGCTCATTGATTTGGTCGTCGATGGTGCACCATTCGCCGAGGATTTTCTCCACCTGGGCAAAGCCAGAGAGAGCGAAAACCGAAAAGACAACAGTGAAAATAAATTTTTTCATATAATATGAATAATGTATGATTTACTCCTTAGACTCAATTCTTCGGAAAAAGATTATTCAACATAGAGAACGAGACCCTTAAGATACTCACCCTCAGGGTGATAAATGCTGATAGGGTGGTCAACCGGCTGAGTCAACTGGTGAAGAATACGCACATGACGGCCAGACATCGCTGCGGCAGTGAAGGCTGCCAGACGGAACTGCTCACGGTTAACAGCCTGAGAACAAGAGAAAGTGAAAAGAATGCCACCCGGGCGTATCTTCTTGAAAGCCAAAGCATTCAGACGACGGTAGCCGATAAGAGCGTTGTGGATAGCATCGCGATGCTTAGCGAAAGCCGGAGGGTCCAGCACAATGAGATCGTAGCGATTGTCGATATCCTCCATGAACTTGAAAGCGTCAGTCGTGAAAGCCTCATGGCGCGGTTCATCGCCGAAATTCAGTTCCACATTCCTACGCACCAGACTGACGGCCTTGTCCGAGGCATCGACAGAATGGACAAGTTCAGCACCGCCTCGGAGAGCATAGAAAGAGAAACCGCCTGTGTAGCAGAACATGTTCAGCACCCTACGGCCATGGGCGTAATGCTCAAGAAGAGCGCGGTTGTCCCGTTGGTCAAGGAAAAATCCCGTTTTCTGCCCCTCCAGCCAGTCGGCATGGAATTTAAGGCCATTCTCAACGGCAATCTCGTCAGACTCATCGTAAGAGCCTATGAGATAGCCATCAACCACCTCCACCGGAGCCTTATGCGGCATAGTGCCCTCAGATTTATAGTAAACCTTAGAGACCTCAGGCACCATCTCAACTATTATTTCAGCGAGAAGTGTGCGCAGAGTGTGCATTCCCACCGAATGCGCCTGAAGCACAGCGGTATTGTTGTAAACATCAACCACAAGGCCAGGGAGACAGTCCCCCTCGCCGTGGATGAGACGGTAGGCGTTAGTGTCGCCAGAGACCAGAGCGCGTCGGAGACCGTAAGCGTTTTCGATGCGTTTGGTGAAGAAAGCCCGGTCGATAGAGACATCCTCGAAAGAGATTATTCGGATTGCGATGCTGCCGATCTGGTAATGCCCAAGGGCAAGAAACTCGTGGCTGCAACTCTCTACGCGGACCAAATCGCCCTCAGCCACCTCGCCAGAGATATGCTTGATAGCACCAGAGAAAATCCAAGGGTGGAAACGGAAGACATTCTCCTCCTTTTTCGGTTTCAGCGTGATGGTAATCATAGACAGACGGATTATTTTTCGTTCAACTTATTGTAGATTCTCAGACAAGCCCAGGCGTCGATGGCGGCATAGAGTTTCTGTGCGTTAGAGAGCAAAGGCAGTTCCCAGTTAGAGAGTTGCTGAGCCTTAGAGATACGTTCACCGAAGACGATTGCGTAGATTTTCTGCAGCGACATCTCCTGAATGCCGAAAGACTTCACGAAAGACTGCAGTTCGACAAATCCATTAGGCGAGCAGCGCATCCAGCGCTGGAGCGAGCGAGAGTCGTCGTGGGTAGAGAGACCAATCTTGGTGACAGAGCCATCTTCGAGGAGAGCCTTCAGCAGACTGTTGGCGCCGATTTTCTGGAGACGGAAAAGATAGCAAGTGGTTTCGGTGGCCAGTTGGAGGAGCGAGATCTGGTAAGAGACACCCTTGATGAAAGAAGGACGAGTCTCGGTGTCGAAACCGAGAGCGCCAGCCTCGCGGAGAACATTCACAGCATCCGCGACCTTGGAAGGAGAGTCGATGACGACAATTTCGCCGCGGATGCTGCAGGGTGGTAGTTTCGCCACCTTATCCTTTTCAATTTTATCCTGATACATGGAGTAATCAATGATTTGGTTGATTCATATATTTATGAGTGCAAAGGTACATATTTTTTTGCAAAAAAAGGGGGATAATAGAGAAAAAAGTTGTAACTTTGTCGGCTGAAATTGTGTAAATATGCCCTGACGGATGCATTTTGTGGATAGAAGAAACGTAATGTGCTGACAAATAGAGCAGTAATGATTTAAGAATACAAAACCCTTATTATATAAATATTTTGAAAGAAGAGAATGAAATAGAGAAACTCGTTCCCGTGCTGAAAGATGCAGCGACAAGGGACCGTGCTTTCGGGAAACTGATGCAGCTGACAAAACACAGCCTGTACTGGCATATCAGAAAGATAGTGCTTGTGCATGACGATGCTGATGACGTGCTGCAGAACACATATATAAAAGTGTGGAAATCAATAGAGAATTTCAAAGGCGACTGCCAGTTGTTCACATGGATGTACAGGATTGCCACCAATGAGGCGCTGACATTCTTGGCGCAGCAGAGAATGCGAAGCGTCAATCTGCCTTTGGATTACGAAGACCTTATGATAAGCAGGATGGAGGCGGATCCTTATTTTGACGGAGACGCGGTGCAGAAAAAGTTCCAGGAAGCCATCATGAGTCTGCCTGAGAAACAGAGGATGGTGTTCAACATGCGTTATTTTGACGAGATGGAGTACAAACAGATAGCAGAGATAACGGGGACATCCGAGGGGGCTCTAAAGGCATCGTACCATATAGCGGCTGAAAAGATAAAGAAATTTTTGACGGAATAAATTTTGTGGTTTGATTAAACCATGAGAAAACGATTCAGTCAAAACGATACAACAAAACAAAAAAACATGATGGAAAACATATTTGACGACAACCAGAAAAAAACTCCATTTGAAGTGCCAGAAGGGTATTTCGAGAATTTCGAAGAGAGGATGATGGCCAGAATCAAAGAGGACGAAGAGCAGAAAGAAGAGAGACAGCAGATCGTGCTCAACAGCCAGAAGCGCAGAAAAAGCAGTTGGATAATCGGCGCGGCTGCAACAGTTGCTGTAATCGTGATAGGCGCATACGCTTTCGTGAACATTCAGAACGACATCACCAACCAGGCAGCCCGGATTGCAGAAGTGGCAACAGAGGATGACTATTATGATCAGGTAAACGAGATGCTGGAAAGCGAAGAGATAGAAGAAGCATTAGCACAAATTAATTTCGAAGAATAATGAACAAAGTTATTGTATTTGCAGTGATGATGGCGGTAGCCGCTACTGCGTTCGCACAGAAACCAACCCAGGGCAATCAGGGCAACGGACAGGGAAAACATCCACAGATGGTACAGCGCGCCGGTGATAAGGGCAACATGAGCAAAGCCATAGAGTGGAAGAAACAGATGTCGGAGAAGAGAAAAACGTACACTATAGAGCAGATGGGCCTCACGGAGAAAGAGAAATCGGCTTTTTCGGCGATTTATGACGAGCACAATCTGCAGATGGATCAGTCGAAAAAACGCTTGAAGGGTGTTCAGAGGCAGTTGAACGACTCATTGAGCGAGGAGCTCTATGTGAAGTATCTTGATGCGATTTCGGCAGAGATGCAAGAGCAAGCGAACTGTGACAAAGCATTTTATGAGAAGATGCGCAAGATTTTGCCAGCCAAGAAGATTTATTTGTATTATGAGGCGGACAAGTCTTTCAACAAGTTGATGCTCAGGGATATGCGCACGGAAATGCAGAAAATGAAAAAATAATCAAGCAAAACCTTGTGTGAATCGAGAAAAAACTGTACCTTTGCAGTCGCAAAAAGAGAATGGTACCTTGGCCGAGTGGTTAGGCACCGGTCTGCAAAACCGTTTACAGCAGTTCGATTCTGCTAGGTACCTCACAGCGAAGGCGTATCAAATAGAAATTTGGTACGCTTTTTTTATATGATGTGTCCAGTGAAATTTTTTTTGAAAAGATAGGGCATATATGGAAAAAAAGTTGTAATTTTGCAGTCTGAAAAAAATAAGATAAAATATAACTATGGGAAGAGCATTTGAGTATCGCAAAGCGAGGAAAATGAAACGCTGGGGCAATATGGCCCGTGTATTTACGAAGTTGGGAAAAGAGATTACAATCGCGGCAAAGGCTGGCGGTGGCGATCCTGACACAAATCCGCGCTTGCGTGCGTTGATGGCGACAGCCAAGAAAGAGAATATGCCAAAGGACAATGTAGACAGAGCAATCAAGAAAGCATTGTCGAAAGACTTTACAGATTACAAAGAGGTAAGTTACGAGGGATATGGTCCTCACGGAATCGCCATCTTTGTGGAGACAGCGACTGACAACACCACCAGAACAGTGGCTAATGTCCGCAGTTATTTCAACAAGTTCGGCGGCAACCTCGGAACACAGGGTTCTTTGGAGTTCCTGTTCGAGCACAAATGCGTGTTCCACATTGCCAAGAAAGAGGGTGTTGCTATTGATGACCTCGAACTTGAGTTGATTGACTACGGAGTGGATGAGCTCTATGAGGAAGAGGAAGAGATAATACTCTACGGAGAGTTTGCACAGAACTCTGCAATCCAGAAATATTTGGAGGAGAACGGATTTGAAATCACATCGTCGGAGTTCGTGAGAATTCCTAATGATACCAAAACACTTACGCCAGAGCAGATGGAGAGCGTGAACAAACTCATTGAGAAAATCGAGGAAGATGAGGATGTTCAGAACGTATTCCACAATATGGCAGAGCCAGAGGAATAATGAATTTCGTAAAGATGCACGGCATCGGGAACGATTATGTCTATATTGACTGTTTCCGTGAGCCAGTGCCAGAGAATATTGCAAGCTTAGCCGTCGCAGTATCCGACCGTCATAAAGGGGTCGGGGGCGACGGCTTGGTGCTTATTATGCCCTCGTCCATTGCAGACTGCAGGATGAGAATGTTCAATGCCGACGGCAGCGAGGGCAAAATGTGCGGCAATGCCATAAGGTGTGTCGGGAAATATGTCTTTGAAGAAGGACATGTGAAAGACACCGAGATGAGGGTTGAGACTGCCAGCGGAGTGAAAAGACTCAGAGTTGAAGCGGAAAACGGTGTGGTGGAGAGAGTTACCGTGGATATGGGAAGTGCTGAATACGGTTTTGTCGAGAAAGAGATAAAAGTGGGGGAGAGGATATTCAAAGGAACCCAGGTGGATGTAGGCAATCCCCATTGTGTCGTGAGAATGACTGATGTAGAGCATTTTGAGTTGGAGAAATGGGGACCGATGTTTGAGAACCATGAACTTTTCCCAGACAGAGTCAACACAGAGATTGTTGAGAAAATAGGCGAGAACCGGTTCCGGATGAGAGTGTGGGAAAGAGGCTCCGGTGAGACAATGGCTTGTGGAACAGGGGCTTGTGCAACGGTGGCGGCGATGTGCCTTTTGGGTGAAGCCGATTATGATGCGAAAGTAACTGTAGAACTCAGGGGCGGAAATCTTGAGATTGTCTGCACCAGCGAGAGACGGATTTTCATGTCGGGAACGGCGACCAGAGTTTTTACAGGTACAACCTGCTTTTGAGATTTCCGATGTTTTAGAGACTCGGTAATGTTACGGCAATGTTACGGAGCGGCCTCGGTTGAGAGAGACAGCAGGGATGAAAGACAGTTGTTTTTGAAAAATCAGAGAAATTATGGCATTTGGACTGAAAATGTTTCATACTCCCCGTCCGAGGAGATTCAACCACGTCAATATTTACTACGATCCGGCAAAAGAAGAACGCGAAGAGAGAGTAATCAGAGTAAATAAAGAGTTGGGAATCAAGTCGGAACCTGGAGAATTCAAGACATCGATAAAAAGAGGAACATTCAGGAGACTGAGAGATATGGGGACTGTGGACGTCGATGAGCGCGATACCCAAAAGATTGCAAGACAGGCTAATAGAAGATTTATTATACTTGCTGCGATATTGATGCTTGTGGCTGCTTTGATATTTTTTGTCGATTGGAGCATGGTGGCCACATCCTTCATGAGATTTTAGGAGACAGAAGAAAGAGATGGATGTAGTAAAGTTATTGCCAGATTCAGTTGCCAATCAGATAGCTGCGGGAGAGGTTGTACAGAGACCATCATCCGTGGTTAAAGAGCTGATGGAGAACGCTGTAGATGCCGGGGCGACATTGGTGAAGATAATCATCAAGAATTCCGGCAAGCAGTCCATTCAGGTGATTGACAACGGTTGCGGCATGAGTGAGACGGATGCCAGACTGGCTTTTGAGAGACATGCCACCAGCAAGATACGAGTTGCAGAGGATTTGTTCGGACTTCATACAATGGGTTTCAGAGGCGAGGCGTTGGCTTCGATTGCCGCTGTGGCCCAGGTGCAGGTGAAAACCAGAAGAGAAGAAGACCGACTTGGAGTGGTGATAGAGATTGAAGGTTCTAAGGTTACAAAGCAGGAACCCATTGAGTGCCAGAAAGGTACGCAGTTCACTGTAAGCAACCTTTTCTATAATATTCCTGTGAGAAGAAATTTCCTGCAGTCCGACCGAACCGAGATGAAATGCATTTTGCAGGAGTTTCAGAGAGTTGCACTGGCGCATACAGATGTCGCATTCAAACTTTATAGTGAAGATGAACTTGTAACTGATTTAGTTACAGGTGGTTTCAAACAGAGAGTAAAGCAACTTTTCGGAAAACACAAGAAAGATTTCGAGCAAGACCTGATACCTTTTCATGTAGATACCAACCTTGCTGTGATTGATGGCTTTGTGGGGAGGCCAGAGACAGCCGGCAAAAGTGTTCCGCAGTGTTTCCTGGTGAATAACAGGTACATAGTGCATAAATATTTCAGAAATGCTGTCATTCAGGCATACGAAAGAATGATTTCGGCAGACGTGTCACCGATGTTTTTCATAAATATAACCGTTGACCCATCAACCATAGACGTCAATATTCATCCTACAAAGACCGAAGTCAAGTTTGAGAACGAGCGAGAAATTTATGCCATAATAACTGCCGGGATTAGGAATTCATTGGGAAAATTCAATATTTCGCCATCGTTGGAGTTTGATACAGAGGACAATATAGATATTCCGGTGTTCAGACCTTCGAGTGTGGATAATGCAAGAATGCCGGAAATTCCAAAAGTAACCTTCGACACAAGTTATAATCCATTCAAGTCCCAGTCCAGGGAGATGCCCGAAAAAAGCGATACAAGAAACTGGGAATCAATGTTCAGCGTGTTGCAGAAAGAGAGAAGTGGTGTTGTGGAGCAAGAGATGGCGATTGAAGAAGAGCAGGAAGTCGGAGAGAGCATTTTCTACAAAAGCAGATGGCTGTGTGTGGCATTGAAAGGCGCATTGAATATAATTGACGTTCCCAGAGCCATTTACAGAATAGAATATGACAAATTGATGGCCCAGGGAACAGAAGTGCACAGCGAACAACTCATGTTTGACGAAATCCTGGAATTGAATGGTGATGATATCTGCCTATTCACTGAGATAGAGCAAGATATGCAAGGAATAGGCTTTAAATTCGAGCAATTTTCACCTACCTCGTACAGAATCACCAGTGTGCCTGCAGTGATGATCAAAAACATCGATTTTGTCAAGTTCGTGATGAGCGTGATAGATGGGATGAAAGAAGGCGAGATAGACATAAGACATGAGTTGCAAGACCAGATAGTGAGACGCGTGGCCCAATGCGCATCGCAGACAGAGAGGAAACAGATGGCAAGAGAAGAGCGCGAAGTGCTGATCAGCAGACTTTTCCAGTCGAGCAACCCGAATAACGATCCGAGCGGAAAGCCGATAATACAAAAAATAGAATTATGAAAGAGAGATTGAAGAAAATATTCAGTTGGTGGAACATAGTGGCATTCCTGCTGCTGGTGGCTTGCGCTGTTCTGCTATTTGTAAGTTGCTCAAAGAGAGAAGAATATAAAAAGATAGAAGGATTGGCATTCGGGACAGTCTATCATATAACCTATAAGAGCGTAGAGCCATTGGACAGCGTGGTTACTGCAGCATTGAATGATATCGACAATTCACTTTCGCTTTTCAACGAAGAAAGTACCCTTTCACAATTAAACCAAGGGGCTAAAATGCCAGTCGATATATTATTCAAAACCGTGTATGACAAAGGCCGAGAAGTGAGTGAAATGACCGATGGCTGTTTTGACATGACAGTAGCACCTTTGGTAAATGCGTGGGGATTTGGCAATAAAGGAAGAGAAGTGGCGACACCAACCAAAGAAGAGATAGACTCATTACTGCAAATCGTTGGATATCAGAAGTGTAATCTGATTGTTGAGAATGACTCCATGGTATTGGAAGGAGTTAAGCTCGATGCGGCGGCAATAGCAAAAGGATATGCATGCGATTATGTGGCATCGGCGCTTGAAATGGCTGGTTGTCAGGACTATTGCGTAGAGATTGGTGGCGAAATAGTGGTGAAAGGCGTGAACCCAAGAGGGACAAAGTGGGTTGTGGGAATCAACAAGCCAGTGGATGATGCCGAGAATGTCAGCGGAGAGATACAGCGCAAAATTGAGATGACAGACTCTGCCATGGCGACGAGTGGAAACTACAGAAACTTCATTCAGCAAGGAGATAAGAAAGTCGCACATACCATAGACCCAAAGACTGGAATGCCTATAGAGAGCAACTTGCTGAGTGCCACAGTGATAGCAGAAGACTGCCTGACGGCGGATGCTTGGGCGACGGCTTGTATGGTAGGCGGCCTGAAACAATCGATTGCGTGGATGAAAGAGCACAAAGAGATGAAAGCATATTTCATTTGGCGAGATGGAGAAGAGATGGAAGAGATTGCTGTGATAGATGGTAAAGTGGTGAAAATGAGCAAATAAAAAAGTATGTCCTCAAAAGAAGACATGCTTGATTGAAAAAAGAGCCACTAGCCGGACTCGAACCGGCGACCCACGCATTACGAATGCGTTGCTCTACCAACTGAGCCATAGTGGCAAAAGCGAGTGCAAAGGTATGAATTTTTTTTGATGTGGCAAAACGTTTTCGGGAAAAAGTTTAAAGCGAATAAAGAAGAAGTTAAGTGAATGGAAATCAAGAATAAAAGAGCGTCATTCGATTATATACTCACGACAAGGTTCAATGCCGGGATAGTGCTGGCAGGTACGGAGATAAAGTCGATAAGAGAAGGCAAGGCATCGTTGGCGGATTCATATTGTATGTTCATAGCCAATGAGTTATGGGTTAAAAATATGCAGATATCCGCATATAGACTTGGAACGTTCTATAACCATGAAGTGAAAAGAGACAGAAAGTTGTTGCTTACCAAGCGAGAATTGCGAAAACTCGAGAGAGCAACCAAAGAGACCGGTTATACGATAGTGCCAGTGAGGATATTCTTTTCGGAAAATGGCTTTGCGAAGATGGAAATCGCCCTGGCAAAAGGAAAGAAAGCGTATGACAAACGACAGACAATGAAAGAAAACGATGCAAAACGCGAAATAAGAGAAGAAAAATACCAATGAGACGACACATTATATATATATTACTTCTCATGATGACTGTGGCCGTAAAAGCCCAGGTCGTCAAAGGAACTGTTTATGATGAGAAAGGCGAGCCAATGCCGAGTGTCGCTATCTTTCAGAAAAGCAGTCCTGCGGATGGCGTGCTCAGTGACCAGGACGGAAAATTCGAGTTGCAGCTGAAGCCATCGACAGGAGATAAAATAGTGGTGTCGTTCATATCCTATAAGACAAAAGAGTATGCTGTAGAGACAGTTACGGGTAAAAACATAGCCATAAGAATGGAAGAACAGCCCATCATGCTCGATGAGGCTGTGGTAAAAGCAAAGTTGAGCAAAACTCAAGAGAAAAAGATAAAAAAAGCTGTGCTTGAGAGGTTTAGGGACCAATTGAAAGTCGATTTTCCTCAGACAAAGCATAGATTTGAAATCTATTCGGCCTATTCAGGAAAGAAAGACAACCGTGAGTTGATGCGTCATGAGATAGTGGCAGTGATGAATGAATATCCGGTGAAAAGACATGATTTTCAGGATTCCCTCGTGCTTGATGTGAAAGATGTGAAGAAAATTGTGACAGATGAGGCTCAAAAAGGTTATGATGCACTTGAGAATCTGGCCGACAAAAAACTCAATTCAAAGAAAGCAAAGAAAAAAGGGTATGGTTATTCAAAGACAAAGTTAAATGATCAGGCCCTCAGGATGCATAGATATTTGTGGGGCGGGCAGTCGTGCTTCATAGTTGACAGGATAGATGTCAAAAAGCCGAACAGGTGGCAATACACCACACTTGATGGAGAAGCAGTATTGATATATACGCAGAAATGGAATTATGTAATAGCAAAAGCAGAGATGCGAATCTATTTCTACATTGATCCCGTGACCTGCTCCTTGAAAAGAATGACCCAGTGCATGGATGGTGAAGTAAATATTCCTTTTGGCTACAAGTTGAGTGAAGATGAACTGGATATACTCAACGCGCTGGAATTGCCAGAAGACACATTGGAAAAATGCAAGGTTAGGCATGCATATGCTTCTGTCAAGAGAAACGTGCTTTTCAATGGAGTGAATGAAAAAGTAAGACATGCCACCGAAAAAAACCTTCAGGTGGGGGCTGTGTTAGTGGGCAGCAAGAAAGAGACGTTGAAATATGCGGCAAAAGCAAAGGCAATAGTGACAAAGAAACTTTAAATACATAGAATTATGAAGAAATTTTTATTTTATGCGGTGGTTTTGGCGACAATAGTTTTGTCGTCATGCGGTAACAACAACCCTCCAGTTAATCAAACAACTCACAACTCAAAATGGAAGATTGTAGACATCACAGTGTCTGAGAGAAGTTGGGAGAGATTTGTTGATGCGGACGGACTGAATGCTTATTATATGGCATCGGTTGATGTTCCTGAGTTGACGCAGACTGTTTTCTCTGATGGATTGGTGCAGTGCTATCTTGTTGATGGTTCTGCTCAGATGGTTCTGCCATATACCAGACACTATGAGGACGTCAATGGCGCTCGCTGGACAACCACTTATGATTATGAGTATGCGGTAGGATTGGTGAACTTTTTCATCACCGATAACGATTTCGCCGGAGGTTACCCAGCAGGCAGCATGAAATTCCGTTTGGTGCTTCTGTGGTGATGAAAAAATGACGTTTTGCGGCGTCATGACGATAAAATCCGACTAATTACAGCGTTTTTTAGTGGCTTTTGAGTCCTAAAAAGCGTTGTTTTTGAGAGAAAGGGAATGCTTT
>JAZUKZ010000037.1:0-69821 GCA_045643545.1 Candidatus Aphodosoma sp. | reverse complement strand
TCCGTCGTGCGCGGCTTGCGGCGCTTCTGGCGCAGCCTGAGCCCATGCCTGGCCGCAATCTCGAAGAACTTGTCCCTGCCGATCCTCTGGCTCTCAAACATACGCCCATACATACGCCAGAGCTTCGACAGACCTATGCCTTCGACAAGTACGAATGGTATGTCAACGGCCGTAAGGTTGACTACGCAACCGGTTCAAACCTCTTCATGGAGGAAATTGGCATCGGCGACGAAATAGTCCTCTACCCTCAGCGCGAAGGCGAAAACTACTCAATCCCTACTTGTCCTCTCACGGTAATTGACAAGCACCAAGACGAAATGTACGACTTCCCTGTCCTCGTCTACCCTAACTCGGTGCCAAGTTCCAATACCCGCGTTTATATCCACACGGAACTTACCGGCCGCTATGTCGTCTACAATATCCTCAGATCCATCGTCGCAAGCGGCGAGGTTGACGACCTCAGCGACCAGCCAGTCGACCTTCCTAACACCGCCGGTTGGTACGTCATGGTATTCCTCTCCGACACCGGACAAAAGGGCTCGCTCAAAATTCAAGTATACTGACACACGCAAAAAGCAAAAATACCTATCTTAACTCTTTTTTTACCAAACCTATTTAACACATCACACTCCCCAAACAAACAGAAAAGGTTATGCCCCAGGCATAACCTTTTCAATTATATCCCCATATATCCCCCATCCAAGGCCGCTCCGTAACATTGCCGTAACATTACCGTAACATTGACGAGCCTCTGACACAACAAAAAAGACGGTTTCATAAACCTGAAACCGTCCTTAAAAAAACCTGGGTGGCAGAGGGGACTCGAACCCACGACCCTCGGAACCACAATCCGATGCTCTAACCAACTGAGCTACAGCCACCATAATCTTCCTCGGAATATACTCCCCTGAAAGCGACTGCAAAGGTACAACAAAAATCCCAAATCACCAAAAAAATCACAAAAAAAATTCAACACCACAAAGCACAATTTGCACCCAACCAATAACAACCTGTATATCACATATATACACCAAATACAACCAGCATAAAAAACTCAGAAAAACAACACACTCTCCAAACTCCGCACTCATAAATCCACAAATACCGCCACCCCACAGACAGACAATCCGGCAAAACTCACATAAAAAAAGCCCTGGGAACCTCAATTCCCAGGGCCAATCAACTAATATCAGAAATCTCACTTAACCTTATAAACATGCTTATACAAAGCCGCCTTCACCCCCTCAAAATCCTCATCAAGCAAATGACCGTCACACTCCATCAACTGCATCTCGACAGACTGCAAATTCTTGTCATACGCAGGCTGAGTATATGGCTTGTCAGAAAGCACAAAATTATGCTTCTCATAAAACCTCAGACGACGCTCGCAATTCTTAACCTCCTCATCACCCATGCCATCCAACTTCTTCTCCACCTCAATAATGATAGGAAACGGCGACTTGTCCATCAGCAACTTCATAGCCTTCGAACCAATACCATTGCTACGCCTGTCAGCAGCAATAGCCAAATGCTCAATATAAATGAACCTCGACTCTATCACCCACACAACAGCCATTCCAACAGGAAAATCATCCTCCAGAACAATGAAAAAATTATAATCACTGTTATAATCAATCTGACGGATGATATTCTTCAGCGGACGCCTCTCATTCTCAGGAAACGACTCCTCATAAATCTTCAGGGCAATATCCAAAGCCCTGTTATGCGAAAAATTGATCTTCTCTAATTGAACCATGTCAAGCCAAAAAACTCATTATTATATATAACTGAAATCAGAGCGACCGCAATCGCCCTGATTTCCAATTATACATGAACAAATTATCACTTCTCAATGAATGCGAAAGTATCACCCTTGCGGACGAACTGACCCTGATCCTTGACAGCCTCTACCATCACACCCTCGAACGGAGCATAGATAATCTCCATACCGTAGTTGGTCTTAATAGCACAGAGAACCTCTCCCTGTTTGTAGCGCTTGCCTGGAACTGGCTTGATTGAGTGATCCTCAAAATCAAACTCATAGAATACAGTACCTGCAACTGGAGCGACAACTGGATCTGCATTTGGATGACGCATCTGACGCAAATCAGCCAAAGAAACAGTAACACCATTCTTCTGCGACTTCTCAGCCATCTTCTCCTCAAGCTCCTTGTTGAAATGACGCTTAGCCTCTCCCGACTTATACTCACGATACTGCTTCTCGTGCATTGCAAACTCAAAGAGCTCCTCATCGTCCTGACCACGGTCCCAGCCAAGTTCCTCCATCTCCTTGATGAAACGTGGCAACTCATTAGGATAGTTGTCCTGAGGCTTAGCAGTAGTGAACTCAAAGCCCTTCTCCTTAGCCAACTTGACAATCTCAGGAGCAAGCTTGCCTGGAAGCTGACCAGACTTACCGAGAATCATACCCCATGTGTTAGGATCCAAACGTGTAAATGGAGCCTCACCCATTGAAGCAGAGAACAAATTCATCAAAGCAGCATTCTTAGTATACTGGCTGAATGGAGTAACCAATGGAGGGTTACCAAGCATAGGCCAAATACGAGTAACCTCGTCAAACAACATAACAAGCAACTCATCCTCTGAGAGAGCAGCCTCGCCGCGTTTAGCACGGTTAGCATTGATTGCCGCATGAACACCCTGAAGATCAGCCATCAAAGAACCCATCATACCGCCAGGAAGACCACAGCCTACCAAAAGCGAAGAACAGAATCTGTTACGTGGATTGATGAAATAACCGAGGAAGTCATCAATAAAACTCTGTGTCAAACGACGAACCTCCATATATGCCTTCATGTTGAGATCTGGCACAATGAAACCAGCCTCTTTGAACATCTCACGGATAGTAATCACATCTGGATGAACCATACCCCATGACAGTGGCTCTGTTGCAACATCAAATACATCACCACCAGCCTTCGCTATCTCAAGCATTGATGCTACTGAGAATCCAGGACCTGTATGACCATGATACTGAACAATGATCTCTGGGTGATGAGTCTTGATATGCTTAACAATCTCACCAAGCATAGTTGGACGACCGATACCAGCCATATCCTTCAAACAAATCTCCTGAGCACCCTCAGCAATCAATTTCTCAGAAAGCTCAATATAGTATTTAGCATTGTGAACAGGAGAATATGTGATACACATAGTAGCCTGCGCAATCATGCCAGCCTTCTTTGCCCATACGATTGAATCTGCAATATTACGCACATCATTCAAACCGCAGAAAATACGAGTGATATCAACACCCTGCGCTTTCTTTACCTTGTACATCAACTCACGCACATCTGCTGGAACTGGGTTCATACGAAGTGCATTCAAACCACGGTCAAGCATGTGCGTTTGAATACCAGCCTCATTGAAGAACTTTGTGAATGTACGAACTGAAGTGTTTGGATTCTCACCATAAAGAAGGTTAACTTGTTCAGAAGCACCGCCATTGGTCTCGACACGCGCAAAGCAACCGCAATCGATAATAGCAGGCGCTACCTGTGCCAACTGGTCTTTACGTGGCACATATTTACCGGATGACTGCCACATATCACGGTAAACCAAGCTAAATTTAATCTCTTTCTTTGCCATAATGATTATATGTTTTATTTTTATTTATTTCTGTTACAATAACTTACATCCATCAAAGCAAGCATACTTTTCAAGCCGTAAAGTTAGCTATTTTTCTATTATGAAACAAATATTTTCACCTAAATTTTTACCTAATTGACAAAGAAGTTGTCAATCATTTTTTTATCCACATCAAAAATTCTGACATTCAATGCATTAAACATTAAAACAACCATCACAAAATGTCTCCCTGACACACCTGCACCACCATAATCTTTCGCCGAAAAATGAGAAATTACCTGATGGTATCCTTCGTCAGTATGCATAAACGTATGCTCATGCCCCGCAAAGACGACATCTATTCCGCCCCTTCTTGCAACAGTCTCTATCGCAAGCCTCACAAACAAATTATTCCACCTCGACTTGCTGAACCTCAACGGATGATGCGTCACAAGAATCTTATGCATTGCCGTGGATGAGTCCAAAACATTTTTCAGCCACGTGCTTTGTCTGAAAAGATCTACTACAGAACGGTTTGAATCAATAATAAACAAATCCAAAGTGTCTTTGATCAACACAATCTGAGCAGTCGCTGCTTTCTTCACTTTTTTATGCCCAAAATACGGATAAGAATACAACGCTCTCACATCCACCCTGCTCCTCAGGCCTTTATGATAATCATGATTCCCAAGAGCAACAACCAATGGAATTTCTGGCACTATTGAATCAAAAGCAACAGACATTCTATCCCACGCACTCTGCATCGGTCGCTCTATCAAATCTCCAGTCTGGATTATCAAATCCGGCCGCTCTTCCGACACAATTTCCTTTAACAGAGAATTAGTAACTTTTGCATCTTCTTCGCTTTTGTCTTGAATATCTCCAAGCACCAATATTCGCCTGATTTCCGGTTCCGACTTTGCCACTCTATTGACATGATACTGAGCAACTCCGCCTCCAGTCCTAATCTCTTGCGAATTAGCAGTTTTCACACTATCTCTGAACGATATCACCATAGTTGAGTCATAGCCGTATGTCAAAATCTCATTCCGAACCGTTCCAATTGAATACTGGGGTTCCTCGGGCTCCACAAACCATGCATCATACCTTACTATCGTCAGCACAATTCCGAAAGCCAATACAGCCAATAGCACTATATATATAATGTGTCGTTTCAATGATTCGCCTTTTTGAGATTTATTATGCTCACCTCGCTCCTCGTGAATGTTCTCATCGGCGGACCGGTAGTGCCCAACCCATCTGAAACAAAAATCTTAGTCGGTTTACCAACTCCATTATCATAGACATAAAGGCCTCTATTATACCTAAACAAAAAATGATTCACCAGAGTCGCCGGAAAAAATTGTCCGCCATGAGTATGCCCGGATAAATAAAGGTCTATGCCGTTCGCATTAGCATACTCCACTCCTTGAGGATTATGATGCAGCAATATGGACGGAACATCTTTGTTAATGCCTAATGTCGGCAAGACAAACTTGATCGACACATCGCTTTTTGCCGCCCGCATCTCATCTAAGGATTTCTCGTCAGCAGTCATGTAATTCAACCCGACCAATTGTATACCGTCTTGCTCTTCTTTCTGATTCTCAAGCACATGCACACCAATTTCTTTAAGCATATCTTTGATGCGCAATGTGTTGACATAAATGTCATGGTTCCCCTCTACAAAATATACCGGCACACCAAATTTACAAAGCTCACTGATTGTTCGCTTGTCAAGATTATAGCGCGACTCGTATAAATCACCAGTAATAACCACAAAATCAGGATTTTGTTGTCTCGTAACTTCAACCACATTCCTCAACCATTGTTGCCCTCTGAAATGCCCCACATGCAAATCTGACAAATGAGCTATTTTCACTGAACGTTGAAGATTTTCAACATCAACATCAATTCGCTCAACTCTTATCATTCTGGCATTCACAAAACAAAAAGCCGAAACCACAACCGTTGCTCCGACAACAATCAATCCTTCTGTCATTGGCGGCAAATGAAACACTAAATTCAGCAAATCCGAAACCAATAATACAAATATCAGTACTATCATCACGCCTGCCACTCCGCATCCTGCCACCAAAAGAATATGCTGAACCGGACTTTTCCCATTTACATACATGCTTGACGACATCACGCCTATCGCAAGTACATAAAAAGCAATGAATATCATTACCGAAATTATCCCATGCATTCCAAAAAAATGAGCAAACCTACTGGACACGTAAATCAAACTCGCAACTATCATCACGAGGAAGATTCCTAAGGCCAGCATTTGAAAATAGTTCTTCATTTCAGTCTCAGCGCTGTTTTATCTTCATTAACTTCCACCGCCAGCTTGCCCGTCTGTCTGTCTGGGTGCTCCAGTAAAAATTCAACTACTATATCTTCGAGATATGTTTGCAATGCTCTTTTCAATGGTCTTGCACCATACTGGGCATTATAACCTTTATCGGCCAGGAAATCAATTGCTTCCTGACTGAGTTCTACTTCATATCCAAGACTATTGCACCTCTTTTCAAATTGTCGGAGTTCAATATTGATAATCTTATTTATCTCTTTGCGTGTCAGCGAATTGAAATGTACTATTTCATCAACTCTGTTCAAGAACTCTGGAGCAAATAATTTCTCAAGTGCCTTGTCTGTTACTGAATGGGCGTATTTGCTGTCTATCTCACTGTCCACTCCGAATCCGACACCTTTTCCAAATTCTTTTATTTGACGGGTTCCGGCATTGGACGTCATGATTATCACGGTGTTGCGAAAATCTACTTTCCTTCCGTTGCTGTCAGTAAGTGCGCCTTCATCGAGCAACTGGAGCAATAGATTGAATATATCTCCATGTGCTTTCTCAATCTCATCAAAAAGCACTATTGAATATGGTTTCCTTCTTACTCGCTCAGTCAACTCACCGCCTTTGTCATAACCGACATACCCCGGAGGCGCTCCAATAAGTCGCGAAACACTGAATTTCTCCATGAATTCGGACATATTGACTCTTATCATCGCATCGGATGTTCCGAACATATACTCTGCCAACTGTTTGGCAAGCAGTGTCTTACCCACACCTGTCGGTCCTACGAATATAAAACTTCCTATTGGTCTGTTCGGATCTTTCAATCCCACTCGGCTCCTTCTGATAGCCCTTGATATACAGTCTATTGCCTCGTCCTGTCCAATAATCTTCTTTTTGAGTTCATCAGCCATCTTGAGCAGTCGCACGTTCTCGTCTTCTGTCAATTGTTTCAATGGAACTCCGGACATCAATGAAACTGTCTCTGCAATATCTTCTGCTGTAACTTCCGCCTTATGTTGTTCGCACTCTTTCAACCAATTGGCTCTCTCGTCTTCTGCCTGTTTTGTCAGATTCCCCGCATGGTCTCTGTATTTTGCAGCCATCTCGAAATCCTGCCTTATCACGGCCTCTTCTTTCAGCAGATTTATCTCTTTTACTTGGTTCTCGAGTTTGAGTATACTCTCTGGCAGATGCAGATTGGCAATATGTTTGTGCGAACCGACTTCATCCAAAGCATCTATGGCTTTGTCTGGAAAATATCTGTTTGTAATATATCGGTCTGTCAATGTGACACATGCCTCAATCGCTTCATCAGTATAAGTCACATTGTGATGTTTCTCATAATGGCCTTTTATGTTTTTCAAAATCTGCAAGGTCTCTTCTCTCGTTGTCGGCTCCACCAATATTTTCTGGAATCGTCTCTCGAGAGCGCCGTCTTTCTCAATGCTCTGTCTGTATTCGTCAAGGGTTGTAGCTCCGATGCACTGGATTCTGCCTCTCGACAGAGATGGCTTGAGGATGTTTGCAGCATCAAGCGAACCGGAAACAGCTCCGGAACCAACTATCGTGTGTATCTCATCTATGAAGAGTATGATGTTCTTGTTGTTCTCCAACTCGGTTATCACTGCCTTGATGCGCTCTTCAAACTGTCCTCTGTATTTCGTCCCCGCCACAAGCGCCGCCATGTCAAGTGACACAATTCTCTTGTTATAAAGGACATGGGATATTTCGTTCTTGACTATCTTCTGGGCTATGCCTTCTACAATTGCCGATTTTCCCACACCTGGCTCTCCTATGAGGATAGGATTGTTTTTCTTCCTTCTCGACAATATCTGGATGGTCCTTTCTATCTCTTTCTCTCTGCCGACCAAGGGATCAAGTTCTCCTGCCATGGCTGCCGCAGTCAGGTCTTTGGCAAACTTGTTTATCGCTGGGGTGTCCTGGCCTCCTTTGACTTTTGCCTGCTTGGCAATTGGTTTGGTCTCTGACTTTGGTTCATCATCAGCATCAAGGCAGTCGTCATCCATATCATCGTCAAAAATAGAACCTTTAACGACTTGATTGCCATTGTTTTCTTTGTTCGGAGTCATCTCTGACTTGAGATTGGCATAATTTATGTTGTAGGAGTCAAATATCTCTTTTATAGCCTTATCATTAGACCGCAGTATCGACAGCAGCAAATGTGAGGTGGTTATCTCGTCTGATTTGAAGAATCTCGCCTCGAGCGACGCCACGAGCAATGTGCTTTTCATATCATTCAGTTCCGCTGGCTTGGATTCTTCCACTCTCTGCCTGAACTCCCCCAAATTCACGTTGCGTTGTTTCAGTATATTCACTGCCGAGCAATCATCTATACGCAACATGGCAAGTATCAGATGTTTGGACGAGGTGCTCAAATCTCCGAGTCTCTCGCGCTCTCCATCTGCATACTCTACTACTTTATTGTAATTTATTGAAAAATTTTGCATAATCTTTTCTCAGTTTTTTCATCAGAATCCCTCATACAGCACTTTGAGTCTCAACGGCGAATACTCGTTCTTGTTGCTTCTCACTTTTGTCGCGGCCAACTTGACCAATGGTCTCAGTCTCGATACCGACGAACCGTCTGAAGTCTCTTCCACTGGCACAAGAATCATGTTCATTGTTTTGTCAACTTCCATGCTGTCCACTCTGAGTTGTTTGGTGAGCATATAGGTCAGATCAAAACAATAAGCCTCTTTCACACTATTGTACAATCCAAGCACACGGTCTGTCTCATAACCAGTCGAAGATTTGTTCGTCCTCAAAAACTCATCAAATTTATCCTCCTCAATTGCAAGCAGATAGGTCGGCGGATTCATATACACGTCTGCCTCATCATACTCTATGCATTCGAAGGTCAGTTCCGCTGCCGAGATATTGAGTACTTTTGTTGTGTCCATCTTGCTGTGCATAGCCTCATAAATCTTTCCCAACGGAATAGTCGCTTTAGGGAAAATTCCAGCCGCAGATTTTATATATATCAGTGAATCAGGAATATTCTCCACCACTTCTTCTCTGTTCGGATGCACGAAATGATTCAACTGGCGCACCTCATGGTTCGCAGGAAAAGCAATCGAGGTCTTCACAATCGTATCGTTTCCAGCCCGTTTATAGGTATAATGGTAATACAGATACATTGTCACTTGATTCAGATAAATCAATGTCGAATTGCCATAACGTGTTGTTACATAGAGGCCTTTGAAGTCTTTCAAAAATTCATCTGTCGTAATTGAAGGATTCTTCTTCACGACATTGAAGAATCTGTTCAACTGGGTATCATCAAACTGGTATCTCACATAACCCAATGTCCCGGAATCATCTTCCGAATCATCATAACTTGAGTCTTTTGGCGTCAAATCTATCGAGGTCATCACTCTCTTGCCCATCAGAATCGACGAATCACAGTAATCACCAGGATTAATATCTGAATAATAGCGGGTTGAATAATCTATTGAGCCTTTGTTCATCTCATATACCGAAATCTCTAACGGCGAATATGGCGAACCGAAATAGGAATTGAAATACATCAGCAGCACTAAGGAGTCTGGCTGAGGATTATATGAGGCATCAGGGAATGTATATCCCTCTGGAGCAGCAAGTTGCAGCAACAGTTCAGCCTTTGTGGTACCGTATGATGGACTGTAGAACTCTCCAAGCACCATAGTGTCTGCCTGAGCGGAAATCGCTGGCACACAATAATTCACACAGTCTATGTGAAAGGTATCAGAACAAACCACAACGACATCTTGGTCGGGCCTTATTCCCAAACCGGTCTCATTTAAATCACCGCAAGCCGTCAATACCGCCACGGACAGGCTCAACAGCGAAAAATATCTGGATATTACTTTCCCTATTTTCATCTTGATTCTTTAACTTGCTATTTTACACACTTTTGCACCACACATTCCCATTTCGGGAATATGCGTACAAAACCGGCTGCAAAGTTAGTCATTTATTTTGACAAAACAAACCTATTTTCTAAAAAAATACAATCCAAAAAACTTTTTCCGACAAAAGCAAATTCCACCCGAAAATCCTCTCCAAGCCTCATCCAATTCTCCAAGCATTTCCACACCTCTCCCATACAGGGCATGCATTGAGTATCAGCCACTTACAAACACGCATTTTTGACATAAAAATGGCAGGTTTCAGTCGTCCGAAACCTGCCATCATATCGCTTTTTATATCCAGATTACTCGGTTATCACACCCACCGCTGGACAAATCTCCTCAAAAAACTTAAACTGACTCGCTCCTACCGGCAAGCCTTTGTCTCTGTCGGCATCATAAGTCAATGTCGCAACCTCATGTTCTCTGATGAAATTCGACACTTTCTCCGAAATGAAAGGAGTCTCCATAATAACGCCATCGGAATACCTCAGGGCAAGGCAGTCCATCGCATCCGAAGTCATTCTGTCTCCCTTCAAATCAGGATAATGCTCTGGCTTGATGAAATCAAACACCATCCTGTCGTCCAGACCAGGAGCAAGAGGAGCATCAAGCTTCTGTCCGTAAAGCGAATATATCACTTTCGACTTCGCAAAGAATGGATCCGTAAAATACGAGCACTTTATGAACATCGGAGCCAATGCAGAAATCCATCCGCTGCAATGAACCACATCAGGAGTCCAGCGCAACTTCTTGATTGTCTCAAGCACCGACCTCACGAAAAACATCGATCTCTCGTCATTATCCGCAAAAATATTGCCGTCTTTGTCCCTATCCACCCCGCGACGACGGAAATAATCGTCACTGTCTATGAAATAAACCTGAATCCTCGCCTGCTGAATCGACGCCACTTTTATCACCAAAGGATGGTCATTGTCATTGATTATCACATTCAGTCCCGAAAGTCTCTGAACCTCATGCAACTGATTCCTCCTCTCGTTTATATGGCCGTAGCATGGCATGAACACACGAATCTCGCATCCCTGCTCCTGAGTATACTGCGGCAATTTGCGGCATATCTCGGCAATTCTCGACTCGTTGATGTAAGGGTCTATCTCCTGAGTGATAAACAGAACTTTTGCTTGTCTTTTCATACCTGTTACAATTTTGCGAATATTAAGTTTGCAAAGGTACTATTTTTTTTCGACATGACAAAATTTTTTCACATATTTTTTTTGTAAAAAATATTTCCCCAATTGTTGCAAATCCGCAAAAAAAATCGTACCTTTGCACTTTTGAGTAAAAAACTACCAGATGCGCATAGATATTATCACCGTCCAACCGGAAATGATGCAAGGCCCTCTCACTTGCTCAATACTTAAAAGAGCTCAGAATAAGGGACTTGTCGAAATATTCGTTCACGATCTCCGCGACTATACCACCGACCCTCACAAACGCGTTGACGACTACGCTTTCGGCTTCGACGCCGGAATGGTGCTCCAATGCGACCCCATTTTCCGCTGCATAGAACATCTCAAGTCGGAGCGCGACTACGACGAAATAATTTTCACTGCCCCAGACGGCGAGCAATTCTCCCAGCCTATGGCTAACTCTCTTAGTCTCAAGAAGAATATCATAATCCTCTGCGGACATTACAAGGGCATTGACCACCGCGTCCGCGAAACTCTCATTACCAAGGAGATATCCATCGGCGACTATGTGCTCACAGGAGGCGAAATGGCGGCTGCAATAATCGCTGACGCAGTGGTTCGCGTAATCCCCGGAGCCATCGGTGATGAGCAATCCGCTCTCTCCGACTCTTTCCAGGACAATCTCCTCGCCCCACCTGTCTACACCCGCCCTGCCGAATACCGCGGAATGCGTGTACCTGAAATTCTCCTCAGCGGCAATGAAAAGGCAATACGCGACTGGGAACAGGAGATGGCTTTCAAACGCACTGAACAACTCCGCCCTGACTTGCTCGGAAAATAAAATGCCATGGACCAGCAGTTCGAGAAAATACTCCGCAAGGCTTCTTCCTCAATGAAGAAATTCTCGCTCGTCGAGAATGGCGACCGTATCCTGGTCGGTCTTAGCGGCGGCAAGGACTCTATGGCGCTTCTTGACATTCTCGCCGAACGCAGGAAAATATTCGTTCCTCATTTCGAACTTTTTGCCTGTCACATCGGCATCCGGAATGTTCCTTACAAATCTGACATCGACTACCTCCGCAAATTCTGCGAGGATAGAAACATACATTTTATATATAGGGAAACTGAATTCGAACGTGACCGCAAGGAGGGCCGCTCGCACTGTTTCCTCTGTTCCTGGAGTCGCCGAAAGGTTATGTTCCGTTTGGCAGAGGAACTGGAATGCAACAAACTGGCCCTCGGCCACCACAAGGACGACATTGCCGAGACTCTTCTCATGAATCAGGTCTTTACTGGCCGTTTCGAGTCTATGCCGCCCAAAATGACGATGGACAAGTTCAACCTCTCGGTCATTCGCCCTCTCTGCGAGATTCGCGAGTCTGAACTGGCCGAACTTGCCACCACTCAGGGCTACCACCGGCAAATCAAGAACTGTCCTTTTGAGGAGGTGGGCAACCGGGCTAAGGTCAAGGATCTCATCCGCAACCTTGAGCAGATGAACCCTGACGTGGTCTCTTCGCTCTTCAGCGCCTATATCTCAATAATCGAAAAATAACAATAAAATTTATACATTATGCTAACACTCAAGTGTATTCTGGAGAACCGCGATGAGGTGGTTCGCCGTTTGGGCAAAAAACATTTCGCCCCAGCAGCCGAAATGATCGACAAGGTAATCGAAATCGACAAGGTCAGACGTTCTACTCAACGCGAACTCGATGATAAACTCGCACAAATCAACCAGCAGTCCAAGACTATCGGTGCCCTCATGAAACAGGGCAAGAAGGATGAGGCCGAAGCCGCTAAGCAGGAGGTCGCACGTCTCAAAGAACTTTCTGCAAAACTCAAGGAGCAGATGGAGACTGCCGAGACTGATATCCGCAACATTCTCCTTCAGGTGCCTAACCTTCCTAACGAGACTGTTCCAGAAGGATTCGGCGCTGAGGACAACAAGGTTGAGCGCATGGGTGGCAAGAATCCAGATTTCGCAGGATTCACTCCACTGCCTCACTGGGAGTTGGCAAAAAAATACGATCTCATCGACTTTGAGATGGGCGTAAAGATCACTGGCGCAGGTTTCCCTATCTACAAGGGTAAAGGTGCACGCCTTCAGCGCGCGCTTATCAATTTCTTCCTCGATGAGGCCCGCAATGCCGGTTATCTTGAGATAGAGCCTCCTTACGTTGTGAATGAGGCTTCTGGCTACGGCACAGGTCAATTGCCAGACAAGGAGGGACAGATGTATTTCGCAAACCTCGACAATCTTTACCTCATCCCTACCGCTGAGGTCCCTGTAACAAACATTTTCCGCGATGTAATCCTCAAGGAGGACGAACTTCCTCAGAAGATGTGCGCTTACTCTGCTTGCTTCCGCCGCGAGGCTGGCTCTTACGGCAAGGATGTTCGCGGTCTTAACCGTCTGCATCAGTTCAACAAGGTGGAAATCGTCCGCATCGACAAGCCCGAGCACTCTTACGAGTCTCTTGATGAGATGATCGCCCATGTTGAGAATCTTGTCACAAAACTTGAGCTGCCTTACAGAATACTCCGCCTCTGCGGTGGTGATATGAGTTTCACTTCTTCTATCACTTTCGACTTTGAGGTATTCAGTGCCGCTCAGCAGCGCTGGCTTGAGGTAAGTTCTGTCTCTAACTTCGAGAGCTATCAGGCTAACCGACTCAAATGCAGATACAAGACATCTGATGGCAAAACTGAACTCTGCCACACTCTCAATGGCTCTGCTCTTGCTTTGCCACGTATCGTTGCAGCACTTCTCGAGAACAATCAAACGCCTGAAGGCATCCGCATCCCTAAGGCTCTCGTTCCTTACTGCGGTTTTGACATTATCGACTAATCTACCATAAATGGCTAAGGATAAAAAGGTTTACGTCTGCACTGAATGTGGCGCTGATTTTCCTAAGGCTTACGGCAAATGCCCTGCCTGCGGAGCCTGGAACTCTTTCGTTGAGCAAACCATCAAAAGCGAGTCTCCAAGCCGCATCTCTCATGGTTTTGAACAAGTCGGGAACACTCGGCCTGTCAAAATCAACGAGGTTAAATATCAGGAGGAACCGCGCATTGACACTTGCAATGCCGAACTGAATCGCGTTCTGGGAGGCGGACTGGTCAAGGGTTCTCTGGTTCTCATCGGTGGTGAGCCTGGCATTGGAAAATCTACCCTTGTGCTCCAGGTCGCCCTCCGTATGTCTGGCAAAAAAATTCTTTATGCCAGCGGCGAGGAAAGCGTCAACCAACTAAAGATGAGGGCTGAGCGCATCGGCGAAATGCAAAGTGAATGCTACATCGTCAGCGAAACTATCCTGGAAAATATCTTTGCCTCCGCCCGCGAGCTTCAGCCAGACCTTCTTATCGTCGACTCTATCCAGACCATCGTCAGCGAGTCAGTCGAGATGTCTGCCGGAAGCATCACCCAGGTCCGCGAATGTAGTTGCGCTCTCCTGAAATTCGCCAAGGAAAGTGGAATTCCTGTCTTCATCATCGGCCATATCACAAAGGAGGGCAGCATCGCTGGTCCTAAGATTCTTGAGCATATTGTCGACACTGTTCTCCAGTTCGAGGGCGACAGACATTATTTATATAGGATTCTCCGAGCGCACAAAAACCGATTCGGTTCAACCGACGAACTGGCAATCTACGAGATGCTTGGTGATGGTCTTCGTGAGGTAGCCAACCCAAGCGAACTTCTTCTCAGTCACTCTGACCAGGAACTCAGCGGAGTGGCTATCGCTGCTACTGTAGAGGGTGTCCGCCCATTCCTTATCGAGACTCAGGCATTGGTCTCTTCTACGGCATTCAACTATCCTCAGCGTTCTGCCACGGGTTTTGACTCTCGCCGCATGAACATGCTTCTCGCTGTTCTCGAGAAACGTGCCGGTTTCAAACTTCCTCAAAAGGATGTATTCCTCAATATTGCCGGCGGCATTCGCGTTTCTGACCCTGCAGTCGATCTTGCAGTAATTGTCTCTGTCCTCTCTTCTAATCTCGATCTTCCCGTCGATTCCAAGACTTGCATGACTGGCGAGGTGGGACTTAGTGGAGAGATTCGTCCTGTCTCTCGCATTGAGCAACGCGTCTCTGAGGCTGAAAAACTTGGTTTCCGCCGTATTCTCATTCCGGAATTCAATCGCGCTCAACTCAATCTATCTAAATTTCAGTCAATTGAGATAGTCGGGGTATCTCGAGTAGAGGAAGCATTCCGCAAATTATTCGGCTGAGAAGTTAAAAAACTATTTTGAAACATATTCCAAAATTGCTTCTGTTTCAAGAAAAATTCGTAAATTGCGATCGGTTTTGAAACCATTTTTCATGTAAATTACTAATTATTCATAGATATGAAAACTTACCAAACTAACGAAATTAAAAACATCGCCCTCATGGGCGGTTCTGGGTCTGGAAAGACCACCCTCTTGGAAGCCATGCTCTACGAAAGCGGCGTTATCAAACGTCGCGGTTCTGTAGAAGGAAAGAACACTGTTTCTGACTACTTCCCTGTCGAGATGGAATACGGTTATTCGGTATTCCCAACAGTTGCTCACGTTGAATGGAATGGTAAGAAGTTGAATATAATCGACTGCCCAGGTTCTGACGATTTCGTCGGTGGTGCCATCACTTCTATGGCTGTTACCGACCAGTCTATCATCCTCGTTAACGCTCAATACGGCGTTGAGGTTGGTACTCAGAACCACTTCCGCTATACCGACCAGTGCAAAAAACCTGTCATCTTCCTCGTTAACCAACTCGATACTGAGAAATCTAACTACGACCAGACTCTTGACCAGCTCCGCGAGAGCTTCGGTCCTAAGACTGTTGTAGTTCAATATCCAGTTAACTGTGGCGTCGGTTTCAATGCTGTAATCGATGTCCTCCTCATGAAGATGTACACTTGGAAGCCAGAAGGCGGTGCTCCTGAAATCAAGGAAATCCCTGCTGACCAGATGGACAAGGCTACTGAACTTCACAAAGCACTCGTTGAGGCTGCTGCCGAGAATGACGAGGGCCTTATGGACAAGTTCTTCGAGCAGGAGTCTCTTACTGAGGACGAGATGCGTGAGGGTATCCGCAAGGGCCTCGCAACTCGCAGCATCTACCCTGTCTTCTGCGTTTGCGCAGGCAAGGATATGGGTGTCCGCCGTCTCATGGAATTCCTCGGAAATGTTGTTCCTTTCGTCAACGACATGCCAAACCCTGTCGACACTAACCTCGAGGAGGTTGCTCCAGATGCCGACGCCCCTACTACCATCTTCGTATTCAAAACAAGCATTGAGCCACATATCGGCGAGGTTGTCTACTTCAAGGTCATGAGCGGTACTCTCAAGGCTGGTGACGATCTTACCAACATCTCCCGCAACAGCGGCAAGGAGCGCATCTCGCAGATCTTCTGCGTTGCCGGTGCAAACCGCATCCCTGTTGACGAACTCCGCGCTGGCGATATCGGTGCTACCGTAAAACTCAAGGATACCCGCACAGGAAACACTCTCTGCGCTAAGGACGTTGAGCGCGAGTTCCCTCAGATCGCATATCCAGAACCTAAATACCGTCGCGCTATCAAGGCCGTTGCCAACGGCGAGGATGAGAAACTCAACGCTATCCTTACCCGCATGCACGAAGAGGACCCTACTTGGATCATCGAGCAGAGCCGCGAGCTCCGTCAGACCATCGTCTACGGTCAGGGCGAGTTCCACCTCCGCACTCTGAAATGGAGAATCGAGAACAACGATAAACTCCCTATCGAGTACCTCGAGCCTCGCATCCCTTACCGCGAGACTATCACAAAAGCAGCACGCAGCGACTACCGTCATAAGAAACAGTCCGGTGGTTCAGGTCAGTTCGGCGAGGTTCATCTCATCGTTGAGCCATACGTCGAGGGCGAGCCAGTCAAGGAAGTCTACAAGTTCGGCAACCAGGAATACCGCATCCAGGCCCGCGACACACAGGAGGTTCAGCTCGACTGGGGTGGCAAACTCGTAATGGTCAACTCTATCGTCGGTGGTGCTATCGATGCTCGTTTCATGCCAGCAATCATGAAGGGCCTCATGGACCGCATGGAGCAGGGTCCACTTACCGGTTCTTACGCTCGCGACATCCGCGTTATGGTTTACGATGGTAAGATGCACCCAGTAGACTCTAACGAGATCTCTTTCCGTCTCGCCGGCCGTAACGCATTCGCTCAGGCATTCAAAGAGGCTAACCCTAAGGTCCTCGAGCCAGTTTACGACGTAGTAGTCCTCGTTCCATCCGACCGCATGGGTGATGTGATGAGTGACCTCCAGGGCCGCCGCGCCATCATCATGGGCATGGAGAGCGACAAGGGCTTCGAGCGCCTCTCTGCTAAAGTGCCTTTGAAGGAACTCTCCAACTACTCTACCGCCCTCAGCTCACTCTCTGGTGGCCGCGCTTCATTCTCAATGAAGTTCGCTTCTTACGAGCTCTGTCCTTCTGACGTTCAGGAAAAATTGCTCAAGGAGTACGAGGCAACAAAACAGGACGAGGAGTAATTCCGAACCCTATATATATAAAATGTGTAGGCTGTGCTTTCTCGGCACAGCCTACTTTTTTCTCCATCCGAATCTACTCCAAACCCCATACCATTTCCATCTGAATTCCATACAGGATATGCATTGAGAATCAGCGACTTATAAAGTATAAAAAAGAAACTTCCACCACTCGGTGAAAGCCCCTCAATATTCTAAGATTTAATCAAATTCCAAACTCAAAACTCTGCTCATAATTCTCCTGAACATACAGTCTGAATCTTCTCTTCCCAATATCATAAATTGAGCAATGTGTCGTAATCCACATTCCATTTTCCCTCTCCATATTCTCATACAGTTGCTCTATTCTCCCCAACTTTTCCGCAAACTCAGTAGTATCGCTGTACAGATTCAAGTCTTTGCCATGGTCATCACCATAGAACTCTGAATACCAGAATGGAACAGTGGTCTTCTCATAAGCCTTGGTATATCTTACCATTCTCATCAACGAATCCATTCCGTCCATCGTTGCTCCCATCGCATAATTATCCTCAAGAATCTTATAGCGCTCCACACCACAAGCATGAGGAGTCAGCGAATCGAGTGTAGCATAGAAATTAGTCATTATATGACCAAAACTTGCCCACGCAACAATCTTATTGTCAATGATTTCTATGATATACGACTCTTTATCGTCATTCACCATCCAATGGAAATTGAAATCACCCATACTGCCGGACACATTATATTCTTTAATCAACTTAAGTGCCTCATTTGCAGTTGCCGCTCTGTCGAGAATCATCCTCACGACACACACTGCCGCCAACTCTTCTTTCCCAGGATTTGTCCCGGTCACTGGCGCAACATCCTGCCTTGGCACAACATTCACATTGCAACAAACGCCTTTCTCGTTGATGCCGTCATAGGTGTAATTGGGCAGAATCCTGGCCATCTCGTCACTCAGGCTGTCCCCCTCCGCCAGAAACGGACAGATTCCGACACTGGCATACCTGCCCTCTTTCGCAGCCACATGAACTACAACCTCAGCCATATTGTTATAGTAAAAATCAAGATTTCTGCCATAAAAATTACCATTCCTCACAGCCGAGCAAGCCGCAAAATCCATCTCCAAAGCCTTGCCGTAATCCGCAGCATAGTCCTCATAACTCATTTCATACAGATAATCAGCCAGTTTCACAGGTTCACTGTAAACTACTTTAGTTTCTTTCTTACAGCCGGTCAAAAGAGCAATGACCACTGCAACTGCCAAAAGTTTTCTCATTTCCATTCTATTGATTATGAAACAAGAAGTCCTCGGACAATACAGCCCAAGGACTTCCCATATATTATCACTTATTCAGCGCCAAAGCTACATTCACAGCACAAGCCACTGTACATCCGACCATTGGATTGTTGCCGATGCCGAGGAATCCCATCATCTCAACATGCGCTGGAACCGACGACGAACCAGCAAACTGAGCATCTGAATGCATACGGCCCATAGTATCGGTCATTCCATATGAAGCAGGACCAGCAGCCATATTGTCTGGATGCAGAGTACGGCCGGTACCGCCACCGGAAGCAACAGAGAAATAAGGCTTGCCCGCCAAAATTCTCTCTTTCTTATATGTACCTGCCACTGGATGCTGGAAACGGGTTGGATTAGTAGAATTACCTGTAATAGAGACATCTACATCTTCTTTCCACAAAATAGCAACACCCTCACGTACATCATCTGCTCCATAGCAGCGAACTTTCGCACGAGGACCCTTGCTGTATGCCTTCTCCTCAACGATATTGAGTTTGCCAGTGAAATAGTCAAACTCTGTCCTCACGTATGTGAAACCATTGATTCGCGAAATAATCTTTGCAGCATCTTTTCCAAGACCATCCAAAATACAACGCAATGGGTTCTTTCTCACTTTGTTAGCCATCTCGGCAATCTTGATGGCCCCCTCAGCAGCAGCGAAACTCTCATGACCTGCAAGGAAAGCAAAGCACTGTGTCTCCTCTCTCAGCAGACGGGCAGCAAGGTTTCCATGACCCAAACCTACTTTTCTGTCATCAGCCACCGAACCAGCAATGCAGAACGCCTGCAAACCCTCGCCGATAGCCTCCGCAGCATCAGCAGCCACTTTGCATCCGCGCTTCAAGGCAATCGCCGAACCGACCACGTAAGCCCATTTCGCATTCTCAAAACAAATTGGCTGAGTCTCCTCGCAAGTCTTATATGGATCCAATCCATACTTCTCGCAAATCTGCTCCGCCTCTTCAACACTCTTTATTCCGTTAGCATTCAGCACCTTGAGGATATTATCCATTCTGCGGTCCTGGCTCTCAAATCTAACTTCTCTCATATCTCTTTACTGTTTACGTGGGTCAATAAATTTAACTGCCTCATTGAATCGTCCGTACGAGCCCTTAGCCTTCTCAAGCGCCTCGTTGGCATCCATTCCTTTCTTCACCATATCCATGAACTTGCCCATGTGAACAAACTCATAACCAATCACTTCGCCATCCTCATCAAGGGCCATCTTGGTGCAGTAACCCTCAGCCATCTCAAGATAACGTGGACCTTTTGCCAATGTGCCGAACATTGTTCCGACCTGCGAGCGGACACCCTTGCCGAGATCCTCAAGCGAGGCACCGACCATCAGTCCGCCCTCTGAGAATGCCGACTGTGTACGGCCATAGACAATCTGCAGGAACAACTCTCTCATCGCAGTATTGATAGCATCACAAACCAAATCGGTATTCAAAGCCTCAAGCAACGTCTTGCCAGGAAGAATCTCCGAAGCCATAGCAGCGGAATGAGTCATACCAGAACATCCAAGTGTCTCAACAAGAGCCTCTTGAATGATTCCGTCTTTCACGTTCAGCGTCAACTTGCAGGCACCCTGCTGTGGAGCGCACCATCCAATTCCATGGGTCAAACCCGAAATGTCTTTAATCTCACGTGCGCGCACCCATTTTCCCTCTTCGGGAATTGGAGCAGAGGGGTGATTCGCACCCTTCGCAACAACGCACATGTTCTCTACTTCTTTTGAATAAATCATATCTCTAATAATATTTAAATTTCTTTTCTCAAACAAAAATATTCCATCCAAGGCCGCTCCGTAACATTGCCGTAACATTAACGAGCCTCTTCTATGCCTTCTATATCCGGAGTAAAAAGTGCAAAATCCATAGCCACCGGATCATCAGGAAAATACTTCCTGCACTCTTCGGTCAAGGCCAAAGCGGCTTTCATATCAACTGTTGTCCTCTCCAAAAATCCCTTCTCTCTCGCCACCTTCACCACATGGACGTCCATCGGCATGAGCAACTTCTTCTTGTCAATCTTCTTCCAAATTCCGAAATCAACTTTGCCGTCATCTCTCACCATCCACCTCAGAAAAAGCGCCAGTCTCTTGCAAGCAGACTTGGTGTCTTTTGGTATTCCATTGGCTCTCAATGTCTTGCACAAAGCACCTATCAATTCCTCAGTAGAATAATCCCCGCTAAGTCCTTCACAGACAGCATCTTCCAGCGATTCATGCATCTCATAGACTTCTTTGAGTCTGCCCATGAGCTCCGCAAAATCGTTTTTCCTGAGCATTCTGTAATAACAGCCGCCGTCGCCCGACATCTTCCTCCATTTCTCACTCATCACATAATCAAAAGGTTTCCCTTCCATCATCTCCCATGTCTCTTCGCACTTCTTATGTATGAGTTTCCTATTGCCGAAAGCAAGCCACGAGCAGACAACGCCCATCACTTCTATGTCTCTTTTATTCGCACAACGATGGACTACCTCCACAGGATCTCCCTGGAAATAGTCCATTGTATTGTACTTCTCTGGATCAAAAATCATTCTGCCGAATTGTCATTGCGTCCGCAGCAGTTCTTGTATTTCTTGCCTGAGCCGCAAGGACAAGGGTCATTTCTTCCGACTGTCTTGGTCGATCTGATAGGCTGAGTCACCTGATTCTCTCTGGTGTCTCTGCCGGCAGCAGCCGCAGCACCTCTGTTCAGCAAAGATCCCTGCTCCTGCTTCGAAGCGGAATACTTGCTGTAATCAGCCCTGCGTGGCTTGTCTGCCCTCTTGACCTGCGATGGGTCACGCACATAAATCTGCGCCCTCATCAGAACAGAGGTAATCTTCTTGTTGCACTCTGCTATCATGGCCATGAATAGGTTCGACGACTCTACTTTATAAATCAACAGTGGGTCTTTCTGCTCGTATGTGGCATTCTGCACTGAATGTCTCAACTCTTCGAGTTCGCGGATGTTCTCCATCCAACCGTCATCTATGGTCTTGAGCAATAATACTTTCTCAAACTCTTTGATAACTTCTTTCGACTCTGACTCGTATGCTTTCTTCAAGTCAACAGGGATATTATAGACTTTTCTTCCGTCAGTCACAGGCACAAGGATCTTGTCATACTGTGCACCCTGATTCTCAAATACATTGACTATCACTGGATGTGCCACCTCTGCCAGTCTATCCATCTTACGCTTGAAAGTCGCGAATACTTCCTCCGACAACTGGTCAACTATCCTCTGTGGTCTCATCGCATGGAACTGCTCTGCGGTAATAGATGGCTCCATTGCGAAATACTCCATCATATCCTGACGGAAACCTTCATAGTCATTGCCCTGATAAGCATCGTTTACTATTGCCTCAAGTGTATCATATAATGTGTTGACGATATCCACTCCGACTCTCTCGCCCATCAATGCATGACGTCTTCTCGCATAAACCACTGTTCTCTGCTTGTTCATCACGTCATCATACTCAAGGAGTCTCTTTCGGATACCGAAGTTGTTCTCCTCTACTTTCTTCTGGGCTCTCTCTATTGACTTGGAAATCATTGGATGTTCAATCATCTCGCCTTCCTCAAATCCCATCTTGTCCATGACTTTGGAGATTCTGTCGGAACCGAACAGACGAAGAAGGTTATCCTCGAGTGATACGAAGAATACTGACGAACCGACATCTCCCTGACGTCCCGAACGACCACGCAACTGACGGTCCACACGGCGGGACTCATGACGTTCAGTACCGATAATTGCCAAACCGCCTGCCTCTTTTACTTCTGGCGTAAGTTTGATATCGGTACCACGACCTGCCATGTTGGTTGCGATTGTAACTGTTCCCGACTTACCTGCCTCTGCCACAATATCAGCCTCTCTCTGGTGCAACTTGGCATTGAGAACGTTATGGGCAATCTTTCTTACAGTCAACTTTCTTGACAAGGTCTCTGAATTCTCTACAGATGTTGTACCCACAAGCACTGGCCTTCCCTCCGACACGAGTCTAACAATCTCTTCAATCACTGCATTCTCTTTGTCTTTCTTTGTCTTGTAGATACGGTCTTCCATATCAATACGGGCAATTGGCCTGTTGGTTGGGATTATCACTACATCGAGTTTATAAATGTCCCAAAGCTCTCCCGCCTCTGTCTCTGCCGTACCGGTCATTCCTGAGAGTTTGTGGTACATTCTGAAGTAGTTCTGCAATGTAATGGTTGCGAATGTCTGGGTTGCAGCCTCGACTTTCACACCTTCCTTTGCCTCCAGTGCCTGATGGAGTCCGTCGCTGTATCGGCGTCCGTCCATGATACGGCCTGTCTGCTCATCGACAATCAGGACTTGGTTGTCTTTTACGATATACTGGTCTCCAAGGAAGAAGAGTGTATATGCTTTGAGCAACTGGTTCACTGTATGGATTCGCTCTGACTTGACTGCATAGTTCATCAGTGCTTCATCTTTCTTTGCCCTCTTCTCTTCTGCAGTCATGTTCGATTTCTCAATCTCTGCAATCTCACTGCCCACATCTGGCAGCACAAAGAACTGTGAGTCTTCAGTTACGCCAGTCAATGCGTCAATACCTTTGTCCGTAAGGTCAATGGAGTTGAGTTTCTCGTCAATGACGAAATACAAAGGATCAGTAGCGACATGCATATTTTTGTTGTTCTCTTGCATGAAGAACTCCTCTGTCTTGAGCATTCGCTGTTTCATGCCTGGCTCTGAGAGGAATTTGATTAAGGTCTTTGACCTTGGCATCGCTTTGTAGGCTCTGAAAAGTGCCACCGCACCCTCTTCTGCAACAGTCTTGTCCTCTGAATCGATTTTTGCCTTTGCCTCATTGAGGTACTGCGAGGCCATGACGGTCTGCTTCTTTACCAATGCCTCTACTCTGGCTTTGTACTCATCAAAGAGTTGGTCTTCACCCTTTGGCACTGGACCGCTGATGATCAATGGAGTACGGGCATCATCAATCAGGACTGAATCGACCTCATCGACAATCGCATAATTATGTCTTCTCTGCACAAGGTCTGATGGCGAGATGGCCATGTTGTCCCTCAAATAGTCAAAACCGAACTCGTTGTTCGTTCCGAATGTGATGTCTGAATTGTAGGCTTTTCTTCTCTCTTCGCTGTTTGGCTTGTACTTGTCAATACAATCTACCGACAAACCATGGAACATATAGAGAGGTCCCATCCACTCGGCATCACGTTTTGCCAAATAGTCGTTGACTGTGACTACATGCACGCCATTGCCAGTCAACGCGTTGAGGAACACTGGCAGTGTCGCTACGAGTGTCTTTCCCTCACCGGTTGCCATCTCGGCTATCTTGCCCCTGTGGAGTACTACACCACCTATCAACTGGACGTCGTAGTGCACCATGTCCCATCTGTGCATATTGCCTCCGGACTCCCACTCTGTGTTGTAGATGGCTTTGTCACCCTCTATTGTGACGAAATCATGGTCAACGGCCAACTGACGGTCGAAATCTGTTGCCGTCACTTCAACTGTCTCTGCCGCTGCAAAACGTCTTGCAGTATCTTTTACTATGGCAAATGCCTCTGGAAGCACTTTGTCGAGTTCTCTCTCGTAGGTCTCGAGCATGCGCTTGTCTATCTTGTCTATCTCTTCGTAGATTTTGTCACGCTTCTCAATGTCGGTACTCTCTATCTGACCTTTGAGTTCCTCGATTTTGCGTTTGTCTTCTTCTACTGCTTTCTGTATTTGCTCTCTCAAGGCTGCCGAACGGGCTCTCAACCCGTCATTCGACAATACTTTTATCTCTGGTTCCAGAGCCTTGATCTTCTCCACTTCGGGCATCACTTCTTTCACATCGCGCTCGGCTTTGTTCCCGAAAATTCCCGACAAAAATCCTGTAAATGACATATAACTGTTTTTAATTTAATTCGTATACACTTGGCTGAAAATGTGTCTGTACCATCTCCGCCAGCATGATCGCAACCTCTTTATGTGAGTATCCGAAACTGTTCTCTCCTATCATATAGAGCAATTCTATCTCTTCTTTCTTCAAACGTTTGTCAACCATCACGAGGTCTATCATGTACCTGAACATTCCCTCTCTCATCATTGGATCGTCCTCGAGCACTTTGACAATCGACTCATTGAAAATTCCAATAACGTCGTCGCTCTTGTTTATCTCTTCAATGAATGTCATTGGGAACATCTGTGTCTCGGCGAGATTGTTCATTATGAGTTCAAGCTCTTTGTCGTCAATCTCTTCGTCAGACGATGCAACTATAAGACCGGCTGAAGCAATGAATCTTGCCAAATAATAGTCAGTTGATGTTGTTCCAACTTTGAGCAATATCTGTATCAGAGGATCCATCTCTTTTGTCAAGGCTTTGTTGCTCTTGCACTTGGAGAAAAGATTGAGCGACTGCACTCTGATTGGATGCACTGGATGGGTATCCATACTGGTGCCTTTGTCATTGAGGAAATACTCAAGGTGTTTCATATTCTCTTCGAGCAGAACATCCAGATCAATATGCATCTTGGAGATATCCAATCCTGAAGCCATCTTGAAGAATGCTGATACGCATGGCTCGAGACTTCCTACTGCCATATAGCCATAACGGTCTGCCACAAGTTCTGCCAACTGCTCTTCAAGTCTGACTTTATGAATCATGGCTGTCGGCATCACCGCCATATTTGGATATACAAAGGATATGAGTCTCCTCAGTCTGGTGTCTTGATTGATGAGGTGTCCGAGTTCATGTCCTATCACAAACTTCAACTCATCGTCTGACATCAACTCAACCAATGCTGAATTGACATTGACGATATGTGGCTCACCTTCTTTCTCTGATGCCACGGAAAAGGCATTCACCGATGAGTCTCCGGTCACATAAAAATCAACATTTTCTGTGTAATTGAGTTTGTCTTTTACCTCGTAGAACATGTCATAAAGTCTCTGCAGCAATCTTCTCTCCACTTTGAAACTCTGACCTTCCATCGTATTTTTCCAGTAGTTGTCTGCATCTGATGTCTTTGCCTCTTTCAAGATTTCTTCAACTACTTCGCCTTGCAAAGCATTGTATATCTGCTTTGACAATGTTTCTTGTAATTCTATTTTGGGTTTAAGCATACTCAATTCTTTTTATGTGTTAATTTATTACCTCAAAAATCATGCCAACTTAAATCAAGTCAACTGATCTGCACACAAAATCTGCCAATGCTTTGCCTTTCAGCAATCCTGCTGACAGGAGTGCCAAATCTACCACTTGACCTACTTTTGGGTTGTTCTTTACGAAATCAGCATAGATGGCTGCTTTCTTCTCGCCCAACTCATTGATTCTCTTCTCTGTTTCAGTCAACTGGTCTCTTTCCTCGGCAGTGCGCTCGTCTTCTTTCTTTTTCTTGAGTTCAAGTTTCTTCTTGTCGAGCTCTTTGAGTTCATCGGCTATAGGTTTCAACTCTGCCTCTGCACTTGCCTCTTCTGCCTTCAGGGCATCCTGTATCAATCTATGCGATGCATTAAGCACTACTGAATAACTGTTTGGCATCTCGCCGTAGAACATCATCTGCTGTCCGCCACCGTTCTGAGCCATCTCTTTCATTCTACGCATCCACTCGTTCTGCGTCAGCACCACTGGCAACTGGTTCTCGCCCATTGCCTCAACGCTTACCATGAACTCTGTCTTGTCTATCTTTGGCATGGCTGCCTGGAATATGGATGTCATCGACTGTTTCTGCTCATTGGTCCAGTCAAGCTTGTTTGTCTCTTCTTTCACAATCAAACGGTCTATCACATCGCTGTCCACTCTGACAAATTTTGTCTTTTCGTGCTTTTGTTCTGCCTGTGCCAACCAATGTGAATCGAGTTGTCCGTCCATCAGCAAAACGTCATAACCTTTCTGACGCGCTGACTCAATGTAAACATGCTGCTCTTCTGTATCATGGGCATAGAGGCATACGAGCTGACCGTCTTTGTCAGTCTGCTCGCTCTCTATCAACGCTTTATATTCGTCAAATGTAAAATACTTGCCATCTACATTCTTGTAAAGTGCAAACTCTTTGGCTTTATCATAGAATTTCTCATCGGTCAGCATGCCGAATACTATGAATATCTTCAAATCATCCCACTTTTCTTCAAACTGTTTTCTGTCATTCTTGAAGATATCTGCCAATTTGTCAGCAACTTTCTTGGTGATGTGATTTGAGATTTTCTTGACGTTCTGATCTGACTGAAGATATGAACGGCTGACATTCAACGGAATATCTGGTGAATCTATCACACCATGCATGAGTGTCAGGTACTCTGGCACTATTCCTTCCACCTGATCTGTTACATAAACCTGATTGCAATAAAGTTGTATCTTGTTTTTCTCTAATGCAATATGCTCGTGAATCCTTGGGAAATAAAGGATACCTGTCAGGTTGAATGGATAATCTACATTGAGATGGATATGGAACAACGGATCTTCGGCAAATGGATAAAGCTCGCGGTAGAATGTATCGTAATCCTCATCTTTCAAATCCGCTGGTTTTCTAGTCCATGCTGGATTGACGTTGTTAATGATGTTTGGCTCGTCAGTCTCTGTCTCTTTGCCGTCTTTCCACTCTTTCTTCTTACCGAATGCAATCTCTACTGGCAGGAACTTGCAGTATTTCTTCAAGAGTCCCTCTATCTTGCCTTCTTCAAGGAACTCAAGGTTCTCTTCATCAACATGAAGCACTATGTCTGTTCCTCTCTCTGTTTTGTCTGTCTCTTCGAGAATATATTCTGGCGAACCATCGCATGACCAGTGTTGTGCTGGCTCTCCTTTATACGATTTTGTAAAAATCTCTACTCTCTCTGATACCATGAAAGCTGAGTAGAATCCCAAACCGAAATGACCAATTATTGCATTGGCATCGTCTTTGTACTTATCCAAAAACTCTGTCGCGCCTGAAAATGCTATCTGATTGATGTATTTCTCAATCTCTTCTGCTGTCATTCCGACGCCTCGGTCACTGATTGTCAATGTTTTTGCCTCTTTATCGGCTTTAACTTCCACTATCAGTTTGCCAAGTTCTTCTTTGTACTCACCTACTGATGATAATGTTTTTAATTTCTGCGTCGCATCAACGGCATTTGAAACCAACTCGCGAAGAAAAATCTCGTGATCGCTGTAAAGAAATTTCTTGATGACGGGGAAAATATTATCCGTCGTTACTCCGATTTTACCGTTCATTTTATTTATTATTATTTTATAAAAACCAATTATTCAGTCACATGATTGCCAAAATTACCACTCTCATATGATTTCTTCAAAAGTGTGAATCCTGGCTGCGCTTTCATTGTTGCCTGATAATATGCTTCTGCTTTCTCTTTTTGTCCCAATCCTACATATGCCTCTACTACACAAAGTTTTAATGCCCAATAATTCCACTTATAAACTTTTGGACACTGTCCTGTGAGCAACTTCACGGCCTTCAGATAATAACCAAGGGCTTTCTCTTTGTTGCCGCCAAGCATCTTTGGAGCATAGAACTTCACATTACCCTTCAAGCCTATCGCTATTGGGTTGTTTGGATTTATTTTCAAAGCTTCTTCAAGTTCGCTGAGCGATTTCACTCCGTATGAAACCAACTTCCCTTTGTAGGATTTTGCCTTAAATGCGTATGCACCAGCTTTATAGAGATGTCCCATTGATTTTGTCTCCTCATGCTTGAGCATCTCTTCCACATAGCTGTCCAGATACTTGAACCAGCCCTCAAGCTCTGCCTGCTTGGCACCGCTGTCAAGGATGAATCCTATGTAGCCATACAGATAATTTGCTATGTCGCACTTGTCCTCAAATGTCAGATTGTCAGACGCTACATAGCAGGTCAATTCACTCTTCCATGTCGCCAAATCTCCCTTGAGATAGGCGGCAAACATTTTGTCATGGTTAACGACTCCTGCCTCTGCAGCAAGTCCCATAACTAGCAATAAAGCCAATAATACTACTTTTTTCATAGCTTTTATCTTTAAATTTTTCCAAGTCCAGTATAAAGAAATCTCTTGATTGACTTCTTAGGAGTCTTCTCAAACTCATTAGGATGAACCTTTATCACAGCGATACTTTCATATGATGCTGTTAAAGCATTGAGTGCCTTGCGGTTCTCTTCCATCACATTCTTAACATCAGCATGACTCATCTTCGCTGCATCAACCATCTGGTAATCTGGAACCACCAATGCCATCAGTCTATTGTCAGACATCTGAATCACCAGGCTCTCAAGCACATACGGCATATTGTTCAACTTAGCCTCAATCTCCTCAGGATAAATATTCTGACCGCTTGGTCCAAGCAGCATATTCTTGTTACGGCCTCTGATATAAAGGGTTCCGTCATAATCCATGGTTCCCATATCTCCGGTATGAAGCCATCCGTCTTCATCCAGAACGGCCTTAGTCGCCTCTTCGTTCTTGTAGTATCCCATCATGACATTCTCTCCGCGCACCAAAATCTCTCCCACCTCATTCTGCGGATCAAGCGAATCAATCTTCGCCTCCATGTTTGGCAACAGTTTTCCTACAGAATTTATCTTGTATTCCTGTGGTTTAGTGTAACTTATAAGCGGCGCACACTCGGTCATTCCATAGCCCACCGTAAATCTGAAACCAATTTTCTTAAAGAAATTCTCAGCCTCAGGATTCATAGGAGCACCACCGACAATCACTTCAGTAAACTCACCGCCCAAAGCCTCAGTCAACTTCTTATTTATCTGCGCAAGTATCTGATTGTCAATAAGAGGTATCTGCAACGCCCACTTCATGCCCCTTGTCTCAAGCATAGGTCTGATCACCTTTGAATAAATCTTCTCTATTACCAATGGGACACTGAAAATCATGTGAGGTTTAACCTCGGCCAATGCCTGAAGCAAAATCTTTGGAGACGGCACCTTTCCAAGGAAATACGTCTGACCGCCACAACACATATTGCAAAGAAAATCATATGTACATCCAAACACATGCGCCAAAGGCAAAAACGACAGAACCCTGCACCCAGGGAACTCCAGATGAGTCGAAATTCCAAACTGTATATTTCCCGCCAAAGCATTGTGCGACAGCATCACGCCTTTCGAATATCCAGTCGTTCCACTGGTATACGAAATACATGCCAACTCCGAATTAGGAATCGTAGGATAAAGCACGTCTGCCATACCAAAACCATTCGGAAAAGCCTCAGCCATCAATCTATCCATCTCATCCATAACTCTCTTAAGCTTAGGCTCTTTACCACCATCCACCGGCAACCCTTGCAAAAGTCTCGCCTCTCTCTCAGTCTCAGAATACTCCTTCAGTTTCGCATAAAACAAACTGAAATCCTTAAGCGACAGAGCTCCAATGATATAAAGCAAACTATCCTCCTGCAGATTACTCCAAATATTATCACTCGTCACCAAAAGCTTAGCATCAGAATGGTTGATGATATGCTCAATATCACTAGGATTAAAATCCTGCAATATAGGCACTATCACAGCACCATAAGTAATTGTTGCCAAATATGTTATACCCCAGTTTATGCCATTCTTTCCGCACAAAGCCACACGGTCACCCTTCTCAAGACCCATAGCCGAAAATGCCACATGAAGCCACGCGATTTTCTTAGCCATCTCGCTGTAAGTCACCGTATTTTTATCCGAATAATCAGTCATAGCCGGCAAATCCCAATTGGACTTCACCGACGACTCTATCAATCTTACAAGGTTGTCTGTAACCATCTTATATATCTTTATTTTTTCGGCTGCAAAGTTACAAAAATAATTTTATATATGCAAAAAAATATCCTCACATCTATCAACCACGGCCAAAGGACCATAACTCTCTAATTCTTCGCGAGTTCTGCATCCCCAAGTAACCCCTACGGCATCCACCCCGGCATTCTTGGCGGTCTCCATATCCACCCCAGAGTCTCCCACATACAAAACCTCCTCTTTGTCCACCACACCGGCAGCATTCATAATCTCATACACAATCCCCGGATCAGGCTTAGTTGCAACCCCATCTCTCTGTCCTATAACTGCAGCAAACTCTATCTCAGGAAAATAACACTCCATCAGATGCTGCGTCGCCTGCTGATACTTATTGGACGCCACCCCAATCTTCAACCCCATCCTCTGCAGCGTATAGAGTGCCTCCACAATCCCCTCGAACGGAAAAGTAAAATCCGTTCCATGCTCATTATAATAAGGAATGAAATCCTTCCTAATCTCCAGAAATTCATCTTTATGCCCCTCAGGCAATGCCCTCTCAAACAGTTTGTTTATTCCATTACCCACAAAACTCTTTATAACAGCCACACTGTGAGTCGGATATCCCCTCTTCGCCAATGCCTGATTAGTCGCCGCTGCAATATCAGCATACGTATTGAGCAACGTCCCGTCCAAGTCAAAAACAACTAATTTTCTCTTCATTCAAAATTCAATTTTTCAACCCGCAAATTTACAACTTTTTTCCCAAACTTTTCCACTTTTTCTCAAAAAAATCACTACCTTTGCAACTACAAATTCCATACCTGTTCCATACAGGGTATGCATTGAGAATCAAATAGTTACAAATACAATAATTATGTTCTCCGATAACGAAATTCGCGACTTTTTGCTTGGCCGCTCCGACGATGCTCTTTTCGCCAAAGCAGCGGAGGTCCGTCACGCTTTTCACGGAAACAAAATCCACGCCCGCGGACTCATCGAGATATCCAATTTCTGCCGCAACAATTGTCTCTACTGCGGCATACGCTCCGCCAACTTTGACGTCTGCCGATTCCGCCTGACCAAAGAAGAAATTCTCGAATGCTGCCACCGGGGCGTAAAACTGGGATTCCGCACTTTCGTCCTCCAAGGTGGCGAGGACCCACTCCATTCCGCAGAATTCATCGCCGACATCGTATCCGAAATCCATTCTCTATACCCCCAAATCACCATCACACTCTCCCTGGGTGAACGCCCAGAATGTGACTACAGACTCTGGCACGAAGCCGGAGCCAAGCGCTATCTCCTCCGCCACGAAGCCGCATCACCCGACCTCTACGGCCGGCTCCACCCTCGCAACATGTCGCTCGAAAATCGAATCAACTGCCTTCTCAATCTCAGGAAAATAGGTTTCGAAATAGGCGCCGGCATGATGATTGGCGCTCCTTTCCAGACAATCGACGATCTTGTCGCCGACGTCCAGTTCCTCAGCAAACTGAAACCTGATATGGTGGGCATGGGACCTTTCATCCACGCACAAAACACTCTTTTCGCAGAATACCCTGACGGAGAGCTCCTTACCTCGCTCCGACTAATCTCAATAGTCCGGATTCTTCTTCCAGAGGCAAACATTCCGGCCACCACGGCGCTGGCATCTATCTGTCCTGACGGAACCGACCCAATCGACATACGCATCCGCGCTTTCGAGGCTGGAGCGAATGTCATAATGCCAAATCTCTCGCCATCCCTGGCACGCAAGAACTACTCTCTCTACAACAACAAGGTCTCCACTGACCTCGAGGATGCCGACAACCGCCCTCTCCTCACCGAAATACTCAGATCCAAAAACTACGAACTGCTCTGAAAAAACAAAAACAAAGGTGGAATCGCCATTTCGCGACCCCACCGTTCGTATATAATTAGTCCAACAAAAAAGAAAATCCTCTACAACTGCCCCGACTCCACCTTGTTTATTATCTCCTCATAAATCGGGTCATCTTTCGCATCTCCGAATTTCGTCTTCAGGTCTGCGCCGAGCAACTTGGCAAACAACTGGTAGAATCCAGCCCTGAACCTTCCTCTGTAAGCCTTTATCAACTGATAGGACGTCTCATTCAAATCTCTGTCCAACAGTCTCATGACAAGCATTCCCTGCCTCAGAGTCAACTGACTCATCTCATCATAATTCTCTTTGTAGAGTTTCTTCTCAAAATGAGCCATATACTTGTCTCGCTCTTTCTTGGTCGGCATTCTCATCAGAGTGTCATTTGTCTGAATCATCACTTTCTCAATGTAATCCACCACTGGCAATGCTCTCTTTACATCAGCAACCATCCTCCAGTACTTTTTCTCCTCTTTCTTAGTCATTTTGCGCACCGGATAAACCCAATACTGGGTTATCTCATAAACCGGCATCGTATCTCCATGACTCACTACACAGTATACCAAAGTATCCCCTTTCTCGTTCAACCTTGTCTTGTACGGATGGAACTTGAATTTGTATTTAGCGCTGGCACTTCCCACAGCCACCAGCAGCATCAAAGCCAATATGACAAATCTTCTTATCCTCATGTCTGAACAATAGACACATCTAATTGCCCACAAGTTTAATCTCTTTTGCTGAATTTATCTCTTTATTTAGTTGACTTTCTAAAAAACGGGAGTGTATTTCACCCCCGCATATCATTCAATTCTCTGATTTACAATTATCAATAGCCAGAAAGGTTTCCTGTTCTCAAGAACATGATGCGAATTCTGTGGCGATAAGAAACATACTCGCCATCCTGCATTCCTGGAGTCCAGTTCGGCATGCTCTCCACAATGCGGACCGCCTCTGCCTTCAACGACTCCCATGCGCCTGTAACAGCCTTGACGTCTGTGATGGTTCCATCTTTGCGAACTACGAGATAGCAATCTACAGAACCCTGAATTCCTGCATCAAATGCATCATCTGGATACTTCAGGTTCTGGTTGATGAACTCATACATAGCATCCTCGCCGCCTGGGAACTCTGGCTTAACCTCTACAGCAGTGTAAACTGAGTCGTTTGCCAGGAACTCTGCTCTTACTTTTGCAATGCTGTCCTGCTCTGCTTTTATCTCTTCAGGGGTCTTCTCATGGACCTGCGAAACATAGCCTACAACTGTCCTAGTTGTTCCTTTATCAACTTTCTTGCTTGAAGAAGATTTCTTTTTCTTCTTTTTCATAATCGCAGTAACCTCTGGTGTCGCTGCGTAACATGCTGTTACCAAAGCCTCGCCAAACGAGCAAAGCATTGCCAATACGGCAATTAGCAGAATTTTCTGTATTTTCATAACTTTCAAATTTTTCGGCTGCAAATTTAATAATAATTTTTCTTACAGCACTTATTTTTTACCAAGAATTTGCAAAATCATATCTACACACGTCTCCATGCCAAGCACCGAGGTGTTCAGACACATGTGATAAGACGAAGCCTTTCCCCATGTTCGCGATGCATAATAATCAAAATACGCCTTCCTCTGTCCCTCTATCTTTTTTATCATCGCATAGGCCTCTTCCTCTGTGCATTGACGACGCTCCACTATCCTGCGAACTCTGTCCTCAGTGCTCGCCGTCAAAAATACAGAACGCATGTCTTCATGCTCTCTAAGCACATAGTTGGCGCATCGCCCGACAAATATAGTTCCCTCTTCTTTGTATTTCTCCGCAAGCATCTCAATTGTCTCACTCTGCATCTGAAAGAGTTTGTCATTCGACAATGCATTGCCACTCACATTGCTGGCCTCATTGATGAACGGAAATCTCATTCCGAAAATGCCTACTCCAAGAGAGTGTTTCGACTTTTCATCTGCTCTTTGGAAGCATTCTGTGCTGAGTCCCGACTGTCTTGCCGCCTCATCAAGAATCTCTCTGTCGAAGAACTTCATTCCAGTTGCTTCGGCAACCTTTTTGCCTACTTCTAGACCTCCGGCTCCTAATTGACGCCCAATAGTTAGTATCATAACGTATTGATTAGTTTGTCTTTCCTGAATTTCAGATAATACCACATCACTAATGCAGATGTGATGAATGCCGCCAAATCCGACGCTGGCATCGAATACCATATTCCATCAAATCCGAAATAACGCGGCAATATCAGCAGCATTGGCAACAGGAATATTATCTGTCTCGTAAGTGAGAGGAATATACTCTTGCCAGCATGGCCAATGCTCTGGAAAAAGTTCGACGCCACCATTGAGAATCCCACTATCGGCATCACCATCGCCACAATCCTCATCCCATGCACCGACACATTTATTAATTCCTGGTCTTGCGTGAAGATTCTCGCCACATACTGAGGTATGAGCTCGCAAATCAAAAATGCAACTGTAGTCACGATTGTCGCACTGTAGATTGTCCTCTTCAGCACTTCGTAGAGTCGGTCCATCTTTCTCGCACCGAAATTGTAACCGGCTATTGGCTGCATTCCCTGGTTGAAACCAAGCACTATCATCACCACGACAAATATCACTCGGTTTATCACTCCGTAAGCAGCAATCGCCACATCACCGCCATGGTACAGAAGTCCTCTGTTTATAAATATTACGATCACGCAAGCCGCCGCATTCATAAGAAATGGCGACAAACCGATCGACAATGATTTTCTAACTATATGAGACACAGGCTTCAGGTTCTTCAACTCAAAATGAACGTCTGTCGTTGGCTTGGAGAATTCCACCAGCAGCCACGACAACGACACTATCTGCGCCAGAATTGTTGCGATAGCCGCGCCTTTGATACCCATTCCGAAAACAAAAATAAACAATGGGTCAAGGCAGGCATTGAGGCACACCGTCAAAATCGTTGCCCACATTGCCCGTTTCGGCGAACCTACTGCCCTGGACGATGAGTTGAGTCCTAAATACATGTGTGTCACCACATTACCATAAAGTATTATCTTCATATACTCTACAGCGTATGGCAAAGTTCCATCACTCGCTCCAAAAAACCTCAAAATAGGCTCCAAAAAGAGCAATGATATTGTCATGAACACTATTCCGATTATCAGGTTAAGCGATACCACATTACCCAATACCCGGCGGGCTGTTTCATAATCTTTCTGCCCTAATTTTACAGAAATCATGGTACTGGTTCCGACTCCGACCAAGGAACCGAAAGCAGCCGCCAGATTCATAAAAGGAAATGTCACAGCCAAACCGCCCAAGGCCATCATTCCAACTCCTGGAATATGACCGATAAACACGGAATCCACCATATTGTACAGCGACGAAGCAGTCATCGCCACAATCGATGGTATGGCGTATTGGCGAAGCAGTTTGCCTATTGGCGCAGTTCCTAATTCTTTCATTATAAGAAAAGGACTTGGCAGAGGACAAATCCGTCCTCCGCCTAATCCCTTGATTTATGTATTATTCCAAACAGTTGCAAACCAAGTTGCGGTCACCGAATCCGTTGTCTACACGACCTACAGTGATCCAGAACTTGTTCTCTTTTACCCATGGCAATGGGAATGCTGCTTTCTCGCGGCCATACTTATGGTTCCACTCGTCTGCTGCAATCACATAATCAGGGTGTGGAGCATTCTTCAAAACGTTATCCTCTGGATCAGCCTCACCATTGTGGATAGCCTCAATCTCATCGCGGATGACGTTCATCATATCGATGAAGCGGTCGAGCTCTGCCAATGGCTCACTCTCAGTAGGCTCCACCATCAATGTTCCATGAACTGGGAACGACAATGTTGGTGCATGGAAACCGAAGTCCATCATACGCTTAGCAACATCGCTCTCGTCAACACCTGCATAAGTCTTCAGGTGACGGCAGTCCATAATCATCTCATGGCCGACGCGACCAGTAACACCAGTATAAACAATACCGTAAGTCTTTTCAAGACGCTTTGTCAGGTAGTTAGCCGAAAGGATAGCAGTCTTTGTTGCCTCTGCGAGACCTTCAGCACCCATCATGCGGATATAACCGTAAGTGATTGGCAAAATACCTGCCGAACCCCAAGGTGAAGAAGCCACTGCAGTATTAGGATTCTTAGGATCAATATAATTGTGTGATGGCAAATATTTAACAAGATGCTCAGCCACACAGATAGGGCCAACGCCAGGACCGCCACCTCCGTGAGGAGAAGCAAATGTCTTGTGCAAGTTCAAATGGCAAACATCAGCACCGATGAAACCAGGACTGGTCAAACCTACCTGACCGTTCATGTTGGCACCATCCATATAAACCTGACCGCCGGCAGCATGGATAATCTCGCAGATCTTCTTGATCTCAGGCTCGAAAATACCATGAGTAGATGGATAAGTAATCATCAAAGCAGCCAAATTGTCTTTATACTGCTCTGCCTTAGCCTTCATATCATCAACATCGACATTACCGTTTGCATCGCAAGCAGTCACAACAACCTGGAAACCACACTGAACTGCTGAAGCAGGGTTAGTTCCGTGAGCAGAAGCTGGGATAAGAACGATATTTCTGTGACCCTGACCGTTGTCAGCCTGATAACGGCGGATAGTTCTCAAACCAGTGTACTCACCGGCAGCACCAGAGTTTGGCTGAAGAGTACAGCCCTTGAAACCAGTGATTGCGCAGAGATAAGACTCCAAATTCGAAATCATCTCTTTGTAACCCTGGCACTGGCTCTCTGGAGCAAATGGGTGAATGCCTGTGAACTCCTGCCATGACAGAGGAAGCATCTCCGAAGCAGCATTAAGCTTCATAGTACAAGAACCCAAAGAAATCATCGTATGAGCAAGCGAGATATCCTTGCGGTCAAGCTGCTTCATATAACGCATCATCTCAGTCTCTGTATGATAGAGCTCAAAAATCTTATGATGCAAAGCAGGTGTCTGACGAGTCAGCTCTGCAGGAATAGCCTCAACCTTGATGTCCTGAAGTTTCTCAGGAACTTTAGCATCCAAAGCCTTCGCAAAGATAGCCATCACCTTGAGCATACCCTCCTGAGTAGTGAGCTCATCTGTAGAGATACCCACGATGCCATCCTCCATATATCTGAAATTCACAAGATTAGCCTCAGCAATCTCCTTCAGCTTCATTGTCGACTTACCTGCAGGCAACTGAATGCGGATAGTATCAAAATAATACTCATTCAACTGCTTGCAACCCATAGCTACAAGCTCATTGGCCAAAATAACAGCCTTAGCATGAATAGTATTCGCAATCTCATTCAAACCGTCATTACCATGATACATAGCATAGAAACCAGCCATGATTGCAGGCAACGCCTGAGCAGTACAGATATTCGAAAGAGCCTTCTCTCTCTTGATATGCTGCTCGCGGCTCTGCAAAGCCAGACGAAGAGCAGGCTTCTCGTTCACATCCTTAGAAATACCGATCAGACGGCCTGGAATGAAACGCTTGTTCTCCTCAAGAGTAGCAAAATAAGCAGCACTTGGACCACCGAAATACAAAGGCATGCCGAAACGCTGAGTAGTACCGAAACAGATATCAGCACCCCACTCACCTGGAGGGCAAAGCAAAACAAGAGCCATCAGGTCAGCAGCCACAGCCACCTTACATCCATTCTCATGACACTTAGCGGTGAACTCACGGTAATCATTGATGCTACCGTCAGCAGCAGGATACTGCAGAATAGCGCCGAACACAGGAGTTGAGAAGTCAAATGTCTTATAATCAGCCACAATCACATCAATACCCTGAGGCATCGAACGAGTCTTAATAACATCAAGAGTCTGAGGGAAAATATTCTTGTCCACAAACAAAGTATGAACGCCAGTCTTCTGCTGATCACGGCTCCTCAAAGCCATCATCATAGTCATAGCCTCTGCAGCAGCAGTAGCCTCATCAAGCAACGAGCAGTTGGCAAGCGCCAGACCGGTGATGTCCGAAGTCATAGTCTGGAAATTCAGCAAAGCCTCCAGACGGCCCTGCGAAATCTCAGCCTGGTATGGAGTATAGGAAGTATACCATACAGGATTCTCAAAAATATTCCTCAAAATAACCGATGGAACAGCCACACCATAATATCCAAGACCGATATAGTTGTCAGCAATCTTGTTCTTCTGAGCCAACTCGTGGATATGTACTAAAAACTCCTGCTCGCTCATTGGCTCTGGCAGATCCATTGGCTTTGGCAGACGAATGTTCTGAGGCAAAGTCTGGTCAATCAGCTCATCAAGCGATTTCACACCTACTACCTCAAGCATCTTTGGCAGGTCGCGCTCGGTAATACCGATATGGCGACGTGAAAATGAATTTGACATAATTCTTCTATTTATTATACAATTAATATTCCTTAAACTCCGACTCCCCACAAAAACCTCCCATCCAACCCCGCTCCGTAGCATTGCCGTAACATTGCCGTAACATTAACGAGCCCCATACACCCCTCAAAACAGCAAGAAAAAAAATCTCTTTTTTCTTTTGCTACATGAAAAAATAGTTGTACCTTTGCACTCGCTTTCGGAAAGATGCCGGAGTGGTCGATCGGGCCGCACTCGAAATGCGGTGAACGGGTAACTGTTCCGGGGGTTCGAATCCCTCTCTTTCCGCCTCAGATGCTTCACTGGTTTTCAGTGGAGCATTTTTTTATTTCTCTTTCTTCTTCCTGATTATCAGTCTGTCAGTCAGCACAAGCATGCTAGGCAGAACAAACAGTATCAGCAACACTGCAGCCAAAGCACCTATCGAGATAGACTGCAGAATATCCGAAATAGTCACATCAGTTATGGTCATCGCCAGAACCGCAGGTGCAATAATCATAATCAGACCCGAAGTCATGATAGTCGCTATCGACGACTTATACGCAGCACCGACAGCCTCTTTGACATCCATTGCCTGACGGCTCTCCTTATAGCAGTTCGTAAACAAAATTCCATAATCAATAGTCGCACCCATCAGAATGCTCTGAACTATCAGATACGCTAAATATAATAATGTGTTGCCACCCACACCGCTGAACGCCACATTCACAAACACAGCCGTCATGATGGTCATCACAAGAATCGTAGGAATAATCAGCGACCTGAAAGTCAGCGCCACAATCAGGAATATCACGATTATCGTGAGCCATGTTAACTGCTTCATCTCCTTGTCAAAACCATTCTTCATCTCCGTAAACATCGCCGACTCACCAACAAAACAATAATTATCTTCCCCAAGGCGCGACTTACACATTTTATCAAGTTTGTCCATAAAGGCGTATGTCTCAGACGATTCGTCCTTATAGTCGCTGATCACCACTGCCAAAGAGTGCTCATCTCCACGCATCATCGAGAACTGGCTTACCATCTGCTCTTTCATATTGCCGAAATCATCCCTCACACCGTCATCAATAAACGCATCGAACCTTTGGTCTGCCAGAATAGTATCTGCTATGAACACAACCATCTGCTCAAGCGACATGGTCCAGGTGGAATCATAGTCTTTATAACTTCCATAATACAGATAAAGCAAATCAACCATCCATGGATCAAGCTCCTCGCCGAAACCTTTCACTATCTCCTGCAACTCTGCCGATGCGTACTCCTTGTCGGCATTGAACATATTGTTGAGTCTCCTTATCGCAGCCGACGAGCCTTTCATCGATAGGCTTGGCATAACCACCGGTGCCACTGAATCTTGTGCCGCCGCATGATAAACTGGCGTCTGACCATTCTCTTCTATCACTTTATCTGCCACCACCTCGCCCGGATGCGCCAAAGCATTGTCCATTATCCCTACCAGTCTTCTGAGCTCTGCCTTCTCTTCGTTTTTGGCCATAGCCGACACAAGTTTACGGTTGAAAAGATCGTCTGAAACATAATGCACAAACTGAATTGGAGTCATCATGCTCTTTTTCTTACCCCACATTTTGTAAACCAACTTGGCATGCCCGCTCTCCATTCCCAGATACTCTGCCATCTCTTCATATCCCATTGGCTTGGTCAAAAGCGAGACATCTGTAAATTTATTATATCCAGGAATTGTTGTCTGTTCTTCCACACTTGCTGAATCTTGCTGAACATCAATCGCTTTGTCAACCACTGATGTCAACTCTTCTGCCTTCTCTTCTTCCTTTGTGACTTTGTGGTTTTTTGCTGCTTTTGCCTCCTCTGCAGCCGCATTGTTCATCTCCATTATCTCATGGAACATGTCAAGCTTAACTCTGAGATCGTCATTGAGTTTGCCCGAAAGCAATGATGTGGAATCTTCGCTCTGCTCTATCACAAAATCGGCCATCTCATTGAAATTGAAGGCTTTGGCCTCTCCAGCAGTATGACTCGCATAATAAACCAACTTCATCATTGGATCAGTCAGCATCTCAGTGCTTGCGGTCATCGATGAATCCACTTCACCTCCCTGAGTCTTCTGAAGATTCTGAAGTTCCTTGATGGCCTCTATCATCTGCTCCGTAGTGTACTGACGCAAAAGTATTGACGGATAGGAGATAACAAGTTCCACACCAGAGTCTTGCATTAACTCATCCACCATTCCCGGCAATTTCATCTCGTCTTCTGTGTCATACATCACGACAGTGGTGTTTTTCTTAGGGAATATCTTGTCTATCTGCGACACTCCATTGGTCGAGAATCTTATGACTGTCTTGTTGTGAAGAATATAGGCACCTGCTATCAGTCCAACAAAAAGAATAGCAAGTGGAATTCTGAACTTCACGCTGAAGTTAGCCAGTTTGTCTGTTGCAATATGAGGTGTTGGCTTGCCTGTCTTGTCTATCAGTTTGTCACAGCCAAGCAGCAGAGTTGGCAATACAGTGTAATTGCAGAGCAAACTGCATGCCACGCCTTTCGCCAAAACGACTCCAAGATCTTCTCCAATCTTCAGTTTCATGAACACGAGAACAAGCAAACCGACAATTGTTGTCGCTGCACTGCTGAGCACTGACGGAGTTGCCCTCTTGACAGCCTCACCCATAGCGTCAAACTTATTCTCGAAATTCGCTTTCTCCTGACGGTATCTGTTGGCAAGAATTATCGAATAGTCCATCGACAGCACCAACTGCAGGACCGCAACTATGGAGTTGGTTGTCATCGACACACTCTCAAGCAATGCATTGCTGCCGAGATTGATAAGCACCGCCACTCCTGTCGAAAGGATGAAAAGCACTGGCTCGGTCCACGATTTGCACATGATGAACAATATCGTCAGCAACAGCACTACCGCTATTATCAGCATTGTGGTATCCGCAGCACTTCCGTCATGGCTGGTCTCCACCACATTGACTCTGTCGTAATTCTCCTTTATCTGCGCTCCGAACTCCCTCTGGTCTATGATCTTTATCACACCCATTTCATAGAGGGTATAGACGTCTTTCTCGCTTACTCTTACGCTTGTCACCTCAGGCTCGGCTTTCAAGCGCTCTAAAGTCTCTTTCTTTTGTTCTTCGCTAAGTCCCGAGAACATCACTCTGACATCAGGAGTGCTCATCTCGGTCTTGTCGCCGAATTCTTCAGTTATAATCTCCAACCCTTTTCGCATTTGCGATTTGTTAGGCAGATATTTGGTCATATCGGTGTTGATGTTCACTCGCGGAATCATCAACCCGCACACTGCACCGCCAACTAGGGTCAGTACAAGTAGGTATATTCTGAATCTTACGAAAAAATTGTTCATTATTTATCAGCCTTTGGGTTGAGTATCATTTCAATGATGTCTGACGCCATACCGGTCTCCATCTCAAATTCTGTCATGTTGCCGTTCTGTCCGTCAAGCGACTTACTGCCATCTATCACCAAAACGAAATATGTATCAAGTGTCACAAATTGCTCTGTGTTGTACTCTGAGTTGACAATCCAAAGTCCATTGTCCTGATAGTACTGACGAACATCCTTTGGTCCGTTTCCTACGACAAACGCCTTGTTGTCGCGACGCATCTCCTCCAGACGGAAGAATACATTGCTATTTGTGCTGTCCTGCTGGTGAACGGCCTTGAGCGTATTGCCATGATTGCGCATGAACACAGAGTTGTCCATGCTGACTGTCATGCCCTCAAACTGTACGTTCTCAAGCTGGAATGTCGCTCCGCGCTTCACGAAATCGCCTATCAACTCACTCTTTTCTCCGTTCTTGCTCGTAAACATCATTCTGACTTTCTTACCAGCAAAACTCTTTGGAATTCTGAACTCATATGCCGACGAGATGAATCTCTCCTGCATGTCTGCAAAAATCTTCTGGTAATCATTTGCCAGCACAAGCTCCGGAGCCACTCCGTTTGATGAGTATCTGAAACAATCCATCTTTGACTTCAAGAAATTGCGATACGCTACCGAGTCAAGGTTATTCTCTTCCATGATGGCGCGGATATCGTCACCCTCATAAAGCATTGGATAAACCTCAAAGAGGTTGCGCTGGAATCCCATAGCCCAACGTAACTTGCGCTGCAAGCGCTTCGGATACTTGTCCGCACTGACTTTGAACCATGTCTGGCCGTCATTCTGAGCAGCCTGCGTGGAGTTGTTGTCCAGACCATCAGTCAAAAGGAAAATATAATATTTTGTCTTCTTGTCTCCCCAAGCATAATGGGTTCTGATGTATCTGATACGGTCGCAAGCTAATTCAACAGCATAATAAGCCGCTGTGTTAGAGCCTCTTGGAATATCATTCTTGATATATGCATTCATCGCCTCAACATCCTCTGGCAATGTTAGGTCAAAAGGATCATTCTGTTTCTTCCAGTTCTTAAAAACTCCCTTCGATGCATTATAACTTGTAGAGGCTCCCTCGCTGAAACCAATCACGTCTCCGCGCAAGAACCCCAGGTTCTGAGTCGCACATCCACTCATCAGCATGCCCATGCACACGATAACTGCCAAATAATAAAGCTTTTTCATAGCAATCAATTTATAATATTTCAATCTGCAAATATACTGCTTATTTCTCAAATATACAAACTTTTTTCACGCTAAAATTCAACTTTTTTTTCACAAACTTTATCTTTACAACATATCTTTGCATTTCAGCCACAAAAAAATCCGCATTCCTTTACTATTAGACACCATTCCAGCCCATACGTAAAACCACCTTGCCCACTATGTTCAAAAACAAAATATTCATGACGTCGCAAACAGAAAAAAAAGACAGCCACGCGAACATTCACGAGGCTGTCTTCTAATTTATACTATCGCTTTTTAAAGCGTTTATGTCAATTCAATCAGAGTTTTGGACCTGCAGCAACAAGTGCCTTGCCCTTCTCATTACCCTCAAACTTATGGAAGTTCTTGATGAAACGATCAGCAAGGTCTTTTGCCTTGACATCCCACTCAGCAGCATTAGCATAAGTGTTGCGCGGATCAAGGATATTCGTTGCCACACCTGGCAACTCAGTAGGAACAACAAAGTTGAACACTGGAATTGTCTTTGTGTTTGCTTTATCAATCGAACCATCAAGAATTGCATCGATAATTCCACGAGTATCCTTGATCGAGATACGCTTGCCAGTTCCGTTCCAACCGGTATTTACCAAATATGCTGTTGCTCCCGACTGTTTCATTCTCTTGACGAGTTCCTCGCCATATTTTGTTGGGTGAAGCGAAAGGAATGCCGCACCGAAACATGCTGAGAATGTTGGAGTTGGTTCAGTAATACCACGCTCGGTACCAGCGAGTTTTGCAGTAAATCCACTCAGGAAATAATATTGTGTCTGCTCTGGCGAGAGAATTGACACTGGAGGCAACACTCCAAACGCATCAGCCGAAAGGAAGATAACCTTGCGTGCTGCAGGCGCCTTCGACACAGGCTTGACAATATTCTCAATATGATAAATTGGATAACTTACACGAGTGTTCTCAGTGACGCTCTTGTCTGAGAAATCTATCTTGCCGTCTTTGTCAACAGTGACGTTCTCAAGGAGTGCATCCCTGCGGATAGCATTGTAAATGTCTGGCTCACTCTCTTTGTCAAGGTTAATGACCTTTGCATAGCATCCACCCTCGAAGTTGAAGATACCATCGTCATCCCATCCGTGCTCGTCATCACCGATCAATGCACGCTTAGGATCAGTTGACAATGTTGTCTTACCAGTACCCGAAAGACCGAAGAAGATAGCAGTCTCGCCCTTCTCATTGGTATTGGCCGAGCAGTGCATGGCAGCAATGCCTTTCAAAGGAAGAAGATAATTCATTATTGAGAACATTCCTTTCTTCATTTCTCCGCCATACCAAGTGTTGATGATAACCTGCTCGCGCGATGTGAGGTTAAACACAACTGCTGTCTCTGAATTCAAGCCAAGCTCTTTGTAATTCTCAACTTTTGCTTTTGATGCTGTATAGACAGTAAAATCAGGGTCACCATAATTCTTAAGTTCGTCTTCAGTTGGACGGATAAACATGTTACAAACGAAATGCGCCTGCCATGCCACTTCCATAATGAAGCGAACTTTAAGACGTGTTGATGGATTTGCTCCGCAGAATGCATCTACGACATAAAGTTTTTTACCAGACAACTCTTTAACCGCCAAATCCTTGAGCGCGTTCCATGTCTCTGGAGTCACCGGTTTGTTGTCATTCTTGTATTCGTCAGAAGTCCACCACACCGTATTGCGACTTACATCGTCCATTACAAAAAATTTATCTTTTGGAGAACGGCCGGTATAAATACCCGTCATCACATTTACCGCCCCCAATTCTGTCACCTGACCTTTCTCATATCCGGTAAGATCTGATTTTGTCTCCTCGGCATAGAGTGTGTCGTAAGAAGGATTGTAAAGAACATCTTTTACATCCTTGATACCATACTTTTCTAAATTAATCATATCTGTAATTATATTTTTTATTAAAGATTTGGCACTACAAGTTTATAGCCTTTGCCGTGAATATTAATGATTTCAATATTTGGATCCTCTCTGAGAATTTTGCGCAACTTGGTGATATACACATCCATAGAGCGAGCGTTGAAATAGTTGTCCTCAACCCAGATGGTCTTCAATGCATAGTTGCGCTCAAGAATGCTGTTGGCGTTCTGAACCAAAAGCAAAAGAAGGTCACACTCTTTTGTTGTGAGTTTGATTGTTGTGTTTGGCGAAACAAGTGTCTGTTTCTGAGAGTCAAATGTCATTGTGCCAATACGGAACTCGCTCTCGCTTTTGCGTTTTTTGCCAGAGATGCGGCGCATTATTGCCTCAATTCTAAGCAAAAGTTCCTCCATTGAGAATGGTTTTGTGATATAATCATCGGCTCCGATGCGGAAACCTTCAAGAACATCCTCTTTCAACGATTTGGCTGTCAAGAAGATAATTGGAATTACACTATTGATCTTACGAATATCCTGTGCAAGGGAGAAACCGTCTTTCTTTGGCATCATAACATCGAGGATGCAAAGATCGAATTTATCATCAAGAAATGCATGGTAACCGGTCTCGCCATCAGGCATAAGGGTTACTTCGAAATTTTTAGCCTGCAGATACTCACGCAACAGCATGCCGAGGTTCTCATCGTCCTCGCAGAGAAGAATTTTACTCTTTTCCATTTTCAAAAAATTAATTATGTTTTAATGTTTTAGAAGCTTGTTGTTTTTCCACTACTACAACTGATTGAGAAGCGGAATCGAGATAGTAAATTTAGTTCCAACACCCACCTCCGAAGTCACAGTGATAGTGCCATGATGACGGCGCACTACATTCTTTACGTACGAAAGGCCAAGTCCAAAGCCCTTAATATCATGGCGGTCGCCGGTAGGAACTCGGAAGTACTTGTCAAACACGTATTTGATATACTCTTTCTTTATTCCAAGGCCATTGTCCTGTATTTCTATCAAAAGATTGTGGCCCTTGTTCTTGGTAGTAATGTCTATCTTGAGAGGTCTGTCTTTTGAACTGTATTTTATAGCGTTGTCTATCAGATTGTAAAGCACATTCGTGAAATGGAGGAAGTCTACCTGCGCCACAGGGTCTTCTGCCTCATAATGAGCAGATATGCTGCCGCCCTTGACAGTCTCAACCTTGAACTGGGTGTTGTCTACGACTTTCTTCACCACAGGACCTATGTCCATTGGCTTGAGCGAGAGTGCCAACTTGTCGCTCTCAAGCAATGACTGCTGAAGTGCCTGGTCAATAAGTATCACAAGTCGCTTTGCCTCATAATTCACTGTCGATGCCAGCCTTGTCGTGGTCTCCGGCGACTTTTCTATCGATTGGTCGCTCAACATCTGGGCTGCAAGATAAACAGAAGATATTGGAGTCTTGAGCTCATGGGTCATGTTGCATATGAAGTTCTTCTGAATCTCTGCGGTGCGCTGCTGCTGAAAAAGGTAAATGATTGTACCCACACACAATATGAACAGAGCAAGCATGGTACCGAAAATTGGAATCAGGAAGTTGTAGAACCTGCTGTAGTAGTCACGCTTGTTATGGAAATGCACTACCAGCAGGCACTGGCTGCCACTCATACCGTTCCTGAGGATTGGCAGTGAATAGCATTGCTCGTTTGGAACGAACTCTTCTTCGTCAAAATGAAATATAATGTTTCTTACCTGACAAACAATAGCGAAATCAAAAGGGATATCTATATCAAAAACCTTGAAATGCTCTTCCAGCAAGGAACGTATTTGTTCTGGATTCACTCTGTCAGGAATGTCTCCGCTGAGGTTCATCGCATAACGGCGGGCGAAAATCTCCAGCATCAAGGCTTTGGTCTGCTCGGCGTCTTCGAACATCTGATCAAACGTTTCCTTTAACGCCCCTGACGTTGAAGCCGACATACCGCTCGTTCCGACTTTACTGGTTTTGAACTTGCCAGAATAATCCTTTTGATAGCCTTTGGCTCCCAAACTCTGAAGGCCATCCTCACCTGGAAAATAAACTGGCTTCACGACTCCTTTGTCGTAGTTGTCAACTAATTCTTTTGCCTTTTGGGCTTCAGGAGAATCACTTTTTGCTATCTCGCGGACTATATTGATAACTTCTTGCTCTTCAATAACTTTAGCGGTGCTGATCATGCTTCGCGTAACTGCACCGTCGAACTGACGCACGATGACTTTTGCAGACTTGGAGATGTAATTGATCATGAAGATCACTTGCACTATAAGGAGTATTACCATCACTGCAAAAGTGATATGGACAAAAATTCTGTTTGTTCTTGTGGTCATGATGTAGCTGCATGTTTTCGTCTGCAAAGATACAACTATTTTTTAACATGACAAAGCAATTGTAAATATTTTTTGGAAAAAGTTATAATTTGTCGTTAATTTAACAAAAAAGTCCCAAAAATCAGGCTTTGAAAGTATAAAACTTTTGCATTACGTAGCTAAAAACAACTGTAATAAAGGTCGTTAGCATCTTGGAAGGTGTTGGATAGAAACAACATACATCAACGAAAAGTTTCAGGCAAAGATAGTTAATAAGGATATTTGCCAATACTACGGAGATGTAGCGGATGGCTTGTGTCTTGCTCTCTATTTTGGATTCTTTGAAACTGATGTATTTTGCGAGCCAGAAGCCCGTGAACAGGGTTATCGGGAACACTATGATGAACGATGCGATATGCGCTGAGATGGCAATCGGGCCGACATGAACCACCTGATGGCAAAATACGAAGTTGTGAACCAGAAAGTAAAGCACCCAGTCAAGCACCATATTCGCTCCTCCGGACACACCGTAACGGAATATCTGAATAGGCACGAAACGGCGGAATGGGGTGTAAAAAAAGTCTATTGTCCTGAGTATTATCTCTTGCAATCGCATTTGTTGTGGTTTTGTTTGGCAGTCTCAAATAAAATGTCTAAATTTGCAGGCTGAAATTTTCTGCAAAGGTACAAAAAATTTTTGAATGTGACTGAGGTTAAGGCAAAGAAATATTTAGGTCAGCATTTTTTGACTGATTTGAGTATCGCCAAGGCTATCGCCGAGACGTTACCTACTGACAATCAACTTTCTGTACTGGAGGTTGGTCCTGGCATGGGTGTGCTTACTCAGTTTCTGCTCCAGGCGCACGGCGAGAGGCTGACGGCTGTGGAGGTGGACTCGGAGTCGGTGGACTACCTTAAGTCGCATTACACAGATTTGAATGTGATTTACGGCGATTTCCTCAAGATGGATCTTAAGGAGATGTACGGAGATGGGCAGTTTATGGTCATCGGCAACTATCCTTACAACATTTCGTCGCAGATTTTCTTCAAGGTGCTTGAGCATCGCGACCAGATTCCAATCTGCTCGGGAATGATTCAGAAGGAGGTGGCTGAACGCATTGCCGCCGCTCCTGGATCAAAGACTTATGGCATCACTTCTGTACTTCTGCAGGCTTTCTACGACATTCAATACGTCATGACCGTGCATGAGGGCGTTTTCAATCCTCCACCGAAAGTCAAGTCGGCGGTAATCCGAATGACCAGGAACAGGCGCGAAAGGCTTGACTGCGATGAGGAACTTTTCTTCCGAATAGTCAAGGCGGCGTTTAATCAGCGCCGCAAGACTCTCAGGAATTCTCTCAGGGCCATAATTGGCGATAGGATAATTGATTCTGACATCTTCAACTTACGACCGGAGAGGCTTAGCGTGGAGCAATTTGTGGAGCTCACAAACCTCCTCGCAACTAACTGATTCTCAATGCATGTCCTGTATGGGGCTGGGATGGATTAGAGAAGAGGTTTGGATGAAATAGATTGTCGAATTGATTTAATTGAATGTTATGTCAGAATTAAGAATTTACTATAAAGACCAGGGCAGAATAAAAATATCCAAGTCGATGGATACCCTGAAGGATATTGACCAGCGCGAGTTGCTCTGGATTGACTTGGATGATGTGGCTCTCGATGTGGAAAGCGAGTTGGAGCAGTTCCTGAAGATTTATATCCAGGAAGAAGAGGAGATGGAGGAGATCGAGATGTCGTCCCGCTATATGGAGACTGTCGACAGCATCGTGGCTAACTCGAACTTCCTTCTGGAGAATTTTGAGGAGGAAACTGTATCGTTTATCATTAAGAATGGCATTCTGGTCACTGTGCGAAACCAGCAGTTGAGGTCGTTCAACGAGACTTCGAAACGTCTTTTTGCCAATCCGAAGAACTATCCTAACGGATATTATGTGCTTGTCGGGCTTCTTGAGACGCGCGTTGACTACGACGCAGATATGATTGAGGATATGACTCGCCAGGTAACTGAACTTTCAAACCGATTGAAAGACGATGACGACGTTTCTGATGATATTCTCATTGAAATCAAGGACTTGCAGGAGAAGACGATGCTCATCCGAGAGAATATAGTTGACCGTAGCCGAGTTTGCTCGAACATGCTCCGAAGCGAACTTTTCCCAAATGACGCAAAGGCTAAGCTGACTATCATGATCAAGGATATCAACTCACTTTTCGAGCATATCCGTTTCTCGTTTGACAGGCTCGAATATCTGCAAGACACTTTCCTCGGTCTCGTTAACATCCAGCAAAACAAGATAATAAAGATTTTTACAATCGTCAGCGTTATCTTCCTACCACCTACTCTGATTGCCAGCATGTATGGAATGAACTTTGAGTTTATGCCTGAACTGCACTGGAAACTGGGTTATCTTTTCGCTATCGGACTGATGGTGCTTACCGTGGTGGTGATTCTGTTAATATTCAAACTGAAAAAGTGGCTCTGAAATTTGTACACATAATAAATAATGTGTACCTTTGCAAAACAAATTCTGAAATTTTGTTGAATCATTTAAAATATTAAAAATGAAAAAATTAGTTTTGGTAGCAATTCTTGCAGTGACAGGTATTGCATTCGCAGCAGCTCAGCCAAGAGCAATTGGTGTTCGCCTCGGTTGGGGTGGCCAGTTCTCTTACGAGCATGGTTTGGGAAACAACATGTTGTCTATTGAGGCCGGTGTTCCTAACTTCAACGGTCTTGAGGCATCAGTAACTTATGACTGGATTGATCCATTCGGCGCAGCAGTTCCTTGGAGCAAACGCGGTGAGTGGCATTGGTACCTCGGCGTAGGTGCTGGTGCTGGTCTTTGGGGCTGGAACACTTGGACTGATCATCATTTCAACTCTTATGTCGGCGTTGCTGGCCGTGTAGGTATTGAGTATGATTTCTGGTTCCCACTTCAGCTCTCTTTGGATTTCCGTCCAATCATAGGCCCAGGTTTTGAAACATGGCACGATGGTGAAGGCGGTCACAGCCACACTGAAACTTATTTCATGGGTGCTGGCGACCACTGGGGTCACTGGGTTGGTGCTGTAGCTCTTGGCGTTCGCTACAAGTTCTAATTTTTAGACTTTACACACATAGAGTGTCAGCACCATGGGTGTTGGCACTCTTTTTCAATTTAATGAAACGATTTTTACCTCTATATGACTAAGAGAATTTCTATTTTATCTTTTGTGCTGATGATGGTTTGCCTGCTCAATGCCCAGGAAGTGGTCATCAGAAGGGACACTGTGAGGGATACGGTTTATATCCGCGAGACAGTCAGGGAGTATGTGGCTGCCCCAGAGGAGGTTAAGACTGAAAAGAAGAAACAGCCTATCTCCATCAAATTCGAAACCAGAGCTGACTGGGAAAACACTTTCAATTCAGCCGTGCCTGCCGGCACTGATGAGTATTACAACTCTAACTTCGTCGGCAAGTACTTCAATTTTCTTTTGAACGGGAACATCACCGACAAGCTTTCTTATCATTTCACCATGATGCTCAACCGCTGCGCTGACCTCAATGCAGCTATTGATAAGGCTTGCTTCGATTATAAATTCAATGACCACTGGAAAATCTCTGCCGGTAAAAGCGCTATGGCTTTCGGTGGCTGGGAGTATGATGCTGCCCCTATCGATATCTATTTTGCAACCGACTACTGGAACACTATCGCTTGTTTCCAATTAGGAGTCAGGGGTATGTACACCACGCGCGACGGAAAGAGTTCAATACTTGCAGAAATCTCCAACTCGCCTTTCAACGACAAAATCCTCAGCAACAAATACGCCTATTCTCTCCTTTGGTACGGCAACTACGGACCTTTTCGCTCTGCATACTCTTTCAATATGCTTGAGTATCAGCGCGGCAAATTCATGAAGACTGCCACTTTGGGCAACAAGTTCCTCGCTGGACCAATGAAAATTGAACTTGACTACATGTGGCGCTATTGTGGAACTGGACATCCTTTCCGCGACTTCACACTCTTGGGTATGATTGATGGCAACATTCTCGATTGGGCACATATCTATGTCAAAGCGGGCTACGAGGAGAATCTCTCTTCCGAATGCCATAATCTGGTGGAATACGGCAAGCAGAACCTTTTCTACGGCATCGGCTTCGAGGCTTTCCCTGTTAACAAGACTGATTTCCTCCGTCTCCATGCCTACTGGATGCAGAATGACGTGCTGAACAACGATTTCACAAACCATAAGTTCGTAATCGGCGTCACTTTCAAACTTACCGCTTTCGAACGCAAAGCTGAATAATCATGAAAATTGGAATCATTCAACAGCGCATCGGCTCTGATGTCGAGGCTAACAAAAAACTTCTGGCTGGCGAAATCCGCAAGGCTGCCGCTGATGGCGCACGACTGGTTGTGCTTCAGGAACTGCACAACACTCCTTATTTCTGTCAAACTGAAGACGTCCGCAATTTCGACTTTGCCGAAACAATCCCGGGTCCTTCCACAGAATTCTTCGGACAAGTGGCCAAGGAGTGCGGAATAGTGCTTGTCATCTCGCTTTTCGAGAAACGCGCTGCTGGTCTTTACCATAACACAGCCGTAGTCCTCGAGCGTGATGGCTCTATCGCAGGAAAATACCGCAAGATGCATATTCCTGACGATCCTGCCTACTACGAGAAATTCTACTTTACGCCTGGCGACCTGGGGTTCCAGCCTATAAAAACCTCAATCGGCACTCTTGGCGTAATGGTCTGCTGGGATCAATGGTACCCAGAGGCTGCTCGCCTGATGGCACTTTCCGGTGCTGAGATTCTCATTTACCCAACCGCCATCGGCTATGAGTCAAGCGATTCAAAAGAAGAACAAGAACGCCAGCGCGGAGCATGGACTATGGTTCAGCGCGGCCATGCCGTAGCCAATGGCCTCCCCGTTGTGGCTGTCAATCGCGTCGGCCATGAGGACGATCCTTCTGGCATGACTAAGGGCATCGAATTCTGGGGAAGCAGTTTCATCGCTGGTCCTCAAGGAGAGTTGATTGCCCAAGCACCTGTCAATGAGACTGCCACAATGGTCGTTGACATAGACCTCAACCACTCTGAGCAAGTCCGCAGATGGTGGCCTTTCCTCCGCGACCGCCGCATTGATGATTACAAGGACATTTTAAAAAGATATATATTATGAAAAAACTTTTCTGTCTGTCAGTCCTTATGTTCCTGGCTCTAAGCATTATGGCTCGTGAACCAAGAATACTTGTGACTTACTTCTCTCTGTCTGGCAACACTAAAGCTGTTGCCGAGAAAATTGCTCTTTATACTGGAGCGGATTTGTACAGAATCGAACCTGCAACCCCTTACCCCGACAACATGGACAGTCTGATCTGCCGCGCAAAAGAGGAGATGAAAGGAATCCGCAAAATAGAAATCAAGAAATCAGACATCGACTTGAAAAACTATGACTTCGTCTTCATCGGCTCGCCCGTCTGGTTCGGCGACTGGGTGCCAGAAGTCATGGAATTCGCACGGCTCAACGATTTGCGCGATGTCAAGGTCATGCCGTTCGTCACTTCAGGCAAGTTCTACGACCAGGAAATCATGAATCATCTCTACGATGTCATCAAAACAGACAGAAGGGAAAAGGGACTATGCCTGACACAAGATCCAAAAGGCACTCCTACCAAAGACATCATCGCTTGGTTGGAAAATCGCGGTCTGATCCATAGTTTCTGGAATGGTTCCGACTTCATCACCGACCTCGCTGTCAAAAAAGCCGTTGCCAACATGCAGACAAAATATCCAAAACTCACTGTCTTCGACATCTACAAGAGTTTCTATCAGGACAATTTCGGCCCTGGCCACATCATTCCAAGCAAAGCCACCGCAAAAAAATACCTGAAGTCAGAACGCAAAGGTCTCAACCAGTACAGCGTAGGTGCTGAGCCTACCGGTGCACTCGGCAGATACATCCGCGTTGACATCAACTACATCAACAAGAAGAAAATCAAACAGTCAGTCTATCTGAATTCTTTGATGAAAAGCGTCGACAACGAACAGCATGACATAAAACTTTGGGAAGAGGAATGGCACTTTATCGTAAAATGCCTCATGGCATCAGAAATCAAAATCGAAAATTTCCAGGCCGAACTGGATGAGATAGAAAAACGCTTCTATCGCGGCGAATATACAATGAGCCATTCACCACAATTCCGCGACGCTTACAAACCTCACTACCGCATCATCAAGCGCTCGGAATACGACAACATAATCTATCCGCTTATCAAGAAATAAGCTCATTAACCGGAATTCGCACAAAATCCCTCTCTTCCGCCCTCGGATGAGGCAACGTAAGTCTCGGAGTATCAATGTGCAAACCATTATAATCAATAATATCAATATCAATAGGTCGGTCATGGTAAACGCCATCGACCGACTTTTTTGTACGACCCATCAAGCGCTCCACCTCCTGAGTCGCATCAAGCAAAGCAATTGGCTCCAAATCAGTCTCTATCGCAATAGCCATATTCAAAAAACGATTATCCGAATGAAAGCCAACAGGCCCAGTATCAATTACCGACGAACGTTTAACCACTTTCGCAAATCTCGAGATCAACTCAATCGCCTTCTCCAAATTCTTCTCACGATCCCCCAAATTAGTTCCTAAAGCTAAGATTATCATGGCATTATTTATTTTCTTGGCAAAGTAATCAAATACAATTTTCCAGACTTATTATCCAGCCTGCTCTCCCTCAGCCAAGGGTTAAGCATCTTCAGCACCTTATACGAACAACCATGCTCCCTGGCCCACTTCGGCAAATCCGCAATACTGCTCCTTACCTCCATCTCAATAGTCTCAACAGGCTTGTAACGGCCCTCATCATCAATAAGATAGCCAAACAAATCAGGCTGCTCCAGAAAAAGTTTCACAGCCATAAGCCTGTACATATACCGAGTCGTCTCATTATTCAGCCACAAATCCAGAACCTCCGTACCTCCTTGACGCTCAAATGATTGACTGATTCTTCCCATCCCGGCATTATACGAAGCCGCAACAGCCATCCAGTCCCCGAACTTCTGATACGAACTCTTCATATACTTGCAGGCCGCCTTAGTCGATTTCTTCAAATCATACCTCTCATCAACAGTCGCCGAAACCTCAAGCCCAAACTCTCTCGCAGTCGCCTCCATAAACTGCCAGAAACCAGCAGCACCCACTCCAGACCTCGCAATAACATTTAAGTTACTCTCTATCACCATCATATAGAACATATCCTCAGGCACGCCCTGCTCCCTAAGAACCTCTTTCACAGTCTCTTCATATCTCGGAGCCTTCTTATAAATCAAAACACTGGTCTGATGGCTGTACTTGAAACTGAGCATCTCCTTCTCAAGTCTTTCCCGCTTGTCAACAGCCTCATAATCAGACGTATCGCTAAAATCATACACCTTACCGGCAAACTCCACCTTTTCAGGCACTTTCACCCCAGTCACAAAATCCTCAGACGCCATAACTATCTCTCGATCAACGCAATCGTCATCCTGAGCCTTGCACCCATACACACCGGCAACCAATGTCGCCACTCCAATCAAAAAAAACTTTCTCATAAATCTTTCCTATTCCTCAAAAATACCCCCCAGACAACCCCGCTCCGTAACATTACCGTAACATTGCCGTAACATTAACGAGCCTCTTAAATAAGTCAAAAAAAGGCACGGACTAAAAAATTACCCCGTGCCATTTATCTAAATATTCAAAAAATCAAACCATCGCTATAAAAAACGAGACAAGCATCCACATAAAATGAGCCACGATTCCAGCCACCAATCCACCAATAGTATGGGCACCGATAGCCTTAGAAATCAAATGACGGTAACCAAGCGAGTCAAGCATCGCAGTATGAGTCGAGAGGAATCCCGACCAACACATTCCAATAGCAGTGCAAACTGCAATGGCATTATTATCAACAATGCCACTGTTGACAAACTCAGGCACCAAACCCAACGCTGCCCCGACTGCACCGAGAGCAGTTATTGGGAACGCTACAAGTTGTGGAGCCTTGAAACCAAACAACCAGTCAAAAACGAAATCAATTTTGTCAGCCAGCCATGGCAACAAAGGAATGCCCTCGTATGCAACACCAAGATATTGACCAGCATCTCCCTTAGGACCAAACGTCAACATCATCACTGCAGTTGAAATAATCAATACTCCAGGCACAATTGCAAGACCAAGATCAACTCCGGTCTTTCCACCATCAAGTATTGAATTCAAAGCCCTGATAAAAGTTGATTCTTTTTTCTCAGTTTTTTTCTCCCCCTCTATCAAATTCCCAGCAATAGACTCTTCAATCACTGGCGAATCATATTCCGGATAAGCTCTGAGAGTAAACCTCTGCATCAGTCTTGTAGAAACAACACACCCACACACAGCACCCAAAAGACCTACTACAGCACCACTTCCGAAACCTTGTCCAGCCATGAAAGCAATCACAATCAGTCCCATTCCAAAAGCAGTACCGAAATTCGTCAGCGAAACCAACTGATACTTTTTGAAATACTGACTGAAACTCTTGTCCTTCGCCAAAGCAATAATAGCAGGGTTGTCCGACAGAAACGTCAGCACTGCACCCAAGGCAGCAACACCTGGCAAATTGAATATTGGTTTCATCAGCGGGCGCAAAATTTTCTCAAGCAACCCAACCACTCCGAACTCTACCAACAACTTACCCAACGCTCCAGACAACACACAAATCGCCATTAGGAAGAAGCATGTTTCAAGCAATAGATGGTATGAAGTCTGCATAATCGTGTTAAGCATATTCTTCAATCCCATCTTGCCTCCAAGCGGAATGAACACCGCAAAGAAAAGCAGCAAAAATATTAATGCCTCAACAGTCTTCTTATGTCTTTTAAGAAAATCTCTCATGTTCATATCAGCAAACACCAGAAAAACCCATAAACGCCATAGCCAAAAGACCTGCAGTCACAAGTGCTATTGGCATTCCCTTCATTCCCTCAGGAATCTTGGTCAATGCCAACTGCTCGCGGATACCGGCAAAAAGCACAAGTGCAAGACCGAAACCGAGCGAAGTCGCAATGGCAAAAATCGAACTCTCAAACAAACCCATGTTCTTTTGGATAACCATGATAGCCACACCGAGAATAGTACAGTTAGTGGTAATCAATGGCAAGAACACGCCAAGCGCCTGATACAGAGATGGCGACATCTTCTTCAGGATAATATCGACCATCTGCACCAAAAAGGCAATCACCAAAATGTAAGAAATAGTCTGAAGATACTCAACGCCCAGTGGCACAAGCACATAGTTATACAAAAGCCAAGTACATACAGTAGCGATCAGCATAACGAAAACAACTGCTGCCGACATACCCATGGCTGTATCAATCTTCTTGGAAACTCCGAGGAACGGACAAATACCAAGGAACTGAGCCAACACAATATTGTTGACCAGAATAGCCGAAATAATAAGCAAAAATATCTTCATAATTATTTAGCCTTTAATTTGTTAATAATAGCAATCAGGTATCCGAGTGTCAGGAAGGCTCCTGGAGCAAGCACGAAAATCAAAATGCCGAAACGCTCAGGATAAAGGTTGAATCCAAAGATACAGCCAGTACCGAGCAACTCACGGATAGCACCGATTATTGTCAGCGCGCATGTGAAACCGAGTCCGATTCCCGCACCATCCATCAGAGATGCCAAAGGATTGTTCTTTGCAGCAAAAGCCTCAGCACGGCCGAGCACGATGCAGTTCACAACAATCAGAGGAATAAACAGACCCAGAGTAGCATACAAGTCAGGCATATAAGCCTGCATGCACATCTGAAGAATAGTCACAAAAGCAGCAATCACAACGATATACGAAGGAATTCTGACTGCATCTGGCACCAAATTCTTGATAGCCGAGATGATTGTGTTGGTGCAAATCAGCACCGCCATTGTAGCGAGACCCATACCCATACCGTTCAATGCAGAAGTTGTAGTTCCCAAAGTAGGACACATACCGAGCATCAAAACAAAAGTTGGATTCTCCTTAATCAGTCCATTGACAAATGGTTTTATATAATTCATAATTACTCCTCCTCTTTTTCGTTAGTTTCACATCCGTTGCCATAAGCCTTATAAGTCTCCATGGCAGCGTTAACGCCTTTCAAGAAAGCCCTCGACGAGATAGTCGCTGCAGTGATGGCATCATAATTACCGCCATCTTTGCTAACCTTCATCTCGCCATCAGCCACATTGGCGCCTCTGATATCCGATTTTGTTCTGAACCAGTCAACCATCTTCGAACCCAAACCTGGAGTCTCAGCCAGTTCAAGGATTGAATAGTCAACTATCTGGCCCTGAGCGTCAATACCAACCATCATCTTGATATTACCGCCGAAGCCGTTCACATTTATCTCAATTGCAGCGCCTGCGAAATTACCTTCAGCATCTGTTGCTGGATAAACGGCATTGTCATTCACAATGACCATCTCGCCTGGCTGAGCACCCTCTGGCAACACTGCTGCGATAGCAGCCTGCTGTTTTGCCTGATTGGCTTTCTCAATTGGCTCTTTGGTCACATTGTACATCGCTGCAAGTCCTGCTCCTGCCACCAACGATATGATGGTCAGCACCAGAAACATATTCATGAATGTCGATTCTAACTTTTTCATCACTTGCCCTCCTTACTTCTTCTCGCCGAAGCGGGTTGGTTTAACATAATGGTTGATAAGTGGTGTCACTGCATTCATAATCAGGATGGCAAACGACATTCCCTCTGGGTAAGAACCCCACAAACGGATTACCGAAGTGATGACGCCAATACCGACACCATAAATCAACTGACCTTTCTTGGTCATAGGTGATGTCACATAGTCAGTAGCCATAAAGATTGCACCAAGAAGCAGACCGCCAGTGAGCACGTGAACCAATGGGTCAACAGCATTCTCTCCGCCTGCTACGAAATAGATTCCGGTAAATACGAATACTGTAGCAATAATTGATACTGGGATATGCCATGTGATGGTCTTTGTGCAAAGCAGATAAACGAAACCAATCAAAAGTGCCAAAGCAGAAACCTCACCAAGCGAGCCTCCGATGCTACCGAACAAAAGTTCAAGATAGTCAGTGTTCACTCCCATACCCTCATTCAGTCTTGAAAGGATAGTTGCTCCAGTCTCTACATCTGTATAACTGAACCATTTCTCTGGATGAGGAGTTGGCCAAGTAGTCATCTGTGCTGGGAAAGAAACCAAAAGGAATACACGTCCCACCAGCGCAGGGTTGAATGGATTGTTGCCCAAACCGCCGAAAGTCATCTTGCCCACTCCGATTGCCACAAGTGCTCCGAGTACCACAATCCACCAGTCAAGATTTGATGGAAGGTTGAACGACAACAATACGCCAGTCACCAAGGCTGACATATTGCCTAATGAGCATGGTTTCTTGAAAAGAAATTTCTGTATGAGCCACTCGCACAAGAGACATGAGCCTATTGCGAGCAAACTGATACACATTGCACCGAATCCAAAATAATAAAGCGCTACCAAATACGCTGGAATCAGTGCTATCACAACATTCAGCATATCCTTGCGGACGCTGTCATTGTTATGAATATGTGGTGATGGTGAAACTATCATTTTATTTTCTCTTTCTTTTGTTTGACTTCAATTATTTTTTCTGTGCACGGGCTTTGATTATGCCGCCTACAGTCTGCTTGCCCATTCTGACATAGTCAAGCAAAGGTCTGTTGGCTGGACATGTGAAGAGGCAGCAACCGCACTCGATGCAGTCCATTACTCTCTCTTCCTCCATTCTGTTCCACATCTTCTGTTCCGACAGAGTGCTCAGCAAATATGGCTCCAGTCCCATTGGGCAAGCCTCAACGCACTTGCCGCAACGGATGCAGTTCTCTTCTGCGCCACGGCGTGCTCTGCTCTCAGGCATTACGAGCAGACCGGAAGTTCTCTTCGATGTTGGAGAGTCAAGATTGCTGAAAGCACGTCCCATCATAGGACCGCCTGCGATAATCTTGTAATCCTCTGCTGGCAGTCCGCCTGCCTTCTCAAGAAGCATATTGAGTGGAGTTCCGAATCTCACTCTCAGATTGCAAGGATTAGCCATATTGTCGCCTGTCACTGTCACTACGCGCTCAATCAGAGGTTTGTTCTTCTGAACTGCCTCATAAACGGCAAAACAAGTTGCGACATTTTGAACTACAGCACCCACAGCGATTGGGAGTGCTCCACTTGGCACCTGACGACCGATTGTAGCATCAATCAACTGCTTCTCGCCGCCCTGTGGATAATGCATCTTCAATGGGCAAACCTCAATTCCGAAATATCTGATAGCCAGATTCTGCAAATGCTCTATAACATCCATCTTGTTGCACTCAATGCCGATGATAGCCTTCTCGACCTTGATTGCTTTCATGATGAGAGTGATACCGATCATCAACTCCTCGCCATGCTCCAACATCAGTCGATGGTCACAAGTAAGATATGGTTCGCACTCTACACCATTGATTATAAGCACTTCTGCTTTTGCTGGCTCTTTGATGCTGAGTTTTACATGAGTTGGGAAACATGCTCCACCGAGTCCCACGATACCGGCATCACCAATTTTCTTGATTATCTCTTCTCCGCTGAGTTTGCAAGTACGCTCGATAGCATCGCTGCGGTCGATTGCAGGATCCCATTCATCTCCCTCAACATTGATGAAGATAGATTTGCATGGCAATCCCCACGCATCCAGAGCATTGTCTATTTTCTCAACAGTTCCGCTGTATGGCGAGTGAATATTGGCACTCATGAATCCAGTGCCTTGTCCTATCAGCTGTCCCACAACTACGTGGTCGCCTTTCTCCACAACTGGTGTGGCTGGAGCTCCAATGTGCTGACTCAAAGGTATGATAGCCTTCTCAGGCAGTGCTATTGTCTCAATAGCCTTACCTGCTGAAAGTTTCGAGTCATTTGGATGTACTCCTCCGATTCTAAATGTTTTCATATCGTGAATCTTTTATTTTCAAAACAAACTCTGCTCTCTTGCCTCTGGAGTCTTGTCCTGAGACTCCTCCTTTTTAGGTTCCTCCACTGGTTTCACCACTTCAACTGGTTTTTCCTCTACTGGCTTTACCACTTCAATTGGTTTTTCCTCCACTGGTTTCGCAACCTCTACTGGTTTTTCTGGTTCAGCAGGTTTTTCTACTGGTTTTGGAGCAGTCTTGACTGCTGGAGTTGGGAAGTTCACATCCTTGATTGCGCCTGTAGGACACTCAACCACGCACTTGCGGCAAAGTTTGCAGACATTGAAATCAATATATGCTACATTGTTCTCCACTTTTATTGCTCCGAATGGACAAATCTTCTCGCACTTGCCGCAACCGATGCAGGCAGCCTTGCAAGCCTTACGGGCCACAGCACCTTTATCCTTGTTGACACAACCCACATAGACACGTCTGCCCTTCAGACCCTTCTTTCTTATTTCAATCACATGATGAGGACAAGCCCTTGCACAAGCGCCGCAACCGCCGCACTTCTCCTCGTCCACTTCCACCAGGCCAGTCTCAGGATTGACACTGATGGCACTGTTTGAACAGACACTCACGCAATCTCCGAATCCGAGACATCCGTACGCACATCCTGTTTCGCCAGCATAATGGCCTGCTGCTATCTTACAACTCTTGGCACCATCGTACGTGTTGTTCTTAGGACGGTTAGCACAAGTACCGTTACATCTCACAACTGCTACCATTGGTTCAGTCTCTACAGCCTCCATACCGAGGATGCCAGCAACTTTCTCCATCACTGGTTTACCTCCTACAGGGCAGTGCTTGTCTTCCAGCGAAGTACCTTTCACACACGCCTCAGCAAATCCATGGCAACCTGCGAAACCGCAGCCGCCACAGTTGGCACCTGGCAGAACCTCAACGATCTGCTCAATCCTGGTGTCTTCTTCAACATGAAATTTGCGTGCCACGAAATAGAGGATTACCGCCGAAAGGCATCCTATGGCACCCAGAATCACTAACGATGTAATAATTATATCCATAATGCTTTATTGTTATTTTTCCACCACATAAAAGCGGAAAGTCGCTTTCAACTTCTTCCGCATAAGTCTCAAAACCACCAAATAAGGGATAAGCACTCCGAGCGAGACAGAGCCAACCAACAAATCATTGTCAGTCAGCATATTCATCACCATCATCGTGACTATTATCAACAAAAAAGGCACTACGTATGCCAACAGCACTGCGTAAATGCCTAAATTCTTCTGTCCCACAACCTTCACACTATCTCCCACTTTCAGTGTCTCACTAACTATTTCTGCATCAACCACTTTTTCAGTCTGGTCTGATGCAGTGCAGACCCCTTTGGCATGACACGCCGCGCAAGCCGAAGTCTGGATTATCCTGACTTTGGCAATTCCCCCGCCGATAGCGATTATCTCTCCTGTATGCTCTATAGTTTCTGCGTTCATAATCGGCTGCAAATTTACTCAATTATTCCGACTCTCACAACATTTTTCCCGACAAATTTTTATCCTCTCGCAATTTTTTTGACTTTACTGTCTATCGAATAACTCCGACCAAGGCCGTCAACCAGACTTCCTTTCAGTACGCCATCTTTCACAGTCAGTGCAACATTCACTAAATCAACCTTTTCGCCCTCCTTCCCGATGAAGCACTCACCAGCCACTGCCGTAAAGTTCTTCTCAGCAGAACTCATAGAATAGACGCCATCCATAAGCAAACCGTCTGCAGTTTTAGGAACTCTCACCACCGCTCTCACTCTCGCCGTCTGACACTCCATAACTATCTCAGCATGGCCAGTCATATTCTCACCCTCAATCTCGACTGGAAATACCGTCAACCTATTATATCTCAATATCTCAGTCTCATAAGTAGTATCTGCCCTATAAACCACCGGTTTTCCGGTCCAACTCACCTCAACATGCTCATCCATAGCCCCATCCATCACACATTCTATCTTATATTCGTCACCATCCCTGCTCACCGTCATTTTCCCTTCCTTCACGAAAAGCACTCCGAAGCCATAATCAGAGTATTCTCCCAAGAAAGAACCAGTTGCATAACTTGCTCCCTCTCTCTCTATCATCTCTCCTGGTTTTACAGTAAACTCCGCACCACTCTCCGACAACTCATAGACACCCTCAACCAGAGGTTCCTGAGTACTTGGAGAGAAGAGATGCAGACTAAGCATCAGCCCATTTCCGGTTGCGTTTCCCACCGAATCAATTTCCAGTCTCTCCTCAAACAGTCGCACTATCTTCACATAATTTCCGGTTTCGGAATCTATACCATTGTTGAACACAACCGCTTTGTCCATATTGAGGTCATAAGTTGGAGTCTCAACTCTCACAACGCAAGTTGCCTTTTTGTCATCCACAGTAGCAGTGATTACGCACGTACCGCCGTAAACGCCTGTCACATTGCCCTTCTGGTCAACAGTCGCAACATTCTCATCACTCGACTTCCAGTGCTTTGGATTATATATCGCTGCCGACAGAGGTTCTATAGTCAGTTCAATCTGACGAGTCTCGCCTATAGCCAGGACCATTTCCTCCTGGTCCAGACTTACCGACTGCACCTTAGTCTCCTTATTGCAAGACCAAAGTCCAGCCATCATCAGAATCACAAATATCTTGACTATATTCCTCATATCTTTGTCAAAATCATCATTTAGCCTTTGCTATTCTCGCTGCGAGGGCACCCATTCCCAGTACCACTACCATTACCAACAACACATCCACAAACTGCAGTTCGACCGGATAAGCGTTGGTGATGAAACCCGTTCCAAGTTTCAGGATTCCGAACTGCTGCTGCACAAGCACGATAATTATTCCCAGCACCATTCCAGCCACAGCGCCGAAAGCCGAAATCAGGAAACCCTCTGCCCTGAATATTTTCTTGATGCTCTTCTCAGTAGCCCCAAGGTTACCGAACAAATCGATATCTTGCCGTTTCTCGATGATTATCATCGACAGCGAACCGATGATATTGAATGTAGCGATAAGCATGATGAAACTCAGAATCATGAAAGTAGTCCACTTCTCAATCTTGCTGATTTTGTAGAAATCCGCTTTCTGTTCCCTACGGTTAAGCACCTGATAGTCATCACCCAGCATCTCCTGCAACTCCTTCTCCAACTTCTCGACACTACCCTCCACCTTTATCTCGTAGGCATTAACATAATCCTCGTCGAACCTGTAAGCATCCCTCACGATATCAATCGGCATAACAATATACTGGTCGTCATACTCAGTCTGTTCAGAGTAGAAAATTCCGCCGCAGTTGAAGTTCAGCCTTGTGAAATTGGCATCTGGCCTTGACAGATTCACCTTCCTGTTCTTAGGCACATAGAGAGTAGTACTCTCCATGAAATCAGTTGTCAATTTCAGTTTCTGCGAAAGGCCTATTCCTATCACCCCCACCGGGTCGTCATACGGCACCGAAGTAAAGTCGGACGAACCAGCCCAGATTATATCATCAAATTTAGTTACAGTCACATATTTGGCACCCACACCCTTCACCTTCACCGGCACCTGAGTCTCATCAGTGCAGACCAGACCGTCCTGCTCCACCACTTCGCACCATATAGTCATATCCTTGAATGCCTTGCGAGCGGCAACCAATTCTTCTGCCTGAGCATCAATCCTTGTTCCGCTACTTGCCATCACCTTCAGGTCAGGCTCGAAATTAGAGAAAGAAGACTCCACCACCCTCTCGAAACCGTTCAGCACCGACAGCACGCAAATAAGTGCCATAGTGCCGACAGCCACACCGGTCATAGAGATCCAAGTTATCAGGTTAATCGTGTTATGCTTTTTTTTAGCAAACAGATACCTCAATGCTATGTACCACTCAAATTTCAATTTTTTGTCTCTGCAAGAAGTTCATCAATATGGGCCAGTTTCTCCTCAGTCTCGTCTTTATAGAACGTAAACTCAGGGATAACCCTCAGATTATTTCTCAAACGCCGTGCCAATTCGAATCTAAGACTCTTGTTGTCGGTGTTCACCTGTTCAATAATTTCATTGCCCTTTTCGGTAGGGAAAATGCTCAGATAGACACGAGCCAGACTAAGGTCGCTCGTCACCCTCACCTCGCTCACGCTAATTATCACATTGCCTATTCTCCTGGCATACAGCACGAAAATATCCCCGAACTCCTTCTGAAGCATCTTCGCTATCTTTTCTTGTCTTGAAACTTGCATAATAGCCTTCTAAAAATATATAATAATAATGTGTCCGTTTTTATGAGTCAAAACAGACCATACAAATTCAGCCTGCAAAATTACTGTTTTTTTTTCAAACAGACAAATTCTACCGTCAAAATCTTCAAATTTAAAGAAAATAGACTTCATAGTTTCAGGGGACAGCAAGTGGGACTGTGGAACAATAGAACACGGGACTAAAAATCCCAGACACAAATTTGAGTGCCTGGGAAGATTTATTTATGACATTTCAGATATTTAGTTGGAGATATTATACCAATTCATAATTAGTACTACGTCCGCCTTCCTCAGCACGACGGAGTATATTTTTTTTCATCAGGTCTTCTATGTCGCGCAGTGCAGTATCCTGAGAACAATGGTTAATCTTCGCCCATTTACTGGTACTCAGTTTTCCTTCAAATCCATCCAACAACATATTGATTACCTTACGCTGACGCTCGCTGACAGCCACATCATGCATACGTTGCCAGAAAGCAGCCTTACGGAGAGTTCTGTCGGTTATTTCGATACCCTCAGAGAGTGCTTGCCGTAGCGTCGTCAGGAACCACATCAACCACTCTGTCACATCCATATCAGCCTTTTGGGCTTGTTCCAGGGCGTCATAGTAGCCTTTTCTATTACGCATGATTTCGGCTGACATACTATAGAACCGACGTTCGCTACGGTCGGCTCTTGCCAACATCATTTCCGTGATGGTACGTGTGATACGGCCATTGCCATCATCAAAAGGATGTATTGTCACGAACCAAAGGTGAGCCAATGCAGCACGAATCAGCGGATCGGCATCGTCAGAAGTGTTTACCCACTGCATAAACTGCCTCATCAATTCTGGGACCATTGTGCTTTCTGGAGCCTCGTAGTGCACCTTTTGCATTCCCATTGGGCCAGACACCACTTGCATAGGTTCATTGCTGGTTCGCCAACAAGCCACATCAATTTTATAGCCATCGCTGTAGCCAGTTGGGAATAAAGCTGCATGCCAACCAAATAATCTTTCCTCCGTCAAAGGGTCATCATAATGCTGTGTTGCCTCCATCATCACATTAACCACACCATCAGTATAGTGGTCAGGAAAGTGTTCCTTATCCAATGTCACGCCCAGATGCCGAGCCACAGAACTACGCACACTGTCTCTGCTCAGTTCGACGCCCTCAATACGAGATGAGCCGATGATTTCCTCAGTCAAAGCATCCACATAACGTTGTACGCTTTCAAAGCCCAGTGCAGACATGCGTCCTAACAGTTGTCCTTGCAAGCCACGCACCTCGCCCAATAGGCCGAGCAGTTTGTCTGCATTCCAAGTAAACCGGGGCCAGTTCTCGTTTTGCCAAAGAAATATTGCCTTCATAATGTGGATTATTGTCCTGTTTATTGCTCCTATGCGGTGAATAAACCATTTATTTTCCGCATTTTTGCGGAGAATATGGTACGTTTCCTTCGAACTCCAGAAAAAGTATTAACTAATTCAACCCTTTGCCAGAGCAAGGACGAAGAAACTTTGCGCTGCAAAATTACTGTTTTTTTTTCAAACAGACAAATTCTACCGTCAAAATCTTCAAATTTGATTCAGGGTGTTTTTTGGGGAGTGATTTTGGTGGGGAACATTTTTTAGCGACCACCGACCAACCGACCAACCGACCACTTTTGGAATTTTATGGTCGGTTTTTGTTTTTTGGGGGGCTGGAAGATAGAAGATGCGAAGATTTACCTCAGCATAAATGAACAAGGCAGATATGCGTTTTGCATATCTGCCTTGATGTTTTATGGAATGGTGTGGTTATTTCACAATGAACCTCTCGGTAGAGACACTGCCATTAGCAGCGATTCGGGCGAAGAAAATGCTTATTTCTTTGAATGATACTTTTCCAATTCCAAAGTACATCTCTTCAGATTCTTGCTTTTGAACGGTTTCTTCTCTACTGGCGTTTCTTCCTCATTAGAAGGATTCTCTTCTGGCAAAGTTTCTGTCTTTATTTCTTCGGCTTGAGGAGAGGCTGTTTGGGCATTCTTTATGCCTTCGGCAAAACAATCTGAACCGATAATAGTGTCACAAGTAAAAGACCTGTGCCAGCCTACCATGCCCATATCATCCAATCCGCATCTTAACCATAACGAACCTCCACAAAAACCATTCTTGAATGAGTTGTAGTCGAATAGAAAATCGCCAGGACATCCATAACGCTCATAATACGAACCTTTAAGGACACGCCCGCCCACAGTTTCATCTCTAACAGTACTAAAATCGTATTTGCGAATAGAGTTTCCCAAAGAGTCGGTTACAGTAGTGATATTGGTTATGTGGATACGTGCGTATGTGGCTGAATCAACTAATGGCGTAAGAATGATTCCTAGTTGGGCAAAGTATGGATCGTTTTCTATCAATTCTTCTAATTCTTTATGGTTTTCAGAATATGCTTCGAGAAGGTCACCACGAAAGAAAACCTCGACAGAGTCGCCAGGTTGGACTGAAAAGTCATATAGCAGGCACTCTCTGTTTTTGGATAGGTCAAGAATATAAACTCTCTCGGCAACAGTATCTTCTCGGAGAAAGTAATTGTCAAACTCATCAACTACCCAATCAACGATTTTGCCCAAATGAGAGCGCTCGGCAAAGCGATAATAGGTATATCCATTCATCACAGTGTCTGATACGATATAGCAATCAAAGTTACGATATGTACGTACTATGTATGGAAATGTATATACGTATGTCCATTCATAGCCCTTTTTGAGCATTGGAACATAGGCATTGAGCGAAAAAGCCAATGCCGAAATTGCAAGAATGAGTAATGTTTTTTTCATAATGTTATATTTTTAGAATTATTATTTTCTTCCGAGATTCCCCAAATGGGCATCTGGGAGAGTCGAGTTGTTTTTCAATAAAAGCCAGGGCTGTTTCCTAACAACCTATGGCTGGAAATTTGTCTAACTAATAACTTCGTGAAGTTTTTTCATGAAACTATTATCTCTATATATTATATAAATGTGTGGTTGGGAAATAAACACCCACAATTCCAAACTTTTTCATTCCTTGTTATCTTTTTTGGTTTGTATTCTATTGCAATACTGTATCAACTGGTTAGAACCGATAAAATTCAGAGCAAAGGCATCGAGTTGTGAGGTTGGGATGCCTATTGCATTGGCTATCATCTGACGACGGTTGTAAATGGTTTTGCAGCTTCGCTGCGTAATGAGGGCTATGTCGTCAGGCGATATGCCACATCCTATCAAACAGAAAATCAATTTGTCGGAATCGTTGATGTCTGGATAGAGCGAATCAAATCTTTCCAACTCGGCTTCGCAAGCCTCTGAGAACATCGTCTGAAGTTGATTTTTGAACTCGCTCTGCTATAATTATGAAGACCGGCAAGCCTCGCATTTTCAATGGCTTCGCGCATTCTGGTGCCGAAATTGACATTCTTGCCACACAGCAACTCTGCCTTCAACACAAGATTCAAGATACGCTCCTTCTTGAGCCTCGACTGGTAGCGCCTGAGGACAGACAAAAGCGCTATAATCAATAAAACTAAAATAAGAATAATATTATACATCATAACTTTATTGTAAATTACTGTTATACATCGTTTTCTTGCATGGCGTTCAATGTTTCTGCCAATCTCTTCGACTGCACAATACAAGCCAGGTCAATCTTCTCTCCATTCACGGTGATGCGCACCAGATGACACATCCTGCTCCATGACCATACCACCTCGGCTCCGCTTATCACGGAGAGGCTGACGCTCATATCCATACATTTCTCAAAAAGCCGGTACTCTTTTATGTAGAGTCTGCCATTTGAAATTATATATGTGTTGCGACACTCCGAGCACGCAATGCAGATTACCGCAAAAAGCAGCAGACACATTTCTATATAAGGGAATCCCACTTGGCTACCCACCCAAAACAGAAGCAGCAGGTCGAACACCGCGTCAATCAGCGCCAAAATAAGCACAAGATACGCCACCGGCACAAAACATTGCAACCGCCAACCGTTGCTGAAATCGCTGTCGTCTATCTTTTTCATGTCATTTCTATTTTTTTGCACTGGCAAAGTTAAGAAAATAAAACGGAATAAAAAAATTTATTCATAAAAAAAACGCATTGCCCGAAAGAAATAATTTTACAACATAAATGCTGCTAAATCAGCACTATAAACAAAAAGAGAATTACCCGACTGCAAAAAGGATAAAAAAGAGGGCAAATGCGTATTTCGTGCATCTGCCTTCGCTGACGTCATTATATGTAATTTATTACTTTTAGGGGAACGGTATGCTCAAAAAAGAAGTGAGCAGTTAATAATATATACTCTTAAAGATATTCATTTAGCCATGGGTCACTCTATAGAGACAGTCATCTTGGCAGCGATTCGGACGGAGAAGATGGCGGCAGAAGTTCAAAAATGGTCGATTTCATCGGGAAAATTTGTTGTTTGGATTGGGGGGAAAAAAAGAGCCAGTCGGATTTGGACTGGCTCTCTTATACATTTATTATAGTGTTTAGAATTCCGAAGTGAAGTGGAAGCGGATGTCGGGGAAGTCGGACTGCGCCATCTGCAGCAGGTAGCCCGACTCGGCGAGGAAGACATCGCGACCATCCTTGTCCTTCGCCATATAGTTGGACTTGCGGTGGATGAAGTCCTTGAGTTGCTGCTCGTTGTCTGACTCAATCCAGCAAGCCTTGTAGAGCGGGATAGGCTGCCAGTGGCACTGAGCGCCATACTCATGGAGGAGACGGTACTCGATGACCTCGAACTGCAGTTGTCCGACAGTGCCGATGATACGGCGGTTGTTCATCTGGTGGGTGAACAACTGGGCTACACCCTCGCCCATGAGTTGGTCGAGGCCCTTCTGAAGTTGCTTAGTCTTCATAGGGTCGGCGTTCTCGATATATTTGAACATCTCAGGCGAGAAACTTGGCAGTCCGCGGAAGTGCAGCATTTCGCCAGAGGTGAGAGTATCGCCGATTTTGAAGTTTCCGGTGTCGGGCAGTCCCACAATGTCGCCTGCGTAAGCCTCGTCAACAGTTTCCTTTTTCTGCGCCATGAAGCAGGTAGGCGAAGCGAACTTGAACTGCTTGTCGAGACGGATGTGGCGGTAAGCCTTGTTGCGCTCG
>JAZUKZ010000036.1:0-5304 GCA_045643545.1 Candidatus Aphodosoma sp. | reverse complement strand
GAAGAGATTGAGAAAGTTGATCAAAAATGCGACACTCGTCCAGAACGAGACCTGACACAGGATCCTCGTTATGCGATGATGAAGAAGGTACTCAGCAAGGCAAGATTGTTCTAATCTTCATCATTTGAATTATGAGTTTTATCGCAGACAAATGCATCTTTGAAGTGCTGACGCAGGACGTCCTTTCGGAATCCGAATCATTCACATGTGGGGAAGACCCAGATATGGATGAGTTCTTCCAGAAGGATGCCTTGACTTATGCACGTCGCAGAATCGGTAAGTCGTATTGCTTCAGGCTTGAAGAAGATGCCAGAAAGATTGTAGCCTGTTTCACTCTCTCGAACGATAGTATCAGAATATGGGACTTAGGTAGTTCCAAGAAGAATGCTATGTGGAAGGAATTAACCAACCGAGAGAAGATGCTCAGCAGATTTCCTGGGGTATTGATAGGACGCTTGGCTGTGTCAAAAGATTATGCGGGGCAAGGTGTCGGCTCTGAGATCATTGACTTTATCAAGCTCTGGTTCCTTAGCGAGGAAAACAAAACGGGTTGTCGCTTGGCGATAGTTGATGCTAAGAATAAACCCAACGTTCTGAAGTTCTACGAGAAGAATGGATTCAAATATCTATTCAATCGTGAAATTGACGAGGACTTATACATCAAGCCGCCAAAGACGGAGGAAGAAAGAAAAGAAAGAATGCAGAATCCTCGTACTCTGGCTACACGGCTCATGTATTGTGACTTGCTCTCAGAATAATTATATGCATCATTAGATGGGTCAAGTGACAGGCCTGACCACCTACATATTTGAGAGGAAATCACATCATAACGGCGTGGTTTCCTCTCTTTTTCTGCCCTTTCGCCGTGTCGGCATAGCATAACTCGCCATTATGAGGTATTTTTGTTGCCGTAAAAAGCAGAATTATTGAGTTTATTTTGGGCGGGGTGGAAATAAAGTGCCATCTTTGGGGGCACTGAAAAGCTCCAAATAAGCACTATGCGCTGAAGCAAGTATTGGGGGAGCTTAAAGATAAAGGACATATCAAATAACAGATTATGAATACATTGACATATAACGGATATATAGGGACTGTCAATTTTTCGGAGAAGGAGGATGTGTTTTTCGGAAAGATTGAGGGCATAGAGCTTGAGAAAATTGAATTGAATATTGACTTATGAAAAAGATAATATTTTTACTTACACTTGTTGCAGCAGGTACCGTTTCTTGCAGCAAATCAGACGAACTCATCAATGAAGCGCTGCCCGAGACAACACCAGAATCAAATGTCATTGACCTGCGCAGCGCAGGTAAGGAACTGCCCGGTGATGTCAGCTACGATGCCTCAAACTGCAGACCAGAAGGCTCAGAGCAGACACTGAGGTCTGTTCGCTATGTCGATCCGCTGCCCATCTACTATATGGACTACTATGCCAGGGTCGATTGGGACAAATTGGAGAAGGATCCCTCGGAGCGCTATGCAGCGGCAGCCCCTGCTGCATTGATAAACGATCTCAACAACCTGCTCTACATCAACAATCCTGTGCCCAATGCCCAAACAGCCAGGATTGGTAGCGCATGCTCAGGTTTCGTGTGTTTCAACCCCCAGGACGAACTGCTCTTCGGTCGCAACTTTGATGGCGAGTCTCCGCTGGTGGTAGTATTCGACAAGGCTGTGAATCCCGGCGAGCATAAGAATGTCATGATGACATCGCTGACATTTGGACAGTCGCTGTATGGAAACCTCACCGAATACAACGACCGAAGTCTGATCAGCGGCATCAAGGACATAAGTTTCCTGCTCCGACAGCCAGCAGCCATCATGGACGGAATGAACGATGCTGGTCTGTGCTTTGCCACCTACCAGCTGCCCTCCTTCTCTGAGGCAGAAGATGAAGACAGTGGGATGTCAACCGTTCTTCCACGCCCCTCAAGTATCGACGTCCAGAGAGGAAACAGACAGATATTCGCCACCACACTGCACAAGAGAATCCTGAGAGAGTGCGAAACGGTAGAGGATGTCGTCAAGCTCTTCAATAAGTTTGACTACACGACCTTAACACCAGATTTGAACCTGCATTGGCTTGTCGCTGATGCCCACAACGACTTCCGCTTTATTGAGATATGGAAAGGTAAGGATGGAGAATATACCATCTACACGATGGATGAGGAAGAAAGATGGGAGTACACGTATTCACCATCAGCCATGATACCTTACGAATACCGCTCCATAGAAAACTACTATATCAATATGGAGGCAAGCACCACCTTCACGGAAGACTATTGGCAGTACCGATACTCCACCAAAGCACGTGTACACAACATGATGTCTCACTATTCGCTCGTAATGAACGAGGAGGAGGCCCTGCAATGTCTCCAGTACGGAAACTACAGTATAGAGGTCCGAGGCGAAACGACTGACTGGTCGTGCGTTTACAATCCCAAGAAGAGAACCGTCATGTTCAACATGCGCAACGATATGTCAAAGGTTTATTCCATCGACCTGAACAAAGACCTAAAGTAAGCTTACTCAAGTTTCGCAAGCTTCACATAGGAGCCAAAGGATGCTAAAAGTGAATCTTCTTCAATTTTGTTGAATCCGGAAAATTCGGCTGGAAGCCGAGAAGAACTGAAAAGGTTGTCATTTCCCTGAATAAGACATTTCGATAAAAATGAAAATTAGAGTGGCAAATCAGAGGGGGATCAGCGGAAAGTCAGGGCGAAAATGTGAAGTTTTGGGGCAGAATTTTGCAAATCTCCTATAAATAATGTATATTTGCCGCGCAGATGGTGTACTGATAAATAACTAATATGAGCCTCATTTGGATTACATCAGCAAAGTATTTGGATGGCTACTGCCCGCCAGCTTTCTATCGCAGAGACGAGCCATTGCCTCAATCCTGAGCAGGTGGTGGCTGACTGGAAGGTCTGTGACACGATTGACAACTACAACTCCAGCGCTTACTACGAACCAAGTTACGTGCAGACACGAGCTTACCATAACGGAGCATTTTAATCATCAATCAATGAATCAAGCAACAGGTAAACATGATAATCAGTGATAACAAATAAAGTAAAAAGAAGAAACAGACCAAACACATTTTACGCCCGCTGCTCATGGCGATAGTCATGCTGGTGGAGATGCTCGTGCCGCAGGGGGCGTGGGCACAACCTCCTGTCACTGTCGGTGATCAAGGATTTTCAAACATCCAGGAGGCAATTAATTATATTTTCGAACATGAGTGGTATGAGGCCACTTTGACACTCCATCAGGACTTTACACTTGAAGGCCGTGATGGTATCGACATCAATTTCGAATCTGACAGTGAATACTTTAACATTACCATAGACCTCAACGGCCACACCATTACGGGTGGTTGTGAAGACAATTATAATATTATTAATTTCAATAATAATGGAGAGGGATTACCAACTGTAACCATTGCTAATAGCTGTCTGGACAAAAAAGGCAAACTGTTCAACTGTTGTCTGGATATTAGTCATAAAACGATAAACATCATACTTATTTGAGAGGAAATCACATCATAACGGCGGTATAACCATCATTATGGACTGATTTTCTCTCTTTTTTCTATTCATAGTGCAGAAATTGGGCAGAATATTTGGTGGGATCATTATTTCTGCTTATCTTTGCAGCAATAAAAAATTATATACGGCCTGTCAGGTCAGACCCTGGCAGGCTTTTTTATGCACTAACACGAAATGATTTTTGGTCACATCCTGAGAAATCTGAGAAACTTCTTTGAGAATATGTCCTATTCGGGCACGAGCATCAGAGAACAGAACAACGAGATAATGCTGCTGCGCCGGAAGTCGGCACAAGATGACTGCAGCATAGAGCGCCTCCTGTCGTGGAACGACTGTCAGGCGCGCGAGATTGACCGGATGGTGCGCCAGATGGATCAGATGCACGACGAGCGCATGGCGCAGGAGCAGCACCCCATGACAAGCACAATCTATAACTATCAGGCGCCGGTGGTCTGCAATGGCGGCACGCTGGCGGGAAACGTAATCTGCTAAAAAAGAATGAAAGAAGGTATCACTAACAACTTCAACGCGCCCATCATACTGAATGGCGGCACGCTCAACGGCGACATCGTCAACCCAACGTTCAACTTCGCCGACCAGAAGCCCGACGGGCGTAAGGCGGCGCTGCAGTGCATGGAGGCGCACATCCGCGCACAGATAGCCAAAGAACCCTATAACCGCCGCCTGGTGCTCCTGCCTCTGGTGGCCGCCATCCGCGCCGAGCTGGTGCCGAATGTGATGAAGGTGGCGGAGTTCAATGATGAGTTCTGCACCGACATCAGTCAGCCGACATTCAGCGAGTATGTGCCGAAGGAAATCGGCAATAGCAAGATCTCCGAAGAGGAGTCGGCACCCTACGAAAACGAGTACAGAAGCCTCATGAAACTATGACTTTTGCCACCCGACGATGGCAACGCTCCGATAATTCCCGATACTTACCGATATTCTCCGATATCTCCCGATACTGCCTCAGGCGGTTTCGGGGGATAATTTTTTGTGGCTATCTTTGCGGTGCCAATCAGAAGAAAGGCAGACACGATCTTTGACATCATGGAGAGATTTACGATTGGACAATCTACGATTTACGATTGGAGGTTGTCCGGAGAGTCCTGAAAGGGATTGACGGGGGCCTGCCGGTGAAATGGGGAATAAACCTCGGAGAGTAGGGGGAGTGGGGGAGTTTTAATTTACTCAGCGCACGCCATAAGTGCCGTTATCCATTTTTATTCAATTTTTACTCCAACAAAAGAAATCAAAAAAAATCAATTCTTGCTGCGAGTTGTCTGGCGTGACAAATATTGATTTCTTTTGATTTCTATTGTCGGAGAATAACTCCCCCACTCCCCCTACTCTTCGAGGTTAAAAATGGAGAGGGAGGATAACCTGTCTCTCTATGGGAAAAACAATATTAATCAATAATATATATAAACTTTATGAAAGTAACAACTTTTAAGCATGAGATTTTCGGCGAGCTTCGCACAGTGATAATGCCTGATGGCCAGATCGGCTTCGTGGGCAGGGATGTGGCGAGGGCGCTGGGGTATAATCAGCCTTCAAAAGCTATTATGGCCCATGTAGAGGATGAGGACAAGATGCTGATGATGCTTTCAACAGATGTACGAAATGGAAATCTGTTGAGATATTCCAAGACGGCAGTGATTTCGGAATCGGGTCTCTACTCGCTGATCCTGTCGAGCAAGAAGGCGGAGGCGAAGGAGTTCAAGCACTGGGTGACGAGCGTGGTGCTGGTGCAGAT
>JAZUKZ010000035.1:0-32105 GCA_045643545.1 Candidatus Aphodosoma sp. | reverse complement strand
ACCTTGTTCTTTCTTACTACATTTCTTAGTTGCTCAATCGGTCAATGTTCATCCGCTTCCTTCTTTTCGAAAGCGACTGCAAAGGTACTGCCTTTTCTCGACCTGACCAAATAATTTACAATCTTTTTTTTAATTATTTTTCTTATCGCTGATTCTCAGACGAATACAAGTGCTATTTTTTACAACACAACACTGTTCGCATTGCGAATTGTGTGCGTTTGCTTATTATTTTAACATATTCGCTGGGTTTTGATAACCGGATTTTTTCGCGAATAGCCTTGTCGAAGAAATTTTGACTGTCAAAGAGCATGATTTTTCAGAGGCATTTTTGAGGCTCGGTAATGTTACGGAGCAGAGTCGTATGGAAAGTTTAGGAGGTGATATATATACAATGTGTGGTGATGTTAGTATGATGTTATTATTTTTTTGATTTTTTGTTTGCGGATATGGAAAAGAATAATTAACTTTGTCAAAAATTTGGAATTGTACATTATGGTGAAAACAAATGCTATAATGCTGGGTGTCAGAATGGTTGCAGCGGTTCTGATAGTCAGCATGTTATATAGTTGCAACGCTGGAAAGGAAGAGGTGACTGCAGAGGGACTTCTTGCGCATGCGCGCGAGATAGAGAAGAGTAATCCGCAGGGTGCTTTGCTTGCTTTGGATTCTATTCATGAGTTGTTTCGCAGAGAGGTGAAGGTCAGAAGGGCTGCCGACACTGTGATGTGGAGGATTCAGGTGGCACAAGCGAAACAGTCGCTGCCATACGTAGAAGAGGGACTTGAGGAGATGAGCAGCAAGATTGAAGAGTGCGGAAAAGGGTTCTCGTACAGCCGTGACGAGCGTTATCAAGATTTAGGCGTCTGGGAGCACAAGAAGTTCAGGACTGAGAACAATACTGCACGCAATTATCTGAAGGCCAGTGTGAATGACCATGGGGAGATTACTTTGACTTCTTTTTATACCGGCAAAGAGTGCGAGCATACCTCTATAACAGTCAGTGTAGGTGGTTTTGACAAGAGTTTCAATGATCTGGAGGATGTGACTTCATTCAGTCATCTCGGTGAGTTTCACGAGTTTATAAGCGTTTCTGATGATGTGGAGAATGGCGTGACAAGTTTTATTGCAAATGGCGAGGGTGAAGCAGTAGTAACATTGGGAGGCGAGAAGCCAACTACCTACAAGATTTCGGATAAAGACAGAGAGGCATTCAGGGAAGTAAACGAGTTGGCAGTTATGCTTAGAGACCGTTATGTCCTTGAGCAGCAGAAGAATAAGTTCACCAAACAGATTGAAGTTTTAGGTCAGAGACTTGGGTTATGATTAAGGATAAGTTGGAGAATGCCCATGTTTATGATGGGATGCACAAGAATTTCAGGATGGTTTTCGAGATTCTGCAATCGCTGAATTTTGATGCTTTGGAACCTGGACGTATTGAATTGGACGGCAACTATGTTTATATCAACATTGATGATGCCAAGTGGAAGAAAGAGTCGGAGGCAAGACTTGAGTCACATCGCAAATACATTGATATTCAGCTGACATTGGATTATAAAGAGCGCATTGGCATAGGTCGTACGGCTGAAATGAAAGACATAGCCGAAGCCTATGATGAAAAGCGGGATATAGAGTTTTACGGAGACAAGATAGAAGAGTGGGTGGAGATTGAGCGGGGAGAGTTTGTAATCTTCATGCCAGAGGATGCTCATGCACCACTGGTCGGTGAAGGGGACGGACACAGGAAAATTGTCGTGAAAGTTTCATTAGTTCCAAATCAGGAAAAGCCAGTGCTATGACAGACGAGAATATGGACAGGATTAGGGAGAAGTTGAGAGAGAAAGTAAAGAACTATCTCAGTGCACTCGACAATGGAACAGAGCTTTACGAAGAGATGGATGACATGGTGACCATGATTTTATTCTGTCTTGAGCAAAAAGAGTTTGACAGTGCCAAGAGGATTTTCGAAGTGATGAAGAAGTCGCATGTTGATGAGTCACTCACCTGCCTTATTGACGCAAAGATACAGAACGAACTGCATAATGAGCCTCAGGCCTATGAGAGCATCAGGATGATTGATGAAAAAACGCTCAAGGAAGAGATGCTCGACGAGATGCCTTTTGCTGCGCACTGTGCCCTGCGGTGCAGCGATTATTGGACAGCGACGGAATGGTTCAGACATTATGCAAACCATACCACAGACCCAGATATTGATTTCTCAATCAAATATGGCGGATTGCTGGAAGATTTCAACACAGTATCAGGAGCAGAGCTGGCTTTTCTGGACAGCATATCTGATATTGGACTCAAGACCCGCAAGAATACTGAGAACCTACTCAACACCAGCAACGCTTACGCCATTCACGGCAATTACGCCAAATGCATTGATTTGCTGGACGAAGCCGTTGAACTTGAGCCACTCAACTCCGATATCTGGAGAGCCCTGATGGTATCGAGTGCAAGGACAAGGAACATTGATAAAGTTATTGATTGCAGCGACTATTACTTTGCATTGAATCCTGACGAAACCGATTTCACGCTGCTGATGATAAGATTCGACACTCTGCTGTCCAAAGAAGAGTGGGATAAAGCCTTGGAAATTCTCGACCTCTGCATGAAGACAAAGAACTATGTCGACAACACAGGCAACACCATGGCCAACACCATGATGCTCTATAGCGGCTATGCACGTGCGTACGGAGGATTGAAAGACCGCAAGAAACAAGAGATGTTTCTCCGTCGTGCCAAGAAGATAAATCCAGCAGAGATAACCATAATAATGGATTACGTGAGTTATTACCGCAGTTGCGGCAAACTCGACAAAGCAGCGGACGTACTCAGAGAAGCGCTGAAAGTCAATCTTGACCCTATGGACATCATTCCAATAATGAACGAACTCGTTCAGTTGGATATAGAACGTCATGAGAAAAAACCAAATCGTTCAGTATACGAAGAGGCAAGAAACCTGATAGACAGCATGATGCTCAAGACAGATCCACTCTCATGGCTTGCTCTCAACTGCAAGTTGGAGATTGTTGACCGCAACTGGGACAGTGCACTGCGCTATCTCCACCAAGCATACGACTGCGGAGGAGACAAAGACTCAAAGATACTGCTGATGTTCAGCATCGCCTATTTCATGAAGAAAGAGAACAAAGAGTTCAAAAGATATTTCAGTGAGTACAAAGCCATAGAACCAGATGCAGTGAATATATTTTGCAATCTCTTTCCATATTCCAAAGATGAAATTATGAAATTGATATGACTATACTGACGTTACTTATACTACTGACCACTACCCCATTAGAGGCGCCACAAGAGACTGCAGTCCACGAAGACGGTTATGTTGAGAAGATAGCCGACTGGTATGATGCCAACATGAATTACGGCACCATTACGACACTGATGGCAGTTGAAAGTTCATTCATACCCTTCCCTTCAGAAGTAGTTGTTCCGCCAGCAGCAGCCGTAAGCACTCGTGAAGACTCAAGACTCAACATCTTCCTCATAGTGCTTTTCGCCACCTTGGGAGCCATCATCGGAGCATTGATAAACTACTTTCTCTCAATCAGTTTAGGCAGAGCGATAATATACAAGTTCGCAGACTCAAAACTTGGACATCTCTGTTTGCTCAGCGGAGAGAAAATCGAAAAAGCAGAGCAATACTTCAACGACCATGGCAAAGTATCGACGTTTGTCGGACGACTCATACCAGGCATCCGCCAGTTGATATCCATACCGGCAGGATTAGCCAAGATGCCATTGCTGTCATTCGTTGGATTCACAGCACTTGGCGCAGGAATATGGAATTGCGTGCTGGCTGGTATAGGTTATATTGTAGGCGACAATATGGAATTGATTTACAAGTACTCACACCAGATAGGATATTTCCTTTTAGCCATTCTGGTTCTTGTACTTGCAATTTACATTATATATAAAGTAGTCAAACGCAAGTGAAGCGATTCGGACTGATAGGTCATCCAGTAGGCCATTCAAGATCAGCAGAGATGCACAACAGATGGTTCAGCGAGCAGGGAATAGATGCCCGCTACGACTTGATAGACCTCAAGAGTATAGAAGCATTCCGCGAGGTGATGGCCTTCATGGACGGCGTCAACGTCACCATTCCACACAAGCAGAGCGTGATGCAGTTCCTTGATGTAATCTCAGACGAAGCAAGAGCAGTAGGTGCAGTAAACACCATTGTACGCAGAAACGGACTGCTTTATGGTTACAACACCGATGTTGATGGATTCCGTGCTTTGGCACAAGGCATGGAGCATAAGAAAGCCATAGTGCTTGGCACTGGCGGAGCGGCAAAAGCAGTGGTGTATGTTCTGAGTCAAATGGGTTGCAACATCAAAAGTGTCAGTCACAAAGAGCTTGACAATAGTCCTGTAAGCATCAAAGGATACGACCTGATAATCAACGCCACCCCACTCGGAATGACGCCTAACACAGACAGTTGTCCCAATATCCGCTACGACGAGATAGAACCTCAGATGACAGCTATCGACATTGTTTACAACCCTGAAGAGACAGAGTTTTTGAAACGCTTCAAATCACATGGTTGCGAGACTCGCGGAGGCATGCTAATGCTCATAGAGCAAGGGAAAAAAGCATTCAGGCTATTCACAGAAAACGAATAATTATTAATTTAAACTTTTTATAAATGAAAGAAAAAATCACTAAAACATTGCGCGACAGCGCAGGTATGCGTTGGGCAGCCCTGTTGTTGTTAGCGCTGGCGATGTTCTGCGCCTACATTTTCGTAGACATCCTCTCGCCAATCAAAGACCTCATGGAGTCACAGCGCGGTTGGGATTCCACAGCATTCGGCACAATGGAAGGAGCAGAGACCTTCCTCAACGTCTTCGTATTCTTCCTCATCTTCGCAGGAATCATCCTCGACAAGATGGGAGTACGCTTCACGGCACTTCTCTCAGGTGCGGTAATGCTTGTCGGCGGTCTCATCAAGTACTATGCCATTTCCGAGGCATTCATTGGCAGCAACATCGAGGCATGGTTCACAGCACACCTCAACTACATTCCTGGATTCCAGGAGCTTGGCGTATCGCCATTCTATGAGGGAATGCCTGCATCAGCCAAAGTAGCGGCTATCGGCTTCATGATTTTCGGTTGCGGTACTGAGATGGCAGGTATCACAGTTTCACGTGGTATCGTAAAATGGTTCAAAGGTCGTGAGACAGCATTGGCAATGGGTTCTGAGATGGCATTGGCCCGTCTTGGCGTTGCTACATGTATGATCTTCTCACCATTCTTTGCTAAACTCGGTGGCAGCATTGATGTATCACGTTCAGTGGCATTCGGTATTGTACTCCTCTGCATCGCATTGATGATGTTCATCGTATATTTCTTCATGGACAAGAAACTTGATGCTCAGACCGGTGAGGCAGAAGAGAAAGACGATCCATTCAAGATTTCCGACCTTGGCAAGATTCTCTCAAGCCTCGGATTCTGGTTGGTCGCTTTGCTTTGCGTACTCTACTATTCTGCAATCTTCCCATTCCAGAAATATGCAGTAAACATGCTCCAGTGCAACCTCACTCTCACAGAGGCAACTGAAGGTTTCTGGGCAGGGTCATCAGTGACCATCATTCAATATATGCTCATGCTTGCCGTAGCAGCATGCTCATTCTCAAGCAACTTCTCAAAGAAGAAAAACCTCAAGGTAATCCTCATGGCGGCAGCAGTAGTTCTTCTCGTAGTTTATTGCTGGATGGGTTACATGCGTGGCACAGCAGAGACAATCTTCGCTGTATTCCCATTGCTTGCAGTAGCCATCACTCCAATCCTTGGCAACTATGTTGACCACAAAGGCAAGGCAGCATCAATGCTCATGTTCGGTTCATTGCTCCTCATCATCTGCCATCTCACATTCGCATTCATCCTTCCACAGTTCAAGGACAATGCAGTAGGCGGTGTTGTAGTAGCATATGTGACAATCCTCGTACTCGGAGCATCATTCTCACTTGTTCCAGCAGCATTGTGGCCATCAGTACCGAAACTCGTTGACGAGAAGATCATCGGTTCAGCATACGCGCTCATCTTCTGGATTCAGAACATCGGCTTGTGGCTCTTCCCATTGCTTATCGGCAAAGTGCTCGACAAGACGAATCCTAACGTCAAGGACGCCATCTCTTACGACTACACATGGGCACTCGTAATGCTTGCTTGCCTTGGTGTAGCATCACTTATCATTGGTCTGATTCTCAAGGCTGTCGATGCTAAGAGACACCTTGGTCTTGAAGAAGCAAACATTAAAGAATGATATATTTGATTCCAACAACACTGGGCGATACCCCAGTCAACAACGTATTGCCTCAGCACAATGCTGAGGTGATACGTTTTTTACGTTATTACGTAGTCGAGAACATACGTACAGCCAGGAGATTCCTGAAACAAGTTGACAAAAGCATCGACATCGACCAACTCACCTTCTTCGAGTTGAACCAGCACACCGACTGGAAGCAACTCATGGAGCAGATGAAAGATGCATGGAAAGAAGACATAGGCGTTATCTCCGAAGCCGGATGTCCAGCAGTAGCCGATCCAGGCGCAGACATCGTTGCAGAGGCACAGCGCCGCGGCATTGCCGTAAAGCCATTGGTAGGACCGTCAAGCATCCTCATGTCAGTCATGGGCTCAGGATTCAATGGTCAGAGCTTTGCTTTCAACGGCTACCTGCCAATTGAGAAAAACGAACGTACAGCCAAGATAAAAATGCTCGAGCGAAGAGTCATCACCGAGCACCAAACGCAGATATTCATCGAGACGCCATACCGCAATATGGCCATGATTGAAGAACTCTGCCGCACACTCCAGGGCGATACAAAGATATGCATCGCCTCAGGCATCACAACAGACCAGGAATGGATAGTCACCAAGACAGCCTCCGCCTGGAAAAAAGTCCTTCCAATCGAGAAAATTCACAAAATACCAACTATATTCCTGATAGGAAAATGAGAAAGACACTGTCACTTGCACTTATTCTGTTCTTCACGCTCGTCATCCGTGCGCAAGAAGTAGTCATACTCTATGACAACGACGTCCACTGCGCCATTGACGGTTACTCCGCTATGGCATCACTCCAGCAGCAAATGAGAGAAGAGAGCAAAAACGTGCTTACAGTGTCGGCAGGCGACTTCCTCCAGGGCGATGTATATGGTTCCATGACACAAGGTGCCGACATCATAGCCATTATGAACAGCATAGGATATGACGTCGTCGGCTTAGGCAACCACGAGTTCGACTACGGCATAGATGTACTGAACCGCTGTCTCTCAGAACTCAACGCCACAGCAGTCAGCTGCAATTTCCGCAAGAACCATCAGAACTGCCTTAAAAGTTACCAAATCGTCAACTGCGGCGACATGAGGATAGCCTTCATCGGAGTCGTAACACCCACCACCATCCAGTCATCCAATCCATCCTGCTTCATGGACGAAAAAGGCAGAACCATCTACGACTTCAGCAGGGAACGCCTCGCTGAGACAGTCCAGAAAGCCATAGACAACGCCCGACGCGAGAAAGCCGACAAAATAATCCTCCTCGCCCACCTCGGCGAGCAACCCGATGAAAAAGGCATCAGTTCCGAATGGCTCATCAAACGCACCTACGGAATCGACGCCGTAATAGACGGCCATTCACACACAGCAGTTCCAAGCCGACAGATAAAAGACAGAAACGGCAGAAACGTACTCATAACCCAGACCGGCACACGGTTCGCCAACATAGGACTCATGGGCATCAGTGCCAGCGGCGACATCACTGCCCAACTCATACCGACCGACAGCATCGCCATCCGTCAGACCGCAACAGCCCAGATAATAGAAGACTGCAAATACAACATTGACCAAGCCTATAGCGTTTATATAGGCCACAGCAACTACCCTCTCAGCATCAACGACCAGCAAGGCAACCGAATAGTCCGCAGTGCCGAGACCAACATCGGCGACCTCATAGCCGACGCCATCCGCTGGGAGACACAAGCCGACATCGCCTTCATCAACGGAGGTTCAATACGCACCGATTTACCCGCAGACATCACCATGCGCGACCTCATAGCCACCCTCCCTTTCGACAACCAGGTGCTCCTCGCCACCGTCACAGGCCAGCAACTCCTCGACATACTCGAATACAGCGCAGCCCAACTCCCTGAAGAGACAGGCAGTTTCCTCCAAGTCTCAGGCATAACGTTCCAAATAAACACACGACTCAAAAGTCCCGTCCGCTACGACCGCCAAGGCTTTGTACACGACATCTTCGGCCACCGCCGCGTCAGCAACGTCCAGATACTCAACCCAGCCACCGGCCGCTACATCCCGATAGACACAAAAGCCACCTATACGATAGCCACAACCGACTACGCACTACTCCGCCGCGGATGCAACGGAATCTTCGACAGTGCCGTCACCGACACCACCCGCAGCTGGAACCTCGTCAACATAGTAGACATCTACATCTACAAAGCCCTCAACGGCAACATACCACCACGTTATAGAAACACACAAAACAGAATCAAAATATTATGATGCTACAAGGAAAAACAGCCCTCATCACAGGGGCAGCCAGAGGCATAGGCAAAGCCATAGCCCTCAAATTCGCAAGCGAAGGATGTGACATCGCCTTCACCGACCTCATCATCAACGAGGCAGCCGAACAGACCATACAAGAGATAGAGGCACTCGGCGTCCGCTGCAAAGCCTACGCCTCCAACGCAGCCAACTTCGAAGAGACACACAAAACAGTAGAACAGATAATGGCCGACTTCGGCAGAATAGACATCCTCGTCAACAACGCCGGCATCACCAAAGACGGACTCCTCCTCCGCATGACCGAAGAGCAGTGGGACGCAGTCCTCACCGTCAACCTCAAGTCAGCCTTCAACTACATCCACGCCGTCACCCCAGTCATGATGCGCCAGCGCTCAGGCTCAATCATCAACATGAGCTCCGTCGTCGGCGTCAGCGGCAACGCAGGCCAGTGCAACTACTCCGCATCCAAAGCCGGAATGATAGGCCTCGCCAAATCAACAGCCAAAGAACTCGGCAGCCGCAACATCCGTGCCAACTGCATAGCCCCAGGCTTCATCCTCACCGACATGACCTCAAAAATCTCCGACGACACGCGCAAAGAATGGGAGAAAATGATACCGCTCCGCCGAGGTGGAGAAGTAGAAGAAGTAGCCAAAGTAGCACTCTTCCTCGCCTCCGACCTCTCCTCATACGTCTCAGGCCAGGTAATCCACGTCTGCGGCGGCATGAACTGCTAAGACATCAGCAACACACAATAAAAAGGATGGTTTCCCAAACGAGAAACCATCCTTTTATTATATAAATGAGAATAGTGCAAATGGAACTGGTGATGTTAAAAATCACCAGATCTCATTATTCACCCTATGGGCACGGTCGAGGACATTGATTGAGTAACCCCTTGAGATAAGGCGGGAACTATTCCCATGCCAAACCCTCACGATAGGAAAACTACCGCCAGCCTTAAAGTTAGCCAAGCTAACACTCACATTCTTATTCATTGCTGCAATCTTCTGGATGTCAGCATTATCCTCAGAGTCAACATACAAATCCACCTTATCGAAATTACCAAGAGGATTAACCATCGACTCCTCCAGCATCTCAGCCACCAGATGCCTTGCAGGTTCACTCATAGGACCAAGAACAACCTCCAGCCTTGAGTCACCGATTACAGTCTCCACAACCCGCAAACCATCAAAAGAGACAGGAGACTCAAGATACGGAGACCTAACCATCAACTCATCATTCTTATCCCCCACCTCAAAGAACCTGTACTGCGAATAGACCTTCTCGTCACATCTCTCACCATACGAAAGGCAACAGATACCCTTAGGCAGAATGACAGGCCTGTAAGAATGAATGCCATTCATATTCTCATCCGTCTCATAATCAAGCGAAAGCAACTCACCATCCTCAAAATAGGCAATAGTATAATCCTTCCAATAAGTCATGTTCTCAATACCGAGAGGCACTGCTCCAACATCATTCGTAGATTTCTCGCCAGGGAAAACATGCCTCGAGAAACCTCCATCGCGCCATTCATAGACAGAGATACCGTCAGCAGCAGAGAGATAAGCAGGCACCCCATGAGCACGGCAGTAAGCCACATAGCAGATATCTCGGCTGTGAGCGTCTGAAACCTTGATTCTTTGCACTCCAAGAGGCGATATAGGACAATTGTAATAGTTGCCGGTATCATCGACAGTCGGCTCAACATAATTCCATTCAGAGCGCCAGTCGGTAATCAGCTCATTGCTGATTCTCGCAGGCATGACATATCTAATCCACAAAGACAAATCCACCTTACCGTCATAAAGCGTCAGATGTCTCTCAAGCATATCTGCACTGATGTCACGGATATCCTTGTCGCTGTACGACCTCAGATACTCATAAAGATAGAGTCCCTCCTGCTTCTCGCGGTGGTTATTAAGAAAGGCAGCAATCTCGTCAAGATTACCCTCAGCGAGAGCAGAGAACTCCTCAATCTGCTCAACAGTAAGATTCTCATTAGGCATGATTTCAGCCCCTTTGCGACGATTTGCAAACGATGCAGTACGCAGAGAGTCCTCATAGGCAAGACGCTTCTGAAGAGTCTCCAAATCGCTCTCAGCCACATTCTTAAGCACAGTAGAGTCAGCATCCGGAGGAGTCATCACAAAATCGAAAACCATCCCTTTCAGTTCCTCTGCCGAAGCATAGTCAGGGAAAACGACATGCAGAGTATCGACATTTCTATTGTCATACTGAGCGAAAGAGACACCCTTGCCGTCAGTTACCCAGACAAGCATATCACCCAAGCCGGTAGTCAGAGAAGCACAGCCATCATTATCAGTTGTATAGTCAGCCAAAGTATAATACTCAGCATAGTTGTAAATCTTGAAAAGCACCCTGACACCAGGAACAGCCTCGCCATCCTCATTCTCAACACGCACCACAGCCCTTTTCACCTTAGCATAATGCGAAGTAAGATTCAGTTCAGAATAGAGGGCAGTCTCACGCACCACCTCCTCATCACCGTGATAGCGACCGAAAGCCTTAGTATGCACCATCATACAGCGAGAAGAAGGGACAGAGAACCATCCCATATCAAGTTCCACATCCGGTTCGCAAGCACCGAGATAATGCCAACCGTCGCCAGTCCAAACCTCCACCCAGGCATGATTGTCGTCAGTATGCGCCCATCTTGGAGTATAGCACTGACGGGCAGGGATTCCCACGCTACGGAGAGCCGTGACAGCGAAAGTCGATTCCTCCCCGCAACGACCATAGGAAGTCTTAAGCGAAGCCAGAGGTGCAGAAGTTCTTCCGTCAGAACCCTTATAATTCATCTGCTCATGACACCAATGGTTGACCTCAAGTGCAGCCTCCGCGATAGACATACCCGCTACCCTATCCTTAAGGGCATTATAGAACACCATACGGGCAGTGTCAAGATTCTCATTGTTCACGCGATAGACCAGTACAAAATGGCGGAAGACATCCTCAGGGATATCCTTACCCCAAGACATCTCCTCACGCGCACGGAAAGCATATTTAGTCTGAGACAGAAAGAACTCCGGCGAATAGTCTGCCAGATCAGAGTAAGGCATATAGGCATAAAGGAACTCCATTGCCTCCCGTTCCATCACAGGCAGAGAATCAACAAAGTCACGCACCTCAGTCAACTCAAGACGATTTATTCTATCGCTGAAGTCATTCTCGACAGCATTGCGGTATTCCCTGTCAGTCATAAAATGCCCTTTCTGGCAAGAACAGAGCACCAAAGCGACTGTCAACAGAAGCACCAAAAACCTTTTGTTACAAAGCATAGAAATATATATTTTTACACAAAGCGCCGGGATAACAATACCTCGGCGCTTCATATTATTATTTTTCAGACATTACGGATTCACATGATTAATTTTCAGGAAACCGCCATTGCCATCCGTAGCGATATATATGCCAGGAGCATAAGAAGACATATTGATATCCTCATCGCTCTTCTTCAGGAACTTACCATCAGCAGCATAGACACTAACCATCACACCCTGAGTGTTGATAATACGACCCATGAAGTAATAGACACCCATATCCTCGAGAGAATAAACCATAGCCGAACCGCCGTTATACTCAAGGTAGATAGTATCATAAATCTGCTCATAGATAGTATCATGAACCTGTTCGAACAGAGTGTCATAGACAAACTCAGTTATAGTATCATGAAGAGTAATGTAGAGAGTATCATGAACCATATTGATTTTAGTGTCATACACAGTCTCATAGATAGTATCAGTAACCTGCTCAAAGATAGTATCATGCACGAGCACAGTATCAGAAACCTGAGGAACGAAAACTGCAGTGATAGCAGTATCGAAATAGATAGAATAGCCCTCCTCGATTGAAGGAGTGATTGTAGAGTCGAGACTCCAGGCGTCAAAAGTGACAGAGAAGTTGCGAGGATTATCCGTCACGCCATCAGACCAGCCGTCGAAAGCATAACCCTTGATAGGTACTGCCATAACAACAGTATTCTCTTCAGACGCATACATACCAGAACCGAAAACGGTGCCAACCGTAGAATCAGAAGCAAGAACATTCAGGTTGTAGCGAGGCCAGACAATATTGAAATTCTCCCATCCAGCAGCAGCGGCATATGCGCTTTCAGAACCTGCAGGGACAAAGAGACGTCCGGAATAGTCAGAGAAAGCATATCCATGGCAAGTAGGAGGGACAGGATTCAAGCATACAACCTTCTGAAGTGGACAATTCATGAAAGCATACCGGTCGACTGCAGAAATACTTGCAGGAATTGTGACTTCAGTGAGAGCAGTATTCAGGAAAGCATAGTGCATAATAGCAGTGACACCCTCAGGGATTACCACCGAAGACAAAGAAGAGCAATTAGCAAAGATACTGCCAACAGTATCGAGAGAATTAGAGATGACAGCAGAAGTCAAACCAGTGCATTCGTTGAAGACATAACTATCCGTACCTGTCACACTGTTAGGCAACACAATAGAAGTAAGAGACGAACATCCCTGGAAAGCATATCCACCGATAAACTCAAGTCCCTCAGGCAGAGTGATAGAAGAGAGAGAAGAACAACCATTGAAAGCCAGCAAACCGATAGTTCGAAGAGTAGAAGGCAAAGAGATAGAGTCCAGAGAAGAACACCAGGCGAACACATTGCTGTACAGTGCAGTTATACCCTCAGGGATATTGACAGACCTAAGGCCTGAGCAGCCAAAGAAGGCATAATAGTCAATATCATTAACCGTATTTGGGATAGAGATTGAAGTAATGTTCCTACAATTATTGAAAGCATCATAATAAATACGAGTAACGATGTAAGTCTCGCCGTCATAGACAAAAGAGTCAGGGATGACGATATCGCCAGAGATTGTAGAAATATCCACAGGGCCGACAAGACCAGCATAATTATTTCCGTCAGAAATATCGTACTTAAACAGTCCGACATTTACCGAAGCAAAAGAGACTGCAGAAAGCGCAATCAATGCGAAAAACAGAACGATTTTTTTCATATTTAAAGTATAGTTTTTATTTGCAAAAGACATGATGCGCAAGACTCCGTGAGACAATGAAAAATATATATTTTCATATTGTTGCGCATGTGAAAAATATTTGCTAATTTTGCGGTGCAAAGTTACGAATTTTTGCTGACACCACCAAAGAATACATTATGTAATATGGTTAATAAAGTTAAAGGAAAGATAAAAGGCATGGAGGCAGAGATGCAGCCACGCGAGCAGTTGAAAACCAAAGGATTAGAGAACCTCACCAAAGAGCAATTGATAGCCATATTGATAGGCACAGGAACGAAAGGAAATAACGTCATGCAGTTGGCCGGCGAATTGATGGATTGGTGCGGAGGCAACTTAGCCACCCTCGGAAGACTCAGCATCAAAGAGATGACCAACCAGTTCAGAGGCATGGGAGAAGTGAAAGCCATGCACCTACTTACAGCATTGGAACTCGGAAGGAGGCTTCACATAGACAGAGAGAATATAAAGACCATACGCGGTGCTGATGACGTAGCAGAGTATATGTACCTCAAAGCAGCCGACAAAGACGTAGAGCACTTCTGGGTGATAATGCTCAACCATAGAAACGGCATCATAGCCGTCAAAGAGATAGCCACAGGGGGGATAACGGGTGTAGCGATAGACGTAAGAGTACTGATGCGAATGGTTCTCCAGTACCAGGCGACAGGCATAGTAGTAGTACACAACCATCCGTCGGGCAACACCTTACCGAGCGAAGCCGACAGACAGATAACCGAGAAGATAGAGAAATCCTGCCGAGTGTTAGACATAAGACTTGTGGATCACGTCATAGTCACCTCAGACAAAAACAAATACTACTCCTTCTACGGCGGTTGAGAAAGTGCCGGATTATTGATTGTTAGATTTCCAGATTTTAAGAGCACGGGCCAGTTGATCTGGGCAAGAAGTAGCCTTAGAGCCACAAGGGATACCCTCAAGACGAGAGATAACCTCATCCACCTCCATACCGCGGACAAGGTTTGCTATTCCAACAGTATTTCCCTGGCAGCCGCCAAAGAACTCAACAGATTTGATTTTATTATCCTCAATTTCGAAATCAATGAATTGAGAACAAGTTCCATTAGTTTGATAACGATATTTCATAAGAACAATTATTTAGCGAAACAAAAGAGAGTGTATTCCAATAGACTCAGCACCTATGCAATGACGTTGCGTATCATCGATAAAAAGCACCTCATCAGCGGTTAGATTATTGAGAGACAGCACCTTCTGAAATATATCCGCAGAAGGCTTGCGCAGGGAGAAATTACAAGAATAGTAGATATCAGAGAAGGCATTGGCGAGGAAGTCAGTGCCCATTTCTTTTTTTAGACAATCGTTGAAGAAAGCCGCATTGATACGGTCAGAGTTAGAGAGAATGAAAGTCTTCAGCCCCATAGAGTGAGCCCTCGCTGCCATCTGCAGCATATCATGACGGAAGCCAGTAACGAGAGAGTTCCACGCGTCAGTAATCTGCCAGTCCGTCAGAGGAGCGTCGAGGATACGACGTACAGCATCGAAGAACTCCTCATCAGAGATACGGCCCAAGTCAGCCTCCTCCACCACCCCACTACGCACAAGGTCCATGTAAGGGTCTTTAGAAAGCACGCCGTATTTCCAGAAACGCGCGTTGATGAGACGCACATCGATAGTGATGAGCGGTCCGCAGAGGTCAAATATAATAGCGTTAATCATAAGTATAAAACGAAAACGAAAACGAAAACGAAAACGAAAACGAAAAGCGCTGGCGCGATGGTAAGCATCGAAAACGAAAAGCGCAGACAGCGGTGGAAGGAATGTTACATTTATTTCAAAGGGTTTATAAGATATTCATATATAGGAAGACAACAGCGGCAATCCAGAGGACGAGAGCCAGAGGAACCAGGATACGGAACTTCCAGTGCTTAGTCTTGTGACGGAAGAGGTACATACCAAGGAAAGCGCCCAGAGCGCCACCCAAGAAAGCCATGATTATCAGAGTAGCCTCAGGGATACGCCAGTGGTTGTGCTGTGCCTTGAATTTGTCGATCGCATAGGCGATTAGAGCGACCACATTGATGATGAGAAGATAGATTACAAAGTATTTGTGAACCATTTTAATGCAGATATTTTATTCACACAATAATTATTAACATTGATTATCTCTGTTTCATTCATACATATCAAAGTAAGATTAGAACAGTTAAGTTTGGCAGCGACAGAGACAAGAGCATCCACCTCACGTTTTAGAGTTTTAGAGTCAGAGACATCGTAAGCCACCTGTATAAGTTCGGTAACTAATCCTTGACGACATACCACAAAGTCGACCTCCTTGCTACGGGCAGTAGGTTTATAGTAATATATATCATTAGCCTCAGAACGGTTGCGTCTAAGAAGTTCAACAAAAACAGCATTTTCAAGTCGCCAACCGAGATTTTCAGGCAGTAGTGCATTGTTTCTGTTAGCAATAAATCCACTGTCTATAACATAAGCCTTACTGTGACGGAGACGTTCACGACTCTTGAAAGAAAATTTTTGTACTGTGTTTATCAAAAAAGCCTGTGTGAGATAAGATACATATTTTTGTGTAGTAGACAGACTGCGGAAATTAGCCAATTCCGAGAGATTTTGGAAATTTATATCCTGACCTACATTATTTATCAAATGATTAGCCACTAACCGGAGAGCCTCATTATTGCGCAGATGGAAGCGAAGAGTTATGTCCTTTCTTATAATAGTCTCTATCAGACTCTCCACATATATACGACGGTTTGAGAGATTTTTTATTTTGAACATCTCGGGGAGTCCGCCATCAAGAAGGTATTGAACAAAAGCCTCTTTAAGATTAGCCATGGCCAAAGTAGTCATGTCATACATAGGAATGTTATTAAAACGGCATACCTCACTAAAAGAGAATGGATAAAGGCGAATCTCGTTGTAACGTCCTGTAAGATGAGTGGCAAGTTCAGAACTAAGCAGACGAGCATTGCTGCCCGTTATAAACATGTGAAATCCAGAGCGAAGCAGACGGTTGACGAAAAGATGCCAACCATCAACGTTTTGTATTTCATCAAAGAATATGTATTTTACATCAGTGCCATATGTTCGATATATGCATTCAAGGAGCAGATTAAAGTCAGAAGACTTCATTTCACTCAGACGGTCATCGTCAAAAGTCGCATAAGCATATTTCACCTTATGGTTGATGAGAGCCTTATGGCAGAGAGTAGATTTTCCACTACGGCGGACACCTATAACAACCTGCGCCATATCACTCTCCCACTCAAATTGCTGTTCCTCGATGCGATTACACCAAGAAGCATTCTTATACGAAAGCAAGTCACCGCGCTGGTCTGCAAGCACTTGCATCATTTCAAATTCCTTCATACCTAATAAGTATTACGACTGCAAAGGTAGTAATATTTTTTGAAATAAGCAAATAAAGTGAATTAAATTGCAGATTTTAACACTTCAAAGTGAATTAAATTGCAAGTTTTGAGGATGCAAAGTGAATTAAATTGCAGATTTTTGAAGATGCAAAGTGAATTAAATTGCATGTTTTGGAGCAAGAGAGAGGCAAAAGTTTTCGCATTACGATGCAAAAACTTTGTAAAATTGAGGAGTTTTTGCATTGGGAGGAAAGAAAAAAGAGTCCCCGAGTGAGGGACTCTTTTGGTTTATTGGGTTGAAGTACAGTTCAATTAAGGATTATGGTAGTGAAGCCGAGGGTGGAGAGGATGGAAGAGAGACGCTGGCGGCCGATAGAGTCCGCCTGGGCGAGGATACCAGAGTCGATAGCATCAGTTCGGATCTGCGCCTTAGCCCTTTGCTCCAGGGCCACCACCTGACGGTGCGACCACTGCCCGCTCTCCACATAGACATCAAAGTCAGAAGGATTCACTGTGACGTCCAGAATCTGTGCAGGAGGTAGAGTGACAGAGAGCGTATCGCCGGAGATGTGGACATCAGCGGCAGAGATTTGCGAGAGATCGAAACCAGCGCGCACATTACCGCGGGCGATGATGCAAAGATCATCAGAGATTAGTCCGTTCTCCTTGTGCAGCATAGAAGCCAGTTTGTTACCCACCTTGTTATTCACCAAACGATTAGGTTTAGCCTCAGAGAGCACAATCTCGCGATAGCAACCGGCAGAAGCGAATTCATTCAGTGCCTTGATGTGAGAGACCACGTTGGCAGTCTCGTCGATACGGATATCGTCAGCATCATTCTCGCGAGGGCCGAAATTGGCATAGATAAGATAAGCCGCCACCCCGAAGAAGAAAGCCACAGCCATTGCGGCAATAGATATTGAAACAGTCTTAATGAATTTCATAGTTATTCAAAGTTTATGGTTACATTATTAAATCCACGTTCATGCAGCAGTGCTGTGAGATAAGAGACTGCGTTAGCCTCAGCCTCGGCCAGGATTCCGTAAGAGTTGATGTTAGCGATTATGCTATCCTCGCCTTGACGCAGAAGGTTATTCCGTTCAGTGGCCGAGAAGTGGAAACGCAGAGGGCTCGTGTGCTCATAGACCAGTTTAGACTCATTGGCAGGGAGATTGATAGAGAGCAGTTCCGCATGAGGCAGAGTGACAGAGATGTCATTGCCAGAAATCACCACATTAGACGAATCAAAGTTGCTCATATCAATGCCGGCCTTAAGGTGAGCAGTGCAAGAGAAGAGGATTTTGCGGTCGCCGATAGTGTACCATTTAGCGTCGTCCGAAGCGCGGACTATTTTCGTCACAGTATATTCAACCGTACCCAGTTCGCAGAGTTCAGAGAACGCGATGGTGCGGGGTTGCTCCTGAGGGAGATTAGCGCGGTGGCAGGAAGAGAATGCCAAGACGATTAATAGAATCAAAGATAATTTTTTCATAGTGGTGTTATTTTGGTCGTTGAATATTAGATAGGTATTGTTGGGGGAGGTTTAAAACGAAAACGAAAAGCGCCCTGGGAGGGCGATGGTGGGTTAATCAACGGAAACGAGAGTGTGCATATTGTGATATTATACCCGTTGGGGTATAATTTGGGGTGTTTGAGGTAGAATTATACCCGAGCGGGTATAAAAACAATGACATTAATGGAAAAGAGAAGGACCTTGTTTTTGGGCAAGGTCCTTTTTTATGGGATTAGGTGGAATGATTTGGGGTTCCAGAGACAAAAATTTAACGAATTCGGCATATACAAAGTGGCATTTTTTCACGAATTCGGCGCTTTAGATAAGGACACCCCCTGATGAATTCGGAAATAGAAACACGTAATTGATTGATACACACAAAGAAAAGAGAGGAAAAATTTATTTCCCCGAAATTTTTTTTGTAGAAACGGGTGATTTCCCCGAAGTTTTTTTTGTGAAAACGGGTGATTTCCCCGAAGTTTTGGGAGAGAGGATGGGATTAGGAGAGGTGGTTTTGGATGTGGGTGGAGAAGGCGTCGGGAGTGATGAGGCGGTGTTGGAGGATGGTGTCGAGGATTTGTGTGATTTGGTCGGGAGTGAGGAGAGGGACTGTGTATTGGGCGATGGTGCGGGTGAGTTCGTAATAAGAGACGATAGGCACGGAGACATTATCCGCATGCACGTTGCGGTTTTCGGGGAAAGCGATGATGCTGTGGTAGAGAGTCTCGACTGGCAGGTTGGGGATATGTGCGGAGTTGATGAGGCGTGAGAGAGCCATGATGTGCGTTCTGTTTTGCTGGACAGGGTTGTAGAGAGTGTATTTGTTGCCATGGAGATATTGCGACCACTGCTTAGCCTGCTCGCTGCCATAGATTTTGCCAGAGTAGTTTTTCGTTTCGATGACGAAGATGCCGTAGGTAGAGATGACGATATGGTCGATTTGGGCAGTAGTGTTGAAGTTTGGAATGATGATATCGTCGACCGTCACATAGTGCGTTTCGGAGAGGCTATGGAGACGGCGAGAGACAGCATTCTCCCCTATTGTGCCTTTGAGATGGGCTGTGGAGAGAAGGTGAGTCCAGGGAGTTGAAGTGCCTGAGTAAGAGTTATGCTCAGAGTTGGTGCTGATGCAGAACAGAATATAGATTCCGATGACGGCGGCGATGAAGATGATAGGTGCGAGAATCAGTATCATTGTTTATAAGTCAAAGTCAGGTTCAGAGGCGAGGGTGAGCGGTTCGTCCGGGAGGTCGTAAGGGTTTACAATTAACAATCACATATTAACCGAAATAGGTGAGAGTTTTGAAGATACCGAGCTTTCATAACAAACGCCATAATTAGTAACTTTAATAAAACCAATTTTAGTACCATTGTGTTGAATTAAGAAACTACCACAAGACCCCACGAGAACTCGGAGATCAGGAAAAGTCGGTTTGAATGACGCAGGTTTTTCTAATAAATAATACAACCTATCTGCAACATTATAGATATAATAACCAGAATATGAGGTAACTATTTCATATCTTCCACCAGCAAAGCTATTACTTCTTTTTACTACTTCAAGTGTGGCCAAAGACTTTATCCCTTTTCGTTTAGTCTGCCTAACTGGTGCAGGTGTAGGAGCAACTCTACTAGCTGCCACTATCTCATCATATACAGACTTATTTGAAGATCTCACTCCCTGCTGAAAGAATGGATTCTTTTCATAATATGTGCCATCAGGGCGATGAATATTCACCGGATACCTAAATCTTAAAAAATTACGAATTTCAGCTCTTAAGTTTCCATCTGGGGTATCAACAACCTTTCCAATTTCAGCCACACCAAAATAATGGGATTCATCAGACATGCGGTCTGGAATATGAGGACTATCAGACTTCTTTTTGGAACGATGATAAACTATCAAAGTACCAGGCAATAATATACTTTCGTTGTATTTCGCAAACGAATATTCTTCACCTGTAACATCATGCCACACAGCATTTTCTCCTCCACCGTTATCTGTAATTACTGCGTATTTCATAAATAAACTCACTAGAATACCTTCAGTCCTATTTCTTCTAAATAATTATACGTATCATCATAAATCTCAGAAGAACGAGTTTTATCAAGACTATCTCCATTTGGGATAAAAATTATCATTCCAGCTCTCGCACGAGTCAACAAAACACGATAAGCATTTTTCATATAATATTGCTGAATTTCGTAATTTGTTTTTGTTTTATCAACTTTGCTCCAAGACTTACCATTAAATTTATAATAATCCCAACTATTTTGTTTTTTATTGTATCTAAAATCTCCATCCCACATTACAACATCTACATCCAATTCAAGGCCTTGAACACAAAACTCATCAAGAGCTATTTCAAGAAAATTCGAAGAAGAAACATATTCATCTGTATCAAGAAACCAACTTGCCACTTTATTTTTATCCTTAGATGCACCACTAGATGCAAAACCAAGAGGACGGAATCGAGCTGCATTGGATGACATAAGCATACCCATGCGAGTATTATTAGGGTCTCCATTCATTGGGACCAATTTCTTGTGACGTTCTCTCAAAATTTCTTTTGCAGTCTCAAGATTTCTTGTTAAATATATTGGATATTTCCTTTTTATCTCATCATACAATTTTGTGGCTCTTTCTTTATTACATTCAAGCACTTCTTGAATAAACTCAGATACCCTTTCACTTCTTGGTGTTCGCTTGCACGCAGTAAGATGAAGAGAAGAGTCAACTGTCAAACGATTATTTTCAGTAAAATATTGACGATAGTCATCTATTGTTAGCTCGTCGTCATCCTTTCTGCAATATTCCGCGCCTTTGAGTTCATCCGCCATATAAATATGCCATCCACTCAATTCATCATTATTTTTCAAAGCGCGCATCCACTCGCAGATACCAGCCTCACCATCATGTATTTCTTGACCGCCACCCACAAGACAAATAAACACGCCCCAATCACGTAGGTTCATATCCCAAAGAAGGATTCCTGGTTCAGAGAAAGGGAACTTTTCTTCCTGCCAGTATTTTTTACCTGCCTGACCAGGTTTTATCATCTTTTTCTGTGTCCAAGCACGTTGCGCTTCATCAAAGATAATTATATGTTGACTTCCGCTATCTGCATTATCCTTTAATGAGACGACTCCTTCACCAACATAATAAACAAGACGTTTTTCAAAAATCTCCTTTTTATATCCGTAAGCGTCACGAATGATTGCATCAACTGAGACAATATCTTTTAACTTTGCCTTTTCTCGCTTAAATATTTGATAATCTCTACGTAATGCTGTTGACATTACAGAAACAAGAGGTCCATTACCAGACAACATACTTGCTCCATACCCTTGTAAAGCAACAGAAAGATTCAATCCCACGAGCGTCTTACCCGCTCCAGGAACTCCAGTAACAAAACAAATAGAGTGACGCTGTCCCTCAGGTCTAGATTTTGTTTCTTCGACCACTTTTTTTATATATTCCTCTGCAGAAAGACGAGTAGACTCATCAGATTCTCCTTTTTTGAAGCCATCAACATTGTTTTCTCGCCATACATTTTTTGCAGCATCAATTATTGTAGGACTGGCTTTATAAATACCGTTTTCCCAATCAAATTCCCAATCATTCAAACCCTCGTATGGAATATTTTCACACACTTGATCTATAATATCACGGAGCGAAATAGAATTAGCTCTCATGGTATTGTATACCATATCTTCTTCATTACAAGTATATACGTTATCATACTCATCCGCTTCTGTAGCAATAAGGATAGGTATGACCCAATTATCATTGCTCTTACTATGACAATATTTTAGCAAAAGAGCGTATTGTTCAACTTGACGGATATCATTTTGTTCGTATTGAGAAGAACCGACCTTGTATTCTAGAACAAATATCTTTCCCTCAAAAAGTAAGATTACGTCAACAGTCTTTGACAAGCTAGGAATATTATATTCGAAAATTATTCGTCCTTTCTTCCCTTCAAGACATTTTTTTAGATCATCATATTCCTTTTCCCATGAATTTTTCTGCAATCCATCTAACTCAGCATGATTACTAAAATAGTTATTATTAATACAGTTAATAATTTCTTCCTTGGGAAGAGAAAGAAATTTATCAATTGAATAAGAGACATTTTCCATGGGTAATATATTAATCGATTATCAATTCTTGAACTTTCACTTCGAGACCTTTGGCTATCATAACCAAGGACTTGTATGAGGGGTTGCGTTCGCCACGTTCGAGCATGCTAATGTAGTTACGATTACACTCACAACGTTCTGCAAGTTCAGCTTGAGTAAGGTGTTTTTCAAGTCGAATTTGGCGAATGCGATTGCCTAGTTGAATAAGAATTTCATCTTTCATAATTCCTACAATAAGTATCATTATACAATAAGAGAGGAGCACCTTTCGGCACTCCTCTCTTTAGATGTTTTAATATAATTGAACGTTTCCGCTCGTTCCTTTACTTTAAGCATAAAGTGTTTATTACACGATATTATTTGTTTTGCAACAACTTTAATAATTTATCTGACTCCTTTGTTTTGTCACCATTTAAGATACTTAGTACTAAGTTGAACGCAGTATTTCTATCTAATTCCGGATATAGTTTTACTAATTCATCAATATTTCCACAAATAGACTTAATGGCGATAGCATTTTGAAATCTTTTTGGAAGGACTGACTTAGGGAAAATTATTCTTAGTTCTGGTTTTTTATTAACTACAGCTATTACATCATCAGCAGTCATCATTTGAGTCATTTCCTCAAGGGCCACATAATCGCTTGACTTTTGTTTAAAAGATTCAATTATTGACTGAACTTTTTCTTTATCATATATGTTATATAAAACATATCCCGGATTAACATATACCATTGGTCTATTCGCATTTATTTCGTCAATAGTATAGTTGCCAATCATGCCATTTATACAAGCCGTAGCAGTATTACCTATAGAAGCTAGATACTTGATTCCATTTGACAAAGCATCTATTTTTCGTGGTGAAAAGGATAACATACTAATAATTATTTTTCTTTTTAGATTGTTTTATAAGTTTGTGGTATTGGTAGTTGGTCATGATGTTGTTGCAGCCAGTGCGGTCGGATTTGTAGTTGGTGCAGCCGAGGAATGGTTCATCCCTACCCTCTTTGACAATTAGGTAGCCGTCGCGGCAATGGTCGCATTTAAGGATTGACATGTCGCCACCACGGAGATTGTTAGTCATGAAGTCGCAGACCTCAGGCTCGTTTGAGCAGATCCATAAGCGAAGGCCATAAGATTTCTTGTAACGGAACTGGAGAGGATAGCCGCAGATAGGACAACGCTTTGACTCATTAGGACTGAAAGTATTACTGTTCATCTTACCACGAAGCACCACCTGAGAATAATCACGGACCAATTCGCGTACAAATTCAGAAGGGCGTTGCTGTGGAGCGATGATATAGACTCGATTCTTTGTACGAGTAAGAGCGACATAGAAAAGACGACGTTCCTCAGCGTATTCGATTGAATGGTCGTCCTTGACAACATAATGCAGCACTGGGTCGTCCTCAATCTGAGAAGGAAAGCCATAGAGAGCATCCATAGCATTGACAATGATAACATTATCGTAGCCAAGACCTTTAGAACGGTGAGCAGTCATGAACTCAAGTTTGACATTCGGATATTTTTTAGAAATAACCACTCCCGTCTTTTCGTCATAGATAAAGTCAGAAGACTTTGTAAGATTATATCCGTCAAAGCCATAACGGCCGAGGAGAAGGATTGAAGATTTTGGATTCTCAGTAATTATCTCCCCAACAATCTTCTCGACAGATTTACCCAAGAGGAAAAAGAAGCCTCCGCGTCCCTCGTATTGTTTACGGTCGGCATAAGCGTCGTAAGATTCAATGATGACAGGATTCTTGATATGTTTAGGAGAGACAAGTGCCTTGCGGATTTGCTTAGTATTGCGCTGGATGAAGCCTCCGGCAATGTCGATTATCTCCTGAGCGTTTCGGTAAGTGCGAGTGATAGTGAGTTCCTGGCCATAGCCGAAAGTATTGCAGAAATCGGTAAAGAGAGTGATATCAGAGCCCGCATAGGCATATATAGACTGCCAGTCGTCGCCCACAGCAACAATCTTAGCATTACAGAGTTTGCTCAGTTCCTTGGTAAGATTAAAACGCTGGCGCGAGATATCCTGATACTCATCAACGATGATGTATTTGAACTCAAGTTTCTCGCCTTTGAGTTGTCCGTCGCGAATGATTCGAGACGATTCGTTAATCATATCCTCGAAATCGATTGCCTGTTTCTCCTTGAGCCTTTTGCAATACTCATGATAGCACTGCTGACAGATATCCAGAAAAAGTTTAGTTCGGACATTAGTAGCCGTTTGGCCAAAGCGGTAAAACTCATCCACATCATAACCATTAGTTTTGAAATTCTGAATGAAAGTGCAGATAAGTTTGACAAGTCGGGCAATATAACGATTCTCCTCAGTAGAGACGATTTTATCAAAAATCTCGCGGGAAGAACGAACATTCAAAGTGAAACCATGCCGGATTAACTCCTCGCGGAGATGGTCAAGAACATCACGTCCGTCATTGTATTTAGAGAAAGTATAAATCAACTCCGTGCCATGGTCGCGATGCAGTTTAATTTTATCATTGACAGCATTCCTGTATTGAATAAGTTGCGCCTCTGTATAGCGGCTATTCTGACCTTGCTGAGAGATACCAAAGTGCTCGATATAAGCAACATGATCATCCTGAGTGATAGTAAAATCAGGAGTGTAAGGCTTATGAGAGCGTATGATATTGTATTCGTAAGGTTTTTCGTAAGCATATTCAATTCCGTTCATAAACAAGAAATTGGCTATGCGCACCTCCTGGTAAGAACGGACAGTTTCATGAGAAATCGTAATGCACTTGCGATTACGAGAATCAATCACCTTCTCGTTATACTCATCTATATTTCCGCGGATAGTAGTAAAGTCGGCCTTAGCGATATAATTGAAAAAGTCGTTAAGATCCTCGCCTTCGTAAAGAGCATCGAAATAACTACCGAAGAAGAGGACCAGTTTATCGACCAGTTCAGGGTTCTCGAGGGTATTTTCCTTAAGATAATTATTTATGATATTAAACATAAATCCCTGGTCAACAACTGTCTTACGGTCCTCATCCTGACGGCGGAGGACAGCGAATCCTGTTTTATGGAAAGTAGTGACAGGGCAAGGAATTTTCAAGTCACGGTTTATCTTGTCACGAAGTTCACCGACTGCCTTGTTGGTATAAGAGATGACAAGAATCTGATTAGGCTGAATGCCCTTTTTCTCGACAAGATATTTAACCTTAGCGGCTACGGTAGTTGTTTTGCCGGCACCAGCACCTGCGATGACCAGAGTGTAATCCTCATCAGAGAGCACTACCCTACGCTGCTCATCATCAAGTTTGATATTTGGGTCGACTTTACGGAGGATATTGTCAAGGTAAGTTTTATCCTTTTTGAGATGCAGTTTAACAAAAGTAGTGTTATGGTCATCAATGATAAAAGAGCCATGAGGATTGGCAAGGTTTTCGTAAGTGGAGAGAAAGCCTGTAAGAGAGTTATAGTCCAGATTATTGTTGCGACAGTAGTAATTAAGTGTTTTGCTATCGTAGAGTGTTTTGTACTGAGAATAGATGTCAGCAAAAGCGTCGATAATAGGCTTATAATCACTGCGTGAGATAAAAGCGTCAGAATTCAGCAGACGTTCCATAGAATCCGAAAATTCCTGAAGGCGTCTGCCCTCAGGAGTATCGGGATATAAGGAAGTTTTGCGTCTGAATATTTTTTGGAAGAATCCTGGCATCTAGGGGGATGGTTATTAGAGTTCGTCGAGGTAGGAGTCGTAGGTGGCGTTGCCGTTGGTTTCGTCTTCGTAGATTAGGACTACGTTGCCTTCGCCAAAGGTGTCAGAGTGAACGACTTTAAGAAGAATAGTGCCTTGTGGGGTTGTGAATGTTGTTTCCCAAGTCATTTTGTCCATTCTCAAAGCATGCATTTTGTCGTCTTCGTTATAATAAGGAACTGTCTCTGTTACGGATGCCGGCATGCCGTATTTGGTAGTGAGCATCTCTTTGAGTATGTTGTAGAGGTTTTCGATGTATTCCCATTTGTCCATGCCATCATAGACGACGCCAACGCGGTAGACTTTGCCAGTGGCTTTGGATGTGAAGACTGCGACGTCTACTTGACGGCCAGTGAATGTGCCTTTTAAGAAGGCTGTACCGTCCTCAGTGCCGAGATAGGTGAAGCCTTTCTGGCGGAGGGCGGTGGTGAAGGTCTGGAGGGTGCCGTCGATTGGGATGCCGTTGAATTTGAGGTGGTCGGTCTGGGCAGCGACGGTGAGAGTGAGGAGGGTTAGGGTCAGGGTTAGGAGTAGGTGTTTCATAATTAGTGGTTTTGAGTTAGTAGTTTAAAAATTTGGGCGCAAAGGTATGGAGGGGAACTCTCATAAGGCGAAAGTGAGGGGATTTTTTTGCGTTTTTTCCTATATATATTATTCCGCGTGCAAAAATAGAAATAATTTCTGAGATATTCAGGCTTTTGGGGAATTTTCTTTGCACATTTTGTTTTGGCTTCCCCTACTCTACTCTCCGTTGAAAATTGATGTTATGATATCCTCGTTCTTGGATTTATGACCGTATTCTGCTTTGTTGAAGGTGGATTGTCTCAGATTGGGTATTCCCCAGAACTTTTCAAAGGGCTTCCAGGTGACGCTTATACCAGTCAATTCACAAAACAACTGAATTATCAATCCGGCATCCGTCCTGCTGGTGTCAGGTCCGAGCATATAGTCCTCGGTCAAGATTCCCGCTTCGACGAGTCTGTCCCAATAGACCCTCACCTCCTCGGCTCTTATCTTCCCCGGCAACTTCAAGAAATTGGCCTTAGGCCTTAGATGCTCCCAATCGTTCAACACTTCAATAAGTATCATAGCCTGTTCCACATCATAGACCTCCCTGCGCGTCAACTCCATTCCGTAAAGCCTGTGGGCGACATCCTTCGCACTGCAAGCGCCGTTCCTGAACAGGTCGCTCCTTATCCCCCTCAGCCAGGCAAGCAATTCCTCTGCCGCAACCTTCCGCTCCTGCGTCAGGCACTCCACCACATCATGTCCGAAACGCCACAGGGCATATTTCACCACAAACGACTGCTCGCGCTCGCGCGCCTCCTCCGACTCCCTATAACGCCTCTCAGCACTTCTTATACCCTCCATCTCACGCTCCATCACCTCCCCGTGGACCTCCACCTTATGCATACGCCTCATCACCTCATCCATCCTCTCAGCAATCGCCTTCCACTTCTTATCATCGGTTTGTGATTTCGTTTTGAGGAAATCAAAAACAACCGACCGCGTCACACCATCTTCCCAGCAGTCGGAATCCTCGCAGATGCTCGTGTATATCTTCATCATCTTCGACCACTCGCTTACCTTGTCGCAGTTCCCGGCAGCCATCCACCTCATGCAACTCCCCACGACCTCAGCCCTGTTGCCATTTCTTGTAAACCAGACCATTACGTCCTCAGGCACCAAAGCCTCGGCAATCCTGCGCTCCTTAGCCAAAGGTCTCCAGCCAGTGTCTTCCACGAGCCTCACATAGAGCGTCACGTTGCTGCCGTCCTCAGCCGCCTCAGCCCACATCGACCGTGTGCCCAGCCGCTCCATCTCCTCCACCACGGCCATACGCTCCGAATGCGAGATGTAGCCCCGCAGGTGGAAAAACTCATCATAGACAGCCACAGCCCAGCCGTCCCACTCGATTCCCCGCTCCATAGTCAGGATGAAGCGGCAGCCCTTCGCACAACTACCCGTATAAGCCTCCGCCGCCCTGTACATATCATCCTCCGACAACACGACTCCCTTCTCCGCCGCCGCATCCCGGCAGCAGTAGCGGATTCCTGTCACAGCAAACATCCGATTGTAAGTTTCATTCATAGTATCATATATTTATTGTGTATTACTTTAACCGGCTGCAAATGTATGCAAAAAAATCCATTCCACCAAATAAATCTGTGGTTTTTGGAGGAAAAATAGTTACGGTAACTAGTGCGGTAATTAGCGGGTATCCAGTGGAAGTCAGAAATAGTATATATCTTTGCAGGCAGAAAAGCGAATCAACGAAAACGAAAACGAAAACGAAAACGAAAACGAAAAGCGCAGACGCGATGGTGATTAACGAAAACGAAAATTAAAAGAATATAGGTAAATAACTTTAATAACTTAAAATCATTTTTTATGGAAAACGTAGAAAAGCAAATTGTTCTGACTGAGGAGCAGTCGGAGAAGTTTGAGAGGATCAGTGGGTTGATTAAGGCCGCTGATGGGAAGTATGGTGATTTGCTGGCTGACTACAATGACTGGGAAGAGGTCGGCGTAGGCATTGCCAATGATTTCGGCGAGGCCGGCAGGGATCTTTTTGCGGCTGTGAGTCTGGCTTTCAGCAGAATCGGCAATGATGCAGCGATGATGCATTATGATTTTTGTCTGAAGATGAGTGGCAGCCGCAGTGATTTGGGTTCGGATGTGCTGGAGCAGATAGCCGCGGAGGCTGGTCTGACGGTGCAGATGAGCGAGGGCGGCAGGTGTGAGGAGGAAGTCTCGCGCGTGGAGTCGATGCCGGAATGGATTTACGACCAGTTGCCGGAGTTGCTGAGGGAGCCGGTGATGTATTTTGCTCCTGGGGCGAAGAGGGAGATGATGATGCTGGCGTCGATAGCGACCTATTCGGCTGCGCTGCCGATGTTCTATGGTTTGTATGGCGGCAAGAAGCAGTCGGCGAATCTTTATTATTTTGTGGCAGGAGCGGCGTCGAGCGGCAAGGGGCCTATGGAGTCGTGTTTAGGTTTGGTGGGCATGGTTGACGAGCAGGAGAGGCTGCGTCATGCCAATGACATGGCGAGGTATGAGAGGGAGGAGGTTTCGTACAGGAGTCAGGCAAAGAAAGACCCGAGTCTGAGGCCGCCGAAGAAACCTGCGGAGCGCATGCTGATAATGGCAGCCAACACCTCTGCCACCTCTTTGTACCAGCGTCTGGCTGAGAATAATCTCGGTCTGTTGCTTTTGGATTCCGAGGGGGACACGATGAATCAGGCTTTCAAGAATGATCAGACGAATTATTCTGATGGTTTGAGGAAGTGTTTTCACAATGAGATGATTTCGTATTCGCGCAGGACGAATGATGAGTTTGTTCAGTGCAGACATTCCAAGTTGTCGGTTGTTCTTTCGGGTACTGTCGGTCAGATGCTTACGTTGTTTCCGTCGGCGGAGAACGGTTTGTTCTCGCGATTTATGTTCTACACCCTTGAGGGGAGCGAGGAGTGGGTTGACCCGCTGCCTGATGAAGACAAAGGGAGTCTGGATGATGTTTTCGGCGGTGTGGGGAGAAAGTTCTGCAGGCTGTACAACAGGCTGATGGGAGAGCGTCTGATGTATAAGTTCCGTATGACTGAGAGTCAGAGGGGGGAGTTCAATGCGAGGTTTGGCAAGTGGAAGCCCAGCATGCGGAAGATATACACTAAGGATTTTGATGCGTGTGTGCACCGAGCGGGTCTGATGTTCTACAGGATTGCGATGATTCTGACGGCGTTGAGGTGCGAGGAGAGCGGTGCTTTCTCGCTGCCGGTGCTGAGTGTGAGGGTTCAAGAGCCTCAGATTTGTTTTGACGGCGGTCCGATGGTGAGGGGGATGGTTGAGGGTGAGTATGACGAGGCTTACAGGGAGATTTTCTGTTCGGACATGGATTTCAGGATTACGATGGAGATTATGGAGAAGGTGATACTTCATATTGCGAAGGCGTTCCAGATGCTGCCGAGGGAGAGTGCGTGTGTTGCGGAGAGGATGAATGAGCGCTATGGTCAGTGGTATGAGAGTCTGGGGAGGGAGTTTACGACTCAGGAGGCGCTGGAGATGGGGAAGCTGAGCAATATCGGGAGGACGAAGGTGATGGAGATTCTGAAGGGGAATGCCGAGAAAGGGGTGATTGAGAAGGTTGAGAGGGGGAGGTATGTGAAGATTTGACGAAAACGAAAAGTTTCAACGAAAACGAAAACGAAAACGAAAAAGCGCCGGCGCGGTGGTAATCAACGAAAACGAAAAGCGCTGATGAGGTGATGAGGTTAGAGGAGCGCTGCGCCATACGCACACGCAAACAGTGAGTAACTCAGAATGTTTGCTTTGTGCATGTCACTCCGCTGCGGTTTTTCAAGGGAGAGGCACTTTCACATGAGAGGGAGGGGGGAAGAGAGTTCGGCTTCGATGAAGCCGCGTTCCTGCGCCTTCGCTTGGAACGAATACTTTTGGATATCGAATTGGTTTCGTTTTCCAGCCATAGGAATGGCTGGCTACCTATTGGCATAGGTATAGAATTAATTTAGTAGTTAAACAATTAAAAAAGAATTTATTATGCAGATTAAATTGGCAAGTTGGCTGCGCGAGGTGCGCGGTAAGGTTGAGGAGTGTCTGTCGGTGAGGACAGGGAAGAATGGTAATGTGCATGTCTATAGATGGCATGGGAAGCGCGAGGCAAGAGGGGGTACGGTGGAGGGGAATGAGCGGCTTCGGGAGGCTTCGAAGAGGGCGCGGGAGTTGCTTGAGGATGAGGGTTTCAGGAGAAGGATGGAGGCTGAGATGGCGGCTTGGAACAGGCGTTTCCCGGAGGACTGGGCGAGGAGGACGGCGCACAGGGGTAAGGCCGGGGAGCACCCTTATGTGAGTGTGTATCATTATGTGGTGGGGAGGGTGATGAGGGGCGAGGTGTGATGTTCCGTTTATGTTCCGATTATGTTCCGACTGGAGGAGGGATTTCAACGAAAACGAAAACGAAAACGAAAAGCGCAGACGCGGTGGTAATCAACGAAAACGAAAACGAAAAGCGCTGGCGCGGTGGTGGCTCACCGAAAACGAAAAGGGTCACAGACCCATTTTAATCACCGGAAACGAAAAGGGTCAACGAAAACGGAAACGGAAGGGGCACTACCCTATTGCGCGGGGAGGGAGGGGGTCAGCGGCGGGTGCAGGTGAGGGTGATGAGGTAGGAGAAGTCGGAGACGGTGTAGATGCTTTTGAAGGTGATTTCGGGGAGGGAGGAGTGGAAGCCGTGAAAGGTGAAGTGGGTGCTGACGCCGGTGGTCTCGCGGTAGTAGTCGCTGGTGCAGTCGGAGAGCGTGAGGATGCCGTCGTGCTCGGTGGCTTCGGTGGTGAAGAGGGTTTTGGAGTCGCCGTCGGTCAGGATGGTGGCTGTGACGATGAGGCGGCCTTCGCGGTCGGGCTCGATGATGAGGCGGCCGTCTTTAGGCGGGTTGGTTTTGTGGACGAACTCTTCGTAGAATTCTTCGGAGACCCATTCGCCGTCGAGGGTCATGATGCTGTCGTAGACGAGGTGGAGGTCGTAGGTGCCGATGAACTGGCTGTCAACGGGTTCGGGACCGGGGGTGACGGGTGTTTTGCCGCATGCCATCAGGAGGACGGCAAGGGCGAGGATGGTGAGTGTTTTTTTCATATCTGCTGTGGTTTTTGGGGGGTCAGATGGGCTGGACGATGCGGCGGAGTTCCTCGATGTCGAGCATCTGGTACTGGTACTCTTTTTCGTCGCGGAATTTGG